>CAYTKN010000010.1:0-88648 GCA_964438505.1 uncultured Burkholderiales bacterium
CTGTGTCGTGTGAGTATCTGGCGTGTCGCTCGCGGGCATGCCGAACACTCACACAAGACCTGCCCGCGCGTCGGGAGCGTGGTGTCGGGGGTCGATCGCGCAGCCTGGCGGGTGGGTGGGGCGAGCGAGCGAAGCGAGCGAGTGGCCAGCGATCGATCCCCGACACCACGCGACGCCGGGGTGACGAGCGATCGCATTTTCGACCCTGGCCGACCGGCCGGAGCGGCAGGCGAACCGATCCCCGACACCACGCGGGCGGGGGTCAGGTGAGGTAGAAGCGCTCCGACACGCGCACCACCTCGGCGACGAGCACGCCCTCGACGGTCGCCACCGGCTCGTCCCCGTTGGTGAGGACGACGTCGGCGCGGGCGCACACCGACTCGTCGTCGAGAGCGAGGATCTCGACCTCGCCCGTCATGTCGGTGAACGCGTTGTCGGAGTGGCTGCGCTCGGAGGTCTGCACCACCACGCTGAGCGTGGAGAACGACGTGACCGAGTCGTACTCGGGGTCGCCGGCGGTCACCACGTCACCGGCGGCGAGGCCGGCCTCGGTGGGTGGGACGATCCCGACCGACACGAGCGTGGCGCCCGCAGGGGGTTCGGGCTGGGCGAAGCCGAACCCTTCGAGCTCCTCGCGCTCCAGCGGGAAGTCCGCGAGCTGGAAGCCGATGAGCGCCAGGTCGGTGGTGCGCGCCTGCTCGTCCGCGGCCTCCTTCTCCTCACCCTCGAGGAGCTCTCCCGACTCGCCCGGCACGATCGGGACGCGCTGGGCGAGCGCGTGGGTGACCTCCCACTCGGCGGCACCGCCCGCGGGCTCGTTGTGGCCCTCGGCCCGGATGGTGTAGGGCGGCTCACGGTCGCACTCGGCCGGAGCGGCGGCGGATCCGTCACCGCCGTCCGAGCCGGCAGCGCTGTTCGCCCCACCCGACTCGTCGGCAGAACCGGAGCTTCCGCTGCACGCCGCCGAGAGCATCGCCACCGCGGCGAGGATCGTGAGCAGGCGTGGAATCCGGCGGGCGGTAGCCGACGAGCTGATCATCGGTGGGCCGACCGCGTTGCTGCTCTGATCGGCAGTGGAATCCGGCAGACCCTGGCCGACGAGCTGGTCATCGGCGGTTTGACCGTGTGGGTCCTCGTGGTCGGCCGTGACATCCGGCAGACCGTAGCCGACAGGCTGATCATCGGCGGGTTGACGACCTGAGTGCTCGTGACCAGCGGTGACATCGAGCAGACGGCAGCCGACGTGTCGGGCCCCGCCCGGAGCAACTGGTCGTCGTCGGAGGGCATCGTCACGCCAGACTGCCCGGGTGACCACGCCGAACTGTCCGGCGGACCAAGCCAGACCGCCCCGGTGACCTGCCCTGGTGAGACCGCCCTGGTGAGACTGCCCTGGTGAGACTGCCCTGGTGAGACTGCCTCGATGAGCACGGACGAGCGGGGGACGACGACGCTGCGCGCCCTGGGGTCGGGCGCGCTGGCGGTGAGCCCGATCCTCCTCGGCGTCGCGCCGTTCGGCCTGGTGTGGGGGGCGACGGTCGCCGACGCCGGCTTGGGGTTCGCCGAGGCGGGCGGGTTCTCCTCGATCGTGTTCGCGGGAGCGTCGCAGCTCGTCGCCCTCGACCTGCTGGTTCGGGGCGCGCCGCTGGCGGTGGTCGTGCTTACCGCGTTGGTGATCAACCTGCGGATGCTGATGTACGCCGCGTCGATCGTCCCGCACCTGGCGGGGGAGTCGGCGCCCCGGCGGGCGCTGGGCGCGTACCTGCTGACCGACCAGGCCTATGCCGTCTCGATCACCCGGTACACGCAGCAGCCGGAGGCGCCGCGGCGATTCGAGTTCTACGTGGGCGCCGGCTCGGCGCTGTGGCTCACCTGGCAGGCGACCTCGCTCGCCGGTGTGGCGGTCGGCGACGCCGTGCCCGATTCGGTCCCCATCGAGTTCGCGGTCCCGGCGGTCTTCCTCGCCCTGCTGGCCCCCGCGGTCACCGACCGCCCGACGCTGGTCGCCGCGCTCGTCGCCGGGGTCGTCGCCACCGTGGGTGACCCGCTTCCCGCCAACCTCGGCATGCCGGTCGGGGCGCTGTCGGGGATCGGGGCGGGCTTCTGGACGGCGGTGCGGCGATGATCGAGCGCGTCGACGTGTGGCTCGTCATCGGGGCGGTGGGTGCGGGCACCTACGCGATCCGGGCCGTGCTGTTCGCGCTGGCGGGTCGCCTCTCGGTGCTGTCGCCGCCGGTGCGCGAGGCGTTGCGGATGATCCCGCCCGCGGCGCTCGCCGCGCTGACCGTCCCCGCCCTGCTCCGCCCCGACGGCGGGGCGATCGACCTGGTGTCCGCGGAGCTCGTCGCCGGCGTCCTCGCGGCGGTGGTCGCCTGGCGCACCCGCGAGCTGCTCCCGACCATCGTCGTGGCGCTCGTGGCGGTCACCGCGCTCCAGCAGGTGCCGGCGCTCGCGTGAGGCTCCCGGCGGCGAGCTCGTCGGGAACCCGTCGGTCGGGACGGTCGGCGACGCGGTCGACGGGCACGTGAGGTGCCGGCGCTCGCGTGGGCGGCGCGCGCACGCGGACGGTAGCTTGGCGGCGTCCGAGCTCGGCGCCGAACCGGAGGACTCCATGGCGACCCACGCGGAGCAGGCCTACGAGTGGTATCGGGACCGAATCGGCCAATCCGAGGGCGCCGGCGACTGGATGGAGATCGACCAGGAGCGGATCGACCGGTTCGCGGATGCCACCGACGACCACCAGTTCATCCACGTCGATCCCGCGCGGGCCGCCGAGCTGTCGCCGTGGAAGACGACGATCGCCCACGGGTTCCTCACCCTGTCGCTGCTCACTCCGCTCAGCTCGTCGATCCCCCGCGACGACGCCGTCCTCGAGGGCGTGGTGATGGGAATCAACTACGGGTTCGACCGGGTGCGGTTCATCGCGGCGGTCACGGTCGGCTCCCGGATCCGGGCGTCCAGCACGCTCGAGGACGTGGATCTGAAGGACCCGCAGACGCTCCAGGTCACACGGGAGATGACGGTCGAGATCGAGGGCGAGGACAAGCCGGCGCTCGTCGCCGACTGGATCACCCGGCTCGTGTATGCCTGAGGTCGCGACGCGGGCGAGCCGGCTGGTCGCTGACTGGGAGGCGTTGGGCTCCCACCGCCTCCTCGCCGGCGACGAGGTGTTCGTGGTCGACGTGCCCGTGGACAGCGACGGTGCGTCCGGGAGCGACGGCGCATCCGGGAAGCCGCCGCTGCTCGTGCTCCACGGCTTCCCCACCTCCTCGATCGACTTCGCCGCTGTGCTCCCGGCGCTGCGTCGCGACCGCCGGGTGCTGCTCCTCGACCTCCCCGGCTACGGGCTCTCCGCGAAGCCCGATCGTGCCTACTCGCTGTTCCGCCAGGCCGACGTGGTCGAGGAGCTCGTCGGTCGCGCGGGTCTGGATCGGGTCGACCTGCTCACCCACGACATGGGGGACTCGGTCGGCGGCGAGCTGCTCGCACGCTCGCTCGGCGGTGCGCTCGGCTTCGAGGTCGTCCGCCGCGTGATCACCAACGGATCCGTCTATATCGACCGGGCTCGCCTCACCGAGGGCCAGGAGATGCTGCTGTCGCTTCCCGACGAGAAGCTCGGCGACGACCTCGGCTTCGACGTCGACGCGCTCGTCGAGGCCCTCCGGGGGACGCTCGCTCCCGGCGCCGAGCCCGACGAGGCGCACCTCCGGGCCGCCGCCGAGCTGGTGGCCGTCGGCGAGGGTGTGGAGCTGCTGCCCCGCCTGATCCGCTACGTCGACGAGCGCCGCGAGCACGAGGACCGCTGGACGGGCGCGGTCGAACGGCATCCGGCTCCGCTGCGGATCGTGTGGGGCGTGCTCGATCCGGTCGCGGTGGTGGAGATGGCCGACGTGCTCTCGCAGCGCCGTGCGGACACGGAGTACGTGCGCCTCGACGGCGTCGGCCACTACCCGATGGTGGAGGCGCCGGAGCGCTTCGCCACGGAGGTGTTGGCGGGCTTGACCTGAGCGCCGCGTTCGGTGGTCGGACCGGGCGGCGCGACGACGGCCGGCGGCGGGCCCGCGGTCTCGGTTTTCGCTGCGATGGTGGCGGGAGCTTGGCGGTAGCCTGTCCCCCCGCCGCGTGAGTGGACGCCACCGGGCGTCGTGCTGCGGGCGGAAACACTTCGATCGAGCGCCGCCGCATGTCCGAAGCAACACCTCCCATCGTCACCGAGGGCCTCGTCCGACGCTTCGGGGACGTCGTCGCCGTCGACGGCGTCGACCTCGAGGTCGGCGAAGGCGAGATCTTCGGCTTCCTCGGTCCCAACGGGGCGGGGAAGTCCACCACCGTGCGGATGCTCACCACGCTGCTGCGGCCCTCCGGCGGTCGTGCCCTGGTCGCCGGCTACGACGTGGTCGAGCAGGCCTCGCAGGTGCGGCGGGCGATCGGCGTCGCCCTCCAGGAGGCGGCCCTCGACCCGCTCATGACCGGCCGGGAGCTGATGGTGCTCCAGTCGGTGCTGCACGGGCTCCCGACCGACGAGGGTCGGCGTCGCGGCCAGCGGCTCCTCGAGCAGGTCGGGCTCACCGAGGCCGCGGACCGCCGGATCGGCACCTACTCGGGTGGGATGAAGCGCCGCCTCGACCTCGCCCTCGCCCTCGTCCACGAGCCCCGGGTGCTGTTCCTCGACGAGCCCACCACCGGCCTGGATCCGATGAGCCGGATCACGCTCTGGGAGGAGGTGCGGCGACTCAACCGGGAGTTCGGCACCACGGTGTTCCTCACGACCCAGTACCTGGAGGAGGCCGACGAGCTGTGCCGCCGCATCGCCATCATCGACTACGGCACGATCGTCCGGGAGGGCACACCGGCCGAGCTGAAGGCGGATGTCGGTGAGCCGACGCTCTCGGTGGAGGTCGACAAGGGCATCAGCGAGGCCCGCGAGGTGCTGGGCCGCTTCGGTGAGGACCGGCCGAGCGACGACGGGATCGTGGCCATCGGGCTGGTGGGAGGCACGAGGCAGATGACTGCTGTGGTCCGCGCGCTCGACGACGCCGACGTCGAGGTGTTGCACATGGAGCTGCACCAGCCGACGCTCGACGACGTGTTCGCGGACGCCACCGGCCGCCGACTCGAGGGGGCCGAGGAAGCGGCTCCCGTCGAGGTGCCGGGCGACGGATGACCGCGCCGACCGAGACCGCTCCCGAGATCGTGCTCCGGCCCGGCCACCAGGCCGTCGCGCTGGCGATGCGTTCCGTCCGCACGATCCGCCGCCAGCCTCCGGTGATCGTCCCGTCGCTCGTGTTCCCCCTGATCTTCACGGCGTTGAACGCGGCGGCGTTCGAGCGGGCCACCGACCTCCCCCGCTTCCCGGAGGTCGACTCCTTCCTGGCGTTCCTGCTTCCCGCCGCCGTGATGCAGGGGGTGATCTTCGGCTCCTTCAACGCCGGGAGCGAGATCGCCACCGACATCTCGGAGGGGTTCTTCGAACGGCTCGTCGCGTCGCCGGTGTCGCGGCTCTCGATCCTCTTCGGGCGCATGGGTGGGGCAGCGCTGCTCGGAGGGGTGCAGGTGGTGTGGTTCCTCGCGGTGCTGCTGCCCTTCGGGGCGACGATGGCGGGGGGTGTCCCGGCGCTGCTCGTCTACGTCGTGGCGGGCATGTTGATGGCGTGGGCGATCGGGGGGTTCGCCATCGCCCTGGGTCTGCGGACGGGGTCGGCGGAGGCGGTGCAGGGAGCGTTCCCGCTGATGTTCATCCTGCTGTTCACGTCGTCGGCGTTCTTCCCTCGGGAGCTGATGACGGGCTTCTACCAGGACATCGCCGGCCTCAACCCGGTGTCGTGGCTGGTGGAGGCGCTGCGCGACCTGAGCACCGTCGGCTTCGGATTCGCCGACGCGGCGGTCGCGCTGGGTGTGCCCGTCGGGATCCTGGCGGTGTCGATGACGTTGGCGCTCGCCGCCCTGCGGCGACGGGTCCGGGGTGACACGTGAGCGCCGTGGGGTCCGTCGCCGTGCCCGGGCGGGTGCCCGAGCTCCGCGGGCCGGGTGGCTCCACCGTCCGGGTCGCGCTGGCGCTGGCGAGGCGCAACCTGGTCAATGTGCGCCGGCTGCCGTCGGCGTTCGTTCCGGTGCTGGTGATGCCGGTGTTCTTCGCGGTCGCGTTCTCGGGGCAGTACAGCGGGGTGACCGACGTTCCCGGTTTCGGCACCGACAACATCCTGAGTTGGTACGTCCCGATGGCGGTGCTGATGGGCTCGTCGTTCTCGGGGGTCGGCACCGCGCAGTCGGTCGCCACCGAGATCGAGGAGCGCTTCGTCGACCGCCTCCTCCTCGCCCCGGCACCCCGCGCGGCGTTGGTCCTCGGCGGGGTGCTCTCCAGCCTCGTCCGCTCGTCGGTGGCGTTCGTGCTCGTGCTCCTCGTGGGAGCGTTCGGCGGCATGGCCGTGCCGGGTGGTCTCCTCGGCGTGGGGTTGCTCTGGGTCGCCGGCCTGGGGGTGGCGACAGCGGCCACCCTGTGGGGCCTGGGCGTCGTCTACCGGATCCAGACCCAGAACGCCGGTCCGCTCATGCAGGTCGGGATGTTCGTGACGTTGTTCTTCTCCACCGCGCAGGTGCCGATCGACGTGATGACCGGGTGGCTCCACGCCGTCGCTCGGGTGAACCCGATGTCGAACGTCCTGCGCCTCGCCCGAGCCGGGTTCATCGACACCGCGCCGTGGGAGCTGATCTGGCCGGGGTTCGTCGCCGTCGCGGGTCTGTGGGTGGTGCTGGGGCTGTTCGCGGCGACCGGGATGCGGCGCCTCGTCCCCTGATCGGGGGCGTCCCAGCGGGGCTGGTCAGCGGGGCTGGACGATGTGGTTGGTCAGCGTGGCTGGACGACGTGGCTGGACGACGTGGCTGGACGATGTGGTTGGTCAGCGTGGCTGGACGACGTGGCCGACGGCTCGGTCGATGGCGTCGAGGACGTCGGATGAGAGCTCGACCCCCGAGGCGGCGGCGTTGTCGTGGACCTGCTCGGGCCGGCTCGCCCCGACGATCGCGGAGGCGACGTTCTCCTGGCGCAGCACCCAGGCGAGGGCGAGCTGCGCCATCGTCACGCCGAGCTCTTCGGCGACGGGACGCAGCCCCTGGACCGCTTCGAGGACGGCGTCATCGGTCCAGTCGCCCATGTTGGCGCCCATGACCTCGTGGGCGGCGCGCGAGTCGTCGGGGGGAGGGTTGCCGGGCGTGTACTTGCCGGTCAGCACACCCTGGGTGAGGGGCGCCCAGACGATCTGGCTGATGCCGTGCTGCGCGCACAACGGCATCACCTCGCGCTCGGGCCGGCGCCAGAGGATCGAGTACTGCGGCTGGCTGGACACGAAGCGCTCGAAGCCCTCCCGGTCGGCGAGCTCGATCGCGGCGCGGATCTGGTCGGGCTTCCACTCGGAGAATCCGAGGTAGCGGACCTTGCCCTGGCGGACGATCTCCGTGAGCGCACCGAGGGTCTCCTCGAGGGGGGTGTCCACGTCGTAGCGGTGGCACTGGTAGAGGTCGACGTGGTCGGTCCGCAGCCGCTGCAGCGACGCGTCGATCTGCTTGTGGATCTGCTCAGCCGAGAGCCCCGCGTCGGTCTCGGACATCGGGAAGTACGCCTTGGTGGCGAGCACGTACGAGTCGCGGTCGCGTCCCGAGAGGGCGTCGCCGAGGAACTCCTCGGCGGCTCCGCGGCCGTAGACGTTGGCGGTGTCCACGAAGTTGATGCCGGCGTCGAAGGCGGCGTCGATGCACGCCCTGCCCCGCTGGTTCTCGACACCCACCCCGTAGGTGAGCCAGGAGCCGAGGCTGATCTCCGAGACGGCCAGGTCGCTGTCGCCGAGCTGTCGGTATCTCATGGGCCCACCCATAGCACGCGCGGGGCGACCGCGTGTGGTGGATCGGGCCGAGGCGGTGCGTCGTCGGTCACAATGGCGCGAGCAATGGGACCCGACGGGGGAGTCGGAATGGGCGACCGTGCACCGTCAGGCATGCGCCGTTTCGCCATGAAGCGTGAGCGCGACGTCTCGGGGATCTCGGGGACGGGGATCGTGCTCGAGGGCGTCCTCTTCTCGACCGGGGTGGTGGTGATCCACTGGCTGACCCCGCCGCCGCGGGGCTCCATCAGCGTGTTCGACTCGATGGACCAGTTCCTCGCCATCCACATGTTCCCGCACCCCGAGAACCACACGCGGCTGGTGTTCGAGGACGGCGAGGAGCTGGGTGCCGAGGACGTCGCCCGCGAGTACGGCATCCCTATCCCCGGCCCCTGACCCCCGGCACCTGACCCCCGCCACCTGACCCCCGGCACCTGACCCCCGGCATCTGATCCCGTCTCGACGCGCGATGTGTGAGTGTCCTGCAGTCGATACGACTGCAGGACACTCACACAGGGAAGGGGCTGGTGGTCGCGCTCAGGCGGCCTCGGACGAGCCGGTCTCGATCGCCCGCTCGCCCTGCTTGCCGCGGCCGACCTCGACCTTGCGAGGCTTGGCCGTCTCGGCGACCGGGATGGTGAGGGTCAACACACCCTCGTCGTAGCTGGCGTCGATCTGGTCGGCGTCCAGGGTGTCGCCGAGGAAGAGCTGACGGTGGAACTCACCCTGGTGCCGCTCGGTGACCACCCACTCGCGCTCCTCGGTGCGCTCCCAGGCACGGGTGGCGGTGACGTTGAGCACGTTGTCCTCCACGGTGACGTCGATCGAGTCCGGGTCGACACCGGGGAGGTCGAAGTGGACGACGAAACGGTCACCCTCGCGGTAGGCGTCCATCGCCATGGTCCGAAGGCTGCTGCGGCGACGCCCGTTGCCGCCCCAGAGCTCGTCGGCGAGACGGTCCAGCTCCCGGAAGGGGTCAGTCCTCATGAGCATCGGCATCCCTCCTGTTCTCGGATCCGCTTCTCGGATCGAACTGCCTGATCTCACCTCTCGAAACCCTCTGTACTGCTGCTCTGCTGATTCGTGCTGTGTTGCTCGGTCGTTCCGTGGATCTGTGACTGTGGATCTGTGACTGTGGCTCTGTGACTGTGGAGCTGCGTCCTCGCAGCCTTCTCAACCCGATGGAACGCGACGCGCGCAGGTTGTATTTCCACGTCGCCGGCAGATCTCGCGGATCTTCGTCGCAGGGAGAGACCACGGCGTTCGAGGGGGTGCAGTCCGTCATCGAGCGGGCAGATCTCGCGGATCTTCCTGGGAGGGAGAGGGCGCTGGGGGAGTGGGCGCCGACGGTTCAGGACCGCGCGGCGAGCTGGTCGAGGAGGCGGGTGAGGTCCCGGCGGGCGGGGATCCCCGAGAAGCGGGCGGCTTCGTTGCCCTCGGGATCGAACACCACCAGCGTCGGGATGCTGCGGATCTGGAGCATCCCCGAGATGTCGGGGCTCTGGTCGACGTCGAGCTTCGCGAAGCGCACGCGACCTTCGTACTCGCGCGCCAGCTCCTCGAAGATCGGTGCGAGCTGGTGGCACGGGCCGCACCACTCCGCCCAGAAGTCGACGATCGTGTACCCCCGCGCCGTCTCGTCGAAGAACGACCGCGAGTCGATGGAGAGCACCGGGCCGGCGTGACCCGGCGACTCCTCGTCGTCGTGACGGTGCGCCTCGCCGTTCCCGCTGCTGGTCCCGCTGCTGGTCCCGCTGCCGGTCTCGTCGCCGGTCCTGCTGCCGATCCCGGTGCTGGTCCCGCTCCCGGCGTCGCTGCCGGTCCCGCTGCCGGCCTCGTCGCCGATCTGGGCCGACGGGGACGTTCGACGACGCCGCCGTCGTGACCACCGGCGTCCGTCGGGGCGGTCGGAACGGTCGTGCCGGCCGCGACGGAACAGACTCACGTGCTCCTCCAGGATCGTCGGGGTGTCGAGCCTTGTGGCGGCTTCGAGTCGATCGTGCAACCCGGCTGCCGTGGGCGTCATTCCCCCTCGGGTGCGCCGATCGCGGCGTCTCCCAGCCCCTCGAACAGGTCGGATTCACGGAGCCCCGCCGGCGCGCCGTGGCGGATGAACCACTCGTGGCCGAACACCGTGGCGAACACGTCGTCGGGCATGGAGAGGAAGAAGGAGGTCTCGGGGATCTGGCTGGTGTGGGCGCGCAGGGCGGCGCGCTTGCGGTCGACGAAGTCGCCGACGTCGACGGTGGTGGTGATCAGCTCCCGCTCGACCCCGAGCTCGTCGAGAGCCGCGGGATCGAAGTCCTCGGGGAGCGTTCCGGGCGGCGCCTGCTCGACAACCTCGCGTACGTGGCTGCGGTCGACGGTCTCCTCGTACACGCGGGGGGTGCCGGCCAGCTCGGCGGCCAGGATGCCGACGCGGTGGACCTGGATGTGGTCGGGATGTCCGTACACCCCGTTCTCGTCGTACACGGTGAGCACGTCGGCCGACTCCTCCGCCAGGATCGCGGCCAACTCGTCGGCGGCCGCGGTGACGTCGGCCCGCCAGAAGCTGGCCGGGTGCTCGTTGGCGGGCTCCCCCATCATCCCCGAGTCCCGGTGGTCGAGGAACTCGACCCGGTGGACGCCGAGGATCGCGGCGGCGCGGTGGGTCTCCTCGACACGCCGGGTCGAGAGCTCCTCCCCGTCGGAGAGGACGCCGGGAACCACCTCCCCCTCCTCGCCTCGCGTGGCGACCACGAGCACGACGCGGTGGCCCTCCGCGGCGGCCTTCGCCATCACCCCGGCGGTGCCGACGGCCTCGTCGTCGGGATGGGCGTGGAACGTGACGAGTGTGCTCACGGCAGGGATCTTCGCACGCGCACGCTCCGTCGGAAGACCGATGGGATCGATTCGGCGGCGGTCGCGCGGGTGACGCGTCCCGGTTCCCTCTCGCCCGCACCTCCCGAGCGGACCGTGAGACCTCGAACGGCCGCCGGTAGGCTCTCGGGATCGTGGAGCCCGTCGAGATCGAGATCCGCCGCCTCGGCCCGGACGTGCCGCTCCCCGAGCGCGGCCACCCTGACGACGCCGGGTACGACCTCCGCGCCCGCGAGGGCGTGAAGCTCGAAGCCGCGGGCGGCAGGGCGGCGGTGCCCACCGGGGTGGCGGTGGCGATCCCGCCGGGTTTCGCCGGTTTCGTGCAACCGCGCTCGGGGCTCGCGCTGCGCCACGGCATCACGTGCCTCAACACGCCGGGGCTCATCGACGCCGGCTTCCGCGACGAGATCCGGGTGATCCTCGTGAACCTCGACCCGATCGAGACCTACGAGGTGCGTCGCGGCGACCGGATCGCGCAGCTCGTCGTGCAGCGCGTCGAGGCGATCGCGTGGCGGCAGGTCGAGCGTCTCGCCGACTCGCCGCGGGGCCTCGACGGTTTCGGCTCCACCGGCCGCTGATACGGTCCGCTTCCGTAACGAATCGGACCGTGAGCGGGTGCGCGCCGTGACGGTCCGGGTGTCCCGGGGAGGAAGACACGATGGCCCATGACCGCAGGTTCCGTTTCGGGGTTCAGCTCGCGCACGCGGGTTCGGCGAAGGAGTGGCGGGAGACCGCGCGCAAGGCCGAGGACCTCGGCTACTCCACGCTGGCGATGCCCGACCACTTCGTCAACGAGGAGCTCGCCCCGATGGTGGCGATGTCGATCGCGGCGGAGGCCACCGAGGGGTTGCGGGTCGGCTCGCTCGTGTTCGACAACGACTACAAGCATCCGGTGGTGCTGGCGAAGGAGGCCGCGACCCTCGACCTGTTGAGCGACGGCCGGCTCGAGTTCGGCATCGGCGCGGGGTGGCAGCGCACCGACTACGAGGCGAGCGGCATCCCCTACGACCCAGCGGGGACGCGCCTCGACCGGTTCGAGGAGGCCCTCCGCGTCGTGAAGGGCCTCTGGGGTGAGGGTGCGCTCAGCTTCGACGGCGACCACTACACGATCGACGACCTCGACGGGTTCCCGAAGCCCCTCCAGGACCCCCATCCGCCCGTCCTGGTCGGTGGGGGCGGTCGGCGCGTCCTCTCGATCGCGGGTCGCGAGGCCGACATCGTGGGCCTCAACGCCAACCTGCGGGCCGGGGAGATCTCTCCCGACGCGGCGAAGACCGCCACCGACGCGGCGACCCGCGAGAAGCTCGACTGGATCCGGGCCGCGGCGGGCGAGCGCTTCGACGACCTGGAGCTCAACGTGTTGGTCTTCATGACCACGATCACCGACGATCGCGACTCGATGATCGAGGCGATGGCGCCGGCCTTCGAGATCACCCCCGCCGAGGCCAAGGCCGTCCCCCACGTGCTCGTCGGGACGGTCGAGCAGATCGTCGACGACCTCCACGAGCGCCGCGAGCGGTTCGGGATCTCCTACGTCACGATCCAGGGTGGTGGCGACGTGATGGAGCAGTTCGCGCCGGTGGTGGAGCGCCTCGCGGGGACCTGAGCAGGCCCGCACGGGCGCCCCGGAGGGGCGCCCGGGACGGCGCCCGACGGTGCTCGCGGCCTTCAGGACGCCGCGGTGCGCTTTGATACCCTGAGGGCTCCGCGCGGACGTAGCTCAGTTGGTGGAGCGCCACCTTGCCAAGGTGGAGGTCGCGGGTTCGAGTCCCGTCGTCCGCTCCAAGGTGAACGTGGGTGCCAGGGGGCCGTCGCGGCCCCCTGCTTCGCGTCTCGGGAGTGCGCCGATCCCGTCAGTGCGCGAGGAGTCAGGCCGCGAGGAGTCAGGCCAGGACGAGTCAGGCCGCGACGAGAGCGCTCTCCGTGTCGCGGCGGTGACGGCGACGTCGGCGAGTCCGCGGCCGTCCCTCGTCCCTACCGTCCGGGCGATCCGGCGGCTGCGTGGGACGGGGGCCCCGACCCGACCTCCGGGCCGGAGGAGGCGGGGGAGGATCCGGGTGCGCCGGAGCCGTTCGGGCCCGTGGTGTCGCCGGGACCGCCGGTGTCTCCGGGGCCGCCGGGAGTCGCGTGTTCGGGCGGACCCGGGGTGTCGGTGGCCGGCGCGTTCCCCTGTCCCGGCGGGGTGTTGGTGGTTTCGGGCGCGGGTTCGGTGGAGCTCGGCGTGTCGGGCGGGTCGGGGTCACCGTCGTCGGTGGACGGCTCCTCGGAGCCCGTTGCCGGTTCGTCGGAGCTGGGAGCCGGCTCGGGCGCGGGGGAGGTCTCGGAGATCGGTTGCGGGTCGTCGAGCACGACCTCGTCGTCGCCCGGCTCGCTCGGGGGTGGGGTGGCGTCGCGCTCGGGAGGGTTCCCGGTCGGGGACGGCGTGGGTGCGCGGCGCTGCCGGGGCTGTGGCTCGGCGTCGAGATCGGGAACGGGAGCCGTCGGTGGGAGGGACCGGTCGGGCAGCGTGACGTCGGAGGGAGCCTGGTGGTCGCTCGGGACTCCGAGTGAGCCGGCGACCAGGATCGCGACCAGCGTGAGGCCCATGGCACCGGTGAGGTGCTCGAAGGCGCCGGCGCGGCGGCGCCGTCTGCGAGTCGTCCTGCGGCGGGTGCCGCGAGGCGGATGATGCGTGGCAGCGCGCGACCGCTCCGGCTCGTCGCCGTGGGCTGCCGCGGTGGCCGGCGCTGCGGTGGTGACGGGCGCCGCCCCGGCGAGGGCGCGCACGAAGCCGGCGACGCTGGCGGGATCCTTCGGGAGCTCCTCCATCCAGATCCAGACGCGGGCACCGGAGAGCTCGGGGGCCGTGCGCACGTCGGCGCGCAGCGTGGCCAGCGCGTGGGCGGCTCGGCGCCCGCCGTGGACGACGAAGCCGTAGCGGCGCTCCGGATGGAGCGTGAGCCAGCGCCGGTCCGGGAAGCGCGTGACGGACAGGCGCTCGAGCGCCGCGACCACCCGGCCGTGGTCGGGAGCGGTGCCGTGGTCGACGTCGATGACGACGACCCGGCGGGTGGTCTCGCCGTCGGACGCCGCGGCGAGGAGGGCGGCGAGCTCCCGGTCGAGGTCCTCGCGCTCTTCGGCCGGGAGGTCGACGTGGGCCGGGGCCGCTCCCGCCTCGGGGTCCGGGCTCGATGTCTCCTCGGGACGTGCGGCGGTTTCGCGCCAACCGGCGAGCGTGGTGCCGAGCAGGTCGGCCGAGACGAGGGGGAGCGGCGCGACCGCGGCGAGGGCGTCGAGGTCGTCAGCGAGGTCCTGCTCGTCGAAGCCGGCGCGGGCACGGGCTGCACCGAAGTCCGCCAGCGCCGAGTCGAGGGTGGCCGTGTCGAGGGGATCGTCGGCGCGGGGATCGCCGGCGAGCACCGCGTCGGTGACGCGGCGGACGGAGTCGTCCGCCCACGCGCTGTACGGGATGCAGCGTCGTGAGCGGACCTCGAGGTACCAACTCGACGCCACGAGCGCGGACCGCCGGGCATGCTGCGCGCGGGATCGCAACCGTGCGGACGTGGCGTGCAGCTCGGCCAGTCGGGCGGCTCGGCCGTCGGGCTCGCCGCGCTCCGCCCATCGGCCGTGTGGCCACGACATGTCCATGCCCCGATCCCCCTTCGCCGGAGGCGATCGACAGGGCGGGA
Source organism: uncultured Burkholderiales bacterium (assembly GCA_964438505.1). Lineage (GTDB taxonomy): Bacteria > Actinomycetota > Acidimicrobiia > IMCC26256 > JACPCJ01 > CAYTKN01. The sequence continues at coordinate 14,399 of CAYTKN010000010.1, forward strand.
AGTCACTGATGGTGACGAGAATACCACGAACCGTGACTGGCGCACAGGAGGATCGCCCGGTCAGGCGCGGTCGATCCGTTCCGTGCTCCCGCGGCCACGACGGGCGGAATCGGTGTGAGGGCCGGTCGGGTTGGGCAGGAGGCCCGGGAGCCGGAAGAACCGAGCAGCGTGGGCGACAGCGTGGGCGACAGCGTGGGCGACATGGTGGGCGAGCCGCTAGCGTCGCGTCCGCCCGCGTGCTCGGGCGTGCCTCGTGAGAGGAGCCGCGTGTGCCCAGCGACGACCCCCTGAGCCCCGACGAGGTGCACCAGGTCGTCGCCGAATCCTGCTTCCCCCGGCGGGACGACGAGCGCTCGCCGGGCCGGATCGGCCTCGAGGTCGAGCGGTTCCCGATCCGGAGCCGCGCCGCGGGGCGTCCCGAGGGGAGGGTGCGCATCGACGGCGGCACGCCGGACAGCCTCTCGGTGCTCGACGGCCTCGCCGGCGAGGCGATCGGCGTTCGCGGCGAGGTCGGTGGCATCCCCTCCTACCCGGTGCCGGGCGGCGGCAGGCTCACCTTCGAGCCCGGCGGGGTCCTCGAGCACGCCACGGCGGTCCACGACACCGCCGCGGGCGCGCTCGACGAGGTCGAGCGCCTCGGGCCCGTGCTGGCCACCGCGTTCGACGACGAGGGCGTGCTCCTGGCGTCCGCCGGCACCGACCCGTGGCACGACGTCGCCGACGTCCCCCTCCAGCTCGACTGCTTCCGCTACCCGGCGATGGCCGAGTACTTCGACCGTCGCGGCCCGCAGGGACGGATCATCATGCGCCACACCTGCTCCGTCCAGGTCAACCTCGACCTGGGTCTGGAGTCGGAGCGCACCGAGCGCTGGACGCTGGCGAACCTGCTGGCCCCCCTGCTCACGGCGACCTTCGCGTCGAGCCCGGCCGGCGACGACGTCTGCGCCCGCGCCCGCGCCTGGCAGGCCCTCGATCTCACCCGCACCGGGTTCCCCCGTCGCCTCCTCGACGGCTCCACCGACGACCCCGTCGCGCAGCTCGCGGACGCGGCGCTCGAAGCCGACGTCCTCCTCGTGCGCACCGGTCCCGACTCGGCCGAGCCCGGCGTGCCGGGATGGAGCTTCGGCGACTGGCTCGCCCACGGCCACCCCGAGCGCGGGCGTCCCACCGCCGCCGACCTCGACTACCACCTCTCCACCGTGTTCCACGAGGTGCGGCCCCGCGGCATGCTCGAGCTCCGCTGCGTCGACGCCGTCCCCCAGCGTTGGCGGGACGTCCCCGTGACCCTCGTCGCCGGCGCGATCGAGGACCGCGGCGCCCGCTCGCGCCTCCTCGAGCTCCTCGCCCCCCGCCGTGGCGACCTGCTCGCCCTCTGGCACCACGCCGCCGGACGGGGCGTGGACGACCCGTCGTTCTGCGCGCTCGCCGTGGAGGCGTGGTCGTACGCCATGGAGGGCGCCGGGCGGCTCCCCGCCGGCTACCTGCCCGACGGCGCGCTCGCGGTCGCCGAGGAGTACCTGGAGCGCTTCGCCCTTCGCGGCCGGTGCCCCGCCGACGAGCTGCGCGACGAGCTGCACGCCGACCGGGCGGCCGCGCTGGCGTGGGCGGCCGAGCCGATCCCGCAACGGGCCCGGGAAGCCCGATGAGCGCGCTGGAGCGTGGGCAGCGCGAGGCCTTCGAGGCGCGCCTCGAAGCGCTGCGCCGCCGCACCCACGCGATCGTCTCCCCGCTCGGCGACGACGACGTCCACCGGCAGCACCACGACATCATGAGCCCGGTCGTGTGGGACGTCGGCCACGTCGCCAACTTCGAGGAGCTGTGGCTCCTGCGCGAGGTCGACGGGCGTCCGCCCACCGACGAGCGTCTCGACCGCGTCTACAACCCCTTCGAGAACCCGCGGTGGGTGCGCGGCGAGCTGGAGGTCCTGGAGCGATCCGAGGCGCTCCGCTACATGAGCGAGGTCCGCTCCGAGGCGCTGTCGGTCCTCGCCGGCATCGACCTCGACCCGGCCGAGCCCCTGCTGCGCGACGGGTTCGTCTACACGATGGTCGCCCAGCACGAGGCCCAGCACCAGGAGACGGTGCTCCAGGCGCTCGACCTCCGCGGCGACCTGCCGCCGTACCCGCTCGCGCGTGACCGGGTCCTGCCGCCGGCGCGCCGCGTCGACGACACCGAGCGGGTCGAGATCCCCGCCGGCGCCTTCGACATGGGCACCGACGACCGCTCCGCGGCCTACGACAACGAGCGCCCCCGCCACCGGGTGGACGTGGCGCGCTTCGCGATCGATCGCTTCCCGGTGACCAACCGACGCTTCGCCGAGTTCGTCGCGGCCGGCGGGTACGAGCGACCGGAGTGGTGGTCGGAGCGGGGATGGGCGTGGCGCGAGGAGACCGGCCATCGCGTCCCCCAGGGGTGGATCCCCGACGGCGACGGCGGCTGGACGCTGCGGCGGTTCGGCCACCTGCTGGCGTTGGATCCGGCCGAGCCGGTCCAGCACCTCTCCTACTGGGAGGCGGAGGCGTTCTGTCGCTTCGCCGGCGGTCGTCTGCTCTCGGAGGCGGAGTGGGAGAAGGCCGCCCGCTGGGATCCCGGCACCGGCCGGTCGCGCACCGAGCCGTGGGGCGAGGAGCCTCCCGACGCCGGGCGGGCCAACCTCGACCTGCGGGGCTTCGGCCCGGCGCCGGTCGGCAGCTACCCGCGGGGGGCCTCCGCGCTCGGCGTCGAGCAGATGGTCGGCGACGTCCACGAGTGGACCGGCTCCGACTTCCACGGCTATCCGGGGTACGTCAGCTTCCCCTACAAGGAGTACAGCGAGGTGTTCTTCGGCGGCGACTACAAGGTGCTGCGCGGGTCGTCCTGGGCCACCGACGCCCTGGTCGCACGGGCCACGTTCCGCAACTGGGACCATCCGCAGCGCCGGCAGATCTTCTCCGGCGTGCGCGTGGCCTACGACCCGGCCTGAGCCCCGTGTGCCGCCTCGCCGCCTACGTCGGTCCGCCCGTGCCGCTGAGCGCGTTGCTCTACGATCCTCCCCACTCGCTCGACCGGCAGGCGTACGCCCCCGCCGAGATGCTCTCGGGCCACGTCAACGTCGACGGGACGGGTGTGGCCTGGTGGCCACCGGCCGACCCCGGGGAGACCGGGAACGCCGGGAACACCGGGGAGACCGGGGAGACCGGGGAGACAGGGGCGACCGGGGAGACAGGGGCGACCGGAGCGACCGGGGAGGTCGGGGAGACGGGCGCGCGGGAACCGCTGCGATACGTGTCGGAGCGCCCTCCCTGGTCGGACCCGAACCTGCCGACCCTGGCGCCGAGGTTGCGCGGGGCCGTGCAGATCGCCGCGGTCCGCTCCGCGACGCCCGGTGTGCCCTTCGGGCCGGCGACCGTGGCGCCGTTCACCCACGGGAGGCTCGCCGGTGCCCACAACGGCTGGCTGGGGAGGTTCCGCGAGCGCACGGGTCGGGTGCTCGCCGAGCGCCTCCCCGACGACCTCCACGCGCGCCTCGAAGCGTTCTCCGACTCGTTGCTGGTCTTCCTCACGGTCGTCAAGCACCTCGACGCGCGCCCCGAGGCCGGTCTCGCCGAGGCGGTGCGGGCCGCCGCCGGCGAGGTCGTCGGTGTGTGCGCCGAAGCGGACGCCGAGGCGACCCTCAACCTCGTGGTCGGCGACGGGGAGCGTGTCGTCGCGGTGCGCACTTCGCACGGCGTGGCTTCCAACAATCCGCTGGCCGTGCTCCAGGGGGGCGAGCGGTGGCGGCACGCCAGCCTGATCGCCTCGGAGCCGCTCGACGACGACGAGGCGTGGCAGTCGGTGGCCGACGACCACCTCGTGGAGGTCGCGGCCGGTGGGACCACCACGCGTCCCCTCGCGCTCGGGAGCCCCGCGGCGTGAGCGCCGGCGCGGTGCGGATCGAGCGGCTCTCGACTCCGGCGGCGTTGCGGGACGAGCTGGCCGCCGACGTGCGTGCCGGGCTGCTGGTCGGGCCCAAGGAGCTGCCGCCCAAGTACTTCTACGACGCCCGGGGCTCGGAGCTCTTCGAGGAGATCACCCGGTTGCCCGAGTACTACCCGACCCGCTCGGAGACCGAGATCCTGGAGGCGCACGCCGGTGACGTCGTCGAGTTGGCGCGTCCGGAGGAGCTGCTCGAGCTGGGCTCGGGGTCGTCGCGCAAGACGCGTCTGCTCCTCGAGGCGATGCACGAGCGCGGCACCGGCGACCGCTACGTGGCCCTCGACGTCAGCGAGGACGCCATCCGGCAGGCCGCGGCGACGCTCATCGGTGACCATCCGTGGCTCGAGGTCGTGGGCGTGGTCGGGGACTTCCACGAGGACCTGGGCCGGATCGAGCGGGGCGGGCGCCGGATGGTGGCGTTCCTGGGCTCGACGATCGGCAACCTCGACCCGGGGGAGCGCGCCAAGTTCCTCCCGCAGGTGGCGGGGATGCTCGAGGGCGACGACCACCTCCTGTTGGGTCTCGACCTCGTCAAGGACGTGGCGGCCCTCGAGGCCGCCTACGACGACGCGGCCGGGGTGACCGCAGCGTTCAACCGCAACGTCCTCGAGGTGATCAACCGTGAGCTCGACGGTGACCTGCCCGTCGACGCCTTCGAGCACCTGGCCCGGTTCGTCCCCGAGCACTCGTGGGTGGAGATGCGACTGCGCGCGCTGCGGGACGTGGAGGCGCACCTCGCCGCGGTCGACGTGGAGGTGAGGTTCGAGGCGGGAGAGGAGCTCCGCACCGAGATCTCCACCAAGTTCACGAGGGAGGGTGTGGAGTCGGAGCTCGGCCAGGCGGGCCTCGAGCCGGTGCGGTGGTTCACGTCGTCGGACGAAGGGTTCGCCCTGCTCCTCGCCCGCCCTTCGCGCTGACGGGCTGACGGGCTGAGGCGATGACGGGCTGAGGCGCTGAGCGCGCCACCCATCTGAATGTGTGAGTGTGGTGCAGTCGTATTGACTGCACCACACTCACACATCGCGCGCGGCCCCGTGTCGTCCTGTGGGCGCTACTCGGCCATCACCCGCTCGTCCGCGAGGCGCTCGGCCACCCAGCGTCCGGGGGAGACGAAGCGCGCGTGCGCCCAGTCCTTCTGGAACTCCATGTCGAGGCCCGACTCGCCGCTGCGGTTCTTCTCGATCGAGAACACGGTCATGTGCTTGAAGGTCTCGGCGCGCACCGGGTCGTAGGCGAGGTGGACCTTCGAGACGGCGTCGGCCTTCTCGTTGAGCATGACGATCACGTCGGCCTCGTAGGCCAGCGCGGAGGAGCCGCGGAGGTGGTGGGCCCGCTGGCGGTGGGCCGTGAGGCCTTCCTGGCTGGAGGCGGCCACCGCCACCACCAGGCAGTCGCGGGTGAGGGCGAGGTCCTTCAATCCGTCGGCGACCCGGACCACCTTCTCGCCCTCGTCGGCGGGTTCGGGGCGCAGCGCCACCTTCTGGAGGTAGTCGACGACGAGGGCGGTGCGCTCCTCGCCGTACCGGTCGACGAGCTCGGTGAGCTCGGGGACGCCGGTGGTGCTCGACGAGGCCGGAACCAGCCAGAGGCGGTGGGCGTACGCCTCCACGCAGGCGATGGCGTCGGCGAGCAGTCCCCGCTCGTCGCCCACGTCCTCGAGGGTCTTCCATCCGGCCGCGAAGTCGGTGACTCCACGGCGGACGTCGTCGAGTTGGAAGAGGTTCTCGGCGCGGACGAGCGAGCCGAGCTCCTGGAGGAGCAGTCGGGCGGTCAGCATCTCGGGGGTGTGCTCGTAGGAGGCGTAGACGACGTTCGCGCCGTCGAGCACCATCTCACGGGCCCACTGGAGGGCGGCCATGGTCTTGCCGACTCCCGGTTTGCCGCCGACGATCACGAGGTCCTGGGAGCGCAGCCCGCCGGCGAGGCTCTGGTCGAGCGGGTCGAACGCCGTGCGGAACGGCGCGCGGCGGTGCCTGGCGCTCGGGGTGGCCGAGCGCAGGTCGGCGAGGAGGGCGGCGACGTTCTGGGTCCGGGGTCGCATGGACGGGGTCTCCTGGGGTGAGTGACCGGCGGAGGCCTAGCTCGGCCAGTCCTGCACGATGCGGATGACGGCGGGTCCGAGGATCACGATGAACAGGGTGGGGAAGATGCAGAGCACCACCGGGAAGACGATCTTCACGGGGATCTTCATGGCCTGCTCCTCGGCCCGCTGGCGGCGCTTGTCGCGCAGCTCCGCGGACTGGACCCGGAGCACCTGGGCGATGGGGATGCCGTAGCCCTCCGCCTGGCGCATGGCGTGGACGAAGCGGCGCAGGTCTTCCACGTCGGTGCGGTGCAGCAGCTTGTCCATCGCCTCGCGGCGGGAGACGCCGAGCTGGATGTCCTGGAGGGTGCGTGAGAGCTCCCCCGCCAGTGGCCCGATGCCGGTCTGGGCGATGCGCGAGAGCGCTGCCTCGAACCCGAGGCCGGCCTCGACACTGATCGTGATCTGGTCGATGGTGTCGGGGAGCTCCTTCTGGATGGCCTCCTGACGGGTCTGGGCACGGCTGCTGAGGATCCCGTCCACCCCGAAGTAGCCGACGGCGGTCGCGAGCGCCCAGGCGAGGAAGGTGACCGGCGACGGGTCGCCGGCCCAGACGAGGAACCCGAAGCCGAAGCCGGCGAGGCCGAGGCCGAGCTTGGCCGCGAGGACCCGTTCGATGCCCCAGTGTGAGACCCCGGCGAGGACGACCTTGTGCTCCACGGACTCGCTGACACCGGCCGGGCTGAACCGTCGTGCCGTGCGAGCGAGCGCTGCCACGGCCGGTTCGAGGGCGCGCTCGCTCGCCGAGCGCTGGAGCATCGTGCGGCGCAGGTCGGTGAGGGCGGCTCGGCTCCCGGCGAGGTTGCGTGCCACGGCCTGGGCGGCCGGCTGGCGGTCCGAGGCCAGCGCCCACCAGAGCAGCGGGATCGCGCCGATCACGGCTGCGGCGGCGAGGACGACGTGGAGAGGCATCTCGTGTCCCTTCCTAGAACTCGAGCCGGGTCATCGTGCGGAGCCAGATGGCACCGACGGTCATGAGCAGTCCCGCTGCCGTGAGGAGCGCCAACCCGATCCCGGGCTCGAACAGCTCGCTCAGGTAGCCGGGGTTGACGATCGAGACCATCGCCCCGACGGCGATGGGCAGCACGAAGAGGATGACCGCGGAGAGGCGGCCCTCGGCGCTCAGGGTCTGGACCTGACGGCGCAGGTGGGTGCGGTCGCGGACGGTGGTGGCGACCGTGTCGAGGATCTCGGCCAGGTCGCCGCCGACCTCTCGGTGGATCTGGAGCGCCTGGACGAACCACTCGAAGTCCTGGTTGCCGATCCGCTGGTGCATGGCCCAGAGGGCGTCGGGGAGGTCGCGGCCGAGGCGGGTCTCGGTGACGAGGCGGTGGAACTCCTCCTTGGTGGGGGAGGGGGCGTCGGTCGCGACCGAGTCCACCGCCTGGAGGATCGAGTGGCCGGCCCGGAGGCTGCCGGTGATGAGCTGGAGCGTGTCGGCGAGCTGCTCTCCGAACCGGGCCTTCCGACGGCGAGCCTTGCGGCGGAGCACGACGGGGAACGCGGTGCCGACCGCGCCGGCGAGGAGCATGCCGACGATCGGGTGGACGAAGAGGGTGCCGACCGCCAGTGCCCCGACGCCCGAGAGCGCCGCCATGACGACGAGCTCGCCCGGGCGGAGCTCGATCCCCGCCTGCTCGAGCGACCGGTACAGGTTCGAATCGCGTCCGGTGCGCTCGAGGCGGCGCTGCGCGGCGTCGCTCAACCGCTCGCCCCACTCGGAGACCGCCGGGAATCGGATGTTCGCGGTGCGCTCGCCGAAGCGACCGGCGAGGTGCACCCGGCGCTCGCGGGGCCGGAAGATCACCCGGGCCGACAGCGCGGCCAGCAACGTCGCGAGCATCGCGGTCCCCGTGTAGAGGGCGGCGGTGCTGCCGAGCCAGCCGGGCTCGGGGGCGACGCGCGCCTCGGGTGCGGCGAGCGCCGGTCCGGAGCGCAGCGTCGGCAGTTGGACGGCGCGGCTCGTGGTGGCGGTGACGCCTGCGGCGTCGACCGTGAGCTCGACGGTGGTGGATCCGCCCCGCTGGGTCGTGTAGGTGACGAGGTAGCGGTTCAACAGGTCGGAGGCGACGGCCTCGTACGAGGTCACGAGCTGCTCGGGGGCGTCGGCGGAGACGATGGTGCCGCCTCCGGCGCCGGCGAGCGTGCGCAGCGCCGTGCCGTCGTACTCGGAGGTCACCAGCTCGACCGCGGCGAACTCCACGCCGGCGTCCGAGACGAGCGCGGAGGTCGCCTCGAGGGTGGCGCTGCTGGCGGTGTCGCCACCGTCCGAGAGCACGACGAGGCTCTGGCGGAGGCTCTCGGCGGGCGGACCGAACTGGGCGAGCGCCGTGCCGAGGGCGTCGTAGAGTGCGGTCTCGCCCGAGGCTTCGAGGCCGTCCAGCGCGGCCATGGCGGCGGCGGTGTCCGCGGACATCGGGCTCACGAGCTGCGGGGTGTCGCCGAAGGCCACCACGGCGACGCGGGTGCCCGGGGGCATCTGCGCCAGGAAGCTCCTGGCGGCTTGCTCGGCGCCGGCGAGCGGCTCGCCCTGCATGCTGCCGGAGGTGTCGACGACGAGCACCACCTCGAGCCCGGGAGCGGTGCTCGCTGCGGCACCGTCGTCGCCGACCCGCGCGACGCGCTCGTCGAGCGGGTCGCCGTTCTCGGTGAGGTGGAACGCGCTCGCGTCGAGCTCGGTGTCGGCCAGCTCGGCGGGGGGATCGACGGTGAGGGTGACCTCGGGGTGGGCGCTGGAGTCGACGGCGACGATCCGGAGCCGGGCGGTGCTGTCCGCGCCGCCGGTGTCGCCAATGCCGCCCGAGTCGCCTGTGCCGACCTGTCCGGCCGCGGGAGCGCCCATCGTGGCGAGCACAGCCGCGGCGGCGGTGACGGTGATCGCGGCTCGCCGGATCCGGTGCAGCCGCCTGCGCGCACGTCGTCTCACGATTTCCTCCCCTTGCCGTTGCCGACCGTGGCCGGTGCCAGGTCCGGGTTGAACACGCTGGCGGGCAGGTGCACCCCGTCGTGCTCGAGCTTGTCGGTGAACTTGGGGCGCAGCCCGGTGGCCTTGACGGTGCCGCGGTGGCGGCCGTCCTCGCCGATGCCGCCCGAGTGGTCGAACGAGAAGATGTCCTGCATGGTGATCACGTCGCCTTCGAGGCCCTCGACCTCGGTGATCGCCACGATGCGGCGGGTGCCGTCGCGCAACCGTGCGAGCTGCACGATCACGTCGAGCGCCGAGGCGACCTGCTCGCGGATGGCGCGCACCGGCAGGTCCATCCCCGCCATCAGCACCATGGTCTCGACGCGGGACAGGGCGTCGCGGGGAGCGTTGGCGTGGACGGTCGAGAGCGAGCCCTCGTGGCCGGTGTTCATGGCCTGGAGCATGTCGAGGGCCTCGGCGCCGCGGACCTCGCCGACGACGATGCGGTCGGGGCGCATGCGCAGCGCGTTGCGCACCAGGTCGCGGATGGTGACCTCGCCTTTGCCCTCGATGTTGGGCGGGCGGCTCTCGAGGCGCACCACGTGCTCCTGGCGCAGCTGGAGCTCGACGGCGTCCTCGATGGTGACGATGCGCTCGTCGGCGGGGATGAACCCGGAGAGGACGTTGAGCAGTGTGGTCTTGCCGGTGCCGGTGCCGCCGCTGACGAGCACGTTGAGCTTGCCCGCGACGCAGGCCTCGAGGAGCTCGGCGGTCTCACGGGTCATGGTCCCGAACCCGATCAGGTCCTCGACGCCGTAGGGGTCCCGGGAGAACTTGCGGATGGTCAGGGCGGGACCGTCGACGGCGAGGGGCGGGATCACCGCGTTGACCCGCGAGCCGTCGTCGAGGCGGGCGTCGACCATCGGCGACGACTCGTCGATGCGACGTCCGATGCGGGTGACGATCCGCTCGATGACTCGGCGGAGGTGCTCCTCGGAGAGGAAGCGCACGCCGGTCTGGTGGAGCTTGCCCGCTCGCTCGACGTAGACGAAGTCGAGCGAGTTGACCATGACCTCGGTGACGTCGGGGTCGTTGAGGAACTCCTCGATCGGTCCGTGACCGAGCACGTCGTCGGTGATGTCGGCGACGAGGCGCTGGCGCTCGGCCGGGGAGAGCGGGGTCTCCTCGGCCTCGAGCACCTGGCCCAGCTCCTGGACGACGAACGATCGGAGCTGCTCCTCGCTCAGCGACGCGTCGTAGAGGCGCGTGCCGAGGCGGGCGAAGAGTGCCTCCTGGGCTCGTTGCTTGAGCTCGGCCAGCGGGTTGCTGGGTGCCGGTTCGGCCTGCTCGACCTCGCGGGGATGGTGGACCTCGGGGTCCTGGTTCGGTGTGAGGGTGGCCTGGCCACCGCCGTGACCCTGCTTCTGGCCGATGCGTTCGCTGAGCTTCATCACTTCCTCCAGGGCAGGATGCTGGTGGTGGTCTTGTGCTCCGCCGGCAGCTCGGCGAAGCGCTCGACGAGCGCCATCAGCTCCTTGGCGACGGGGGAGCGGGGATCGGACTGCACGATCGGTGCTCCCTGGTTGAACGAGACGGGAACCCCGCGGGAGCTGGGCAGCGCCACGTCGATCCGGAGACCGACGGTGGCCTCCACGTCGTGGGGGTCGAGGCCGACGCGGCTGTCGGCGCGGTTGAGCACGAAGTGGCGCACCTGGTGGAGGAGGTCGAGCTGGTCGAGCACCTCCACCTCCTTGCGGGTGGCGCGCACGCTCGCCACGTCCATGTTGCCGACGAGGACGAGGTCGGTGGCCGCCTCGAAGGCGACGAGCGTGTGCTCGTCGATGCCTCCGGCGGTGTCGACGACGACGTATCGGAACTCCTCGGAGAGGAGCTCGAGGACGTGCTGGGTCGTCTCGACGGAGACGGTGTCGGCTTCGGTGGGCGAGTCGGGGGCGCAGAGCGCGTAGAAGCTGGCGGGATGCGGGGTCAGGAACACCTTGAGGCTGGTGAGGTCGAGCCCCGGGGTGCGGGCCGCGTCGGCGATCGAGTGTTGCGGCACGAGCTGGAGCCCGCCGGCGACGTCGCCGAACTGGAGGTCGAGGTCGACGACGGCGACCTTGCCCGGTGCGGCCATCGCCAGGCCCATGGCCAGGTTGGTCGCCACCACCGACTTGCCGGCGCCACCCTTGGCGGCGGTGACCGTGATCACACGGTGCGAGCGGGGGTTGCCCTCGCTCGTTCCGGCGATGACCTCGCGGCGGCGGTCCGCCGCCGCGAGCACCCGCTCGAACTCCTCGCGGACCTGGTCGTCGCCGGCGTCGGGCGGGAGGACCACCTCGACACCTGCCTTCATGGCCTGTTCCCACAGCTTCGTGGAGGGCTCGGTGACCAGCATGACGGTCACCTCAGGACGGTCCCGTTCGAGCACGCGGGCGAGTCGCAGCGCCGTGTCGAGGCCGACGTCGTCGCCGAAGGCGACCACGTCGGGCGAGGTGTGGGTGAGCTCGGAGACGACCTCCTCGGTGTCGCCTTCGAGGTTCTCCCCGAAGCGCCGGAGGTGCCCGTTCAGGCTGTTGCCGAAGACCGTGCGGATCCGGGCTTCGAATTGGGTGTCGGTGCTGGCGAGGACGATGCGGCTCATGAGTAGACCTCGGCTCTGGTGATGACCTGGGTGCCGTCGGTGGGGGCGTCGGTGGGCTCGAAGGCCAGCCAGAGCGACCCGTGCTCGGCGGTGAAGACGACCCGCTCGACCTCGGGGGCGGTGAGGGCCATCGTGACGAGGAGGTTGCCCGACGGCGCCTGGTTGGGGTCGTCGTCGTCGCTGGCGGCGCGGTCGGACGACTGGACGGCCGTCACCAGCGCCTTGTGCTTGATGAAGTGCGTCGAGTTGGGGCTCTTGGGTCCCTGCTGGCCGTTCTCGTCCTCGCTCTCGAAGGGCTCGAACGAGGCGAGCACCCCGACGGTGGAGCCGGGCTCGATGAGCCCGCCCACGGCCCGTTCGGGAGCGAGCGCCACGGTGACCTGGAGGAGCCCGTCGGGCACCTCGACCTGCCCGACGCTCTCGAGGTCGGAGGGGTCGACGAAGCGGCCGGCGACGATCTGCTCACCCGGCCTCAGGCTCACGGAGGCGACGTGGTCGCCCAGGGTGTCGAGGTCGGTGACGGCGTCTTCCGCCCTCACCTTCGCCGGCACCTGCTCCTCTCGCACCATGTCGGCGAGCTCGGTGGCGGCCGTGCCCTTGTCGATCGCCTTGGCGACGACGAGGACGTCGACGGTCTCCTCGCCGGCGAGGGCGCGCTCCTCGGCGGCGTTCACGTAGCCGACGAGCACGAGGGTGCCGAGGGCGGCGAGCAGCACGGCGCTCGTGACACCGACGATTCTGCGCTTCATGGTTCCTCCTGGTGTTCCGGTGTTCCGGTGGTTCGTTGGTGGTGATCGCGACGGGTCATGCGACGAGCTCGACGGTGTAGACGCCGAGGTCGGGGGTGGTGTCGTCGCCGGGCTCGCCGACGGGCATGAAGCTGCCCTCGACGAAGTGCCCGACGATGCAGGCCTGGTCCTGCGGCGCGCTGCCTCCGCTCGTGGAGTTGCCGCTTTCGCCGTTGCCGCTTCCGCCGTTGCCGCTTCCGCCGTTGCCGTTGCCGTTGGTCTCGTCGCAGAGGGTGAGGTCGCCCCACTGCCAGGAGCCGTGGCCCATGAGCAGCCGGGCGGCGTCGACCTGGAAGGCGACGATGCCCCCGATCGTGAAGGCGCCGGTGTTGCCGGTGCCCGAGACGTCGGTGAAGACGGGAACGTGGATCTCGCCGTCGAAGTCGTCGGGCACGCAGACGTTGGGGGGTGCCGCGCCGGGCGAGGAGCCGGCCTGGCCGCCGACGGAGATGTCGGCCTCGCAGCTCCCGTTGGTGTCGAGCCAGCCGAACCCGCCCGCGAGGTCCTGGCCCGCGGGACCGTTGCACGGCTCGGCGTTGTCGCCGTCGTGGAACGCGAAGGCCATCGTCGTGCCGAAGGGGATGTTGTCCTTCGTGAGGGTGGCTCCACCGGTCACCTCGCACTGCGACAGGGTCAGGGGGAGCGTGGCGCCGGCCTGCGGGGCCGCCCAGCGGGCGATGGCCGAGGCCCTCACGGTGGAGCCGTCGTTGCCGAGGAGCGACGCGAACCAGTGGAGGATCTCCGACCCGCCCTCGGCGTCGTGGGTGCTGGTGTCGACCTTGACCGTGTGGGCGGCCAGGTCGATGCCGACGTCGTCGACGGTGGCGAGGTCGTCTCCGGCGTTGGGGCCGGCGAGCGCCTGGGCCGTCGTGTGGTAGGGGCCGCAGTCACCCACGGCGCAGTCCTTCGCGACCGCGAGGGCACCGGCGTCGGCGCCGTTCTGGAGCTCGCGGCGCTCCTGGTAGAGGGCGCCGACGTCGACGACGACGGCGGCCATGCCCATGAGGACCACGAGGAGGAGCGCGACGATGACGACGGTGCTGGCCCGCTCGTCCCGGATGCGCTCGCCGCGAACGCGGAGCGCCTCGGGTATCTCGAGGGTCATCCGTCGCATCGCATGACCCCCGTGGAGCTCAGTGTGATCGTGTTGGTGCCGAAGAGCGGGATGTTGTAGTCGAACGGGTAGCTCACCGTGACGCTGGCCTGGGTGCCGGTGACGCAGGGTGATCCGGAGGTGGTGACCTGGAGGTTCCCGGCGTCGAGGGTGGGGGCGGCGGCCGCGACCGTGGCTGCGGGGTCGCCGCTGTCGAGGGCGAGGACGCGGGCTCCCTCGCGGGCGGCGCCGGTGATCTCGATCTTGGCGTTGTAGCCGCGTCCGAACTCGATGATCCCGAAGAGCAGGAGCACCAGGACGGGGAGGATGAGCGCGAGCTCGATGGCAGCGGCGCCGCCCTCGCCGCGGCTCGTCCTGGTTGCTCGTCGGGTCATCGCGACCTCCGTCGGCCTCATGCGTCGAGGATGCGCTGCCCGGGGCCCGGCGGCATCGGCAGAATTGATGATTTGGCGGGTCGGTCGGCCGGTCTGCCGGCGGTGCGGCGGTGGGCGGGCCGATGGAGCGCGTGCCCGGTCCGGGCGCGCACCCGGTCCGAGCGCGCGCCGACCCCCGGGACGGCGTCTCCGGGGGCCCGCGCCTCGGGTCGTAGGGCGCTAGCTCAGGGCGCCGGCCACCTTGTTGAACACGGCGGTCAGGTTGGTGCCGACCAAGGTCACCGCGGTGATGATCACGACGGAGATGAGCGCGGCGATCAGGCCGTACTCGATGGCGGTGGCGCCGTCCTCGGCCTCGTAGCGGGCCTGGAGCCAGGTCTGGATGTTGAGCAGGAACTGCATCGTGGGTGTCCTCCCGTGGTGGTTCTCGTGTTCCGACCGGCGTGTGGTCTGAGGAACAGGATGCGGGAGATCGGGCCCTGCGCCATCGCCAAGATTGATGAATGTGGAACCCGTCCGGGGCCGCACGCGATGCGCCCCCGGGACGACCCGGGGGCGCGGTGAGCTTCAGAACGTCGAGGTGGGGGTCTACGAGGGCCAGGCGTCGACCACCCTTTGGAACAGGTCGACGACCGAGGTGCCGACGGCGACGACGGCGGCGAGGATCACGATCGAGACGAGCGACGCGACGAGCGCGTACTCGATCGCGGTGGCTCCCGTCTCGTCGCCGAGGTCGTGGTGGATCTCGTCCACGAGCGCGCCTCCATGGGTCGGTTCGAGGAATGGCTATGGCACACGATGACCACCCGCGGCGCGTCTCACATCCCCAATCTCGAGGAGTCGGGTCCCGAGGTCGGGAGGTTCAGCCCGAGACCGACGCGGAGGTGTCGGCCCAGCCGGCGTCGCGGGCGACGGCGACGGCCTGGAGCTGCGAGCTCACGCCGAGCTTCTGGAGGATCGAGCGGATCTGGCTCCGGATCGTGGCGATCGAGACGTACGACTCGTGCGCGATCGCTTCGGCTTGGAGGCCGGCCACGAGGCGGGAGAGCACCTGGCGCTCTCGCGGGGTCAACCGCTCGAACGGCTCGAAGCGGCGGCGCTCGTCGCGACGGTGCTCGTGGAGCTCGTCGAGGAGCGCGTACTGCTCGTGCTTCGACATGACGGCCTCGCCGCGTCCGATCTTGAGCAGCGTGGCGACGAGCGACTCGAAGGGTTCGCTCTTGCTGGCGATCCCGTCGGCGCCGGCTTCGATGCACTCGGCGAGGTCGGGCCGGTCGGTCACGCCGGTGACGACCAGCACCTTGGCTCCCAGCTCGGCGAGGGGGGCGATGAGGGGGACGGCGGAGCCGATCTCGCCCTCGAGCTGGAGGTCGAGGAGCACCACGTCGGGCCGATGCTCCTCGGCGGCCCGGAGGACGTCGTCGTGGCGCGGGCCCATCGTGACGCGGGTGTCGACGCTCTCGCCCTCGAGGGCGAGAGCGACGCCTTGGGCGATCAGCGCGTGGTCGTCGACGATGAGCGCCCGCAGGCGGTTCATCGCAGGCTGTGCTCCCCGGTCGTGTCGCGGGCCTCCGCGTCGTCCGTGTCGGGCTCGACGGCCACGTCGAGCCCGGGGACCACGTCGTCGGTCCCGCGGACGAGGGGCAGGCACAGGCCGAAGCGGGCGCCGCCGCCGGGCCGGTTCTCGACCCAGAGGTCGCCGTCCTGGTCGACCATCAGGCGACGGGAGACGAAGAGGCCGAGGCCGGTTCCGTCGGTTCCCCGGGCCGACGATCCGCGACGGCCGCGCTCGAAGATCGAGCGGCGCTCCTCGCGGCCGATGCCCTGCCCGCGGTCCTCGACGTAGACGACGGCCCAGTCCCCGTCGATCTCGCCGCGCAGGGTGACCGGAGAGCCGGGCGCGTATCGCCGTGCGTTGTCGAGGAGGTTGCGGACGGCTTCGGCGGTGTCGGTGGGTCGGCCGGTGGCCACGAGCCCGCCGGGAACGTCGGTGTCGAGGCGCATCCCCCGGGCGCGCTCGGAGGTCGCGATCGGTGTGACGAGCTCGGCGAGGCTGAAGGGGGCACACGCCTCGGGCTCGCGCTGGGCCTGGATGAGCGTCTGGAGGCGAGCGATCTCGGCGCTGACCGCTTCGCCGAGCTGTGCCCTGCGCTCCGGGTCGAGGTGGTCGCGGTAGCGGTCGAGGGTTCTGGCGGCCCCCTCGATGGCGAACAGCGCGTTCTTCGCGTCGTGGGCGCGCTCCTCGTGCGCCGCGTGCTCGGCCCGCATGCGGGTGTTGACCGTCTCGTAGGCGACCTCGCGGTCGAGCAGGCGGGCCCGCTGTGCGGTGTAGGCGATCTCGAGGTCGCGGGTCCCCTGGCTCAGGAGGACCCCGAGGGCCACGATCTCGAGGAGCGCTGCGCCGGTGATCGCGTCGGCGGGCATGCCGAGCGCGACGGTTCGGGTCACCTCGGCGAGGGCCAGTGCCACCGCGGCGATGGCGACCGCGAGGTGGTCACGTCGGCGTCTCCGCACCGCGGCGACCGTGTGGGCCGCGGCCGCCGTGCACCAGGCGACGGCGAAGAGGGGGTGGCTGGTCTCGGCGTCGAGGAGCCGCTGGAGGGCGTCCAGGTTGTGGATGGCGGCGGCGGCCGCGACGGCGATCGCGACGGCTGCGATCGTGAGCCGGCGGGGGGTGATGCGCGTGTCGACCTGGGGGAGGTTGGCGGCGGCGATGACGAAGAGGACGGCGGCGAGGCGGGCTCCCGGTTGGAGCGCGTGGAGGAAGGAGTCCTCCGCCTCGGGGGAGGTCACGTCGGGGAGGAGGTGGCCGAGGCCGATCGCGCCGGTGCCGAGGAGCAGCGCCGCGGCTGCGACCCAGAGGGGCCGGCTCTCGCCGGTGAGCCGCCAGCGCATGAACCCGAAGACGGCCACGACGGTGCCGAGGACGGCGATGGTGGCGTTCAGCCACGTGGCGAGGGTGTCGGTGTCGACCTGCGCGAGGAGCGACCCGTCGGCGAGCAGGTCGATGCGGATCACGACGAAGATCGCCACGATCGAACCGAGGACGACGGCGAGGACGCCCAGGTCTGCCGGGCGGACCGGTGTGGGCGCGTTGCGGCGGTCGTCGCCCACGTAGTGGTCTCGATGCTGGTCGTGATCTCGGTGCTCGCTGGGCGGTCTCGAACGCTCGGCGCCCGCTGGCGTGTTGACGGTGTCGGCCACCGACGTGCCTCCCACTTCCACCGGAGTGCTCGTATTCCACCATCCGTCGGCAGATCGGGGAAGCCCGCGTGACGGGTCGGGAGGCATTCGGGACCTTCGGGCCCTCACTTCTGCGGCGATTGTCGAGAATCGGTGGCGCGCTCGGACTACTGCTCGTCGATCCAGTCCGCGATGGCCGCGACGGCCGGTTCCCGGCCTTGCTGCTCCGGGAAGCCGTAGTGGTCGGCGTCGAAGGTGAGCCGCGTGAGCGCGTCGGTCCCGAGCGAGCGGCACACGAGATCCGCGTCGGTGGGGAAGATCGCGTGGTCGGCGGTGTACGAGACGTGCAGGCACGGGACGGTCACCCGCGAGCCCGTCTCGGTGAGAGCGGCACGCGACGAGAGGCCCGACCAGGTGGACAGCCACGCCTCGGGGGTCTGGACGCGCGCGAGGCCGACCGGCCCGTAGTCGGTCCAGTCGGGGCGGGTCCCCCAGAGGGAGCCGTAGGTGCGCTCGGAGGGGTCGAGGCTGAGATCGGTGCAGCGCGGGTCGGCGTCGGTCCGGTAGACGGTCAGGAGCTCCACGGCGGTCGCTTCCCGCCGGTCGTCGGGGTCGCCCGACTCCCGCCAGCGACCGCGCGCGGCGCGACGGCGTTCGACGTCGGCTCTCGCGTGCTCGTCGAGACGTTCGACGCGGCGGCGCTGGGCCCGGCGGTAGCGGTCGACGAACTGGCGGTCGTAGCGGCTCTCGTCCGGCGGCTCGGCGAAGCCGTTGCGCTGGTCGTACATGTCGAAGGCGGGGTCGCAGGAGCGCGGGTCGGCTTCGTCGGTGACGGAGGGGTCGATGCTGTGGAGGAGGTGGTGGCCCTCGCCCGGGTGGGCGGCGAGCGCGACGAAGAGGTCGCCCGGCGGCATCTCGAAGGCGTTGAGGTCGTAGGGCCGGCCGTCGGGGGTGTCGACGAGGCGCTCGCCCTCGGGGGCGGTCGCCTGGTGCTGGTAGAGGGCGAGCAGCGAGCCGCCACCGGAGTTGCCGAGGAGCACGATCCGAGCGAACCGGCGCCGCAGCTCGGTGACGGCCGCGGCGACGTCGACGAGGGCCGCCTCGTGGATCATCCCGGTGGGGTTGCCCGCGAAGCGGGTGTTGAGGGTGAGCACCGCGAAGCCGCGCTCGACGAGGCCGGGGACCGTGTAGTGGCGGGCGAAGTCGGCGCGGGGGTGGGCGACGAGCACGGCGGTCGTCTCGTCGCCGCGCCAGTAGAGCCATCCGGGCGCCATCGCCCGGTCGGGTGTCACCAGACGGAGCGGTTCGCACCCCGTGCCCTCGGGGAGCTCCCGGTGCCACTCGACGACCAGGTGGGGGTTCTCGTAGTGGCCGATGCTCATCTCCGGGAGCGTACGGGGTCGCCGGGGCGCTGCGCGCGCGAAGCTGGCGGCCGAGGAGTCGCCGGTCGTCCGGGGAGATGCGGATGGGACTGCACCACGTCGCCGTGGCCACTCGAGACATGGAGGCCACCCATCGGTTCTACACGGAGGTGATGGGCTTCGAGCTCGCCAAGGCGGAGGCGGCCGCCACCCCGGACGGTGGTTGGGCGAAGCACCTCTTCTACGACACCGGCGGCGGGGGGATGATCGCGTTCTGGGAGCTCCACGACGACACGATCGGCGATTTCGACCCGGCGATCTCGGAGGGCTTGGGGCTGCCGAGCTGGGTCAACCACCTCGCGTTCACCGCCGCCGACGAGGACGACCTCGTGGTCCGCAAGCAGCGGATGCTCGACGCGGGGGAGACGGTCACCGAGATCGACCACGGTTGGTGCCGCTCGGTGTACGCGACCGACCCGAACGGGATCCTGGTGGAGTTCTGCGCCGACACGCGGGAGTTGACCGAGGACGACCGGCGGGAGGCCCGGGAGCGCCTGCACGATCCGAACCCCGAGCTGGACCCTCCGCCGCCCGTCGAGTTCCACGTCCCGTCCTGACGGTCCGCCCTCCTGACGGTCGGGCTGGCTCAGGATCGTCGCCGGTGGGCGGGGCCGGTGGGCGCTCGGAAGGGGCGAGGTGGGAGGGGTGGCGAGGACCGTCGCTCGCCCGCGTATCCTGACGTGCGTCGGCGGCGTGGCCGAGTGGTTCAGGCAAGGGTCTGCAAAACCCTGTACACGGGTTCGATTCCCGTCGCCGCCTCGAATACGAAAGCCCAGGTCAGAGGCACATTCCTCGACCTGGGCCGCTTCGCGGTAGTGTCCGAAATGCCCGGACCTTCTAACGAACTTCTATCGCGACGGGAGTGCACGATGGAGAGTGACTCAGCGTGGCTCCGCACCGACCACGTGATCGACTTCGCCGATGCTCTGGAAGAGGTGGCCCTTCATCTGGAGGCAGGACGGTCGAACGCGCAGAAGCTCAAGTGGGCGGTCGTCGCTGTGGTCAACGCGATCCAGAATCTCGCCTGCGCGTCGCTGACGTTCCCTGAGCGGGCAAGCTTGGCCCCTGACTGGTGGGATGAGTGGGTCGGAGCGGTTGAGCAGGGCGGCGAGTATCCACACGGCGAGCCGTGGTTGCCACCCCATCATGTGATTCTGGACACGCTTGCGGAGAACGATCCGACGCTCCGGAGTTTGGTTGACAACGAAGCGGAATCGTTGGAGCTACTTCGGGAGTTCCGCAACGACTTTGAGCACATGAAGGTTCAGGGGTTGGCGATCGAAGCCGACATGCTGCGTGCGGCGGTGCGGTCCGGCCTCCGACTCATCGGATACCTGGGATGGGAACGCGAGGGCTATCAGCCGATCTTCTGGGAGACGAGCAAGGCGCAGGCCGAGGCGTTCCGGACGTTGAAGCGCGCTGAGGCCGCTGCGCAGCCCTTACCCGTCGATCGCTGACGCGATCTGCGCCGCGGCGCTGTCCTGAACGTGGGGGAGCACCGAGGCGTAGGTATCCATCGTGAAGCTCGTACTCGCATGGCCGACGCGTTCTGCGACCGCTTTGGTCGAGGTGCCAGCCGCGAGCATCGCCGAGACCGCCGAGTGGCGGAGGTCGTGCAGGCGGATCCGCGGTAGGCCGAGACGCTTGATGGTGCGCACGAACCGCTTCGTCACGACGTTGGGGTGCAATGGGCGGCCATCCTCGTGGCAGAACACCCACCCCTCATCGACGTAGCCCGCGCCGGCGGCCATCCGGTCCTCGAGTTGCGTCTTCCGGTGCTCACGGAGCGCCGCAACCGTCGTCGCGTCGAGCGCCACCACCCGGCGGCCCGTCGCCGTCTTCGGTGGCGTGACCGTGGGCCGCCCGTTGGTGGCGCCGATGCTGCGGCTGACCGCCCACCGTCCCGCGTCGAGGTCGAGGTCCGACCACTTCATCCCGAGCGCCTCCCCGCGGCGACAGCCCGTCACCGCGTAGACGCGCCAGAGCGCCGCCAGGCGGTCGTCCGCGACGCCGGCAAGGAACCGACGAATCTCCTCCGGAGACCACACCGTGAGCTCACGGTCGGCGGGCCGAGGCATCTTTGGCGGCTTCGCCGACTGCGCCACGTTGCGGACCACCGCACCCTCATCGACCGCGTCGGAGAGGACCTTGTTGAGTAGAGCATGGACATGGGCGACCGTCGTCGCGCTGAGCGACCGCCCGTCGCGGCCTCCCTCGCGGAGTAGCTCGGCGTACAGCGCGTTCAGCCGCGACGGCGTCAGCTTCTGGAGTGGCGTACCGCCGATCCGGCGCCGGAGATAGCGGTCGAAGTCCCGGCGGTACTTGTCGAGTGTGGCGTCCCGCAGGTTCACGGCGGCGCCCTCGGCCCACTGGTCGAAGTACTGCGCGAGCGTCTGTCGGGTCGGCTGCACGTACACGCCGTCCCGGAGCTGGCCCAGGATGCGCGTCAGCTCGTCGGTGGCGTCCCTCTTGCGGTCGTGGCCCGGATGCCACCGCTGCCGTCGCTCCTGGGTGTCCCTTACCTCACTGCCGCACTTCTCGCAGCGCTCCGGCCGTTCGTCCTCGACCCACTGGCGACGGCCGCAGTCGACGCAGCGCACCGCGGGCTGCTCACCCAAGTTGACCACTGGGTACCAGCGCTTGCTCTTCCTAGCTACGTGTCCTCTGCTCATCGCTTCCTCCTCCGTTTCTTGACGCCGCCGGCCTTCCGCTCCTCGGTCGGACCGAGCAGCCCGACGTCGCGGGCGCGCATCACCCACTTCCCGACCGTCGACCGGGAGACGTCGACGCCGTGCTCATGCAGTCGCTCGTGAGTCGTCTTCGTCGGAGGCAGGCCGGCGTCGGCCGCCTCCTCGTAGAACGCCGTCACCGTCTCCAGCATCTCCAGCGACACCGGAGGTTGACCGGGCCGCGGCTCGTCGTAGGCGCCGAGGCGCTTCCGGATGCGTTCGCGCTGGCGGTCGGTGAGTTCGGGGCGCTCAAGGTGCTTGCGAGCCATTTCGGCCGCCTTCCGTCGGCTGGCCGTCTTGAAGGTCCCAAGCGGGAGCCGTCGTAGGGCCTCGGTGTCGACCTCGTGACCGCCGACCGCTTCAACCTGCATCGCGACCGCCCGGAGCCGTCCGCCGACGACCGCCCAGTCAATGTGCACCCGGTATCTGCGGCCGCGCTCGTCGGTCCACGCCCGGTGACTTCGGTGCACGATCTCGGTTGCGCTCACGCACCTACGGTACCGAATCGGTACAGAACTGGTCAACGACTGTTCCTGTTCACAGAAGCCGACGGCTCAGGAACAGGTACAGCTATTGACCGTAGCTGTTCCACCATCGGACCATGCGGTCATGACTCTTACCGCTCAAGACCTCACCCGACTGGCCCGGGTCCGTTCACTCGCTCGATCTGGCGCCGCACGGGCCGCGCGTTTGGCTGCCGGTCTGTCGCTCGTCGAAGTCGCCGAGGTCGTCGGTGTCCAGCCGGCGACGGTGAGTCGGTGGGAGAGAGGCGTGCGGTCGCCGCATGGCGACGCCGCGCTCCGCTACGCGGACTTCATCGAGGAGGTGCTGCGGCGATGACCCCCGAGCCCGAGGTGCTCACGGTCGAGGAGGCAGCACAACGTCTGAGGATTGGTCGCTCCGCGGCGTACGCGGCGGTCAGCCGGGGCGAGATCCCACACTTCCGCGTCGGCCGCAAGATCCGGGTGCCCCGTGAGGCGCTTGAATCGCTCATCCGCGGGGAGCACTTGTGAAGGCCCGCCGCGTGACGACCGCCGGCCCGCGTCGGCCGAGTACCAGGAGTGACGGCAGTCGGCCGGCGTATCTGCGGATGCCCGAGCGGCGGCCGTATCGGATGTGTTTCGTGTGCAAGAACTACCTCGCCGCGTGTCGGCACTCCGAGGAGGCGGCGTGAATCGTCTGGCGTCGCCGCCGACCGCTCACGATCGTGGCCGGATCCGCGCTGAGCAGGCAGCCCCGAAGGCACTGGAAGCGCCGGCCGGCTGGCCGACGCTCGACCCCGCGGCGTTGCACGGTCCCGCCGGGGAGCTGGTGAACACGTTGGCTCCTCACACCGAGGCGGACCCGGCGGCGCTCCTCGTCGCGACCCTCACGTGTGTCGGCTCGATGGTCGGTGGCGGTCCCGGTGCTCGTGTCGGTGGCGCCCATCATCCGGGCCGGTTGTTCGTGGCGGTGGTGGGTGACACGTCGCGGAGTCGGAAGGGCACTGCTTTCACCGAGGTGCGGCGCGTTCTCGAGCGCGTCGATCCCGCGTGGGCCGACCGGATCGTCGGCGGCTTCGGGTCCGGGGAGGCGGTCATCGACGCGGTCCGCGACCCGGACGACGACGAGGAGCGTCCGCCCGACCGGCGGCTGCTGGTACGCGAGCCCGAGCTCGCCCGCGTGCTCAACGTCGCCAAGCGCGACGGGTCGACGCTCTCACCGATCATCCGCGAAGCCTGGGACGGCGGCCCCCTCGCGGTGCGGTCACGCCGCGGGACCGTGACGGCCTCGGGGGCGCACGTCTCCGTGTTGGCGGACATCACCGAGGAGGAGCTGCGCCGAGCGCTCACCGAGACCGAAGTCGCCAACGGGTGGGGGAACAGGTTCCTGTGGCTCGCCGCTCGCCGGTCGAAGCTCTTGCCGTCAGGCGGTGACCTCACCGACGACGACCTCAACCCGCTGGTGTCCCGGCTGCGTCACCGCGTCGAGGGCTTCCGTCGCTTTACTCGCTTCGAGCGAGGTGCAGAGGCAGAGGGCCAGTGGGGTGAGTTGTACGCCCGGATGGCCGGCTCGGACCTCGCCGGGATGGCGGGCGCCCTCACCGCGAGAGCGGAGGCCCAGGTACTACGTCTGAGTGTCCTGTACGCCGGCCTCGACGGCACCGACGACATCGGCACCGAGCACCTCGACGCCGCGTCGGCCGTCTGGCAGTACGCCGAGGATTCTGTCCGCTACCTCTTCGGCGACGAGACCGGCGACCCGATCGCTGACCGGCTCCTCGAAGCGCTCCGACAGGCTGGCGCAGACGGACTCACCGGCGCTCAACAACACGACCTGTTCAGCCGCCACAAAGGCGAGCGTCTGCAACACGCCCGCGAACTCTTAGAGACCCTCGGCCTCGCCCACACCGAGACCGAGAAGACCGGCGGCCGACCACGCACCATCACCTACGCCAGCGAATAAAGCGAAAAAACGCGCTCACGCGAGACCCACCAACCCACCACCCCCACATCGCAGAAAGCGAGAAAAGCGAGAAAACCCATAACCCGAGACCCGCAGCCCGAAACGAACCGGACAGGACCTCACCGATTGGGAACCCCACGGCCTTCGCTGTGCGGCCTCTGTACGACCGACCTCTCGGCGACTGGGAAGACGAATCCAGCGCGCCGAGCGGCTGGCGGGAGAGAAGTGCGATAGATGCGCCGTTGTTGGCGCAGGTCAGAGCGGCTGCCAAGGGTTTGGGGAACCCGTCATTAGTGCCTTCTGTGCGGCCCGCGAAACGATGCGAGACAGGCACCGCGAACCATGCAGCAAGCGTGCTCGTGGCGACCGTCGCCGGCGCTCCGAACCGGTAGGTACCTGAACGCAGTAGGCAGACCCGACAGAAGGGACGGGAAATGAGCGACGACGAGACCACAGGGCGACCTGGCGGCCAACCGGCGAACCGGAACAGTGTCCGTCATGGCGCTTACTCAAGCGACCTCGACGACCTCGTACCAGCGCACGCCGAAGCGCTCATTGAGGAGTGCCCGTGGTTGGAACTGCGCCACTACCGGTCGCATGTCGCCAGCATCGCCCGACTTGAGTTGATGGTGGACAGGCTGCACCGGTACGTCGAGGTCGCCGGCCCCCTGGATGGCAAGGGTCGGGTCCGTCCCGCAGCGAAGCAGCTCGACCGTCTTGAGTCCCAGCTCGAATCACTCCGGAGTCGCTCTGGCATGGACCCCGAGAGTGGCGTGAGGTTGGACCTTCTCAACCGGTGGGAGCAACGGGAGCAGCGCATCGAGGAGGCGCAGGCCCGGCCTCTCGCCGACGCCGCGATCCAGACGGCCAGCGAGTTCCTGGATGCGGCCGAGTTGCACGAGTTCCGGAAGCGCATCGCTCAGCGGCTCAGGCACTACGACGACCCCGACCAGCATCCTCCGCCCGAGCCGCGGGAGCCACGGAGAGGTCCGGAGGTGCCGAGGGAGTTGGGGGATGCACGGCCGTCGCTTCCGTCAGTGGCGGACTTCGGTGGTGGCACGAGTTGACTCTATGCACGGCGGGCGAACGTATGTACGCTACACCGTGTACAAGGAGGTTGTCGGTGAGGACATGCAGCACCAAGGAATGTGAGGAGACCGTCCCCACCCAGGCCCCGGAGGTCGGGTGGCGGTGTCCGACATGCGCGCCGGCCGACGTGCGGGAGCGGCTGGCTCGCTGGCGGGAGCGGGTCGAGCGGGTCGAGTCGTTCGACGGTCTCGTGTCCCTCGGCGCTCAAGTGGCCGGCGAACGCACGAGGGCCGAGCTACGGGCCGAGGGTGATCTGCCAACCCCTGAGTCCGTCTTCTACGAGCGTCGGGCGGCGATGGTCTCCGCCGAGGTGAAGCGCCGGCGCCGGGCCGCCGAGGAGCGCGCCGAGGAGAGCGCACGCCGCCAGCATGATCAGTGGCTCTCGAACGACGGGCCGCGCCGGGAGCGGGAGCGCCGCCGCAAGATGGAGCGAGACAGCACATTGATCGGCGGACCCGTCGAGTACCTCGTGGTGAAGCCAGTGAGCTGGGGTCCCACGCGCTTGCGTCCTGGTCAACGTGTCGCCCCGATGCGCGGTGACCGCGCCGACCAGCTCGCCCAGCTCGGAGTCCTGCGCCGCCTCGGGCAGGTTCGCCATGTCACGCCACAGCACGAGGAGCACGAGGAGGTGCCGGCGGATGCCTGACGAGCTCGACCCGACACCGCGCCGTCGACGTGGCCGCCGCCTCCGGGGGCTGCGAATCGACCGAGTCGACCGAGTCGCCGAACCGGATAATCCGGGCGCACCAGTGCTGCTGGCGAAAGCCCGCGGCGAGCCCGGCGACCGACCCGGTACCGAACCGTTCCGAAAGCGAGGCTCCACCATGAAGCTCAGCAAGTCCCGCATCCGTTCCGAGATCGACGCTCGTGCTGCGGAGATCCGCAAGCAGCGCCCGGACCTGACGGTCGAGCAGAGCGTCCTCGCGGCATGCGACGAGAATCCGGCGCTGGCCTCGGCGCACAAGCAAGCGCCCGCCGAGCCTGAGCCCGAGCCGGAGCCCGAACCGGCCGCCGGCCGGGAGCCGACGCTCAACACCGTCGCCTCGGAGGCGCTCGCCGCGAAGGTCCGCCAGGCCGAAGCTGAGCGTGACGTGCCGTACGAGAAGGCGCTCGACTACGTCCTCAAGGTCGATCCGGCCGCGCAGGACCTCGCCACCCTGCGAAGCTCAGCCGAACGGTCCCTGCCGTACGGGGAGGCCGTCGAGAAGATGGCCGCACGCCTCGGCTCAGGCCACTCGGCCGTGAAGGTCGCGAAGTCGCTGTGACCGATTCACGTTCCCTCGCCGCGTCGGGCGAGGAAGATCCGCGGGGCGCGGGGGTTCTCCGCGCCATCGGCAACCCCCCGCTCCGCGGGTCGCTTCCCGAGGACCTCCGTCAGGCGCTCATCGCTTCGATGGACGCCGCGTCGCTCGACGTGACGGCCGTTGCGGCGGCCGTGGGTGTGACGCCGACGAGCGTGTCGAGAATCCTCCACGGCCACGCGCGGCCGAGCGTGCCGGTGGCGAAGCTCTTGACGCTGACGCTCGACCTCGACGGCGGAACCGCGGCGCTCCTCGAAGCCGCCTCGCGGCCGTTGCGGCGCTGAGGCGAAGCGTTACTGACGCTCACACGTTGATGCGGTCGCACGCGTCACCCATTCGGTTGACCGCGTCGGTGAGCGCCGCCTCGTCCGTGTTGGTGACCGCGGCGACCATGTCGCGGGCGGCCGACGAGATGCCTGGCGTGTCCGACACGCTGGCCTTGTCCTCGACCTCCTTGAGCTTGTCGCGCAGCTCCGTGAAGGTGAGCTGGTCGTCGGTGTAGTCGGCGGCGACGTTGTGGAAGTGGACGCACGCCTGCCGTGCGCTCGGGTCGCCGCCCATCTCGTCGTCGCTGCCGCTGTCGCCTGTGACGCCGAGAGCGCTCAGCACGACCGCCACGACCGCGAACGCGATGACCACGTACATGAGGCCGTGCTTGGCGTTCCGCTTGTCATCGTTCCGTTTCGGCGGGGGAGGTGGCGGAGGGGGTGGTGGCGGTGAGGGGGGAGGTGGCTGCTGGTCAGGTTGCTCGTCGTCCATGCCTCGTCCTTCGATGTTCGAGCGCGGCGCAGAGGTAACACGTTGGCTTTGAGTCCCGCCACGGCCACCGGCCGGGGGCTCGGCCGGCTGTTCCGGTAGCGGCCCGTACTACTCAGGCGCTAACGCGCCACCGACCTCACCCAAGAGTGTTGGCGGGCCTCTGGCGGCTACTTCAGGTATCAGATTCCTGTTGGGCGGCTTTCCTGAGTTCCTTGAGTTCTTCCATCGTGCCGCCAACTAACAGGAAGGCAGTCTCCCGGAAAACCAATCCGTCGTCAATCCGGAGGTCGTCTATCAGTGTGAGGAATTCGTCTGGTACCGTTTCCATCTGCTCCGAGACCGTTTTCTTGAGATCCTCCAATGTTGCCTCACCTTTGTGAAATTCGTCCAGCACCTCCGCGAAGCCCTCGGCCTGTTGGTTGTACTCATGCGCAAAGGATTCCAGTTGCTTCTCACGAGCGAATCGGGCGCGAAGCGCCTCTCGAATCTCGTCAGCGAGCACTTGCTTTTCATCGCGTTCTGCGTTCGACATCGAACACGTCACCTTCCGCGAGGACTCGATTGCTGAATGGCTCTTCTATCAGATTTCTAACGAACGCCGCGCGACCGGCCGCAACGAAGCGACACGAAGGCCGACGGTGGTTCTTCGAATCTGCCCGCTGACCAGCACGTTCGCGGATCGTCGGCAACGAAGTGACATGAACCAACATCAGCCCCGCAGGTCTGCAAAACCCTGTACACGGGTTCGATTCCCGTCGCCGCCTCCAGGTGTCGGACGTGGTGTCCGACCGGTTCGACCTTCGTCCGCAAGCCGGGCCCGCGCGCGGTCCTCGACCGTTCCCGTACGATCGAGCCCATGTCGGACGACGCGCTGGTCGAGCGGATCGTGAGAGATCCGGATGTCGCCTTCGGCAAGCCGACGATCCGCGGCACGCGCATCTGGGTCGCGTCGGTGCTCGGAATGCTCGCCGAGGGGGCCTCGATCGCCAACGTCCTCGATGAGTACCGGCAGCTCTCAGAGGACGACGTGCGTGCCTGTCTCGCCTACGGCGCTCGTCTGGCGGGCCGTGGGCTCACCGACGTCATCTGATGCTCGAGGTCGATGAGCACCTCGTACGGCGGTGTGCTCACGTCCTCTGCTCTTCGCCGATCCAGCGGCGACGATGAGCGGGTGCCCGCGTCCCTCCCGCCGGTTGGCTCCGCAGCCGAACTGAGGCCCACGGCACGAGCCGTCGTTCCTGCGATACTGGGAGGAGTTCGACGAGGAGGAACTCGTGCCGATCCCGGCGGTGTACGCGGAGGGCAGATGGAACGGGCGCACGCTCGCGGAGTGGCTGCCTGACGCCGTGAACGACATCGTGGAACGGTTCCGTCCCGTCGAGGTGATCCTCTTCGGTTCGGTCGCGAGGGGTGAGGAGGGGCCCGACTCCGACCTCGATCTCCTGGTCGTGCTCGACCATCTCGACAAGGCGCAGCGGATGAGGCTGATGGGCGAGATCCGCTTCGCCATCGATGCCCCTGTGCCCATCGACGTCTTCGTGACCGATGTCGCCGAGTTCGAGGCTCGAAAGGACGTGAACGGCTCGATGTACTACTGGCCGGCCCGTGAGGGGCGGGTCGTCTATGAGCGCGCTGACTCCTGAGGAACAGCAAGAGGCATCCCGGTGGCTCGGTGGTGCCGAGGACGAGCTGCGAGTGGCTCGGGTGCTCGCTGAGCACGAGGAGGTCCCCAATCGGGCTGCGTGCTTCCACACGCACTTGGCCGTGGAGAAGGCGCTCAAGGCGCATCTGAGGCGCTCCGGTTCACGCTCGAATCCCAGAGATCGAGTTCCGGATCTACAAAGATTCATACGACTACTTGACAAGACCTGGACTCGTGAGCTTTCATCAAAGCATCGCTTGAAGAGCCGAACATGGCCCGAGTACGCCGAGAGAGAGCTCGAGGAGAAGGAGGAGTGGCATGGCGATGCGAGAGATGGAGTGCCCCTGCGGGCTGACCCTCACCGGCAGCGACGACGAGGACCTGTTCCGGAAGGGACGCTCACACGCCGACGAGCACCACGCGGCTGACGGGATCACCGACGAGTTCATCCGCGAGCAGGTCCGCGCCAACGCGCGCGACGCCGGTTCGGAGGGGAGCGCCTGAGGCCGACACCGCCCGAGAGGTGACCCGCGGGTCTGGCGGGAACATAGACGATCCGATATACTCGGCGTCGTGACGGAACCCTCCGCGCTCATCCGCTCGGCGCGGCGCCGGGCCGGCCTGACACAGGCCGAGCTGGCGCGCCGCGCCGGGACGTCGCAGCCGGTCATCTCGGCCTACGAGCGCGGTGAGCGGGACCCGACGTACGAGACGCTGCGCCGCCTCGTGGAGGCGACCGGAGCGCGCCTCGTGCTCGACGCGGTGCCGGCTCGCGGGACGGATCTCGAGCCGCCCGCAGATCCGCACGAGCACGGGCGCCGCCTCGTCGAGGTGCTCACCCTCGCCGATGCCATCCCGACCGGGCGGCGCCGGGCACGACTCGAGGCCCCGCGGCTCGTCTCGCGGTGAGCGGCGTGTCGCTCGTCGAGCAGGTGGTCGCGATCACGAGCGCGCTCGATGGGCGCCATGTCCCCCACGCGTTCGGAGGGGCTCTCGCCCTCGCGTACTACGCCGAGCCCCGGGCCACGGTCGACATCGACCTGAACGTGTTCGTGGTCCCCGCTCGATTCGGGGAGGTGGCCGACCCGCTCGGCGAGCTCGGCGTGGCCGAGGACGGCGAGGTCGCCGAGCGGGTGCGGCGCGACGGCCAGGCGCGGGTGTGGTGGAGCGACACGCCCATCGATCTGTTCTTCGCCTACGACCGCTTTCACGAGGCAGCCGCGGAGCGGCGCCGGCGGGTGCCCTTCGCGGAGTCGACGATCCCGATCCTCGCCCCCGAGCACCTGGTGGTGTGCAAGACCGTGTTCGATCGCCCGAGGGACTGGGTCGACATCGACGCCGTGCTCGAGCTCGGCACCCCCGTGGACGCCGCCGAGGTCCTCCGCTGGGTCGGACGGATCACCGGCGGCGACGACCCGCGTTTCGAGCGCATCGCCGAGGTCTTGCGGAGCCCGCCCGCCTGATCCGCGAGAGAGCCGGGGTCGACACGACGGAAGCCCCGTTCGGTCCGGCTCCGGGGGTGTCCGCGTCACCTGCCAGGCACTGCGCCCGCGAGTGGCTCGGGCACAGCCCGGCGTCTACGTCGAGGCGGGTTCGGTCGACGCACCGGTCGTCGCGACAGCACGTCGATCGAGCTCGTCGCGGACGGCGTCGCGCAGGATCGGCACGGCCAACTCCGCCCACGCGAGGTGCCCCGCGGCGTTGCAGTGGAACTGGTCGTCGCAGAACAGGGCGGTTCCCTCGTCGCGGAGGCGGGCGTTGGCCGGCGAGACGTCGACGAAGCGGGCCCCCTCGTCGGTCGCCACCTCTCGGGTGATCCGGTCGTACGAGCGGCTGCGCCAGGTGCTGACCCGCCCGAGCGGCTCGGGGAGGCGGGGGATCGTGCCCACGTCGGGCACCCCGCCGACGATGACCGCACCCGAGGTGGCCTGGAGCGCCCGGACGAGGGCCCGCAGCTCACGGCGGAACGCCCGCAGCGGCGTCAGGTGGATCACGTCGTTCGCGCCGAGCGCCACGACGGCGACGTCGGCCCGCGCTCCGTCGAGCGCGGGGAGCTGCTGGCTGCGACCCTCGGCGACCCGCGAGCCGCCCACCGCGACCGAGCGGACCTCGATCCGGCAGTCCAGCTCCTCGGCGACCGATCGCGTCGCTCGTCGCAGCCACACCTGCTCGGGATCGTCGAGGCCGGGACCGGTCAACGAGGAGTCGCCGAGCGCGGCCACCACCACGCTCGGCCGGTCGGCGCCGCTGTCGGTGCCGCTGTCGGTCCCCGAGATGTCACCGCCCTCGAAGGACGGCAGCGGTTTGCGGGCCGCGTACCAGGCTTGAGCGAACAGCCCGGCGCCCGAGAGGGCCGCGGCGGCCGCCAGGCCCAGCGGCGTCCGGATCAACGCGGGTGAACGGCGCACGGGACTCCAGGGGTCCTCGGGAGGCGGCGGAGGTGTCCCGTACGGTACCGGCTGGCCGACGAGGCGTCCGTACCACGGCGCCGGTGTCGAGCATCCCGGGATCCTCACGGGCGACGCTGCGGGCGTCGACGGTGACCTCCTCGCGCCCTCCTCGTGACCTCCTCGCGCTCTCTGCTGTCTCGGCCCGCGTGCGTGACGTGAGGTGCGCAAGACTGTCGCGCGTG
The DNA here is from genome assembly GCA_964438505.1 of uncultured Burkholderiales bacterium. GTDB lineage: Bacteria > Actinomycetota > Acidimicrobiia > IMCC26256 > JACPCJ01 > CAYTKN01. Next base: position 45,459 of record CAYTKN010000010.1, read on the forward strand.
AGCGAGCACCTCCGAGGCGCACGCGAGGCGTTCGACCGCCAGGAATGGGCGGACGCGCACCGCCAGCTCAGCGCTGCGTCGACCGACGATCTGGACGCGGGCGACCTCGAGCGCCTCGCGGTCGCCGCCTACCTGATCGGTGAGGACGACGAGAGCGCGGCGGCGTGGGAGGCCGCGCATCGCCGCCTCTCCCGGGAGGGCGACCACGCACGTGCCGCACGCTGCTCGTTCTGGCTGGCGCTCTGCCTCATGTTGCGAGGGCAGACCGCCCAGGCCGGTGGGTGGCTGAGCCGCACCGCGACGACCGTCGAGTCGGCCGGTCCCGACTGCCCGGCCGCCGGGTACCTGCTGATCCCCGAGCTCCTCGGGGCCCTCGAGGGCGGCGACCCCGACGCCGCCCGGGACCTGGCGGTGCGAGCCACCGAGATCGGCGACCGCTTCGACGATCCCGACCTCCGCGAGCTGGGCGTGCTGGGTCACGGCCAGGCGCTGATCGCTCTGGGCGAGACCTCCGCCGGCGTCGCCAGGCTGGACGAGGTGATGGTGTCGGTGACCGCCGGTGAGGTCGGCCCGATCGCCTCGGGCATCATCTACTGCGCCGTCATCCTCGAGTGCATGCAGCTCTTCGACCTCTCGCGGGCGTCCGAGTGGACCGAGGCGCTGAACGCCTGGTGCGATGCCCAACCCGACCTGGTGCCCTACCGGGGCCAGTGCCTGGTCCACCGCTCGCAGCTCCAGCAGGTCGCCGGCGACTGGTCGAACGCGATCGAGGCGGCCGAGTCGGCCTGCCGGTACCTCACCGACCCTCCGCATCCCGCCCTCGGCCTCGCCTACTACCAGGAGGCCGAGCTGCACCGCCTCGTCGGCGCCTTCGACGACGCCGAGGCGAAGTACCGCCAGGCGAACCGCGCCGGCCACCAGCCGATGCCGGGGATGGCGCTCCTCGAGCTCGCCCGCGGCGACGCGGGCGCGGCCGGCGATGCCATCCGGCGTGCCCTCCACGAGGTGCGTGACCCGGTGCAACGCCCCGCCCTGCTGGCCGCCGCGGTGGACATCTACCGGGGGAGCGGTGAGGTGGACGCCGCACGCGCCGCCGCCGACGAGCTCGCGGAGCTCGCAGCGGAGTTCCCGGCCGCGGTGCTGAGCGCCATGGCGGAGCAGGCCACCGGCACGGCCCTGCTCGGTGAGGGTGATCCGGCAGCCGCGCTGGTCCATCTGCGCGCGGCCGCCGACGCGTGGCAGCGGCTGCGGATGCCCTACGAGGCGGCGCGCACCGCGGTCCTGCACGCGCTGTCGTGTGTCGCGCTGGGTGATCGGACATCCGCGAGCCTGGAGCTCGAGAAGGCACGGGACACCTTCACCGAGCTCGGCGCACGCCCGGATCTCGACCGTGTCCGGGCACTCGCCGAGGGGCTGGAGGATCGCTCCGCTCCCCGCGCCGGGGTGGGCGGCGAACCCTCGCTCTCGGTCCGCGAGCGCGAGGTGCTCGCCCACGTCGCCGCGGGGAGCACCAACCGCGAGATCGCCGCGGAGCTCGTGATTAGCCAGCACACGGTGAACCGGCACCTGGAGAACATCTTCACCAAGCTCGGTGTGGGAAGCCGCGCCGCGGCCACGGCCTACGCCTACGAGCACGAACTCCTCTGACTCCTCCGGGGCCGACGCCCCGCGAGCTCACGCCGCAGACGCCGACGCCATACGCGCCGGCGCCGCAGCGGCGGACACTGCACGGGGTCGTTCCTCCGCGGGTCCCGCTCGCCGAGCAGACAGCGGGTGGGCAGCCGATGGGGCATCCACCCCATGGGGGGGGAACGCCGCCGGATGGGATGTCCGGGCGATGTGCGGACAGCGGCGCTGAGCGTACGTTCACGTCGTCGGCCCGAGCCGACCGCAGTTGCCCGTCCGATCGTCCCCGTCCGCGTCGACGCAGAAGGAGCACCTCCGATGAGCACCCCGTCCTACCGTGACTTCACCGGCACCGCCGCCGAGAACTACCAGCGCTACTTCGTGCCCGCCATCGGCGCGCCGGTCGCCGAGGATCTCCTCGCGCTCGCCGACCTCGCCCCCGGCGAGCGCGTCCTCGACGTCGCCTGCGGCACCGGCGTCGTCGCCCGCCTCGCCGCCGAGCGGGTCGGGGCCGGCGGTGCCGTGACCGGCGTCGACGTCGCCGCCGACATGATCGCGGTGGCCGAGGCGACGCCGGCACCCGAGGGCGCGCCGATCGAGTGGCAGACCGGTGACGCCACCTCGCTTCCGCTTTCCGACGACTCCTACGACGTCGTCCTGTGCCAGATGGGCCTGATGTTCATGGAGGACCGCGCCGGGGCGCTCGCCGAGATGCGCCGGGTGACGGCACCGGGGGGCCGGGTCGTCGTCAACACCCCCGGAGCGATCCAGCCGCCCTTCGAGCTGATGGAGCAGGCGATCGTCGAGCACGTCAGCCCGGAGCTGGGTGGGTTCGTGCGGGCCGTGTTCTCGATGCACGATCCCGACGCGCTCGCGGGGCTGCTGCGCGAGGCGGGCCTCGAGGACGTGTCGGCCAGCGAGTCGAAGGCGACGCTGCGGCTTCCCGGGCCGGCCGACTTCCTCTGGCAGTACGTCAACCTGACTCCGATGGGGCCGTTCGTCGCCGAGGCTCCCGAGGAGGCCCGCGCCGCGATGGAGCAGCAGGTCGTCGAGAGCTGGCAGCCCTTCGTCGTCGACGGCACCACGCCGCTCGACCAGCCGATGGTCCTGGCGCTCGGGCGGAGGTGAGGTCCGCGACGGTTCGCGCTGCTGTGGGGCCGCTGTGCCGGTGCTGGCCACGTGCGCTCCCCGCGGGGTGAGGGATGGCCCGTGGATGTCCCCGTGGTGTCGATGTTGTGAGCGCCCGAGTCGAGCGCGCGCTCGCACTGGTGACATAATTTATGTCACGGATGTGGGGCCGTCCGCGGCGCGCCGACACCAGCAGCACGACAGCACGACAGGACCGGTGACGCTGCGGGCATCGACCGGATGCGGACTCGGTCGGCTCCTCATCGACGCGAGCGCAGCGCGAGGACGCACAGAGGAGGAACTCCGGTGGCCACCATCGTCGCCAGCACCGAGATCGACCGTCCGATCCAGGAGGTTTTCGACTTCGTCGCCGACTCGACCAACGATCCCCTGTGGTGCGGGAACGTGCTCGAGTGCGAGCAGGTCCACGGCGACGGTCCCGGCCTCGGTGCCCGCTACCGGGCGGTGCACAAGCCGGGACCGAAGGCGAGCGAGCTGCGCATCGAGGTGCTCGAGTACGAGCCGCCGCGGCGGATCGTCTGGGAGCAGGTCGACGACGCCGGCACCTTCACCGTCTCCTACGACCTCGAGGCGCTGAGCGACTCGAGGACCCGCCTGACCCAGACCGACCGGACCTCCTGGAACGGTGTCTTCCGTCTCCTGGCGCCGGTGGCGCACCTGGTGGTGCGCCGCACGTTGCCCAAGCAGTTCGCCGCGCTCCGCGAGCGGCTGGAGTCGCGGACCTCCACACCGGACTGACGCCGTTCGCGGGCGCGGCCGCGGTGCCGGGATCGCATCCGGTCGGGCGGTGGCGACAGGATGGTCGCATGAGCGACCAGAGCGTGTCGGGCGGATGGGTCGAGCGCGACGCGGCGGTGGTGTGGCACGGCTTCACCCAGATGGCCACCTACGCCGACAACGAGCCGATCGTCGTGGAGCGCGGCGAGGGCCACGAGCTGATCGACGTCGACGGTCGCCGGTACCTGGACGCCATCTCGTCGCTGTGGGTCACGACGCTCGGCCACCGGGTGCCCGAGCTGGACGCGGCGCTCACCGAGCAGCTCGGGCGGATCGCCCACTCGACGATGCTCGGCAACGGCAACCGGGTGGTCGTCGAGCTGGCCGAGGCGCTCGCCGACGTGGTGCCGGTCGACGAGGCGCACTTCCTCTTCGCGTCCGACGGCGCGGCGGCCGTCGAGCAAGCCATCAAGATCGCGTTCCAGTACTGGGCGAACCGCGGGGTCGAGGGCCGCACCACCTACCTGGCGCTCGACGGCGCCTACCACGGCGACACGGTCGGGTCGCTGTCGGTGGGGGCGGGCGGTTTCGGCACCGACCTCTTCGACCCGCTGCGGTTCCCCGTGCAGCGGGTGGCTTCGGTCGAGGCCGCGATCGGGGTGCTCGCCGAGCAGGCGGACCGCCTCGCGGCGGTGGTCGTCGAACCGCTCGTGCAGGGCGCCGCGGGTATGGCGCTGCACGACCCCGACGGCCTCGCCCGTCTGGGTGAGGCCTGCCGCGACGCGGACGTGCTGCTGGTCTGCGACGAGGTCGCCACCGGGTTCGGGCGCACCGGGACGCTGTTCGCCTCCGAGCAGTGCGGGCTGCGTCCCGACCTCATGGCGCTCGGCAAGGGCATCAGCGGTGGATACCTGCCGCTCTCCGCGACGGTCGCCGCCGGCCACGTCCACGACGCGTTCTTGGGCCCGGACCTCTCCGAGCTGACCTTCTACCACGGCCACTCCTACAGCGGGAACGCCCTCGCGGCGGCGGTGGCGCTGCGTCACCTCCGGCTCCTCGACGAGTGGGACGTCCTCGCGAACGTCTCCGAGCGCTCCCGTCAGCTCGACGAGCGCCTCGACGAGCTGATCCGCCCGCATCCCGGCGTGGAGGAGGTGCGGTCGCGGGGCCTGATGGTCGGCGTCGAGCTGGCCCCACCGGAGGACGGGCTGCGTTGGGGGCGGCGGGTCTGCGCGGCGGCGACGCGACGGGGCGTGCTGCTCCGTCCTCTCGGCGACGTGGTCGTGCTGATGCCGATGCTGACCTCGACCGCCGAGGAGATCGACCGCATCGTCGAGACCCTGGCCGAGGCGCTCGACGAGGTGTGCGCGCCGTGAGCTGGGTGGACTGGGCGGACCGCGAGGCGGCGGCGATCCGGGAGGCCGGTCGGTGGCGGGCGCCACGCGACTTCGACGCCCTCGGACCGGAGGGCACGCTCGAGGACGGCTCGCCCGTCGTCTCGTTCGCGTCCAACGACTACCTGGGCCTCACCCACCATCCGGCGGTCGTCGCCGCGGCGCACGACGCGCTCGAGCGGTGGGGTGCCGGCTCCGGCGCCGCTCGCCTCATCGTCGGCTCCCGCCCGGTCCACTCCGAGCTGGAGCGGGCGCTGGCCGACTGGAAGGGCGCCGAGGGGGCGGTGCTGTTCCCGACCGGCTTCGCCGCGAACCTCGGCGTGCTCAGCACCTTCGCCTCCTCGCAGGTCCGGATCCTCTCCGACGAGCTCAACCACGCGTCGATCATCGACGGGTGCCGGCTCTCGCGAGGCCGCGTCGAGGTCTACCGCCACGCGGACGCCGAGCACTGCGCGTGGCTGCTGGAGCGATCCCCGGGGCCCGCGGTCGTCGTCACCGACTCGGTGTTCTCGATGGACGGCGACGTCGCCCCGGTCGACGACCTGGCCGAGGCCTGCTCCCGCCACGGCGCGCTGTTGGTGCTCGACGAGGCCCACGCGGTCCTCGGGCCCGAGCCCGACGTGGACTGCGAGCTGCTCCGCGTCGGCACCCTCTCGAAGACCCTCGGCGCGCTCGGCGGCTTCGTCGCCGGCCCGCGGCCCCTCACCGACCTGGTCGTGAACCGGGCCCGGTCCTACATCTTCACGACCGCCTCGACGCCGGCCGCCTCCGCGGCGGCGCTCGCCGCGCTGGAGGTGTTCCGCGGCGGGGAGGGCGAGGCGCTGCGGGCGCTCCTGCGCGAGGTGATCGACCGCGTCGCCCCGGGCCATCCCTCGCCGATCGTCCCGATCGTCGTCGGCGACGAGGACGCGGCGGTCGCGCTCTCCTCCGACCTGCTCGAGCGCGGCCTCCTCGTCCCCGCCATCCGCCCGCCCACGGTGCCGCCGGGTACCGCCCGGCTGCGCGTCGCGCTCTCCGCCGCCCACGGCGACGACCACGTCTCCGCGCTCGTCGACGCGCTCGACGAGTGCCGGCCGCGCTGGCGCAGCGGGATCTCGGCGGTGGCGGCGGGAGTGGCCCGCGGCGATGGCGGCTGAGCGACCCGCCCACCTCGTCCTGGTGGGCGGCACCGGCACGGAGGTCGGCAAGACGTGGGTGGCGAGCCGGCTCGCCGAGCGGTGGCGAAGCAGCGGACGGCGGGTCTCGGCCCGCAAGCCCGTGCAGTCGTTCGACCCCGGGGGCGAGGCGACCGACGCCGAGGTCCTCGCGGCCGCCACCGGTGAGGACCTCCACGACGTGTGCCCGTCGCATCGCTGGTACGAGGTGGCGATGGCGCCGTTCATGGCGGCGGACGCACTCGACCGCGCTCCCTTCGACCTCGCCGATCTGGTGGAGGAGCTCGTCTGGCCCGCCGGGGTGGAGGTCGGGCTGGTGGAGGCCGCCGGGGGTGTGCGCTCGCCGATCGCGACGGACGGCGGCGACACCATCGACCTCGCGTCGGCGCTGCGGCCCGACGTTGTGGTCCTCGTCGCGGACGCCGGTCTCGGGACCATCAACGCGTCTCGACTGTCGCTCGACGCGCTCGGCGACCACCGGGTGGTGGTGTTCCTCAACCGGTTCGACGCCGACGTGGAGCTCCACGCCCGCAACCACCGCTGGCTCGACGAGCACCTCCCGGTGCCCGTCGTCGCGGACCTCGGTGCGCTCGCCGGGCTGCTCGGCCCCTCGGGATGAGACCAGACAGGGTCTTGGGGGGCCTGGGGGGTCTGGGGGGTGAGAGGTCGAGCGGGGTCAGGACGTGTCGGCGCCCAGGGCGCCGAGCGCGTCCTCGAAGGTCTCGACCGGGATCACCTCGAGCGCGTCGCCGGCGGCCGCTCGTGCCACGTCCACGCTGTCGGCGGGCACCAGGAACACGTCGGCGCCGCTCGAGCGGGCCGCCTTCACCTTCTGGCGCACGGAACCGACCGGTCCCACGTTGCCCTGGAAGTCGATGGTCCCGGTGCCGACGACGTTGCGGCCGGCGGCGAGGTCCCCGGGATCGGCGAGGTCGAACACGGCGAGCGCCATCATCAGACCGGCCGAGGGACCGCCGATCGAGCCCTGGTCGATGTCGACCTCGAAGGGCAGCGAGATCTGGCGGTCGACGGTGGCGATCGTCACGCCGAGCCCCGGCTGGCCGATCTGCTCGACCTCGTCGAGGGTGACCGACAGCGTCTCCTCAGAGCCGTCCCGTCGCACCGTGAGCTCGACGCGGTCCCCGGCTGAGCGGGACCGGATCATGGTGACGAGCTGGGAAGCCAGCTCCACGGTTTCGCCGTCGACCGCGGTGATGACGTCGTCGGGTCGCAGGACGTCCTCGGCGGGGCTGTCCGGGATCACCCCGCCGACGCGGGCGCCCTCGCCGGAGACCTCGACGTCGAAGCCGGCGGCGCCCAGCCCGACCGCTGCGGCGGCCTGCTCGCTCTCCGTGAAGAGCTGTTGCTGGAACCGGTCGAACTCCTCCTTGCTCACGTCCTCGGGGATCAGCGTCTCCCGGTCGACGAGGTGGGTGTCGCTGTCGAACCACGACCCGAGTAGCGCGAGGAGGTTGGGCCGTGCGAAGCGCACCGTCGTGAGTCGGAAGTCGCCGTCGATCTCGTCGGGGGTCGTCCCGATCGTGACGTGGTCCTCGATCGGCAGCGCCGATCCCGGGGAGATCACCAGGTAGTCGGGTTGGAAGCCGAACAGCGCCACTCCGAGGAGGGCCACGATGGCGGCACCGAGCAGCCATCGGTTGGCGTTGCTGTCGCCCGGATGCCTCGTGGGGCCGTGGGCCGGGCCGCGGCCCGGGCTGGTCTCGGTCTGGGGGCGTGGTGGCGATGGGTCCATGGAAGTGTGGGTCGGTGCGTGCGGAGCGGTTCGGGCAGGGGCGGGCCGTCGTGCGCCGGTGTGGGCGTGCGGCCGTGCGGCTGCGCGGCGATTCGCGAGCCGCGCGCTGTCGTCCGGCGCACGGTAGCGTCGCCGCCGGCGGAAGTCCCCGCGGGCCGTCCACGAGGTCCGGGGCGCCACGGAGAGGGAGGTCTGGTGCCCGAGCATCTCCGAACCCGTGACACGGTCGGTCTGGTCGTCGCGCTGGTCGGCGTGGTCGTGGGGGCGCTCGGCCTGGTCTTCGACTGGGTGACCTTCACCGCGGAGCTCGAGCGCGGGGGTCAGGCCTCCGCGGAGACGCTGGGGGCGTTCGACCAGTCGGACGGTGTCGTGCTCGCGGTGGCGCTGGCGCTCGGGGCGTTGGTGACCGGCGTCCAGTTCGTGGAGCGTCGTCGGCTGCTGCACCTGCTGGCCTTGCTCGTCGGGGTGTCGGTGACCGTGATCGGTGTCGTCGACCTGCTCGACGTGTTGAGCGTCGAGGCGGTCGACCAGCCCGAGCTCGGCATCGACGCCAGACGGGAGGTGGGCGCGGGCCTGCCGCTCGTGATCGCGGGGGGCGCGTTGATCCTCCTCGGGACGGGCGCCACCTTCGTCGACGGCGCGGCGCGCCGGGGCACGGGTGCCGAGGGGGACGCTGGCGAAGATGCTCGCGAGGACGCGGAGGGGGCGCCGCCTGGTGACCGAGCGCAGGAGCGGAACGGCCCAGCGGACTCGCCCCTCGACGGTTCTTGACACCGGCTCGGGCCGCCGTCTCGGGTCGGCTCGGGCGCTCCGGGCTCAGGGGCGAGGGGGGACGAACTCGTCGATGGTCTCGGCGAGCTCCACGGGCATGTCGCCCTGGATGCTGTGGCCGGCTTCCTCGAAGTGGACGACCCGGGCGGAGGGGAGGCGCCGGCGCAGCTCCGCTTCGTCGGCGTCGGTCAGCACCGAGTCGGACCGCATGCCGCGGGCGAGCAGCACGGGGACCTCGACGCGGTCCAACACGTCGAGGAGCTCGCCGTAGAGCGCGTCGTCGCCAGTGGTGTCCGGGTCGCCAGTGGTGTCCGGGTCGCCAGCGGGTTCCGGCTCGCGCGGGGGTTCCTCGCCCGCCGGTCGGTCGTCTTCGGGCGTGTCGAGCCGCCACCGGGCGTGGCGCCAGACCCAGGTGCCGTCGTCGAGTTGGAGCGCGTTGTGCAGGATCCCGCGTCGCAGCGACGAGACGCTGCGGTGCGGGTTGAACTCGATGGTGCGGGCGAGGATCTCGTCGAAGCTGGGGAAGGTCGCGGGACCCGCGACGAAGTCGGTGATGTGGCGGGCGTGGCGGGCGTCGAGGCCCGGCAGCACGTCGACGAGCACCATCCGCTCCACGAGCTCGGGTGCCACCTCGGTCAGGGCGACGGTGGTGAGCCCGCCGAGCGACATGCCCACGACCCCGTCGGCGTCGGGTGCGAGCTCGCGGAGCACCGCGGCGACGTCCTCGGCGGCGTCCCACGGTGAGGGCCGGGCACGGCGAGGCTCGCGGGGGGCGTCGGAGTGGCCGTGGCCGGGGAGGTCGACGGCGACGAGCGGCCGCGGGTGCAGCGCCATCGCGACGGTGTCCCAGGTGTGGGCGTTCTGCGCGCCGCCGTGGAGCAGGACGAGCTCGGGGGCGGTCTCGCCCCACACGAGCGCGCTCAGCTCGCGGCCCGGTCCCACCTCGACGTGCTCGCGGCGCACCGTCGGCGGCCCGTCGTAGGGGAGACCGAACTCGGCGGCGTTCTCGTGGAAGTACGCGAACTCGTCGTAGTGGATCCGCTCCGCCTCGCTCATCGCCCGCACCGTACCGAGCACTCCGCAGGTCCGCAGGTCCGCTGCTCGGCAGGTCCGCAGGTCCGCAGGTCCGCAGGTCCGCTGCTCGGCAGGTCGGCAGGTCCGCAGGTCCGGCATCCGGGGTCGCGGGCCGCCGGCGCGCCGACCGGTACTCCGCGCCCGGGAGACGGCACGATCGGATCCGTCCGCCACCTCTCGAGCCCTCGCCCACTCTGGCGCCCTCGCCCGGTTCTCGCGCTCCCGCGCGTCGTTCCCCGCACACGAGATCGAGAGCGAGGTGCTGTTAGCGTTCCCCGCGCGCCGTCCCGTCGACGAGCGCGGCGGTTGGCCACGGTCTTCGAGACGGGAGGGCATTCCCGTGCCGGAGACGAGCACGACGCGGCCGTACCCCGCCGCGGCGCGCTCGTGGACGGAGGGGCCAGGAGCAGGACGAGACCAGGAGCGAGGATGAGCACGACACCACCGCGAGGTAACCGCACCGACGTGACCGCGAACCCCGACCAGAGCTTCGGCGCCGATCCGGTCGAGGTGCGCGAGACCGCCCACTACGCCGACGAGTACATCGTGGGCTTCGTCGACAAGTGGGACAGTCTCATCGACTGGGACCGTCGAGCCGAAGCCGAAGGCCAGTACTTCATCCACGAGCTCAAGGCGCGGGGTGCCAAGCGGGTGCTCGACGTCGCGACCGGCACGGGCTTCCACTCGATCCGCCTCCTCGAGGAGGGGTTCGACGTGGTGAGCGCGGACGGCAGCCCCGAGATGCTGGCCAAGGCGTTCGAGAACGGCCGCCAGCGCGGGCACATCCTCCGAACGGTGCGGGCCGACTGGCGGTGGCTGAACCGCGACGTGGTGGGCCGCTTCGACGCGGTGATCTGTCTCGGGAACTCCTTCACCCACCTGTTCAACGAGAACGACCGCCGGAAGTCGCTCGCGGAGTTCTACTCGGCGCTCAACTACAACGGGGTGCTCATCCTCGACCAGCGTAACTACGACGGCCTGCTCGACGGCACGGGCACGATCGAGCACAACTACTACTACTGCGGCGACGACGTGAGCGCCCGGCCCGAGTACATCGACGAGGGCCTCGCCCGCTTCCGCTATGCCTTCGCCGACGGGTCCGTCTACCACCTCAACATGTTCCCGCTGCGCTGCGACTACACGCGCCAGCTCATGGGGGACGTCGGCTTCCAGGAGATCCACACCTACGCCGACTTCGAGGAGACCTACAAGGTCGAGGACCCGGACTTCTACATCCACGTGGCCGAGAAGGCGTACCGGCACGAGGAGGAGGAGGAGGAGGAGGTGTGAGATGACCGACTCGACCGACGCGATCGAGATCGCGAGGGAGTATTACAACAGCTCCGACGCCGACAACTTCTACGCCACGGTGTGGGGCGGCGAGGACATCCACGTCGGCCTCTACCAGAGCGACGACGAACCCATCTTCGACGCCAGCCGCCGCACGGTCGCCCACATGGCGGCGCTGCTCGACCGTCCGCTCGGACCCGACAGCGAGGTGATCGACATCGGGGCGGGCTACGGAGGTGCGGCGCGCTACCTCGCCGAGCGCTTCGGCTGCCGTGTCACGGCGCTCAACCTCAGCGAGGCGGAGAACGAGCGCGACCGCGCTCTCAACGCGGAGCAGGGTCTCGACCATCTCGTCACCGTGGTCGACGGGAGCTTCGACGACATCCCGGCACCCGATGCTTCCTACGACGTGGTCTGGTGCCAGGACTCGATCCTCCACATCGGAGACCGGCGCCGCGTGCTCGAGGAGGTCTTCCGGGTGCTGCGCGGAGGAGGGGAGTTCGTCTTCACCGACCCGATGCAGGCCGACGACTGCCCCGAGGGGGTGCTCCAGCCCATCCTCGACCGGATCCACCTCCCGAGCATGGGTTCGCCGGGCTTCTACATCGAGACGGCGAAGGCGATCGGGTTCGTCGATCTCGAGTTCGAGGACCACACCCCCCAGCTCGCCCGCCACTACGGACGGGTGCACGACGAGACCGTCGCTCGCGAGCACGAGCTCGACGGGCTGGTGAGCGCCGAGTACATCGAGCGGATGAAGAACGGCCTCCAGGAGTGGGTGAAGGGCGGAACGAAGGACTACCTCTCCTGGGGGATCTTCCACTTCCGCAAGCCCGCCTGACGGCGCGCCGCCCGGCAGCGCCCTTCCGTCCGGCGGTCGGGTGCGGGAACGGCGTGGGAGGGAGCGGGAGTCGGCGAGCTGGCGGCCGATGGTCCGGTACTTGGCCCGCGTCGTGGCCGAGCGGTTCGCGGTGGCGAGCGCGTGGTCCCAGTCTCGCAGCACGGTCTCGAGGTCCCCTACGATGGGGCTCGTCACCTCCGACATCGGACCCCCCTCGAGTTGTCGGTTCTGTGCTTGCTCGAGGCCGTGCCACGGGTCCGACGAGCGGGGTGGCGGACAGCGAAACGCCCTTGCGAGACAAGGGCACACACAACGGGCGCTTAGCTCAGGGGGAGAGCGCTTCCTTGACGCGGAAGAGGTCAGAGGTTCGAATCCTCTAGCGCCCACCACGCGAGGTGCCGGCTCGAACGGCACGCAAGGCCCCGGCGTGCCTGGGGTCGAGGACATCCGGCTCTCACCATGGCCGGCGATCCCGTACCGGAGGCGGAGGCCATCATGTTGGTCGGCCACCTCCTCAACGATCGACCCGACGAGCGATCGATCCGCCAGGCCTTCGTACGGTCATCGCGGTCGCCGGAGGGATCGGCCTCCTTGGATCACGGCGAGGGGTACGAGGCCGAGTCCGGCGGCGATGAGGTAGCCGCGGGCGGGCAGGGTGGTGAGGCCGAGCAGGTCGGTGAGTGGGGTGAAGGTGAGCGCGACCACCTCGAGGGTCGCGGTGATGGCGAGGGCCGCCCACAGCCAGGGGTTCGATCCTGCGCCCCGGAAGCCCGAGCCTCGTTCGGTGCGGGCGTTGAACACTCCGAGTGTCTGGCCGAGGGTCATGGCGAGGAAGGTCATGGTCTGGGTGCCCTCGATCGTGAGGTCGAGTGGCCACCGGCCGATGCCGTAGGAGGTCAGCCCGACGCCGGCGACGAGCGCGGCGTGGGTGGCCATGCGGCGGAGGAGTCGCCGGTCGACCACGGGCTCGGTCGGGTCGCGCGGTGGCTGGTCCATGACGTCGGCGCGGCCGGGTTCGAGGGCGAGCGCGAAGGACGGGAGCACGTCGATGATCAGGTTGTTCCACAGGATCATCAGCCCGGCGAGGGGAGGGTCGACTCCGGCGGCGAGGGCGACGGTGATCACGGCGACCTCGGCGAGGTGCCAGGAGAAGAGGAACTCGGCGAAGCGGCGGATGTTGGTGAAGATGCGCCGCCCTTCGGCGACCGCGGTGACGATCGTCTGGAACTCGTCGTCGAGCAGGACGATGTCGGCGGCGTCGCGGGCCACGTCGGTGCCCGAGCCCATGGCGACACCGACATCGGCCTGGCTGAGCGCAGGAGCGTCGTTGACCCCGTCTCCGGTGACCGCCACCACCTCACCGGCGGCCTGGAGCGATTCGACGATCCGGAGCTTGTCCTCCGGGCTGACGCGGGCGAAGACCGCGGCCTTGCTGGTGTGTTCCACCAGCTCCCCGGCGTCGAGGTCGTCGAGGTCCCGTCCGGAGACGGCCTCGCCGTCCGAGATCCGCATCTGCGACGCGATCGCCGAGGCGGTGTCGGGTCGGTCGCCGGTGATCATCACCGTGCGGATGCCGGCTCGGCCGAGGACCTCGACGGCGTCGATCGCGGTCGCTCGCGGGGGGTCCTGCATGCCGACCAGACCGAGGATCTCCGCTGTTTCGAACAGCGCGTCGTCGGACGCGCCCTCATCGGGTGCAGGACCGCGGGCGAAGGCGAGCACTCGCAGCGCCCGGGCCGCCATGGTTGCGACCTCCTCGAGGAGCTCCTGATGACGGTCGGGGTCGAGGAGCACCTCGGGGGCGCCCTTGACGTGCACGGCGCCTTCGGCGATCACGGCCATGCGTTTGGTGGCGGAGCTGAAGGGCACCTCCCGGTTCCGGAAGCCCTCCTCTCGGCGTCGGCGCCACTCGACCCCTCGTTCGGTGGCGGCGTTCAGTAGGGCCACCTCGGTCGGATCACCGACCGGATCGCCGTCGGGGTCGATGTCGGCGTCGTTGCACAGCACTGCGGTGACCCAGAGCGTCTGCTCGTCGACCCCCTCGGCCGTGAGCACCTCCACCACCTGCATCTCGTTGCGGGTGAGCGTGCCGGTCTTGTCCGAGCAGATGACCGTCGTCGATCCCAGGGTCTCCACCGCCGGCAGGCGGCGCACCAGGGCGTTGCCCGCCGCCATGCGCCGCATCCCGACCGCGAGGGTCAGGGTGGCCACTGCCGGCAGCCCTTCGGGGACCACGGCGATCGCCAGGGCGACCGCGACCTCGATCGCCTCCTCGGTGCTCGACCCGCGCGCGACGCCGATACCGAGCAGGGCGATCGCACCGAAGACCACCGCGACGGCGAGCCGGCGGCTCAGGTGGCCGAGCCCTTCCTGCAACGGCGCCTTGGTCCCCTCGGCCGACTCGGCCATCTCGGAGATCCGGCCCATCTCGGTGTCCCGACCCGTGGCGACCACCACACCACGTCCCCGCCCCGCCGCCACGGTGGTGCCCGTGTAGAGCATCGAGGTGCGCTCCGCCAGTGGTGCCGAAGCCTCGACCGGGTCCACGTGCTTGCCGACCGGTTCGTTCTCCCCGGTGAGCCCGGCCTCGTCGACCCGCAGGTCTTCCGCTTCGACCAACCGGAGGTCGGCCGGCACACGTTCGCCGGCCTCGATGCCGACCACGTCGCCGGGTACGAGCTCGGCGGCGGTGACCTCGTCGCGACGATCGGTCCGTTCGACCTCGGCGGTCGTCGTCATCATGGCTCGTAGCGATTCCATCGACCGAGCAGCGCGGAGCTCGGTGACGAAGCCGACGATCGTGTTCACCACGAGCACGAAGCCGATGGCCGCCGCCTCCACCACCTCACCGGCGACGAATCCGGCAACGGCTGCGCCCAGGAGCAGCACGATCACGGCGTCGGCGATCTGGTTCCACACGACGCGCCACCACGGCGTCCGCGTTCCCGCGCCCAAGCGGTTCCACCCGAATCGGTGCCGCCGACGTTCGACCTCGTGGTCCGAGAGCCCCACGTCGGGATCCACGACGAGAGCCTCGGCGACCTCGTCGGGTGTCGAGGCGTGCGGAGCGTCGAGCCTCGGCACCTGCGGCGCCCTCGGCGCACGGCGAGCTCGGTTCCTCGCTTCGTCGTCCTGCACGGCGATCAGTCGAGGTGGCGCTGTTCGACGGCTCGGCTGGGCCCGCCTTCGAGGGGACCGGCGAGGAGCCGCCGCCCGTGCGGGCCGCTGTTCGGCGCGTCTCGCGGTGCGTCGATGCCGAGCCGGCCGGCGATGGCGCGCGCGGTGTCGACGTGGTCGCGGGTGATCATCACCACCCGGATGCTGCCTGACTGACGGGCCGCGAGCGAGTCCTTCACCCCGGCGCGGGATGTCTGGCGGATCGCGTCCGGAGGCGTGGCCGGTCGGGAGATCGTCCTCCGGCCCGGGCGATTCCTCGACCCGTGTGTCGAAGGTCGTCGGTTCGGAGGCACCTGGGGCACGCGACCCGCCCCTTGGCGCGAAGGCCGCGCCGAAGGCGGTTACTCTCGAACGAGCGCGCCCGTCGCGGACATCGTGGACGTCGTAGGCGTCGGGAGCGCCGCGAGCGCCACGCTCGCGCCTGGGGAGGGCAGCGAGCGTGGCCTCGGAACGGTCGTCGGCGAGGAGAAGGAGGTAGAGGTCGAGGCATGATCATCCGCCAGCCGGGGGAGTCCGGAGGCCAGGAGCTCAGCGTCGACAGCGGCAGCAACGTCCTGAGGGGTCTCGTGCTCGCGAGGGACAAGACCGACTTCTCCGTCCACGAGTCGACGATGCCGGCGGGTACCGAGAGCCTGGCCCGGCAGAAGAACCACCACACGTTCCTGACGTGCCTCGCCGGCGAGGGCGAGGTCGGGCCGGTGGACGGGGGGCGGTCCCACCCGCTCGGCCCGGGCACCTGGTGCCTCTTCTACAAGGACGAGGAGCAGCAGCTCCGCGCGCGCACCGAGATGCGCCTGTTGTGGGTGCTCGCGCCGCCGCTCACCGGCCACGAGGTCCCCGACGAGGACGGGTCCTTCCCGGTCCTCGCTCCGAGGCCGGCGCTGCGGAAGAAGAACATCTTCGTGATGGGCCTGACCGAGATGAACCTCGAGGCGTTGCGGACCATCCGGAACTCGGAGAACTACGAGTACGTGCCGTTGCTCTCGGTCTCGGAGGTCCGGGAGACGCGGGAGTACGACATCGACGGGCTCCTCTCCCAGGCCCGCGAGCAGCTCGCGCAGTTCCCGGACTACGTGGACGGCCTCATCCACTACACGGACTTCCCGGTGAGCACGATCGCGCCGATCGTGTGCGGCGAGGTCGGGTTGCCCGCGGCGCCGCTCGAGGCGGTCCTCAAGTGCGAGCACAAGTTCTGGAGCCGCGTCGAGCAGGCCGCGAGCGTCCCGGACCACGTGCCGTCGTTCCGCGCCTTCGATCCCTTCGACGACGACGCGCTCGACAAGATCGGGTTGGCGTTCCCCTTCTGGGTCAAGCCCATCAAGTCGTTCTCCTCGTATCTCGGGTTCCGCGTCGACACGAAGGAGGACTGGAACGAGGCGATCGACGCCATCCGGGCCAACATCTCGCGCTTCGCCGGCTCCTTCGATCGGGTCCTCGAGGAGGCGACGCTGCCCGACGAGGTGGCGGACATCGGCGGGGGCTTCTGCCTCGCCGAGTCGATCATCGGCGGACGCCAGTGCACCCAGGAGGGCTTCGTGCACAAGGGCGAGGTGGTGGTGTACGCCACCATCGACTCGCTGCGTGCGCCCGGCATCAGCAGCTTCTCCCGGTACCAGTACCCGTCGCGCCTCCCCGCGGCGGTGCGGAACCGGATGACGCGCATCACCGAGCGCTTCATGCGCCACATCGGCTTCGACAACGCGCCGTTCAACATCGAGTACTTCTGGGACGCCAACGAGGATCGGATCTGGCTCCTCGAGGTGAACCCCCGGATCTCGGAGTCGCACGCCCATCTGTTCGCCATGGTCGACGGGGCCTCGCACCACGAGATCGCCGTGGACCTG
The DNA here is from genome assembly GCA_964438505.1 of uncultured Burkholderiales bacterium. Classification (GTDB taxonomy): domain Bacteria; phylum Actinomycetota; class Acidimicrobiia; order IMCC26256; family JACPCJ01; genus CAYTKN01. The sequence goes on from CAYTKN010000010.1 coordinate 62,249, forward strand.
TCGCTGGGCCACCGCCCGCGGTTGCCGCACCGGGCGGGCGAGTTCGGGTGCGCCGGGAAGTTCTTCGTCCGGTCGTTCCGCGACGGCACCGTCCGGCGTGTGCCCAGCGAGGCCGACCTGGAGCAGCTCCGCGAGGCGGTCCCGGGGACGATCGTGCAGGTCGTTCCCCGGGTGGGCCAGCGCCTCTCGGAGCTGATGGACCAGGACAGCTACAGCTACACGCTCGCCCAGCTCTGGATCGGCGCGACGAACAACACCCAACTCGAGAAGCGGCACGAGCGCGCCCTGAGCTACCTGCCCTTCGAGATCGCCGACTGAACGACGGGACGGACGCCGACGTGAAGAACGTGTTCGTGCTCGGCCTCGACGACTTCAACCGTCGCAAGCTCGAGCAGATCGACGACGCGGGGGAGCATCGCTTCCACGGCGTGCTCGACCCGCACGCCATCCTCGAGGGGACGGACTTCCCGATCGACGAGATGATCGAGGAGGCCGAGGAGCAGATCCGCGCGGCCGCGACGACGGTGGACGCGATCATCGGCTACGTCGACTTCCCCGTGAGCACGATGCTGCCCGTGCTCGCGGAGCGCTTCGGCCTGCCCTCGGTCACGCTCGAGAGCCTCCTCATGTGCGAGCACAAGTACTGGAGCCGGCTCGTGCAGGCCGAGATCGCGCCCGAGCACGTCCCGGGCTTCGAGATCTTCGACCCGTTCGACCCCGACAGCGTCGACGCGATCGCCCTCCCGTATCCCTACTGGGTGAAGCCGATGAAGTCGGCGGGGTCGTTCCTGGGCTTCCGCATCGAGGGTCGGGAGCAGCTCGAGCACGCCGTGAGCGTGATCCGGGAGAACATCCGCATCTTCAGCGATCCGTTCGAGCGAGTGCTCGAGCGCGCGGACCTGCCGGCCGAGGTCGCCGGCGTGAGCGCGGACCACTGCCTGGCCGAGGTGCTCATCGGCGGGCACCAGTGCACCCTGGAGGGCGCCGTCCAGGACGGGCAGGTCACGTTCTACGGCACCGTCGACTCGGTCCGCTCGCCGAACCAGTCGAGCTTCCTCCGCTACCAGTACCCGTCAGCGTTGCCTTCGGAGGTCCAGGCGCGGATGCGCGACGTCGTGTCGCGCTTGTTGGCGCGGATGGGCTTCGACCACGCGTGCTTCAACGTGGAGTTCTTCTGGGACGAGAACACCGACCAGATCTGGCTCCTCGAGATCAACCCACGGATCGCCCAGCACCACAGCGACCTCTTCGAGAAGGTGGACGGCGTCTCCAACCACCAGGTCGCGGTCGACGTCGCCCTCGGTCGGCCCGTCGACTTCCCGCACGGGCGGGGGCGCTTCGAGCACGCGGCGTGCTGTTGGCTCCGTGCCTACGATGACGGGGTCGTGACCGACGTGCCGAGCGACGAGACGATCGAGCGCCTCGAGCGGGAGATCCCCGGCTCCAGCGTGCACCTCCACGTGACCCCCGGCACGCGGCTGTCCGAGCTCACCCACCAGGACAGCTACTCGTACGTGCTCGCTCTGTTCTATCTCGGGGCGGAGAGCCGTGAGGCGCTCGACGAGCTCGACGAGCGTTGCCGCGAGGCGCTGGAGTTCACGATCCGGCTCTGAGCCGGAGAGGGAGGCTTGCTCGCATGCGTGACCGCACCACACTGGTCGACCCGGAGCGCCTCGAGGAGCGGCTGGTCGAGCTGGTGCGGATCCCGTCGGTGACGGGGGACGAGGAGGCCGCGACGCGGCGGTTGGCCGACTGGGTCAGCGAGAGCGGGGCCGAGGTCGACTACTGGTACGACGGGATGGGGAAGCTCCTCTCCGACCCGGCCTACGGGGGCCACGAGGCGGAGCGCGCGTGGGTTCCGGTCGTCGCGGGGATCGTCCGGGGAGCCCGGCCGGGGCCGACCGTGATGCTGACCGGACACGTCGACGTGGTCCCCCCGGGGGACTACAGCCAGTGGGAGAGCGACCCGTTCCGCGGGGCGATCGAGGACGACACGGTGTACGGGCGGGGCGCGGCGGACATGAAGGGCGGCCTCGTCTCGGCGCTCGAGGCGTTCGAGGCCTTCGCCCGCGGGCCCCGCGACTTCGCGGGCCGGGTCGTCTTCGTCGCGGTCCCGGCGGAGGAGGACAGCGGCCTGGGAACCCTGGCTGCGATCCGCCGGGGGTGGACCGCCGACGCGGTCGTGATCCCCGAGCCCACCTGGGAGGGCGACGCGCCCCAGGTCGTCGTCGCGCACGCCGGCGCGATGTCGTGCGTCGTCGAGATCCCGGGCCGCTCCGCGCACGCGTCGAAGCGTTTCCTGGGCGAGAGCGCGCTCGACCACTACGTGACCGTCCACGCCGCCATCCGGGAGATGGAGCAGGAGCTCAACGACGCGGAGGAGCACCCGCTGCTCCGTGACCTGACCCTTCCGTACGCCACCAACGTGGGCCTCGTGCACGGCGGTTCGTGGTCGTCGACGGTGATGGATCGCCTGGAGGTCGAGCTGCGCGTCGGCGTCGGCATCGGCGAGACCACCGGGGAGGCGAAGGAGCGCTTCGAGGAGTCGCTGCGCCAGAAGCTCACGGGGGATCCGTGGCTCAGCGAGCATCCGCCCACGGTGCGCTGGCGGGCGGCCGGGTTCGGTTCGGCCCAGGTGCCGGTCGAGCATCCGCTCGTCGAGTGCCTCGCGGATGCCGCGGAGGTCGTGTTCGGCGCGCCGCCGGTGCCCACGGCCGTGCCGTACAGTTGCGACATGGCGGGCTGGGTCCGTCTCGCGGGGGCGGCGACGGTCCTCTACGGGCCCGGCAACGTCGATCAGGCCCACGCCACGAACGAGCGGGTGTCGCTCGACGCGACCGAGCGCGTCTCGCGGGTCCTGGTGCGGACGACGAGCGCCCTCCTCGAGCGCGATCCGGAGTCCTTGCGATGGGCCGAGCACCCGGTGGGCTGATGGTCGATGGCGAGAGGTGAGCGCGAGAGGGTGGCAGTGAGACAGCGTGGCAGGGCGACTGGGTGGCGGTGCGACCGGATGACGGTGTGGCGGGGCGATCGCGCGACGGTGTGGTCGTGCGACGGTGCGACGTGGTGACCGGGTGGCTGCATGCGTGAGGTGACCGAGCTCCCCCGCCGCGTCGAGACCGTCGAGAACGCCTGGATCCCGATGCGGGACGGCACGCAGCTCGCGGCGCGGATCTTCCTCCCCGAGGACGCGACGGCGGATCCGGTGCCGGCGGTCCTCGAGTACATCCCGTACCGCAAGCGCGACGACACGCGCCGCCGCGACGACGTCTCGGGTCCCTACGTGGCCGGCCACGGGTACGCGTACGTGCGGGTCGACCTGCGGGGGAGCGGCGACTCCCAGGGTGTGCTCCTCGACGAGTATCTCGAGCAGGAGATCCAGGACGGCCTCGACGTCCTCTCGTGGATCGCCGAGCAACCCTGGTGTGCGGGGACCGTCGGGATGATCGGGATCTCGTGGGGCGGGTTCAACGGCCTCCAGATCGCGGCTCGGCGCCCACCCGAGCTGGGCGCGATCGTCACGCTCTCGTCGAGCGACGACCGCTACCTCGACGACGTCCACTACATGGGAGGGTGTCTGCTCACCGACAACCTCTCGTGGGCGGCGGTGATGTTCGCCCACAACTCGTGTCCCCCGGACCCCGAGATCGTCGGCGACGAGTGGCGGTCGATGTGGATGGAGCGCCTCGAGGCCAACACGCCGTGGATCGTGCAGTGGTTGCGACACCAGCACCGTGACGAGTACTGGCGCCGCGAGTCGGTCTCCGAGCGCTACGAGGCGATCGAGGTCCCGGTCATGGCGGTGAGCGGTTGGGCCGACGGGTACACGAACACGGTGTTCCGTCTCCTCGAGCACCTCTCGGTGCCGCGCCAGGCGCTCGTCGGTCCCTGGAGCCACCTCTACCCCCACCAGGGGATCCCCGGACCGGCCATCGGCTTCCTCCAGGAGCAGGTCCGGTGGTGGGACCACTGGCTCAAGGGCATCGACCGGGGGGTCGAGGGGGAGCCGATGCTGCGCGCCTGGATGCAGGACAGCGTGCCCCCGACCGCCCAGTACGACACTCGGCCGGGCCGGTGGGTGGGCGAGGAGCGGTGGCCGTCGCCCCACATCGTCTGGCGCACGCTGGGCCTCGGCCCCACCCGTCTCGTGGAGGCGCCCGACGAGCCCGCCGAGGGGGACGGGGACGAGGAAGAGGAAGAAGAGGAAGAGCTCACGATCCAGTCGCCGTTGACCGTCGGGCTCTTCGCGGGCAAGTGGTGCTCCTACAGCGCGACCCCCGACCTGCCGCACGACCAGCGCGAGGAGGACGGCGGCGCGCTCACCTTCGACAGCGAACCCCTGGAGGAGGATCTCGAGATCCTGGGGTCGCCGGTGCTGACCCTGGAGCTCGCGTCGAACCGACCGGTGGCGATGGTGGCGGTCCGTCTGTCGGACGTCGCTCCCGACGACAAGGCGACCCGCATCACCTACGGGCTGTTGAACCTCACGCACCGCGACGGCCACGGCGACCCGGAGCCCCTCGAGCCCGGCAAGCGCTACACGGCGGAGGTCCGCCTGAACGACGTCGCGCAGGTGTTCCCGGCCGGCCACCGCCTCCGCGTGGCGATCTCGACCTCGTACTGGCCGCTGGCGTGGCCCCCACCCGAGCCCGCTCGCCTCACCGTGTACACGGACGCGAGCCGCTTCGAGCTGCCGGTCCGGCCGCGGCGTGACGACCTCGACGCGGCGATCACGTTCCCCGAGCCGCAGGGGGCGCCGGCGCCTCGGACGACGGTGGTCGAGCCGTCGCGGCACTCGTGGCGGGTGATCCGCGACCTGGCGACCGACGAGTCCACCCTCGAGGTGGTCAAGGACGAGGGCGCCTACCTGCTCGAGGACATCGGCACGACCCTCGTCGATCGTGTGTGGGAGTGGTACACGTCCCGAGCCGACGACTTCGACTCGGCCCGCGGCGAGATCCAGAGCGTGCGGGGCTACCGGCGGGGCGACTGGTCGGTCGACACGCGGACGCGCTTGGTGCTGACCTGCACGCCCGCCGAGTTCCGCGTCCAGGCCGAGCTCGACGCGTACGAGCTCGGCCAGCGGGTGTTCTCGCGGACCTGGGACGAGCGCATCCCCAGGGAGCTCCTCTAGCGGGCCCGTCCTGCGTCGGCGTCGCGGGTCACCGAAGGCGTAGCGTCTCCCGTGTCGTCGAGGGACGTGGTCGCGGTTCCCGGTCAGGGGCGTGTGAGGAGGGTGTGCCCGAGGCGCTCGAGGACGTCGGTCGACACGCTTCCGGGACCGGTCAGGTAGTCGGCCACCGAGCCGTGGCGCTCGCGCAGGTGCTCGAGGGTCGCCGTCATCACCTCGGCGGGCGCGAGGAAGTACGTGCGGAGGCGCTCGATGTCGAGGCCTTCCGAGCGCAGCGGTCCGGCGGCTCGCTCGAGCTGGTGGGGTGACCACAGCTCGTTGGTGAGCTCGTAGTCGGCGACGACGGTCTCGTCGTCCACGCCGAGCACCGAGAGCAGCAGCGCCGACGCGATGCCGGTGCGGTCCTTGCCGGCCGAGCAGTGCACCACGACGGCGTGGTTGGCGGGGTCGGCGCAGAGCTCGACGATGCGCCCGTACGCCGTGGCGTAGCGCTCGAGGAAGCGTCGGTACACGTCGGCGAGCTGGTGCGGTCCCATCTCCGTGATGCCGTGCTCGAGGATCGTCCGGACCGGGTCGCCCGTCGCGCTGGTGCCGGTGACCCCGAGGACGTGGCGCGTCACACCCGAGTCACCCTCGAAGGGTCCGGGCCGGCGTGCGCCCTCCTCGTGTCCTCGCAGGTCGCACAGGGTCCGGATGCCGAGCGCCAGGATCCGTTCCCGGTCCTCGTCGTCCAGGCCGTACAGGTGCGCCGAGCGGTACACGACGCCGCGGCGGACGACGGCCCCGTCGGTCGTCTCGTAGCCCCCGAGGTCGCGGAAGTTCCGCTCCGGGGTGAGGGGCACCCGCACGGAGTCCGCGTCGTCGCGGGCCGGGTCACGGGCCGGGTCGCGGGCCGGGCCGCGGGACGGGTCATGGGTGGGTCGGGGGGAGATGCTCACGCCGTCGAGGCTAGCCACCGGCGCCCTTCCGAACCCATGAATGTGTGAGTGTGGTGCAGTCAATACGACTGCACCACACTCACACATTCATGGGTGTGCCCACGCGCTCGGGTGGTCCGCGTCGTCGGTGCCGATCCGGCGACAAGTCGTTGGCGCTCGGTCTGGTCGGGTGACGCCAGGGGGTGCAGGGTGGCGCGAGACTCGTCTCGGGACGACCGAGGAGGAGACCCGTGAGCGACGATCCTGTGCTGCTCACCCGCGACGGGCACGTGGCGACCGTCAGCCTGAACCGTCCGGACCGCCACAACGCGGTGGACGACCGGATGGCTCGGCGGCTCGCGGAGGTGCTCGCCGGCCTGCACGACGCGGGCGACATCCGGGCCGTGGTGCTGCGCGGCGAGGGGGCGTCGTTCTCGTCGGGGCGCGACACCTCGGTGCTCGGCCATCGGGCGCAGGACGAGAGCGACGTCGAGTTCGTCGCGGCCGCCCAGGCGAACACCCGTCTGATCTCGACGATGCCGTGCCCGGTCGTGGCGGCGCTCAAGGGATGGGTGCTCGGAGGTGCGTTCGAGAAGACCCTCCACAGCGACATCCGCGTCGCGGCGGAGGACGCCCGGATGGGCTTGCCCGAGGTCGGCTACGGGGTGGTGCCCGACACGGGTGGGGTCGCCCGGCTGTGGGCGACCGCGGGCCCTGCGGTGGTCAAGGACGTCGTGCTCGCCGGTCGCACGTTGGACGCCGAGGAGGCGTTGCGGTGGGGTGTCGTCTCCCGCGTGGTGGCGGTGGACGAGCTCGACGACGTGGTGACGGAGATCGCCGAGCGCATCGCGTCGAGGTCGCCGCTGGCGACGAGGCTGGCCCGCGAGGTGGTCGACGGCCTGTGGTCGGATCGCTGCGAGCGCTCCCTCCGGGAGGAACTGCTGGCCCAGGCGGTCTGCTTCGCCTCCGACGACTACCGCGAGGTGAAGGCGGCCCGCAGCGAGGACCGCCCGCCGCGCTTCGAGGGACGCTGAGCGCGAGCTCGGCGTCACCCGCGGGCGATGTCAGGTGGCGTCGTCCGATCGCCGCGAGGGCGTCACCCATTCGGGGGGTGTCGCTGAGGCCTGCCACGGGCTCTGCCGCCCGTCCCGTGGTGACTCCTCGTCGGCGGTCGCCGTCGGGACGCCGTCGTGCGCCGCCGAGCGCCCGTCGCAGTGGGCGTCGGAGTGGTCGTCGCAGTGGGCGCCGATCGGAGCCAAGCGGGCTTCGATGGCCTGTGGCGGTCCGGACGGTGCGAACCAGAACCCCTGCGCGCGGTCGCAGCCGAGCGCGACGAGGTGGTCGAGCTGCGTGCGCGTCTCCACCCCCTCGGCGACGACGGCCATGCCGAGGGCGTGGGAGAGGTCGATGATCGACGCCACGATGGCGAGCTCGGGCCCGTCGGAGGCGAGGAGTTGGACGAACGAGCGGTCGATCTTGACGAAGTCGAGGGGGAACTGACGGAGGTAGGAGAGCGACGAGTATCCCGTGCCGAAGTCGTCGAGGCCGACCTGGATGCCGGCCTCCCGCAGCGTGTGCAACCCGGCCATCGTGGAGTTCGAGGCCTCCATGAGGACCCGTTCGGTGACCTCGAACTGGAGCGCGGTGGCGGGCAGGTGGCGGGCGGCGAGGTCGTCGATGACCCCTTGCGCGAATCCGGCGTCGGCGAGGTGGCGGGCGGTGATGTTGAGGGCGACGTCGCCGAACGACGTTCCCTCGGAGACCCGCTGCCAGGCGGCCACCTGGCCCATGACCTCCTCGAACACCCAGTCGTCGATGGGGCTCAGCAGGCCGGTCTCCTCGGCGACCTCGATGAACGACTCGGCGGGGACGAGGTGCTGGTGTTCGGGGTCCCACACCCGCACGAGCGCTTCGGCGGCGACCGTCGCCCCGGTGCGGAGGTCGACGGTCGGTTGATACTCGACGCGCAGGCGGTCTTCGTGGATGGCTCTGCGGAGCATCCGCTCGGTGCCGAGGCGGCGCACGGCCCGGTCGCGCAGGTCCTCGTCGAAGAGCTCGGTGCGGTCGCGCCCGCGGTCCTTGGCCCGGTAGAGGGCGAGGTCGGCTTCCTGGAGGAGTCCTTGGGCGCTGTGGTGGGCGTCCGGGGTCACCGAGACCCCGACGCTGGTCGTGCAGATGAACTCCTCGCCGTCGATCTCGAAGGGGGCGCGGGTGGCTTCGGCGACGCGCGCGCCCAGGGCGCGCGCGTCCTCCAGCGTGGCGACGTCCTCGACGACGATGGCGAACTCGTCGCCGCCGAGGCGTGCGAGGGTGTCCTCGGGTCGGATGAACATGAGGAGGCGCTCGGCCATCTGGAGGAGCACCTTGTCGCCCTTGAGGTGCCCGACGGTGTCGTTGATGAGCTTGAAGCGGTCGAGGTCGAGGAACAGCACGGCCACGAGGGCGTCGCGGCGTTCGAGCCGGCGCAGCGCCTGCTGGAGGCGGTCCATGAACACGCTGCGGTTGGCGATGCCGGTGAGGGGGTCGGTGGTCGCCCGGTGCTGGAGCACGAGCTCGGACTGCTTGCGGTCGCCGATGTCGCGGATCGTCGCGACGATCAGCACCTCGCCGTCCTCGAGGGCGGCTCTCGAGATGGTCTCGGTCCATCGGTAGGCCCCGTCCACGCGACGGAACCGCCACACGGAGGTGCTGGGTTCGGGCGATCCGGCCAGCGCTCTGCGCCGGGCGCCCTCGACGAGCTCGACGTCGTCGGGGTGCGCGAAGGCGCTCTGGGGCTTGCCGAGCAGCTCGTGCGGTGCCCAGCCGAACAGGGCGAGGCTCGCGGGCGAGGCGAACCGGTAGATGCCGTCGGCCGAGGTGATGGTGTGGAGGTCGTGGGAGCCCTCCGCGATGAGCCGGTGGAACCAGCGGTCGTGGGCCGGTTCGTTCGGGGTGACCGACATGCGTTGCTCCTCGGGTGACGCCTGGGGCGCTACCGGGGTCCGGAGCAACGCGACCGTCTTCTCGTCTGTCCTGCGGCTGTCCTGCGACCTCGGCGTGGAAGCCGGTCTCGGGTGGCCTCGCGGTGGGAGGGCCGCCGTGAGCGTCATCCTACCTTGGCGAACGGCGCCGGGGGGTGTACGCTGGCAGCGACACGGCATACATTCCGTACGTGTCGGGCCGGCGATCTGCTGGCCTGGGAGCGGTGCTCTGGACCCTGGTAGCGCGCCTGTGCAACCCGCCCAGCGCGACCCCAGGAGCGAGCCATGGTTTCCGTCGAGTCTCTTCCCGCCGTCACGCCGCATGACGCCTCGCGCGCTCGTGCCGGATCCGAGGCGCCCGAAGTGTCCGAGTCCGACCGGACGGTGCTCTGGCTGCGCGGCGACCACGACGTCGCCACCGTGGGTGGCCTCTCCGAGTGGGTGACCGACGCGATCGCGGCCGACACGGACGACGTCGTCGTCGACCTGAGCGGCGTCACGTTCATGGACGGGTCCACCGTGGGTGTCCTCGTCCGGGCGCACGACTTGCTCCGCACGTGCTCGCGCTCGCTGGTGGTGCGGTCCCCGTCGCGGTGCGCGCGCCGCGTCATCGACGTCTGCGGTCTGTCGGGCCTCGTCGAGCGGACAGCCGCCCTCGCGGTGGCGCCTGCCCGGGGCCCCTGAGGGTGGCGGGGGAACGTCGACTGCGGATCCTCTCCCGGCTCAGCGCCAGCACGGGATCCGACGGGCTCGAGACGAAGCGGCTCTGCGAGGTGTGCGCCGAGATCACCGCGGTGAGCGGCGCCGGGGTCATGCTCATGTCGGGAGACGTCGCACGGGGCTCGCTGTGCACGACGAACACGGTGAGCGCCTTGATCGAGGAGCTCCAGTACGACCTCGGTGAGGGGCCCTGCGTCGACGCCTACCAGCTCGACCGCCCGGTCCTGGAGCCCGATCTGGCCGATCCGGCGGTCCCGCGCTGGTTGGCCTTCACCGGTCCGGCGGTCGGGGCGGGCGCGAGGGCGGTGTTCGGGTTCCCGCTCCGGATCGGCGCCGTTCGCCTCGGGGCGCTGAACCTCTACCGCGACCATCCGGGAGCCCTCGACGACGAGCAGCACGCCGACGCGCTGGTGATGGCCGACGTCGCCGCCCAGGCCATCCTGATGCTGCAAGCGGACGCGCCGCCGGGGAAGGTGGCCGCCGAGCTGGAGGCCGGAGCCGACTTCCGGTACGTGGTCTACCAGGCCTCCGGGATGGTGGCCGCCCAGCTCGAGGTGAGCGTCGGCCAGGCGCTCCTCCGGCTGCGGGCGCACGCGTTCGGCAACGACCGTTCCCTCGACGAGGTCGCCCGAGACGTCGTCGACCGGAAGCTGCGCTTCGGCGGGCGCGACGACGAGCGCGATCACGAGCGCGACCCGGAGCCGTGACCCCGGTCCTGTTCCTGCGTACCATCGAGGCAAGGCTTGTGCCCCTCCGGATCGCAGCGCCGGGAGGGCCGACGCCGTGGTGATGGGAGATCCGATGACCAGAGAACGCTTGCTCGCCCGGACGCTCGTGGAGTTGGCCGACACCCTCGTGGCCGACTTCGACGTCGTGGAGCTCCTGACGCTGCTGGCCGACCGCTGCGTCGAGGTGCTCGACGTCGACGCCGCGGGGCTCATGCTGGCCGAGCCCGACGGCGATCTGCGCGTGCTGGCCTCCTCCAGCGAGGCGATGCGCGTGCTCGAGCTCTTCGAGGTCCAGTCCCAGGAGGGTCCGTGCCTCGACGCCTACCGCACCGGTGAGCCGGTCGTGAACCAGGCGCTCTCGGAGTCCGGGGGCCGCTGGCCCCACTTCGAGCCCGAGGCGCTCGCCGCGGGCTTCCGCTCGGTGGACGCGCTGCCGATGCAGCTCCGCGGCACGGTCATCGGCGCCCTCAACCTCTTCCACGGCGAGTCGGGATCGATGGCCCGAGCCGACGTCGAGGCCGCCCAGGCGTTCGCGGACGTCGCCACGATCGCCATCCTCCAGGACCGCGCCGCCAGCGAGGCCCAGGTCCTCAACGAGCAGCTCAGCTACGCGCTCGGGAGCCGCATCGTGATCGAGCAGGCCAAGGGGATGGTCGCCGAGCGCCAGAGCCTCGACATGGAGCAGGCGTTCGCCCGGTTGCGGCACCACGCCCGCAACCACAACCTGCGGTTGGTCGACGTCGCCGCGGACGTCATCGACGGGAACCTGGCGGCGTCCGCGCTCGACAGCCCGCCGGACGCGCAGCGCTCGGACGCGAGCTCACCGGAGCACGACTCGACCTGAGGGCCGCGCGCGGGGTCGCTTCGCGGGATCGCTCTGTCGGGGAGGATCGCGCTCGGGTGGCGTCGAATCTCCACCCGTAGCCGACCTCCGATCGGAAGGGTCCGATGTCGCCCGCTCGCACCACCGCACTGGCGGCCGTGGCCGTGGTCGCCACGGCGCTCCCGGCCGTGTTCTCGGGCGTGGAGGCCGAGCCCCGGGAGCCGATCGACTGCACCGCGGAGACCTACGTCGCCCGGAGCCTCACCACCGCCGACGACCCCTCGCAGGGGCTGCCGGAGGGCTCGGAGCTGATGCTGCGGTTCGTCAACCTCTCCGACACGCACATCATCGACGACGAGGCACCGCCGGTGATGAACGGGAACTTCCTCGAGAGCGCCCTCGAGCCGACGATCGGCAACAACTCGGCTCAGCGCCTCAACGAGGAGTTCACCGACGAGGTGGTGAACGCGATGGTCTCGACGATCAACGAGTGCCACGAGCGCGAGCCCCTCGAGCTGATGGTCACCACGGGCGACCTGACCGACAACGCGACGCTCAACGAGCTGCGCCGCTACATCGACAACCTCGACGGTGTCAGCGGCGCCGACACCGCCTTCGAGGAGCACTGCGGGTACACGACCCACGACTCGAACGGGGACCCGAAGTTGGGCGCGGGGCCGTGCACCGAGGAGATGCGCGAGGCCGTGGTGGTGCCGACGGGCAAGCTCGTCGCCGACACCCAGCAGCCGACCCCCGACGGCGACGATCCCACCTACCAGCTCGTGCCGACCCGCTCGGCCCGCCAGATCGCCGGCACCCAGGTGGCGGCGGCCCGGGGCGGTTCGACGCTGGTGGCTCCCGGCCTCCCCGAGGACCTGCGCTGCGACGCTGCCGAGCCGTCGAGGGGCCGGGCGAACGAGGCGGCCGAGGAGCACGCCGACGAGCGCGGCAGGGACAACGGCCGCGGGTTCGGCAGCGGCGGTGCCGGTGAGGGGCCAGGGGACGGCTGCGCCAACGAGCGCCTCGCCGTCCCGCACTACGCGGCGTTCGGCAACCACGACGGCTACCCGCGGGGCACGGTGACGTTCCAGCAGCCGTTCCAGGCCGGGAGCCTCGCGCTCGGGCGGTACTTCTTCGAGAGCCAGCGGGAGTGGATCAACGAGTACTTCGAGACCCGGCCCGAGCCCGGCCCGGTCGGCCACGGCTTCAACCACGTCCCACCCGAGCGGCTCCACGACGGGAACGACCGCAACGACGGCTACTACGCGTTCGACGCCGGCGGCGTGCGGATGGTCGTCCTCAACACGATCGCGGACGGGGTGCGCGACGAGGCGCACCGCGGCGGGGAGACCAACGAGCAGACCGGCGGTGTCGTCACCGGCAACGAGGTGACCGACCCCCGCGGGCTCGAGATGGGGGTCATGGACCCGGCGCAGTTCGCGTGGCTCGACGGCCAGCTCGACGACGCCGCGGCGGCCGACCGGCCCGTCCTCGTGTTCAGCCACCACCCGGATGGCTCGTTCACCGAGTACCGGGTGGGTGAGCCGCTCGGGGGCGTGTCGGCCGAGGAGCTCGACGCGCTGCTCGGCAGCCACGAGAACGTGGTGGCGTGGATCGCCGGTCACACGCACCGGAACCGGATCCGGCCGTGCACGCCGCAGGGCTGCACGATCTCCGGCGACAGCGCGGCGAGCTGGGACCCGGCGGACGGCGACGGGTTCTGGCGGGTCGAGACGGCCTCGATCGTCGACTTCCCCCAGGAGGGTCGCATCGTGGAGGTGTGGCGGCTCCCCGAGGGCGGTCACGCGCTGCGCCTCACGATGATCCGCCCCGACCCGAACGATCCGGTGGCGCGCACCTCCCGCGAGCTCGCCGTCCACGAGGACCAGTGCACGACCTCGGCGCTGCTCGCCAACCTCGAGAGCGCGGTCCGAAGCGGCGACTGGTGCCACGGCGAGCTGAGCGCGGACGGCGGCCCGGGCGACCGCGACACGATCCTGCTGCCGTAGACGTGCTGCCGTAGACGTGCTGCCGTAGGTCTGCTGCCGAGGCCGGTCGTCGACGTGGCGCCGGCGCCGGGTGTTGCCGAGGCTGGGTGTTGCACGCGCGGATTCTTCTCAAGTAATCTTTTGAGCACTTGAGATCACGTCCGCGAGTGCTCGGAGGCACGCCTATGGGTGATCGTGTCGCGAAGGACGCCCTGTTCGAGGCGTTGGCCTCGGTGGCCAAGGCGCTGGGCAGCGGACGACGCGCCGAGATCGTCGAGGTCCTCTCCCAGGGCGAGCGGTCGGTCGACGAGATCGCGGCGGCCATCGACCAGAGCGTCGCCAACACGTCGCACCACCTGCGTGCGCTGGCCTCCAGCGGTCTGCTGCGGTCGCGGCGCGACGGCACGCGGGTGATCTACTCGCTCGCCGGCGAGAAGGTGGAGCACCTGTGGTCGGCGGTGCGCGACGTCGCCGGCGCCCACGTCGCCGAGATCGAGCGCCTCGCCCGCGACTACCTGGGTGACGCCGGCGACCTCGAGCCGGTCCGTCACGGCGAGCTCGCCGAGCGCCTCGGGCGCGGCGACGTGACGGTGATCGACGTGCGTCCCGCACCCGAGTACGAGGCCGGCCACATCGCCGGCGCGCGGTCGGTCCCCCTCGACGAGCTGACCGAGCGCCTCCGCGAGCTGCCCCGCGACGCCGAGGTGGTCGCCTACTGCCGCGGGGCGTACTGCGTGTTCGCCGACGACGCCGTCCGCGAGCTGCGCCGGCGCGGGTTCCGGGCCCGCCGCCTCGAGGACGGCTTCCCCGAGTGGCGACGAGCCGGCCGGCCCGTCGAGGGCGGTGCCGTCGCGAGCGAGCCCGTCGACAGTGAGCCCGTCGAGAGTGAGCCCGTCGAGCCAGAACCAGGAGTCACGCCGTGAGCACAGCGAACGCCGACAAGACCGCGAGTACCGCGAGCAATGGGAGCACAGCGAGCACAGCGAGCGCAGCGGGTGTCGTGCACCCGATCGCCGACGACGCCCTCGCCAACACGTCGTACGTGGTCGACCTGGGCCGTGGCCTCGCCGCGGTCGTCGATCCCCGCCGTGACGCCGACGTCTACCTCGAGCGCGCCGAGCGTCTCGGCCTGCGGATCGTCGCCGTCCTCGAGACCCACCTCCACGCCGACTTCGTCACCGGGAGCCCGGAGCTCGCCGAGGCCACCTCGGCCGAGGTCGTCGCCCCCAGTGAGGCCGAGCTGGCGTTCGGCCATCGCGGCATCGCGGGTGGCGACCGCCTGAGCTGGGGCGACTCGCGGTTCGGGGTGCTGGCGACGCCGGGCCACACACCCGAGCACGTCTCGTACGTCCTCGAGGCCGAGGGCGGTCCGGCCGGGGTGTTCAGCGGCGGGTCCCTCATCGGCGGCGGCGCGGCGCGCACCGACCTGATCAGCCCGGATCGCACCGAGCAGCTCACCCGCGCCCAGTTCCACAGCGTGCGCGCGCTGGCGGAGCTCCCCGACGGGGCGGCGCTGTGGCCCACCCACGGGGCGGGCTCGTTCTGCTCGGCGGGGCCGAGCAGCGCCGGGGAGACGACGATCGGCGAGCAGCGCCGCGTCAACCCGCTCCTCGCGCTCGACGACGAGGACGAGTTCGTGCGCCGGGTGCTCGCCGGGTACGGCTCGTATCCGCCGTACTTCCTGGAGCTGCGGGCGGTGAACCGTGCGGGCCCACCGCTGCTGCGCGACCTGGAGGCCCCCCGTCCGCTCGCCGCCACCGAGGTGGCCGAGTCGATGGAGCGGGGCGCCCACCTCGTCGACGCCCGCCCCATCGACCGCTGGGCGCGCGCCCACCCGCGCGGCGCCGTGTCCATCCAGCTCCGCCCGGCGTTCGCGTCGTGGCTCGGCTGGGTGGTGCCCTTCGACGCGCCGGTCGTCCTCCTGATCGACGAGGCCGACGTGGCCGAGGCGGTCACCCTGGCGCGCCGCATCGGCTACGACTCGGTGCTCGGGTGGCTCGACGGCGGCGTCGACGCCTGGAGCGAGGCGGGGTTGCCGCTCAGCAGCGTCGACGACGTCGACGCGGCCGAGGCGGCGCGGCGCGCGGAGGCGGGCGCCGCGCTCGTCGACGTCCGCCAGGAGGCCGAGCTGGCGTCCGCCCGGATGCCCGGCGCCGTGCACCTCGAGCTGGGCGACATCGCGGCCGGCGAGGTCCCCGCCGCGGAGGAGGTCGTGACGTTCTGCGGGCACGGCGAGCGCTCCGCCACCGCGGCGAGCCTGCTCGAGGCGCGGGGTGTGGCCGTGGCGAACCTGGTCGGCGGTCTCCCGGCGTGGGAGCGGGCGGGGTTGCCGGTCGAGCGATGAGCTCCCGGGTGGCCACCGCGCGTCGCGGTCCGCCGCGATTGGGCCTCGCGGCCAACTGGCGGCAGTTCTCGCTGCTCGTGGTGGTCAACGTCTTCGTCGGGGCGATGGTGGGCCTCGAGCGCAGCGTGTTGCCGTTGCTCGCCGAGGAGGAGTTCGGGATCGCGTCGACCTCGGCGGTGCTGTCGTTCGTCGCCGTGTTCGGGTTGGTCAAGGCCGCCACCAATGGCGCCGCGGGCCACCTCGCGGATCGCCTGGGGCGGCGCAACCTGCTCGTCGCCGGCTGGGTCGCCGCGCTGCCCGTGGCTCCGATGATCATATGGGCGCCGTCGTGGGGTTGGGTGGTGGCGGCCAACGCGTTCTTGGGCCTGAACCAGGGTCTGGCGTGGTCGATGACCGTCGTCATGAAGGTCGACCTCGTGGGGCCGCGGCGGCGGGGGTTGGCGCTCGGCCTCAACGAGGCCGCCGGGTACGTGGCGGTGGCGGTGACCGCGTGGGCGACGGGTGCCCTCGCGGCGGCGCACGGTCCGCGGCCGGCCCCGTTCCTCCTCGGTGTGGGCATCGCGCTGGTGGGGCTGGTGCTCTCGGCGGTGTTCGTGCGCGACACCGGCGAGCACGTCCGGGCGGAGGGAGCCTCGGGTGGCGGCGAGCCGGTCTCGTTGTCGAGCACCTTTGTGAGGATGGCCCGGCGCCGATCGCTGGCCGCGGTCACCCAGGCCGGGTTCGTGAACAACCTGAACGACGGGATGGCGTGGGGGCTGTTCCCCCTGTTCCTCGCGGCCGAGGGCCTCTCGGTGGCGCGCATCGGTGTGGTCGCGGCGGTCTATCCGGCCTCGTGGGGGTTGGGCCAGCTCCTCACCGGCGCGTGGTCGGACCGGGTGGGGCGCAAGCCGTTGATCGTCGGGGGTCTGTGGTTGCAGGCGGCGGGGATCGCGTCGTTCCTGGTGGTGGACACCTATGCGGGGTGGGTGGCCGCCGCGCTCGCGATGGGTGTCGGCACGGCGCTCGTCTACCCCACGTTGCTCGCGGCGGTCGGCGACCTGGCGGCTCCGGCCTGGCGGGCCTCCGCGCTGGGCGTCTACCGGTTGTGGCGCGACCTCGGCTTCGTCGGCGGCGCGCTGGTCTCGGGTGTGGTCGCCGACGTGCTCGGGATGGGTGAGGCGGTCGCCGCGGCCGCCGTGATCACGGCGCTGTCGGGGGTCTTCGTGGCGGTGCGCATGCGGGAGAGCTTGCCGCGCCGGCACCCAACGGAGGCGTAGGGGACCCGATCGGGCAAGCGGACTCGAGGAGGTCGAGCGCGTCCGGTGGAGGCCTCGGCGGACGAAACCTTGACATTCCCTCCCGATGCTCGTAAAAAAGAGGGTACTCTACTGAAGTGTCGTGATGGTGGCGATCGGGGGCGAACATGCGAGCAGCGGTGCGGGCAGCGATGGTCGGGTTGGTCGGCATGCTGGTGGTCGGGGGGTGGTTGACCCCGGCGAGCGGTGCCGAGGGTGAGCGCCCCGAGCAGGCGGAGGACGTCGAGTGCGAGGCCGGCGAGGAGCACCGGGAGGCCCAGCCGCCGCAGTGCGAGGGTGAGGAGGAGCCCGCGGGCGGCAACGAGTGCCCGTCCCAGGATCTCGACCCGAGCGACAACCTCTTCTCGCTCCAGACCCCGGTGGCCGGTGTCTGCTGGGACCTGCGCGACCTGAGCTTCGGCCACGTGTGGGTCGACGGCAACGAAGACAACCCCGGCCCGGCGAGCGGGTACGTGTCGGTGGCCAACGACGGGCCGGACCACCACTCCGGCCGTGAGGACGAGCCCGACGACGGCCGCTCGGCCGACCCGCCGTGGGGGTGCGTCAACATGGACGGCGGCCCCGACAGCGGCGGCGACGAGCCCGTCGTGTGCGCCGACGGCGGTCACCCGCTCGGCGACAACACCGGCATGCACCCCGCTCCCGAGGTGAACCAGTGCCGGGCGTGGCTGACCGGCGAGGAGAACGACGGCACCGAGCGCCACGAGGCGCACCTCTGCGTGGAGGACGACGGCAGCCCCGGCCCGCCGAACCCGGAGAACATCCCCACGCCGCCCGCTCTCCAGGACTGAGGACGCCCCCCGGGGATGCCCCCCGGGGAGGCCCAGGGCCCGAGCATGTCGCCACACCCCGCGCGAGCGGCTCGCGCGGGGTGTGCACAAGCCGGGGACAAGGTGCCCGACCGGGAACGGAGCCGATCCGGGGGCACACAACGGGTCGAAGCTGTTGACAGCCGCGAACGGCGCGACTCTAATGAGTGTCCTCAACTGCAAACGTGACGAGGGGCACTGTCACCTGTGACCGATCCGGGTCCGAGCGCATCGAGGGCCACACCGGCGGGCCTCCTCGAGCGCGCCCGGCCCTGGACAGGCCGCAGGGCGGCTCCCGAGGCGCCCGTCGAGGAGCCGCTGGGCGCGCACCACACCCCGAGGCCGCGCTTCCAGCTCAGCCGCCGGATCGTCGGCGCCTCCCGCTACCCGCTGGGCCTGCTCACCGCGATCTACGCGATCAACCAGGTCCACGAGTTCCTCGTCCCGGTCCTCTTCCCGTTCATCAAGCAGGAGTTCGGGCTCTCCGACACCGCGCTCGGGTTCCTCGGCGGCTCCTACCTGATCACCCTCACGCTCGGGATGGTCCCCTTCGGGATCCTCGCGGACCGCGTGCGGCGCACCAAGGTGATCGGCTGGGGGACGAGCGCGTGGGGCATCGCCATGCTCTGGGGCGGCCTCGCCGGCTCCTACATCCACGTCCTCATCGCCCGCAGCCTCCTCGGCATCGCGGACCCGGCCGACAACCCGACGTCGCAGTCGCTGCTCGCCGACTACTACCCGGTCAACCAGCGGGCGAAGGTGATGGGCGTCTACGAGGCCGGGCGCCTGCTGGGGATCCTCGCGCTGCCCCTCGCCGGAGCGATGGCCGAGGCGTGGGGCTGGCGCTCCGCGTTCTTCTTCTTCGCGGTGCCGGGGTTCGTCACGGCGATCATGGCCTGGTTCCTGAAGGAGCCGACCCGCGGCGAGCAGGAGCGCCGCCACCAGTCGCTCGCCGAGACCGGTGCTGCCTCCGTCTACGAGACGATGGGCTCCGGGCGGGCGTACCGGGAGATCTTCCGGGTCCCGACCTTCACGATCTCGCTCGTCTCCTCGGGCGTCGCCAACTTCTTCCTCGGCGGGGTCAGCGTGTGGGCGGTCACCTACATGATCCGCTTCCACGACCTCGCGGTGAGCCAGGCGTCCGCGGCGGTCGGCCTCTTCGCGATCGGCGCGCTGGTCGGCTCGCTGTCGGCGGGGACGATCTCCGACCACCTCACCTCGCGGGGGTTCCCCTCGAGCCGGATCTACGTGGCCGGCGGCGCTCGGGTGCTGGCGTTCCTGCTGTTCGTGCCGACGTTCCTCACGCCGAACACGGCGTTGATGCTCCTGCTCTTCACCGTGGCCGCGGCGGCGTTGGTGGCCCCCATCCCCGCCCTCCACGCGGTGCGGGCCGACGTGTTGCACCCGCACCTGCGCGGCCGCGGCAACTCGCTCGACGCGGTCACCCAGTCGGCTGCGGGCGCCGCCTCGCCGGTCCTCTTCGGGTTCTTCTCCGACAGCTTCGGGCTCCAAGCGGCGTTCCTGACGATGGCGCCGGTGGTCGGCATCGCCGGCCTGTTGCTCCTGGTGCTCGGTCCCCGCTTCTACCGCCCCGACGAGCAGCGCATGCTCGAGCAGGTCGCGGCGGAGGCCGCGGCCGACGGTGAGCCCCCGGCCGGCGACGGCGCCCTCTCAGATGGCGACGGTGATGGCGGCGACGGTGATGGCGGCGACGGTGATGGCGACGGTCGAGGCGAGGGAGGCGGTGCGAGCGACCGGGGAGCCGGCGACGGCGCCCGCGCCGCGGCGACCGAGGGGGTGTCCGCCGGCGAGTCCGATGACGCGGAGCACGGAGGCGAGCGACGGAGCGGCAGCGAGTCGGACGCCGGCGCGGACCGTGACCTGTTGCTGGAGGTCCGCGGCGCCGAGTTCTCCTACGGCCCGCTCCAGGCGCTCTTCGGCGTCGACTTCGAGTTGGGCCGGGGGCGCTGCGCCGCGCTCCTCGGTCCCAACGGGGCGGGGAAGACGACGTTCCTCAAGCTGATCTCCGGCCACCTGGAGCCCCAGCGCGGCCAGGTCCACTTCGACGGGCAGGACATCACCGGGGTGCCTCCCGAGCAGCGGGTGTGGCTGGGGATCACCCTGATGGGCGGCGGACGCTCCACGTTCCCGTCGCTGACCGTCCAGGAGAACCTCTGGATGGGGGCGTTCCCGTACGTGCGGCGGGCGCCGCGCCTCGCCGAGTCCCGGATGGAGGCGGTGCTCGACACGTTCCCCGCGTTGCAGGGCCGCCTCGCCCAGCAGGCGGGGACGCTCTCGGGTGGCGAGCAGCAGATGGTGGCGCTCGGCCGGGCGCTGGTGGCCGGCTCGCGGCTGTTGCTCCTCGACGAGCTGTCGATGGGTCTCGCCCCCGCGGTGACCGAGGAGCTGTTGGGGGCGGCCCGCGAGATCGTCGCGCTGGGCACGACGCTCCTCGTCGTGGAGCAGTCGGTCGAGGTGGCGCTCGAGCTCGCCGACGACGTCTTCGCCATGGAGAAGGGCGAGATCCGCAGCCTCGGCTCGGCCCGGGAGCTGCGCCGCAAGCCCCCCGACGAGATCCCGAGCCTGCTGCTCTCGTCGTCGGCGTCATCGTCGTCGTCGGCGTCATCGTCGTCGAACGGCTCGCCGCCGGGTGCGGGCCGTGACGGCGGTCGGCGACGCAGCGCCCGCACGCGCGGCGCCGGCACACGGGGCGGCCGCCGGGCGAAGCGCACCCGGAGCGGGTCGACGCGCCGGCAGGTACGGCGCGGGGACACGAAGGGTCGAAGTGGTGCCCGGCAGGGCAGCACGGGCCGCACGGACACCCGCCGGAGTGGCACCCGCCGGGGAGGCACCCGCCGGGGAGACACGCGAGGGAGCGGCACGGGGCGCGGCGGCACCGGCACGGGCGGCAAGGGCCGCACGGGCACGCGCGGGGGCGGCACGCGCCGGAGCGGAGGGTCGCGATGAGCAGCCCCGACGCGACACCGAACCCCACCCCGACACCGTCTCGGTGGCTCGAGCGCCTCAAGGAGGTCCCCGACTCGACGATGACGGTGATCTTCGTGACCCTCACCGTCGCCGCGGCGTTGGTCTCCCTCGGTCTGGGGATCCGCGAGGCGCGTCGGACGCTGCCGGTCGCGATGGGCGAGGAGCAGGTGAGCCGGGAGGGCGGCGAGACGGTCGTCTCGGTCAACGTCAAGAACCGCAGCGACGAGGCGGTCTGCCCCGAGATCCGCATCGCGGCCCGCGACCGGGAGGGTCTCGACCTCGACGAGGTGGCCGCCCGCCCCCGCTCGGGCGAATCGAGGATCGAGGTCGACCGCAGCCGGCTCTACGTGGGGACCTTCACCGAGCTCACCGAACAGCAGCTCGAGGAGGAGCTCGACGAGTTCACCGCCTACCTGGTCGACGAGGACGCGTCCTGTGAGGCCGGCGAGGCCGGTGGCGGCGGCGACAACGCCGAGGCCCGCGACAACGCCGGGGCCGCGGAGGGCGCGGAAGTCGCGGAGGGCGGGCGCTTGGCCGGCGCGGGGGAGGTGACCTGATGGTGCACCCCGTCGCGCTGCTCGGCCTCCCCTTCGAGGCGCCCTTCGAGATCCTGGTGATCGGGCTCATCACCGGGCTGACCTACGCGCTGCTCGGCATCGGCCTCTCGCTCGTCTACAAGACCTCCCGGGTCATCAACTTCGCCCACGGGGAGATGGGCGCGCTGCCGGCGCTGGTCGTCGCCATCCTCGTCATCAACCACGGGTGGAACTACTGGCTGGCGCTGCTCGCCGCGGTGATCACCGCGATCGCCGTCGGCCTGGCCGTCGAGGGGCTCGTCATCCGCCGGCTCCGCAACGTCTCGCGCCTGACGGTCCTGGTCGCCACCATCGGGGTCTCCCAGGTCCTCTTCGTCGTCGGCCTGCTGTTGCCCAAGGGCGGCCGGCTCGGGGCGGCGAGCTTCCCGACCCCCTTCGACGTGAGCGTCACGATCGGGACGCTGCGGTTGGGTACCGCCCACCTGCTGACCCTGCTGGTGGTGCCCGCCGCCACGGTGGCCCTCAGCGTGTTCTTCAAGCGGGGCCGCACGGGGCGGGCGAGTCGGGCCTCCGCGGAGAACGCCGAGGCGGCGCAGGCCTCGGGCGTCGCGGTCAACCGCGTGTCGCAGTCGGTGTGGGTGATCGCCGCGCTCCTGGCGCTCGTCTCCGCGCTGCTCGTCGCGCCGACCCAGCCCATCACCCAGCAGAGCGCGATGGGGCCGCCGCTCATGGTGCGGGCCCTCGGCGCGGCGATGCTCGGTGGGCTCACCAACCTCCCCCGGGTGTTCGCCGGCGGCATCGCGATCGGCGTCATCGAGGCGTTGACGCTGTGGAACTACCCGAGCGGGGGCACCCTCGAGGTCGTCCTCTTCGCCCTGATCCTGGTCAGCCTGCTCGCGCAGCGGGGCCTCGGGCAGCTCGCCCGGGGCGGCGAGGGCAGCTCGTGGTCGCTCGCCGGAGCGATCAAGCCCCTGGCGCGGGCGACCCTCGCCGATCCCCGGTACCAGCGCTTCCGCCGGGCGGCGCTCGTGGGTGTGTTGGCCCTCGCGGTTGTCCTCCCGATGTTCCTCTCGATCTCGCAGCGCTTCTTCATGGGCGGGGTCGCGATCTTCGGGGTGATCGGGTTGTCGCTGGTCGTGCTGACCGGCTTCGCCGGCCAGATCTCGTTGGGGCAGTTCGCGTTCGTGGGCCTCGGCGCGGCGGTCGGCGGTCGCATGCTCCAGCTCGGCCATCCGTTCCCGATGGCGGCGCTCTACGCGGCGATCGCCGGGGCGCTCGTCGCGATCCTCGTCGGCCTGCCGGCGCTGCGCATCCGCGGGCTGTTCCTCGCCGTGACCACCCTGGCGTTCGCGGTGGCGACCGCGAGCTGGCTGTTCGACCAGGATTGGTTGGCCCACTCCGACGCGGGAGGCACGTCCCTCCAGATCAGCCGTCCCGAGCTGCTCGGGATCGACTTCGAGAACGAGCTCGCCTTCTACTGGCTGTGCCTCGCCGTCCTGGTCGGCGTCGCGGCCCTCGTGCACCGGCTCCGCTCCAGCGGCGTGGGCAGGACGCTGCTCGCCGTGCGCGACAACGAGTCGGGGGCGGCCGCGTTCTCGATCTCGCCGCGGCGCGCGAAGCTGCTCGCCTTCGCGATCTCGGGCACGATCGCCGCGCTGGGCGGGTTCCTCTACGGGACGCTGCTGGTCAACTTCTCGTACGACCCGGCCGACACGTTCGGGCCTGCCGAGTCGCTGGCGCTGCTGGCGTTCGTCATCTTCGGCGGTGTCACGACCATCAGCGGCGCGCTGCTCGGCGCGTTCTGGGTGCGGGGCCTGCCGCACGTCGTCGGCGCGAACCTCAGCCTGCTCTCCTCGGGGGTGGGCCTGCTGCTGATCCTGCTGATCGCGCCGGGAGGCCTGGCGAGCATTGCGTTCGGCGTCCGCGACCGGTTGATCGACCGCTTCCTCGGACGGCGGACGGACGCAGCGGAACCCGGCGAGTCGCTGGAACCCGGCGAGTCGCTGGAACTCGGCGAGGTGCCGGAACCCGGGAAGGCGCTGGAACCCGGGGCATCCGGCGAGGCGGTGGGATCCGGGGGAGCGGTGGAGCTCAGGGGGGCCCGCGAAGCTCCCGCGGTCCCGGCGCTCGGGCTCGGCGGCGCCGGACCGCGGGAGCGCGGTCGCGACGGCCCCCGGTCGATCCGCGCCGAGCACGTGTCGGTGTCGTTCGGCGGGCACCGCGCGCTCGACGACGTCTCCGTGTCCGCCGCCGGCGGCGAGGTGGTCGGCCTCATGGGGCCGAACGGGGCGGGCAAGACGACGCTCTTCGACGTGCTCTCCGGCCAGCTGGTCCCGGACGAGGGCAGCGTGGTGCTCAACGGAGAGCCGATCACGCACCTGGCGCCCCACGAGCGGGCCCGTCTGGGCCTCGGACGCACCTTCCAGCAGGCGCGGCTGTTCGACTCGATGAGCGTCGCCGAGTGCCTCATGGTCTCCGCCGAGCGCGACCGGCCCTCGCGCACGGCGCCGGTGTTGGCCGGCGTGCCGGCCGCCCGGGCCGAGGAGCGCGCCAAGCGCAGCCACGCCGAGGAGCTGGCCCACTTCTTCGGCCTGGGCGCGCACCTGGACCAGCAGGTCGCCGACCTCTCCACCGGCGTCCGGCGGACCGTCGAGCTGGCGTGCGTCGCCGGCATGGGCTGTCGGGTGCTGCTGCTCGACGAGCCGACCGCCGGGTTCTCGCGCCACGAGGCCGAGGCGTTCGAGCCGCTGCTGCGCTCG
Source organism: uncultured Burkholderiales bacterium (assembly GCA_964438505.1). Lineage (GTDB taxonomy): Bacteria > Actinomycetota > Acidimicrobiia > IMCC26256 > JACPCJ01 > CAYTKN01. The sequence continues at coordinate 86,247 of CAYTKN010000010.1, forward strand.
GTGCGCGACGAGCTCGACGCCACCGTCATCGTCGTCGACCACGACGTCGCGCTCATGTCGAGCCTCGTCGACCGCCTCTACGTCCTCGTCGCCGGTGAGCTCGTCGCCGCCGGCGATCCCGAGATCCTCTCGACCGACGAACGGGTGCTCGCCGCCTACTTCGGTGGTGGCCGATCGACCGCGCCGAGGCGGCGCGGTCGCCGGCGGCCGCTGGTGGCCCCCGGGAGAGCACCGAGCACCGCGACCACAGCGAGAAGTCCCGTAGGAGGGAGCTCATGATGCAACCGCGAGCGACCAATGACACGATGTCCGAGATCGTCCGGAGGTTGAAGGACGACCGCACGAAGATCGTGGGGATCGCCGCCGTCGCGGTGCTGCTCATCGGTCTGATGGCCCTGCCGGCGGTGAACTCCGGCTCCGACGCGGAGAACGTCGCGGCGCGCGACGGCGTCGACAGCGACCTCGACGCCGGCACCGAGCGCGCTCCCGACGACGTGAGCCCGGAGCAGGTCGCCGAGCCGAACGACGCCGGCGGCGCCGCGGCCACCGGCGGCGACGCCGGCGGGGAGCCGGCCGGCACGGTCGCCACCGAGCCCCGGGCGCCCGCGGGGGGCTCCGGCGGATCCGGGGGCGGTGCCGGTGGCTCCGGCGGCGGTGGTTCCGGCGGTGGTTCCGGCGGTGGCGGTTCCGGTGGCGGCGGCGACTCGGGTGAGCCCGTGGACCCGGGCACGACCCGGGGCGTCGGCGACGAGACGCTCAAGATCGGCATCGCGGTGCCCGACCTCGGCGAGTTCGGGACGCTCAGCGAGGAGCACGACCTCGGCGACGTCCAGGAGCAGTTCGAGGCGGTCCTCGACGGCTGGCGCCGCAACGGCCGGGTGCCCGTGCACGGGCGTGACGTGAGCTTCGTGTATCGCAGCTACGACATCCTCAGCTCCGAGGAGAAGATCGCCGCGTGCCAGGAGCTGATCCAGGAGGAGAAGGTGTTCACCGTGATCGCCGGGCGCTTCTTCGACGAGGGAGCCCAGTGCGTCGCGGAGCGCTTCGAGACGCCGCTGGTGACCTACAGCCCGGGGCTGGCCGACGTGTACGAGCGGGGCGCGCCGAACTACTTCAGCCTGCGGCCCGCGTTCGCCGACATGTTCGCCAACTTCGTGGCGTGGGCGGACGTGAACGGCCACTTCGAGGGCAAGACGATCGGCCTCTACTACGAGGAGGAGACCGAGACCGACATCGAGACCGGCATCCGTCAGGAGATGGAGCGCCGCGGCTACGAGATCGAGGAGGAGGTCGCCGCCGAGGGCGCCGGCATCGGGTCCAGCCAGGACTCGGTGGCGGTCCAGCGCTTCCAGAGCGCGGGCGTCGACCTGGTGCTCCCGCTCGTCGGTGGGAGCAGCGCGGCCAACTTCACGCGCCAGGCCGAGTCGCAGGGCTACGAGCCGGACTACCTCACCACCGATTACGGCTCGGTGACCACCGACGCCGGCACCGGGCTCTACGAGCCGAACCAGTGGGACGGCACCTTCGCCATGACCACTGGCCGGGTCGGCGAGGTCAAGGCCGGGATGTCGCTCACCCAGGAGACCCAGTACTGCGTGTCGAACTACGAGCGGTACTCCGGCAAGGACATCGGCCACGAGAGCCCGGAGAGCGCGGAGTACGACAACCTGCTGATCACCTGCGACCTCTCCGAGGTGATGCTCGGCGGCGTCGAGCGCGCGGGGCGCACCCTCGGCCACAAGACGGTCATCCAGGGCCTCGAGGCGACCCAGGGCCTCGCGATGGCGCGCCACGGCGACCTGTCGTACTCGCCGGGCCGGCACTGGGGTGTGCGGAACCAGCGGAGCATCTCGTGGTCGCAGGACTGCGGGTGCTGGACGGCCCACGGCGGGTTCCAGCCCTTCGCCGTCGGCTGACCCGGATCCCCAGGTCCCAGACCCAGACCCCAGACCCCAGACCCTGGGTGTGCATCTGGTGGCGCATCGCGCCACCAGATGCACACACAGGAAGTTCGGGGGTCGAGAGAGAAGGGTCGAGAGCGAGGGGGGGGAGGGGTTGTTCCCCCGAACACAAAAAGGATACTTTTATTGGCAGGTGGCGAGCGGGGCGCCATCGCTACGTGCAGTCACGTTCGCTGACGCAAAGGCGGTCGATGGCCGTGTTGGATGCTGACCGGGTGCCCTCGGCGGGCGGATCGCGGTGGGGGTTCGCCCTGGCCGTGGGACTGGCCTGCGGGTTGTTGATCGGAGGCCTCGTCGTCCCCGAGACCACGGGGCCCCAGGAGATCGCAGCAGGCTCGCAGACGCGAGACGACCGCACGGCGCTGTCCGCGCCCACGCAACGCTCGACCGGCGAGAGCGGGCAGTCGAGCGGTCCGGTGACCGAAGCGCCCGGGTCCGGGC
>CAYTKN010000011.1:0-22267 GCA_964438505.1 uncultured Burkholderiales bacterium
GGTGGCGCAGAACGTGCAGCCCATGGCGCAGCCGGCCTGCGAGGAGATGCACACCGTGGCGCGCTCGGGGTAGCGCATCAGCACCGTCTCCACCTGGGCGCCGTCGCCGGTGCTCCACAGCCACTTGCGGGTGGCGCCGTCGTCGCCGCTCTGCTCGGTCACCACCTCGAGGGCGAGGGGGAGCTCCTCGGCGAGGCTCGCCCGGAGCGGCGCGGGGAGGTTCGTGATCTCCTCGAGCGGGCGGCGCTGCTCCCAGAGGCCCTGCCACACCTGCTCCCCGCGGTAGCGGGGTTCGCCGCGCTCCGCGAGGAGTCCGGCGAGCTGGTCGCGGTCGATCCCGTAGCGGGTGGCGTCGCTCACCGCACGTCCCCGTAGACGCGGTCCGCGTGGTCGACGTCGAAGCCGAGCGCCTCGTAGAGGGCGATGGCGGGTCGGTTGTCGCCCTCCACGTAGAGGGTCCCGACGGTGGCGCCGGTGGAGGCGATGTGGTCGAGGCCGGCGAGCACGAGCGCCCGGCCGAGGCCCTCGCCCCGGCGGCGGGGGTCGCTGGCGATGGCGTAGATCTCCCCGGTGCCGTCGTCGGGGACCTTCGTCCAGCAGAAGCCGCAGAGGCCGGCGGCGTCTTCGGCGAGGAGGAAGCCGGCAGGGTCGAACCAGTCCTCGGCCATGCGGGCCTTGAGGTCTTCGAGGGTGTAGCCGCTCTGCTCGGGGTGGTCGCGGAACGCCCTTCGGTTGACCTCGAGCCAGGCGTCCTCGTCGTGGCCGGGCTCGAAGGGGCGCAGCGTCACGTCGTCGGGGAAGGCCGGCGCTTCGGGGTGGGGGAGCGGCCGGCGCATCTGCACCACCTCGCGCACCATCGTGAGGCCGAGCTGCGCGGCGCGCCCGTTGTCCGCGTCGCCGGCGCGGAACACCCACCACCGCAGCGCGGCCGCGCCGCGGTCGCGGGCCTCGCCGAGCGCGACCCGGGCCAGTTCCGCCTCGAGGTCGTCGCCGGGGGCTCCCGGAGCGGCGCGAGCGTCGGGTGCGACCGCTGCCTGCACGTACCAGGTGCCCGCGTCGTCGGGGCGGAGCGCGTGCGCGTACCCGACGAGGTCGCCCTCGACGTGCTCCGCGGCACTGTCCTTTGCGGCACTGTCCTTTGGGGCACTGCCCTGTGCGGCACTGCTCTTCGCAGCACTGTCCTTGGCAGCACTGCTGTCCGCGTCGCCGCGGTCGGCGGTCGCGAGCACCGCGAAGCCCGTCGGCTCCGAGGCCCCGCGCAGCTCGGCGAGCTTGGCGTCGGGCAGGGCGGGGTGCGCCTCCTGCTCGGCGACGCGCGCGAGCAGCTCCTCCACCCGGGCGCGCTCGGAGGGATCGAGACGGTCGACGATGCGCAGGGAGGCCACACCGCGAGGCTACGACCCCCGTGGTGTGGCGCACGACGTGCGGGCGTCGACGGCCTCCGGGCTCGCTCCCCGGCTCGCGAGCGGGCACCGCGGCCCGCAGCTCGGCATGCGCTGCGGGCCGCACCGAGGTGCCGACGCGTGGGTGGGGCGGCGGTTCCCGGTGGCTGGGAGCGCTCGGGGTGCGGGGTAGGGTCGACCCGTGGCGAGGCAGCGCACCCGGCAGCGAAGCCCGAAGCGACAGGGCACGAACAAGCAGGGCACGAACAAGCAGGGCGCGAGCAAGCGGGGCGGGAGCAGGAAGCGGCGGGTCACCGCAGCGCTGCGGCGGCGAGCGGAGGCCGTCTCGGAGGGCCTCGCCGACGAGTACCCGGAGGCTCGCTGCGCGCTCGACCACCGGTCTCCCTACGAGCTGCTCGTCGCGACGATCCTCTCCGCGCAGTGCACCGACCAGCGGGTCAACATGGTGACCCCGGCGCTCTTCGAAGCGTACCCGACACCCGGCGACCTCGCCCGTGCCGATCCCGAGGAGCTCGAGGAGATCGTCCGCTCGACCGGCTTCTATCGCTCCAAGGCGAAGAACCTGATCGCGATGGCCCGCGACGTCGAGGAGCGCTTCGACGGCGAGGTGCCCCGCGACCTCGACGACCTCACCAGCCTCGGCGGGGTGGGGCGCAAGACCGCCAACGTGGTGCGCTCGGTGGCCTTCGACGCCCCGGGCCTGCCCGTCGACACCCACGTCAAGCGCCTGTCGCGACGTCTCGGGCTGACCGAGCAGACCGACCCGGTGAAGATCGAGTTCGACCTCATGGCGCTGTTCCCCGAGGAGGAGTGGGGCGACCTCTCGCTGCGGCTGATCCAGCACGGCCGCCGGGTGTGCGACGCCCGCCGGCCCGACTGCGCCGGCTGCGTCCTCAACGAGGTCTGCCCCTCCGCCGGCACCTTCTGACGCGAGGGAGTGGAGGGCTCAGCGTCCCGAGACGGTGGAGGTGGCGCGGTCCAGGCTGCGGCGGGCGGAGAGGAGCGAGCGCTCGGCCGCGAAGAGGTCGGAGGCCACCTGGGAGTCGGGGGTGTTCTGGTAGGCGTCGGCGACCCGGGTGATCCGCGAGGACAGCTCCTCGAGCAGGGTGAGCAGCGTCGAGAGCTCCCCCAGGGTGCTGGCTGGTGTGGGTGCGTCGTCCACCCCCCGAGCCTCGCGCGCCGGGGCCACCGCGCGTGAACGCGCTCGGGGGAGCGCGCGTGACCGTGCTCGAGGCGCGGCGCGTGGACGCGCGGGAGTCGTCGTACGTGGAGGCCGCCTGAGCAGCGACGGATGGCCGAGGCGGACGGTCGGAGCGGGACGGGCCGGGGCGCGTCGGGACAGGAGGAGCGGAACGAGAAGACGGGAAGTCGTGCCGGGGACCGTGAGGGCGACAGGTACGATGATCGCTCCTCCATGCTTGCTCCACTGCTTGCTCCACTCGACCTCCGCGGGCGCGACCTGACGTCGGACGCCGGGCGCGCCACGCTCGCCGACGCCCTCGCGCCCCCGCCCCTCGACGACGCGCCGCTCTCGGTGGTGCGCGACGTGCTCGCCGCGGTGCGCGAGCGCGGCGACGCCGCGGTGGCGGAGCTGACCGCCCGCTTCGACGGCTGCGAGCTCGACGACCTCCGTGTCCCCGCCGACGAGCTCGACGCCGCGCTCGACTCGGTCGACGCGGAGCTCCGCGCCGCCCTCGAGTTCTCCCGCGACCAGATCCGCGCCTACCACGAGGCCCAGCTCGGCGCCCAGCGAGGCGAGGTGCGCCACGAGCGGTCCGGCGTCGTGGTGCGCGAGCGGTCGGTGCCGGTGGATCGGGCCGGCCTGTACGTCCCCGGCGGCCGGGCCGCGTACCCCTCCACCGTGCTGATGACGGCGATCCCCGCCCGCGTCGCGGGGGTCGAGGAGCTCGCGCTCTGCGTCCCGCCCGACCCGAGCGGGAAGGTCGCCGGGGCGACGCTGGCCGCCGCGGCGCTCGTGGGCGTCGACGAGGTGTTCCGCATCGGCGGCGCCCAGGCGGTGGCGGCGCTGGCGTTCGGCACCGAGACGGTGCGTCCCGTCGACGTGGTCGTCGGTCCCGGCAACGTGTACGTGGCCCTCGCCAAGCGCGAGGTCTCCGGCGTGGTCGGGGTGGAGTCCCTCGCCGGGCCCTCGGAGCTCGTCGTCGTCGCGGACGGCGCCACCCCCGCCGACCTGGCGGCCATCGACCTCATCGCCCAGGCCGAGCACGGCCCCGGCGGCAAGGCGATCCTGGTCACCTGGGACGCGGACGCCGCCGCGCGCATCTCCGAGCGGGTCGCGGCGCTGACGGCCGAGGCGCCGAGGCGGGAGGAGATCGAGGCGACCATGAGCACCGGTGGCCGGGCCGTGCTCGTCGACGGTCCCGAGGAGGCGATGGCGGTCTCCAACTGGGTGGCGCCCGAGCACCTCCAGCTCATGAGCTCCGACCCCGAGTCGCTCGTCGCGAAGGTGCGCAACGCCGGCGCGGTCTTCTCGGGGCTGCACGCGCCCGCGCCGGTCGGCGACTACGTGGCCGGTGTCAACCACGTGCTCCCCACCGCCCGCACGGCGCGGTTCTCGAGCGCGCTGCGCGTCGACGACTTCCGCAAGCACATCCACGTCGTCGACCTCGACGGCGCCGCCCTCGCCGGGGTGGCCCCGCACGTGCGGGCGTTCGCGCGGGTCGAGGGCCTCGACGCCCACGGCCGCTCCGTCGAGATGCGCACCGGGGGCGACGGCGCCGGGCGCGACGGCGACGGGGGCAGCGGCACCGGGAGCAGCGGGGACGGGGCCCGATGAGCCCGGCCACCGGGCGGTTCCCGCGGCTGCGCGACGACCTGGTCGAGCTCACCGGCTACCACTCGCCCCAGGTCGACGTGCCGGTGCGGCTCAACACCAACGAGAGCCCCTACCCGCCGCCCCGCGAGTTCCGCGAGGCGCTCGCCGAGGCCGTCCGCGACATGTCGCTGCACCGGTACCCGGACCGCTCCGCCGCCGGTCTGCGCGAGGCGACCGCGGGCTTCCTGGGCCAGCCGACCGAGCGGGTGTTCTGCGCCAACGGCTCCAACGAGGTGCTCCAGACGCTGCTGCTCGCCTACGGCGGCGCCGGTCGCCGCGCCGCGGTGTTCCGTCCCAGCTACCTGCTGCACGAGCACATCGCCCGCATCACGGGCACCGAGGTCGTCGGCGGCGAGCGCCGCGACGACTTCACGGTCGACCCGTCGCACGCCCGCCGGGTGCTCGACGAGGCGCGCCCCGAGATCACGTTCCTGTGCTCGCCCAACAACCCGACCGGGGTGGTCGAGGCGCGCGAGACGCTCGAGGCGGTCGTCGACGCGGCGCCGGGCCTCGTGGTGGTCGACGAGGCCTACGGCGAGTTCGCGGGGTGGAGCGCGCTGGAGCTGGTCGGCGACGACGTGCCGCTGGTCGTGGTGCGCACCTTCTCGAAGGTGTGGTCGCTGGCGGCGGTGCGCCTCGGGTGCTGCGTGGCCTCCCCGCGGGTCGTCGAGGAGCTCGGGACGGTCACCCTGCCCTACCACCTGTCGTCGTTCACCCAGAGGGCGGGGATCCTGGCGTTGGACTTCCGCGACGAGATGCGACGCCGCGTCGACGACGTCGTCGCGGAGCGCGAGCGCCTCGTCGCGGGCCTCGAGCGCCTCGAGGGGGTGACCGTGTACCCGAGCGGAGCCAACTTCGTCCTCTTCCGCCCTCGACCGGAGGGGGCCGTGGTGTGGCAGGGTCTCCTCGACCGGGGCGTCCTCGTGCGCGACTGCTCCTCGTGGCGCGGCCTCGAGGGCTGCCTGCGCGTCACCGTGGGGACGCCGGAGGAGAACGACCGGTTCCTGACCGGTCTCGAGGAGGTCCTGAGCTGATGTCCCGTAGCGCGCAGCGACGGCGCGAGACCCGCGAGACGCAGGTCGAGGTGGCGCTCGACCTCGACGGGACCGGCACGGTCGAGGTCTCGACCGGCATCCCCTTCTTCGACCACATGCTCGAGCAGCTCGGCCGCCACGGGGCCTTCGACCTCACCGTGCGGGCCGAGGGCGACCTCGAGGTCGACACGCACCACACCGTCGAGGACACCGGGATCGTGCTCGGCCAGGCGCTCAAGGAGGCGCTCGGCGACAAGGCGGGGATCCGCCGGTTCGCGTCGATGGCCGTCCCGCTCGACGAGGCGCTCGTCGAGATCGCCCTCGACGTGTCGGGCCGCCCGTACCTCGCCTACGACGTCGAGCCGGTCGCCGAGTGGATCGGCACCTTCGACCCGCAGCTCGCCGAGGAGTTCTGGCGCGCGTTCGTCACCGCCGCCGCGCTCACCCTCCACCTGCGCTCGATCACCGGGAAGAACGGCCACCACGTCCTCGAAGCCTCGTTCAAGGGGGTCGCGCGGTGCCTGCGCGACGCCGTGCGGGTCGAAGGCGACGGAGTGCCCTCCACGAAGGGCGCGCTGTGAGGCGGCCGGGGAACGCGCGCCGGTGATCGCCGTCGCCGACTACGGGATCGGGAACCTGCGCTCGGCGCAGAAGGCGCTGGCGCACCTCGGCGCGGACGCGCGCCTCACCGATGACCCGGTCAGCATCCGCGAGGCGGACGCCGTCGTGCTGCCGGGCGTGGGCGCCTTCGGAGCCTGCATGCGCGCGCTGCGGGGGAGCGGTCTCGACACCGCGGTGGTGGAGGCCGCCGGTTCGGGCAAGCCGTTCCTCGGGGTGTGCGTCGGCATGCAGATGCTCTTCGACGAGAGCGAGGAGACGGCGGGGATCCGGGGCCTCGGGATCGTCCCGGGCACCGTGCGCCGGCTCCCCGAGGGAGTCAGCCTGCCGCACATGGGGTGGAACACGGTCGAGATCTCGCCCGGGGCGGCGATGTTCGACGGCGCTCCCGACCCGCTCTGGCTCTACTTCGTCCACTCGTACGTGCCGGTGCCGGCCGACGACTCCATGGTGGCGGGGTGGACCGACCACGGCGGCCGCCTGGTCGCCGCGGTGGAGTCCGGGACGGTGTGGGCCACGCAGTTCCACCCGGAGAAGAGCGGGGACGCCGGGCTCGGTGTGCTGCGCGCCTTCGTGCGCCGGGCGGGGGTGGCGGCGGCCTGATGGACCTCCTGCCCGCCATCGACCTCCGGGAGGGCCGCTGCGTGCGGCTGCTCCGCGGCGACTACGACGCCGAGATCGCCTACGACGACGACCCGGTGGCCCGCGCGGAGCTGTTCGCGGGCGCGGGCGCGCGCTGGCTGCACGTGGTGGACCTCGACGCGGCCCGCACCGGCAAGGCCACGAACATGGCCGCGATCGAGGCGGTCTGCGAGGCGGTCGGCGACCGCTGCTCGGTGGAGGTCGGCGGCGGGATCCGCTCGGTCGACGACGCGCAGCGCCTCTGGAACCTGGGGGCCGCCAGGGTGGTGGTCGGCACCGCGGCCGTGGAGCAGCCGAGGCTCGTCGACAACCTCGTCGAGGCGGAGCCGGGCCGCGTCGCGGTCGGTGTCGACGCGCGGGGACGCCAGGTCGCCGTGCGCGGCTGGACGGAGGAGTCGGCGGTCGACTTCCTCGACCTGGTGGAGCGCTTCGACAAGCCGGGTGTCGCGGCGCTGGTGGTCACCTCCATCGGGCGCGACGGCACCATGGAGGGTCCCGACCTCGGCCTGCTGGCGGGGGTGCTCGAGGCGTGCGAGGCCGACGTGGTGGCCAGCGGCGGGGTGGGGACCGTCGACGACCTGCTGTCGCTGGCGCGCCTCTCCGCGGGCGAGCGGCGGCTCGCCGGCGCGATCGTGGGCCGGGCGCTCTATGAGGAGCGCTTCGACCTGGAGGCGGCGGTGCGGGCGGTGGAGCAGGTCTGATGCTCGCCACGCGGGTCGTCCCCTGCCTCGACGTCGACGCCGGCCGGGTCGTCAAGGGCGTCAACTTCGTGGGCCTGCGCGACGCCGGGGACCCCGTCGAGCTGGCTCGCCGCTACGACGCCGAAGGAGCCGACGAGGTCGTGTTCCTCGACATCACGGCCTCGTCGGAGGACCGTGACACGATCATCGACGTGGTGTCGCGCACCGCCGAGGAGGTGTTCATCCCCTTCACGGTGGGCGGCGGGGTGCGCAGCGTCGACGACGTCCGCCGGATCCTGCGGGCCGGCGCCGACAAGGTGGCGCTCAACACGGCGGCGGTCGCCCGCCCCGAGGAGGTCGAGGAGGCCGCCCGCGAGTTCGGCGCCCAGTGCGTGGTCGTGGCCGTCGACGCCCGCCGCGCCCGGGTCGGGTGGGAGGTGTACACCCACGGCGGCCGCAAGCCCACCGGCCTCGACGCCGTCTCGTGGGCGGCGGAGTGCGAGCGCCTGGGAGCCGGGGAGATCCTGCTCACCTCCATGGACCGCGACGGCACCAAGGAGGGCTACGACCTCGACCTGCTGCGGGCGGTCACCGACTCGGTGCGGGTGCCGGTGGTGGCCAGCGGTGGGGTGGGCACCCTCGAGCACCTCGCCGAGGGCGCGCTCGAGGGCGGGGCGGAAGCGCTCCTGGCCGCCTCGATCTTCCACTACGGGGAGCACTCGATCCGCGAAGCCAAGGAATTCCTGGCGTCGCGGGGGGTGGTCGTGAGACCCTGACCCGGAGACGCTCACACAGGAGGCTGCCCATGGCAGGAGCGAACGGGAACGGGGTGGTCGACGAGGGGTTCTTCCGGCGCTACCGGGAGCTCCTCGACGCCGAGGAGGTGGCGTTCGACGAGCTGGAGCACGCCTTCGAGGACGGGGACCGCGAGCACTTCGAGCTCGACCTCGTGGCGTTGCACCGGGCGATCGACGCCAAGACGGAGTTCCTCGCCAGGCGGGGTCTGCCCGAGGTCGAGCGGGGCGTCCCCGCCGAGTAGCGCACGAGCGAAGGGCCGGCGTGGCCGGCCCGTCCGGCGGGCCGGACCGACGGAGATCGCCGCTCAGGTGCGCTCGGGTGGCGTGCCCGCGCCCGAGCCCGCGTCGGCGCTCCCGATCCAGTCGCGGGCGATCTCCACGAGCCGCTCGCCCCGGCCGATGAAGAAGTGGTCGGCGCCTCCGACGACCTCGGCGCGCGCGTGGCGCCAGACGGCCACCTCCGAGCGGACCTCCTCGGGGTCCCGGAACTGGTCGTGCTGGGCGAGGACGACCATCTTGGGGCGGGGGTCGGCACCGGTCGCGTCCGCGTCGGTGGCGTAGGACAGGGGCGGCGCGACCACGAACCACCCGGCGTGGCGCTCCTCGCGCACCGACAGCGCGACGTCGGCGCCGAACGACCATCCGGCCATGTGCATCCGGGTGCCCGGCGGCACCTCGCCGGCGAGGTGCGCGAGTGCAGCGGCGGCGTCGAGGCGCTCGGAGTCGCCGGCGTCGTACTCGCCCTCGCTGCCCTCCACACCCCGGAAGTTGAAGCGCAGGCAGGCCACGCCCGCACCCGCGAGTCCTTCGAAGAGCGCTCCGATCACCACCGAGCGCATGGAGCCCCCGTGGAGCGGGTGGGGATGGCAGAGCACGACCGCGACGCCGGGATCCTCGGGGACGGCGAGCTCGCCCTCGAGGGACACGCCGTCGGCGGCGTCGAAGCGGGTGGCGCTGGTCATGATGGCAGGGACGATACCGGTCGGGGATATCGGTCGGGGAGTGTGGGCTCGGACCGCTACGCTTGCCCGTCATGCCGACCGCCACACCGATCTCCGCGACAGCCGAGCAGCTCGAGACGGTCAGCTACGACGCCGACGGTCTCGTCCCCGCCGTGATCCAGGAGCAGGGGACCGGTCAGGTGCTGATGCTCGCCTACATGAACGACGAGGCGGTGCGCCGCACCCTCGAGACCGGCCGGACCTGGTTCTGGAGCCGCAGCCGCCAGGAGTACTGGTGCAAGGGCGAGAGCTCCGGCAACCGCCAGTGGGTCCGTGAGGCCTACTACGACTGCGACGCCGACACCCTGCTCTTCGTCGTCGAGCAGGAGGGAGAGGGCGCCTGCCACACGGGCGAGCGCACCTGCTTCTACCGCGCCTTCGGCGAGTAGGCGGAGGCGAGGGTGTTGCCCGTGACCGCGTGGCGCCCGTGACGCCCGCGTCCTCCGGGGTCTCCGCTGCGTCGCCGGCACCCGAGCCGACGGCGGTGCGTCCCGGCCGCGACGAGTTCCTCGCGCTGAGCGACGAGCACACGGTCGTGCCGGTGTGGCGGGAGGTGCTCGCCGACCTCGAGACTCCGGTCTCGGCGTTCCTCAAGCTCGTCGGCGACTCCCCGGGGTTCCTCCTCGAGTCGGTCGAGCACGGCGAGCGCTGGGGTCGCTACTCGTTCGTCGGCCGCGATCCGGTCCTCACGATGGTGGTGCGCGACGGCACCGTGACCTGGGAGGGCGAGCCTCCCGCCGGCGTCCCCACCGACCGCGGCGCCCTCGGCGCGCTCGAGGCGCTGCTGTCCCGCTTCCGGGCGCCGGTGCTCGACGGCCTCCCGCCGTTCCACGGTGGCATCGTGGGGTTCCTCGGCTACGACGTGGTCCGCGAGATCGAGCACCTGCCCGACGTGCCCGCCGACGACAGCGGCAGCCCCGACGCGGTCATGGCGGTCCCCGGCCACGTCGCGGCGTTCGACCACTTCGCCCAGCGGCTCTACTTGGTCGAGAACGTGTTCGTCGACCCCGAGGAGGGCGAGGCGGAGCGGGCCGGCGCCTACGACGCGGCGGTGGCCCGCCTCGCGGCGAGCGTGGACGACCTCGCCCGGCCGCTCGCCTACGTGCCCGAGGCGCCCCCCGACGCCCGGTTCTCGAGCGCCAGGGCCGAGCTGCCGCCCTTCCGCGTCAACCGCACGAGCGACGACTTCCGGCGGGCGGTCGAGGTGGCCCGCGAGCACGTCCTCGCCGGCGACGTCTTCCAGGTGGTGCTCTCGCAGCGCTTCGACGTCGACCTCGACGGCGACCTCTTCGACGTGTACCGGGTGCTGCGCCAGCTCAACCCGTCGCCGTACATGTACTTCCTGCGCCACCCGGAGATGACCATCGCCGGGTCGTCGCCCGAGCCGCTCGTACAGGTCGTCGACGGGCGGGTCGTCAGCCGGCCCATCGCCGGCACGCGCTGGCGGGGCGCGAGCGAGGAGCACGACCGACGCCTCGCAGCCGAGCTGGCGGAGCACCCCAAGGAGCGCGCCGAGCACGTGATGCTGGTCGACCTGGCCCGCAACGACATCGGCCGGGTCGTGGAGTTCGGGACCCTCGGGACGGACGAGCTGATGACCGTCGAGCGGTACTCGCACGTGATGCACCTCACCAGCCAGGTCTCGGGGTCGCTGGCGGCGGGCCGCGGGCCCGTCGACGTGCTCCGCGCCACGTTCCCCGCCGGTACGGTGAGCGGAGCACCCAAGGTGAGGGCGATGGAGATCATCGACGAGCTGGAGCCGACGAAGCGGGGGCCGTACGCCGGGGTGGTCGGCTACGTGGACTTCTCCGGGAACCTCGACACCGCCATCGCGATCCGCACCATGACCTGCCGGGAGGGTGTGGCGAGCGTGCAGGCCGGCGCCGGCGTCGTGGTCGACTCCGATCCCGCCGACGAGGACCTCGAGTGCCACAACAAGGCCCGTGCGCTGCTCGCTGCGGTGGCCGCGGCGCAGCGTCGGCGCGCGCCCGCACCCCCGGCGTCGTCGGGGTCGTCGACGTCCCCGACCTCCCCGACCTCCACCGGCGGCGTGGGAGGGTCGCCGTGAGCGGCCCCGACGCACCGAGCGGCCCCGACACCACGAGCGCGGCCGAGGCGTTGCGCGCCTCGGCCGCCCTGGTCGATCGTCGCGAGGCCGGAGCGCTGCTGGTGGACGGCGCGGATGCCGGGTCGTTCCTCGAGCAGGTCGTCTCGCAGCGGGTCGACACGCTGGCGGACGGCGAGGGGGCCTACAGCCTGCTGCTCCAGCCGAGCGGCAAGCTCGACGTCGACTTCCGCGTGCTGCGCGTGGGCGACGAGTGGTGGCTCGACTGCGAGCCCGGCTACGGACGCCGGCTCGGCCTCGGCCTCGCCCGCGACGTGGTCCGCGTCGAGGTCGGGATCCTCGACCGCAGCGACGAGTTCGGGGTGATCGCGCTCCGGGGGCCAGACGCGCCCGCCGCGGCGGGCGCCGCCCTCGGCGCCGAGCCGCCCGAGGAGCTCCACCGCCACGTCGGCTGGCAGAGCTCGCGCCTGGTGCGGGCGAGCTGGAACGAGCTGCCCGGGGTGGACCTCGTGGGCCCGCTCGGCGACCTCGACGAGGCGCACGACCGGCTCACCGGCGCGGGGATCCCCGAGGCCACCGAAGCGGAGGTCGAGACGGTCCGCATCGCGGCGGGCGTGCCGCGGCTCGGCGTGGACATCGGCGAGAAGACCATCGCCCAGGAGGCCGGCCTCGACGCCGTCGCCATCGACTTCGACAAGGGCTGCTTCGTCGGCCAGGAGCTGGTGCGCCGCATCAGGGACCGCGGGCGGGTGCCCAAGCACCTGCGGCGGATCCGTCTCGACCGTGGCGCCGCCGCGCCCCCGGTCGGCGCGGAGATCCTGGCCGGTGACGGCGGTGCGGTCGGCTCGATCACCAGCTCGACGCTCGTGCCCGGCAGCGAGCCGGTGGGGCTCGGGTACGTGCGCGCGGCGGTGGAGCCCGGTGGCTCCGTGGTCGTGTCGTGGCCCGAGGGCGAGGCTCGAGGGGTCGTCGAGGCGCTTTGAGCCGGCTCCGGTGGGCCCTCGCGGCCGGGACGCTGGTCGTGCTCGGCGTGGTCGTCGTGACGCTCGTCGGCGACGACGGCGGCGGCCCGCCGGACGCGCCGCTGCTGCCGACGACCACGAGATCCGACCTCTCCGGCGTCGCGATCGGGCCGGTCGGGGGCACGACGACGTCGACCGAGGTCCGCCAGGAGGGGGAGGTGTCGTTCTCCGGTGCCGTCCGCACCGGGGAGGGGCGGCCGGTGTCGGGGGCGACGGTGCGGGCGGAGTGGTTCCGGGTCGAGCCGCCGGTCGTCATCGAGGTGCGCACCGACGACGAGGGCCGCTACGAGATCTCCGGGGTCGCCCCGGGACGCTGGCGGCTCCGTGCGTGGGCGGCGCCCCGGTTCGCGAGCACCGACGCGCTCGACCTCTTCGTCGAGCCCGAGGAGCAGCGGGAGCTCGACTTGGAGGTGGTCGAGGTGCCGGAGCTGGAGGTCACCTGGGACGTGGAGCCCGATCCGCCGATCACCGACCACAACGCCCAGCTCGTGGTCCACCTCTTCGAGCAGAGGGTCGACATGGACGGCCGCGCCAGCGTGGTGCCGCTCGTCGGCGGCGACGTCACCCTGGTGACGGCCGAGGAGTGGGTCCGCGTGCGCGGAGACCGGACGCGGACCACCGACGTCGAGGGCCGGGTCGACTGGGTGCTGCGCTGCACGGAGGACGGCCGGCACCGAGTCGGGGTCGCCACGCCGCTCGGGCGGCGGGACCTGGAGGTCGCCGCGTGCATCCCGGTGACGGCGACGACGACCACGACGACGGCCCCGAGCCCGGAGGGCGAGGGGGCCGGTGACGAGGGAGGCGGCGGCGATGGGTAGCGACGGGGGAAGCGAGGGCGTCGAGCTCGCCGAGGTGGCCCACGGGGCGAGCGCGAAGCGCCGGCGCCGGGTGGGCCCCGCGGACGTGGCGTTCCTCGCCGCCGGGGCGGGCCGGCCGGTGCTGCTCCTCCACGGGTTCCCGACCCACGCCTTCCTGTGGCGCCACGTGATGCGCGCGCTCGCCACCGACGTCCAGGCGCTCGCGCCCGACCTCCCCGGCCTCGGCGACACCGAGGTCTCGCCCTACGAGGACTTCACGCTCGCCATGCAGGCCGAGACGGTCGTCGAGCTCCTCGACGGAGCGGGCGCCGACCGGGCGGTGCTCGTCGGCCACGGCGTCGGCGCCGGCGTCGCCCAGATCGTCGCGGCGCTGCACCCCGGACGGGTCGCAGCGCTGGTGCTGGTGGCCCCGGCCTCCGGCGGCGACGGGTCGGTGCCGGAGGTGCGCCGGCTCGCGCGCCTCGCCCGCACCCCGGGCCTGCGGGCGGTGGGGCGCCTCGGCCTCCCCGCGGCGCTGCGGTCGCTGCGCTTCGGGATGAGTCGGGGAGCGTGGAGCGACGCGGGCCTGCCCGCGGGGGCGCTCGAGGAGTACGCGAGGCCGCTGCGGACGCCGCTCGGGTGGATGCGCTTCCTCCGCTTCGTCGCCTCCCTCGACGACCGCTTCGTCGCGAGCGCGCGGGAGCGGCTCCGGGAGCGGCCACCGCCGACGCTCGTGGTGTGCGGTGCGGACGATCCGTACGTGTCCGAGGGCCGGGCTCGGCAGCTCGCGGCGGAGCTCGGCGCCCGGCTGCGGGTGCTCGGGTGGTGCGGCCACTGGGTGCCCGAGGAGCGGCCGGCCGAGCTCGCCGCGGACATCCGGGAGCTCGTCGCGCGTCCCCCCGAGGGGTGAACGGGCGCCGGCGAGCCGGGCGAGCGCCGGCGCGCACGCGGGTACCGTCGTGGCCCGTGTCGGCACCCTCGGAGCGCCCCGGAGGCGCTGAGCGCTCGGATCCCTCCTCGGAGGCCCTCGTCGTCGGACGCGGCGTCACGAAGCGCTTCGGTCGGCGCGTCGCGGTGGACGGCATCGACTTCCACGTCGAGCGGGGCGAGGTCTTCGGCTTCCTCGGTCCCAACGGCGCCGGGAAGACCTCCACGATGCGGATGGTGGGGTGCGTCTCCCCGGTCGACGGAGGGGAGCTGTCGGTCCTGGGCATGGACCCGACGACCGAGGGGCCCGACATCCGGGCGCGCCTCGGGGTCGTCCCCCAGGAGGACAACCTCGACGGCGAGCTCACCGTCGCCGAGAACCTGTTCATCTACGGCCGCTACTTCGGGCTCCCTCGCGACACCATCGCCGAGCGGGTCGACGACCTGCTCGAGTTCGTGCAGCTCCGAGACCGGCGCGACGACCGGGTGGACCCCCTCTCGGGCGGCATGAAGCGGCGGCTCACGATCGCTCGGGGCCTGGTCAACGAGCCCGACCTGTTGCTCCTCGACGAGCCCACCACCGGTCTCGATCCCCAGGCGCGCCATCTGGTGTGGGACCGCCTCTACCGGCTCAAGCGCCGCGGCGTCAGCCAGGTGCTCACCACCCACTACATGGACGAGGCCGAGCAGCTCTGCGACCGGCTCGTCATCATGGACCGGGCCGAGATCGTGGCCGAGGGCTCGCCCCGCGAGCTGATCCGGAGGTTCTCCACGCCCGAGGTGGTGGAGCTGCGGTTCGGCTCCCACGACGAGCAGGACCGCGCCGTCGGGCACCTCGACGGCGCGGCGGATCGGGTCGAGGAGCTCGCCGACCGCGTGCTCGTGTACACGGGGGACGGCGACGCGGCCGCGGAGCGGATCGGCGACGCGGGGATCCGCCCCGACTCGATGCTGGTGCGGCGCTCGACCTTGGAGGACGTCTTCCTCACCCTGACGGGCCGGACCTTCGAGGAGTGACCGCGGGTGTGCCCGGACGTGGTCGCGGTGTGGCCGGGTGGCCGGGAGTGATCAGGGGGTGATCAGCGAGTGACCAGGACGTCGCCTCCGATGCTCCGGGTCGTCGAGCGCGAGGCGCGCGTGTTCCGGCGCCTCTGGCGCGGCTCGATCTTCTCGGGGGTGGTCACGCCGGTACTGTTCCTCACCGCCATCGGCGTCGGTCTCGGTGACCTCGTCGACGAGCGCAACGGCCGGGTCGAGGGCCTCTCGTACCTCGAGTTCGTCACCCCGGGGCTGCTCGTCGCCACCGCGATGCAGACGGCGGCGGCCAACTCGCTGTGGCCGGTGATGGCGGGCCACAAGTGGATGCGCTTCTACCACGGCATGATCTCGACCCCCATCCGCGCCGCGGACGTCTACGCCGGCGAGGTGACCTGGACCGGCGTCCGCACCACCGTCTTCGCCTCGGCCTTCCTCGCCGTCTCGGCGTCGATGGGAGGGGTCCTCTCGCCGTGGTCGGTGCTCGCCGTACCCGCCGCCGTGCTCTGCGCCGTGGCGTTCGCCGCGCCGCTCGCCGCCTTCTCCGCCACCCGCGAGACCGATGCGGCGTTCCCCGTCGTCATGCGCCTCGGCGTGCTCCCGCTGTTCCTCTTCTCGGGGACGTTCTTCCCCCTGGAGGTGCTCCCCGGCTGGCTCCAGGCGCTCTCGGTGCTCTCACCGCTGTTCCACGGCGTCGAGCTCGCCCGCGGCGCCACCACCGGGTCGCTCGGCGGCCTCGCGGCGGCCGGGCACGTCGCGGTGCTGGTCGCGGTCGTGGCCCTCTCCTGGCGGTGGGGGACCCGCACGTTCACCCGGAGGCTGGCCGGATGACCGCGGCCGTCCTCGGGTGGCGTCCCATCCGCGTCGTCGAGCGCAACGCGCTCGTGTACCGACGCACGTGGATGGTGTTCCTCACCGGCCTCGGGGAGCCGATCCTGTACCTGCTCTCGATCGGGATCGGTGTGGGGGAGCTGGTCGGCGACCTCCGGGTAGCCGGCTCGGTCGTCTCCTACGAGGCGTTCGTGGCGCCGGGACTCATGGCGGCCGCGGCGATGAACGGCTCGGTCTTCGACACCACGTTCAACTTCTTCGTGAAGTTCAAGTACATGCGGACCTACGACGCCGTCCTGGCCACGCCGCTCGGCACCGGCGACGTCGCCCGCGGCGAGGTCACCTGGGCGCTGCTGCGCGGTGGCGTGTACGCGGCGGTGTTCCTGGCGACGATGGCGCTGCTGGGCCTCGTCGAGTCGTTCTGGGCGCTGCTCGCGGTGCCGGTCTCGGTGGCGATCGGCTTCGCGTTCGCGGGGGCGGGCCTCGGCGCCACGACCTTCATGCGCTCGTTCGTCGACTTCGACTACGTGAACCTCGCCGTGATCCCCCTGTTCCTGTTCTCGGCCACCTTCTTCCCCCTGGAGCGCTACCCCGACGCCCTCGAGTGGGTGGTGCGCGCCACCCCCCTCTACCAGGGCGTCGAGCTCCAGCGGGGCCTCGTGCTCGGCCACCCGGACTGGACGATGGCCGTCCACCTCGGATACCTCCTCGCGATGGGCTGGCTCGGGATGTGGGTGGCCGCCACGCGGCTCCGCCGGCTCCTCCAGCCCTGACCGCGACGCCCGGCAGCACCGCGACGCCCGCAGCACCGCGGGCTTGCGGCCCAGCGGTCCTGTCGGCCGTGGGAACGGTCGGCGGAAGCGACGGGTGGGAGGCGTACACTCGGCCCACCGGTGACGGGGAACGAGCGATCGGCGGACGGTGGGTCGATGAGCCCAGTGGGAATCCTCGAGGAGATCCTCGGCGGCAAGCGCGAGGAGGTGGCGGCGATGTCCGGTCGTCGGCGCGACCTGGAGGCGGCGGCCGCCGACGCGCCCGCTCCCCGCGACTTCGTCGCGGCCCTGCGGGCCGGCGAGCGCATCGGCGTGATCGCCGAGATCAAGCGGCGATCCCCCTCGAAGGGCGAGTTGGCCCCGGATCTCGACGCCGCGGCGACCGGGAAGGCCTACGAGGCGGGCGGGGCGGCGGCGCTGTCGGTGCTCACCGACGCCCGCTGGTTCGCCGGCTCGCTCACCGACCTGGCCGAGGCGCGCGCGGCGACCGGCCTGCCGGTGCTGCGCAAGGACTTCACGATCGACCCGGTCCAGGTGCACGAGGCCCGCGCGGCGGGCGCCGACTGCGTCCTGCTCATCTCCGCCGCGCTGGCCGACGACGGGCTGCTGCGCGAGCTGCGCGAGGTCGCCGAAGGCCTCGGCATGGCGGCCCTGGTCGAGGTGCACGACGAGGCGGAGCTCCGCCGGGCGGCTTCGACGGGCGCGACGCTGGTGGGGATCACCAACCGCGACCTCTCGACGTTCGGCGAGGACCTCTCCACCGCCGAGCACCTCGCCGCGTCGCTGCCCGAGGGCGCCACCAGGGTCGCCGAGAGCGCCATCCGGGGACGGGCGGACGCCGAGCGGATGGCGGCGGCGGGCTTCGACGCGCTGCTGGTGGGCGAGCACCTCGTGCGCTCCGACGACCCGATCGCCGCCGTCGAGGAGCTGAGGGTGGCGCGATGTTCGTGAAGATCTGCGGGGTCACCTCCGAGGAGGACGCGCTCTTGGCGGTGGCGATGGACGCGGATGCCGTCGGGTTCGTGTTCGCGCCCAGCTCCAGGCAGATGCGGCCCGACGACGCCCGCGACATCGTGCGGCGGCTCCCCCAGGAGACCCTCACCGTCGGGGTGTTCCGCAACGAGCGCCCGGAGCGGGTGTGCGAGATCGTGCACGCGGCCCGCCTCAACGCGGCCCAGCTCCACGGCGGCGAGCCCGACGCGGACGTCGCGTACGTGAAGGAGCGGGTCCCGGTCGTGGTCCGGGCCCTGCCCGCCGGCGACGAGCGTCTGCGGGACGCCGCGGAGGCACCCGCGGACATCACGCTGGTCGACTCGAAGGACCCGGGATCGGGCCGCGTGTTCGACTGGTCGCTCGTGGAGGGCGTCCCCAAGGGGATCAAGCTGCTCCTCGCCGGAGGCCTCACCCCCGACAACGTGGCGACCGCCATCGACCGGGTGCGGCCGTGGGGTGTCGACGTGTCGAGCGGCGTCGAGATGGAGCCGGGGCGCAAGGACGCCACCAAGGTGCGCCGCTTCGTCGAGGCCGCCCGGCGTGCGGCCGCGGAGCTCGAGGCGGCCGACCCGTGGGAGCCGCTCGACGCTCCTCCCTACGACTGGCGGGACGACACGTGAGCGGCGCGCCGCTGCGCGGTGCCCCGGTGCGGCTCGAGGCCACCGGCGCCGAGCCGGACGAGCGCGGCCGGTTCGGGGACTTCGGCGGGCGCTTCGTGCCGGAGACGCTGGTGCCGGCCCTCGAGGAGCTGGAGGCCGAGTTCCGCTCCGCCTGGGGCGACCCGGCGTTCCGCGAGGAGCTCGCCGGCCTCCTCGGGTCGTACGCGGGGCGTCCCTCCCCGGTCACCGAGTGCGCCCGGCTCTCCGAGCGCCTCGGCGTCCGGGTGCTGCTCAAGCGCGAGGACCTCAACCACACCGGATCCCACAAGATCAACAACGTGCTCGGCCAGGCGCTGCTCACCCGCCGGATGGGCAAGCACCGGATGATCGCCGAGACGGGCGCCGGCCAGCACGGCGTGGCCACGGCGACCGCGGCGGCGTTCTTCGGCCTGGAGTGCACCGTGTTCATGGGACAGGTCGACGTGGAGCGCCAGGCGCTCAACGTGTTCCGGATGCGCCTCCTCGGCGCCGAGGTGGTCCCGGTCGCCTCCGGGAGCGCCACCCTGAAGGACGCGGTCAACGACGCGCTGCGCGAGTGGGTGGGCGCGGTCGCCGACACCCACTACTGTCTCGGCTCGGCGATGGGCCCGCACCCCTACCCGTGGATGGTGCGCGAGCTCCAGCGGGTGATCGGCGACGAGGCGCGCGAGCAGTGCCGCGAGCTCCTCTCGGGCGACGACCCCGACGTGGTCGTGGCCTGCGTGGGTGGCGGCTCCAACGCCATCGGCACCTTCGCCGGCTTCCTCGACACCGGCGCCCGCCTGGTCGGTGTGGAGGCGGGCGGGGAGGGCCTCGACTCCGGCCGGCACGGCGCGGCGATCGGCCGCGGGGTGCCCGGGATCCTGCACGGCGCGCACTCGTTCTACGTGCAGGACGAGGTCGGCCAGATCCGCGAGGCGCACTCGATCAGCGCGGGCCTCGACTACCCGGGCGTGGGTCCCGAGCACGCGCACCTCGCGGAGACCGGTCGTGCGGAGTACGGGACCGCCGTCGACGACGAGGCGGTCGAGGCGGTGCAGCTCCTCTCCGAGACCGAGGGGATCATGCCGGCGCTCGAGCCGGCCCACGCGCTGGCGTGGGTGGCGCGCGAGGCGGGGCGGGCGATCCCCGAGGGATCGACGGTGCTCGTCACGCTCTCGGGCCGCGGGGACAAGGACGCGGCGCAGCTCGCCGCCCGCCTCTACCCCGACGAGTACGGCGACGCGTGAGGCACCCGTGAGGCTCGAGGAGCACCTGCGCGCGGCGAGGGACGCCGGGAGGAAGCTGCTGGTCCCGTACGTGACCGGGGGTCTCGGTCCGCGCTGGGCGGAGGTCGTAGAGGCGGTCGCCGCTGCCGGCGCGGACGCGGTGGAGGTCGGTCTCCCGTTCTCGGATCCGATGATGGACGGGCCGACGATCCAGGAGGCCTCGCAGCGGGCCCTCGGGGCCGGTGGTGCCACCCCGGGTGGGATCGTGGTGGAGCTCGAGGACGTCGACGCCGGCGTCCCGCTCGCCGTGATGACCTACTACAACCCGGTGTTCCACATGGGCCACGAGCGCTTCGCCTCCGCGCTGGCCGACTCGGGGGTCGACGGCGCGATCGTGCCCGACCTGCCGATCGACGAGCTTCACGGCTGGGCCGGGGCGGCGGACGCCCACGGGGTGGAGACCGTGCTGCTCGCCGCTCCGCCCACCTCCGACGAGCGCCTCGCACGGATCTGCGAGCGTTCCCGGGGCTTCGTCTACGGCGTGTCCCTGCTGGGTGTCACCGGCGAGCGGCGGGCGCTCTCCGACGAGGCCCTGGAGATGGCGAAGCGGCTCAAGGCGGCGACCGACAAGCCCGCGCTGCTCGGCGTCGGCGTCTCCACGCCGGAGCAGGCCGTGGAGGCCTGCACCGTCGCCGACGGGGTGGTCGTCGGCTCGGCGCTGGTGCGTCGCCTCCTCGAAGGGGGCGGCCCCGACGAGGCCGCCGCGTTCGTGTCCGAGCTGCGCTCCGCCCTTGACGCGTCGTGAGCGACGCGGAGGAGCACCGCGTCGTGAGCCAGGCCGAGGAGCAACGGGAACGCAGCGACGCCGGCAAGCACTGCGAGCTGTGCGAGGCGGCGCGGCTCACCGCCTGGTACCACGAGGACGACGTGTGCTGGGTGGCCGACTGCGAGGTGTGCGCCGTGCCGATGGTGGTGTGGAAGGAGCACGGCGCCGAGCCTCCCGAGCGCGACCGGGAGCACATGCTCGCCGAGCTGCACCGGGTGGCGGCGGAGCGCTTCGGGGAGGACGGCTACTCGGTGGACGGCGTGATGCGCCAGATCCCGGACCACTTCCACGCCCACGCCCGAGATCCGGGCTGGTGGTTCCGCCGCTTCGGACGGCTCTGAAGCAGCTCCCGGTAGGTCCGTGCTGCTCCGGCGGTGCCGGCGTTGCCGACTGTTCCGGCGGTGCCGGCGATGCCGGCGGTGCCGCTGGTCAGATCCGGCGGCCGGCGGTCTCCCAGTAGGGGTCGCGCAGCTCGCGCTTGACGAGCTTGCCGGTCTCGGTCCGGGGCAGCTCTCCGAAGTCGATCGAGCGGGGCACCTTGTAGCCGGCCAGGTGCTCGCGGCAGAACGCGCGGAGCTCGCGCTCGACCTCCTCGGTGGCTGTGGTGCCCGGGGCGAGCTCGACGACCGCCTTGACCTGCTCGCCGAACTCCTCGTCGGGGATCCCGAAGACCGCCACGTCCCGCACGGCCGGGTGGGTGACCAGCGTCGACTCGATCTCGGCCGGGTAGATGTTGACGCCGCCGGAGATGATCATGTCGATCTTGCGGTCGGAGAGGAAGACGAAGCCGTCCTCGTCGACGTAGCCGACGTCCCCGAAGGTGAACACGCCGGGTTCGAGATGGGCCTCCTCGGTCTTCTCGGGGGCGTTGTGGTACTCGAAGTCGGCTCCCAGCAGGTTCCGGAAGTAGAGCTGGCCGACCTCGCCGGGGCCGAGGCGGTTGCCGTCGTCGTCGACGACGAGCAGCTCGAAGATGGGGACGACCTTCCCCACGGTCCCCGGCTTCTCCAGCCAGTCCTCGGGGCTCGCCCACACGGGGATGCTGCCCTCGGTGGCGCCGTAGCCCTCGTGGACGACCGGACCCCACCAGTCCATCATCTGCGCCTTGAGCTCGGGTGGGCAGGGAGCGGCGGTGTGCCACACGTACTCGATGCTGGAGACGTCGTAGGCTTGCCGCGTCTCCTCGGGGAGCTTCAGGAGGCGGGTGAAGAACGTGGGCACGGCGTAGATCGCGGTGACGCGGTGCTCCTCGACGAGGCGCAGCATCTCCTCGGGGTCGAACGTGCGGGCGAGGACGACGGTGTGGCCGAGCGCGTTGGCGACCGCGGCGGTGACGAACGGGCCGCTGTGGTACATGGGGGCCATGACGAGGGTCCGCCCGCCCCGCGGGTAGCGCATGATCCCTCCGAGGCCCTCGAGGAGGCCCTGGACGACCGAGGGGTCTTCCCCGATGGGGAGCAGCGAGGTCTTGACGCCCTTGGGCCGTCCGGTGGTGCCGGAGGTGTAGAACATCGTGGCGCCCGAGCGCTGCTCCTCGGGCTCCTCGGCGGGGTGCGCGGTGAGCAGCTCCTCGTAGTCGAGGAAGCCGTCGATGTGGCCTCCGAACGCGATGCGGTGTTCCGGCCCGGAGGCCCGCTCGGCGGCGGCCTCGGCCAGCTCCGCGTGCTCGGCGTCGGCCACGAGGGCGGTGGCGCCGGAGTCCTCGAGGACGTACGCGACCTCGTCGGCGGCGAAGTGCCAGTTGATCGGCACGTTGACGAGGCCGGCGTGGGCGGCTGCCGTCGTGACCTCGAGGGCCTCGTGCCGGTTGCCGACGAGGAGGGCGACGTGGTCGCCGACGTCGAGGCCCAGCGACCGCAGGGCGCGCACGGCTCGGTTCACGCGTCCGTCGAGCTCGCTCCAGGTGAGCGAGGTCCGCTCGTCGACGACCGCGGTGGCGTCGCCGTGCTCGTGCACGTGGGTCAGGAGGTTCTGGGCCATCTCGGTCCTTTCGCGGCATCTGCCTCGTCAGGCCCCGATGCTTCCACACCAGCTCGGTGGATGGCGCCCGCCCTTGGCAGCGCTGCCGGATCGGGGCCCGAGCGGGGGTGGCCCGACGCCGTCAGATCGGGGGTGGCCCGACGCCGTCAGATCGGGGGTGG
>CAYTKN010000011.1:22367-85312 GCA_964438505.1 uncultured Burkholderiales bacterium
GGTGGCCCGACGCCGTCAGATCGGGGGTGGCCCGACGCCGTCAGATCGGGGGTGGCCCGACGCCGTCAGATCGGGGGTGGACTGACGACGTCGAGATCCCGCTTGGACGCCTCGGGGAGGAATGGGAGGACCACCGCGGCCGAGACGATCGGGGCGAGGCCCGCCCAGGCGATCGCGGTGCCGAGGCTCGTGGTGTCGGAGAGCGCGCCGACCCCGACCAGGCCGATCGCGGAGCCGCACACGCCCGCGACGAGCAGGTAGGCGTTGGCGGTCCCGCGGATCTGGGTGGGGAACAGCTCGGGTCCGAACGCGGCCAGCGCCGGCGCGATGAGGCTGGCGAGGAACACCTGGACCGTCCCGAGGATCCACAGCGTCGGGCCGGTGCTCACGAAGAAGAGCATGGTGGCGACGGTGGCGAGGATCTTGCCCGGGACGGCGAGACGCTTGCGCCCCCACGACTCGGCGAGGCGCCCCCCGATGAACAGGGCGACGATCGGCGGCAGCGCGGAGGTCACGGCCCGGAAGACGGTGATGTCGAGACCGGAGAACCCCTGCTCGTCGCCGAGGAAGCGGTTGGTGAATTGCGCGGAGGGCGCGGCGAGCACCTGGGTGAGCAGCCCGGCCGCCACGAGCAGCAGGAACCGCTTCCGGTGGGCCGCCCGGAGCACGTCGCCGAGGCGACCGCGGGCGGTGTGGCCGGCCTCGACGCGGCGGTAGCGGAGCGTCTCCTTGAGGTCGCGGGAGAGGCGGGGGAGGAGGACCAGGAAGGCGGCGTTGGCGGCGAAGGAGAGCCGCCACGCCTCGGGGCCCAGGTCGCCGAGCGGCAGCAGGACGGTGGCGAACGCGAAGCCGACGCCGGTCGCCAGCGTCAGCATCGCGAGCGTGTAGGCGCGGCCGCCCTCGGGGGACTCCTCGACCGCCGCGATGGCGGCGACGGTGAGGGCCGCGTTGAAGAACCCCCGTGCGACGAGCTGCGCCCCGGCGAGCACGGCCAGGTTGGGCGAGATCGCCGAGACACCGCTGGCCAGGCTCACCCCGGCGAGGCTGACGAGCAGGAGCCGGCGGCGCCCCTGGCGGTCGGCGAGCGCGGTGGCGACCAGCGAGAGGAGGATGCCGACCCGGGTCACGGCGCCGGCGACGCCGAGCGAGCGGTTGGAGACGTCGAACGCGTCGCCGATGAAGTCGACGTTGTTGCTGAACAGCGACGCGCCGAAGGCGGCGACGGTGGCGACGGCGGCGACGGTCGCGAGCATCCGCACGTCGTCGTCGCCGAAGGTGACCGGCGGAGCGAGCGGGTGGCGGCGCAGTGGAGGGGGTGGCGGCGTCGCGGTCGACCGTGCGGCCACGCTCGCCCCGAGGTGGCGCATCCGGCGGCGGGCCAGCCACCAGGAGATGGGTCGGAAGAAGAACTCGAAGTAGGGGACCGGGCCGGGGCGCTCGGCCCGGAGCTCCACGCGGGTGCCGCCGTCGGCCGCCTCGACGGCGGCGGTCAGCGCGACCGGCTCGCGGCCCTCGACGGAGAGGGTGCCGGCGACGGTGCCGTCGGGACGCGACACGGCGCCGTCCACGGAGTCGAGGAGGGCGCGCTCGGCGTCGCGGGGCGGCGCGTCGACGTGGAGGACGTGGTCGGGCATCGTGCGAAGCGTAGGAGTCCGCCGCGGTGGCGGTACGCTCCGTCGTCCGCGGCGGATACCGGCGCCGCAGCGAGCACCGACAGCGAGGACCCACAGCGAGGACCGACAGCACAGCGACGGAGGTGGTCATGGCAGCACCGGGCGAGGGCGATCGCGCACCGGCGTTCACGTTGGTCGACCAGGACGGCGAGAAGGTCAAGCTGACCGACCAGCAGGGCAAGCGGGTGGTCGTGTACTTCTACCCGAAGGCGGACACGCCGGGGTGCACGACCCAGGCCTGCGCGCTCCGGGACTCGATGGCCGAGCTGCGCGCCCTCGACGCCGTCGTGCTCGGCATCAGCCCCGACGCGCCCGAGCGGCAACGCCGGTTCGACGAGAAGCACGGCCTCGGGTTCCCGCTGCTCTCCGACCCCGACCACCGCGTGGCCGAGAAGTACGGGGCCTGGGGGGAGAAGAAGATGTACGGGCGCAGCTACGAGGGGATCATCCGCTCGGCGTTCGTGATCGACGAGAAGGGCAAGGTGGCCGCGGCGTTTCCGAAGATCTCCCCCAAGGACACCGTGGGCAAGGTGACCCGCGCCCTCGAGTCGCTCTGAGGGCGGCACGAGGAGCTGGTCCGCTGGTGGCCGGACGCCCGCGCTCAGGGCTGCCGGGCTTCGCGTTCAGTGTTCCCGGGCTTCGCCCTCGGTGGCGTCCTCGCGTGACCCGGCGGAATCGACGGGTTCCCCGAGGGCGCCGAGCGGGGGCGGCTCCTCGCCGGCCATCAGCGCGTAGTAGTCCTCCTCGTCCAGGGCGTCCCGGCGGGGACTCCGCCACGGTGCCAGCACCGCCACCACGATGAGGAGGACGGCGATCGCCACGACGACGACCACCACCGTCTCGTCCGACATGGCACCACGTTACCGGGGCGCCGCCGAGCCCCGACCTCGCTCGGCGGTGGTGGTGCGGAGGGGATCCGGTGCCCGGGGCGGGACTCGAACCCGCAAGCCCCGAAGGGCAATGGATTTTGAGTCCATCGCGTTTGCCGGTTTCGCCACCCGGGCGTGACGCGGTGAGGTTAGTCCCGCCGCCGGGAGACCGGTGGAAGAACTCGGTTGACGGCGCCGGACCCGGCGTGGTCTGCTGAACCGACCGAGCCCGAGGGAACGAGACGACCCCGAGGGGATCGGCGGACGGAACCGACGCGGAGGCCGACAGCTCCGATGCGAGCAGCAACGATGCGAGCAGCAGCGACGCCGGCAGCGCTGCGAGCCATGTGCGCGGACCCGATGTGCGCGAGCGCCGGCACCGCGCGCGCCCGCACGGTCGCCGCCACGACCTCGTCCTTCGAGGCCGCACCCGCGTCGTGGCTCCACGTCGTGGACGTCAAGACCGGTGACGGCGCCCGACGGCTCGGAGCGTCCCCGCCCTAGACGAGCGAGGACCCCACAGGAACCCCCTCCGAGGCCGCCGGGTGCACCCGGCGGCCTTTTTCGTGGTCCCGGACGAGCTCGTGAGGGTCCGGCGACCGTGTTCCGGACACATCGACCCGGGTGGAGGCCCGGACATCCGACAGGGAGAGACCGATGACCACCCCCAGCCTGCGCGGGGAAGCGCAGAGGGAAGAGCAAGCGGAAGAGGAGCAGAGCCGCCTCGCCGGCGAGGACGACCCGAGCTGGCGGCAGCGGGCCCGCTGCCGTGACGGGCAGGCCTCGTTGACGGAGCTGTTCTTCTCGGACGACGTCGACGACATCGCCGCGGCCAAGGACTTCTGCGCCGAGTGCCCGGTGCGGGTGCCCTGCTTCCGTGGGGCGCTCGTCCGTCGCGAGCCGTGGGGCGTGTGGGGTGGCCAGCTCTTCTGGAAGGGTCGGGTCCTCGCCCAGAAGCGCCGGCAGGGGCGTCCACCCCTGCCCCGCGACCCGGAGACGGGCGAGG
Organism: uncultured Burkholderiales bacterium; assembly: GCA_964438505.1. Taxonomy (GTDB): domain Bacteria; phylum Actinomycetota; class Acidimicrobiia; order IMCC26256; family JACPCJ01; genus CAYTKN01. The sequence continues at coordinate 25,916 of CAYTKN010000011.1, forward strand.
TCGTGCGCGATCCGGCTCGCGTGGCGGAGCTGCGGGCGCGCGCCGGGCGGCTTCCGGCCGAGGTCGAGGAGCTGATCGCGGCCTCGGCGTGACCTCCCGACACGGCCGCGCGCCACTGCCGGACGCGCGCCACCGCGTGCGACTGCGGGACGGGCACGATCGCCGCCGGGCCGACACGGACGCGAGGAAGCCCTGACGAGAATGAGTGTGCCAAACTCGGCTCCATGGCGATCGACTTCACCCTGCCCCCCGACGTCGAGGACGTGCGCCGGCGCGTCCGCGAGTTCATGGAGACCCGAGTGGCTCCCGCCGAGGCGGAGCTGACCGAGGCCAAGGCGAGCCGCGACGAGTGGAAGGCCCGCCTCATGGAGCTGCGCGGCGAGGCCGAGGAGTGGAAGCTGTGGCTGCCCCACATGCCCGTCGAGTGGGGCGGGCAGGGGCTCGGGCCCACGGCGATGGCGTTCGTCTCCGCCGAGGCGGCGAGGACGACGTTCGGCCCGTACATCCTCAACGCGTACGCCCCCGACGAGGGCAACCACCACACGCTGCTCCACTGGGCGACCGACGACCAGAAGGAGCGCTACCTGAAGCCGCTGCTCGAAGGCAGGCAGCGCTCGTGCTTCGCGATGACCGAGCCCGAGGTGGCCGGCTCCGACCCCACCGGCATCCAGACCACCGCGGTGCCCGAGGACGGCGAGTGGGTCATCAACGGCCACAAGTGGTTCACCTCCGGCGCGCGGGGCGCCTCGTTCTGCATCGTCATCGCCCGCACCGACCCCGACGCCGACCCGCCCCAGGCCCGCAACTCGGCGTTCATCGTCGAGACCGACACCCCGGGCTTCGAGATCGTCCGCGACATCGAGACGATGGCGGGCCGCGGCAACCACTGCGAGATCCGGCTCACCGACGTGCGGGTGTCCGACAGCCAGATGCTCGGTCCCCGCGGCGGCGGCCACCGGCTCGGTCAGGCGCGCCTCGGCCCGGCCCGGCTCGCCCACTGCATGCGCTGGATCGGGCAGATCGAGCGGGCGCTCGAGATGCTCGTCGAGCGGGCGCTCGGCCGGGAGCTCCACGGCGGGGTGCTCGCCGACAAGCAGGCGATCCAGTGGATGATGGCCGACTCGACCCTCGAGCTGTACGCCGGGAAGCTCATGGTGCTGCACTCCGCGTACAAGATCGAGAACGGCGAGGAGTTCCGCCAGGAGGTGTCGATGGCGAAGCACCACGTCGCCAACACCCTCTGGCGCGTCGTCGACCGGGCGATCCAGGTGCACGGCGCCCTCGGCTACTCGGCCGACAGCCCGCTGGGCGACATGATGAAGCACGCCCGGTCGTCCCGGCTCGTGGACGGTGCCGACGAGGTCCACCAGATGCGCATCGCCCAGAACCTCGTCAAGGCGTTCGAGAACGAGGGCAGCCTCCGTCCCGCGACCGGCGACCTCGGCTTCTGAGACCGGAGGCAACCCCCCGGCCCGGCGGGACGCGGTCCGCGGAGTCCGCCGGTTCGACAGGACGGACCGAGCCCGCTTCCCACCCGGTGGCGCCCTGGTGGGCGTGGGGGGCGCTGGCCTTCGTGTTCTTCGCGGTCGCCCTGGAGCTCGGTGCCGCCCAGTTCGCGAACTCGCGGGTTCCGGCGCTCGCCGAGACCCTGACGCCGCTGGCGTGGCCGCAGGCGGCTCGGGCGCTGTGGTGGCTGGCGGTGGCCGCGGCGGCGACGGTGTTCCGCTACGGCGAGTGGCGGGCGGGCGTGGCGCGCAGCCGGCTCGTCGTCGCTGCTTCCGTGGTCCCGTTCTTCGTGTTCGCGCTCGGCGTCGCGCTCGGTGCCGAGTTCGCGACCTGGCACTGAGCGACCTGGCACTGAGCGGGCCGGTGCTGAAGACCCTGTGTGGGCGTGCGCTGGGGCGTGACCTGGGACGCTGGCGTTGCGCGCCGGAGGGTCAGGCGCAGTAGCGGTCCCACATCTCGGGGATGACGGGGACGAAGCGCTCCTTCTGGAAGCAGGCGCACGCGCCGAGGCGGCGACCCGTGGCGAACGCTTCCACGGTGCTGTAGGCGGTGACGATGACGACCTTGGCGTCGGGCGCGGCGCGGCGGATGCGCGGGAGCGCCGCGAGGCCGTCGCAGCGGGGCATCGCCAGGTCGAGCACGACGAGGTCGGGTTGCGTGTCGGCCGCCTTCTCGATCGACTCGATGCCGTCGGCGGCCTCCGCGACGGCGAAGCCCTCCGACTCGAACGCGAACCGGTACAGGTCCCGGATGTCCGACTCGTCGTCGCAGATCAACACCGTCTTGGTGTCACTGCGGACCGAAGGGCTCAACGTGGACGCCATGTCTCTCGATTCGGCGGGTCACGGAACGACCTGGAGCCACGATACGGCCGCGGCGCTCGCGCGGCGACGCGCGATTTCGCCCGATAGTCGGACAAGCCTCCATTCGTTCCCGTGGGTCGCGCCCCTCGAGGGTTCCGTGGGGCCCCTCCGGTGGGCGCGTCCCGCCGGGCCGACACGGCCCGCGTCCGGTCGAGGCGCCCCGTGGCCGGTGGGCGCCTCGTGAGGGTGTCTCGCCGGGACGCCGCGGCTCCGCGGGAGGGGCAGGCACCCGGGGTGTGCTCGTAAACTACGGGCGATGTCCCGAACGATGATCGAGCGTCGCCTCCTCGACGTCAGCGAGCGGCTCCGGCGCGTGCGCGCGGAGCTGTCGGTGAGCGAGGAGCAGGCGCACTTCCTCGCGGAGGAGGCCGAGGACGCCCGCCTGCGGGCGCTCGTGTCGGAGACTCCGCTGGCCGCGAAGGAGGAGCGGGAGGCCCAGCGCCACGCCGAGACGCTGGCCCGCCACCGTGACACGCTGCGGCGGACGATCGTCGAGCTCGAGGACGAACAGAACGCGCTCCTCGACCGGATGTCGGGTACGACCTCCGACGAGTAGTAGAACCGGTACACACCCGCGGGCCGACCAGGGGAAGCTGTTGACTACGCCGACGCGCGTCGTGATCGCCGAAGACGAGGCCATCATCCGTCTCGACCTCAAGGAGCTCCTCCAGGAGGAGGGCTACCAGGTGGTCGGGGAGACCGGTCGTGGCGACGAGGCCGTGGACCTCGTGCGCCAGCACAAGCCCGACCTGGCCATCCTCGACATCAAGATGCCGGGCATCGACGGTCTCGACGCCGCCGACCAGATCTCCACGGAGCGGATCTGCCCGGTGCTGATCCTGACCGCGTTCAGCCAGCGGGACCTCATCGACCAGGCCCGCGACGCGGGAGCCCTCGCGTACCTCGTGAAGCCCTTCCAGCGCGACGACCTCATCCCGGCGATCGAGGTCGCCCGGGGGCGCTTCGCCGAGATCCAGACGCTCGAGGACGAGGTCGACGACCTCAACGAGCGGCTCTCGGCTCGCAAGATCGTCGACCGGGCCAAGGGCCTCCTGATGGACGAGTCGGGCCTCGACGAGCAGGGGGCCTTCCGGTTCCTCCAGAGCACGGCGATGGACCGCCGCGTGAAGCTCCACGAGGTGGCGCGCCTGGTCGTCGACGAGGGTCTCCGTCCCGACGGGGGCGACCCCGGCGACGGGTGAGCACGCTCCTCCTGCTCGACGGGCACTCGCTCGCCTACCGGGCCTTCTACGCGCTGCCCACCGATCTCGCCACACCCGAGGGGACGGTGACCAACGCCGTCTACGGGTTCACCTCGATGCTCGTGAAGCTGCTGGGCGACGAGCACCCCGAGCACGTGGCGGTCGCCTTCGACGCGCCGGGCCCGACCTTCCGCGACGACCTCGATCCCGAGTACAAGGCGACCCGCAAGGAGACGCCAGACCTGTTCCGGCCGCAGGTGGCGCTGATCCGGGAGGTCCTCGACGCGCTCGAGATCCCGATCGTCGAGATCGAGGGGGTCGAGGCCGACGACGTCATCGCCACGCTCGCCGAGGAGGCGGCGGCGGAGGGCATCGACACCGTCGTCGTCACCGGCGACCGCGACACCTACCAACTCGTGCGCGACCCGCACGTGCGGGTGCTCTACAACCGCCGCGGCGTCTCCGACTACGTCCTCTACGACGAGGCGGGGATCGAGGAGAAGACGGGGGTTCGCCCCGACCGCTACGTGGAGCTGGCGGCGCTGCGCGGGGACACGAGCGACAACCTGCCGGGCGTGCCGGGCGTGGGCGAGAAGACGGCGGCGAAGCTGGTCAACCGGTACGGGTCGCTCGACGAGCTCTTCGAGCACGTCGACGAGCAGACCCCGAAGCTGCGGGAGAACCTGGGCGAGTGGCGCGACCGGGTCCTCACCAACCGGGAGATGATGCTGCTGCGCCGTGACGTGGAGGTGGGCGTCGAGCCGGGGGAGCTGACCCAGGGCGCCTGGGACCGCGAGCGGGTGCGGGCGCTCTTCGACCAGCTCGCGTTCCGCACCCTGTGGGAGCGGCTGCTGGAGGCCGCGGGCGAGGAGGCGCCGTCCGCGGGTGACGTCGGCTTCGAGGTCGAGGTGGACGTGGCGACGACCGGCGCGGCCGCGGCCGAGGCGCTGCGCGCCGTCCCGCACGGAGGCGGGCGCTACGCCCTCCACCCGGTGTGGGCCGGCCGCCCGGGCCACAGCGCGCTCGAGGGCCTCGCCGTCGCCTGGACGCCGGCCGCATCCGCCGGCAGCCCCGACGGTGACGCCGGGGACACCGCGAACGCCGGGGACACCGCGAACGCCGGGGACACCGCGAGCGCCGGGAACCCTGCCGGCGGGGCCGAGCTCCGGGCGGTGCACGTGAGCGCCTCGGCGCTGGCGACCGCCACGGCCAGCAAGGCCCTCGACGCGCTGCTGGCTTCGGAGGCGCGCCTCGTCGCGCACGGGGCCAAGGAGCTGATCCACGGCCTCGGCGACCCGCCCGGCGGGCTCCCCGCGCTGGAGGTCGACACCGAGGTGGTCGCCTACCTGGTCGACCCCGGTGCCACGACCTACCGGCTCGACGAGCTGGTGGGGCGTTACCTGGGGGTGTCGCTCGAGCCCGACTCCGAGGCGGAGGCCGGCGCGCAGGGTGCCCTCGACTTCGAAGGGGAGGCGACGGCGCATCAGGCGGGCCGCCGAGCGGCGGCCGCGCTGCGCCTGGCCGACGCGCTCGAGGTGGTGCTGGAGGCCCGCGAGCTCGTCGAGCTCCACCGCGAGATCGAGCGTCCGCTGGTGCCGGTGCTGGCGGGCATGGAGACGCTGGGCATCGCCGTCGACCTCGACTTCCTCGAGGAGCTGGGCGCGGACCTCACCAAGGAGCGCGACCGCCTCGAGACCGAGATCCACGCCCACGCGGGCGAGCCGTTCAACGTGAACTCCACCAAGCAGCTCCGGGAGGTGCTCTTCGACCGGCTCGGGCTCTCGCCGGTCAAGCGGACGCCCAAGGGCGAGCCCTCGACCGACGCCGACTCGCTGGAGCGGCTCCAGGAGGAGCACCCGATCGTGGCCGAGCTGCTGCGGTACCGGGAGGTCGAGAAGCTGCGCAGCACCTACGCGGACGCGCTGCCTCCGTTGGTGGCCGACGACGGGCGGATCCACACGACGTTCCGCCAGACCGCCACCTCGACGGGCCGGATCTCCTCGGAGGCGCCGAACCTCCAGAACATCCCGCTGCGGACCTCGGACGGCCGCGAGATGCGGCGGGCCTTCGTCGCGGGGCCGGGGGCGGTGCTGCTCTCCGCGGACTACTCGCAGATCGAGCTGCGGGTGCTCGCGCACCTCGCCTCCGATCCCGGCCTGATCGACGCGTTCGAGCGCGGCGCCGACATCCACACCACCACCGCGGCGGCGGTCTTCGACGTCGCCGAGGGGGACGTGGGCCCCGAGCAGCGGCGCTTCGCCAAGGTCGTGAACTACGGACTCGCCTACGGGATGGAGGCCTACGGGCTCGGCCAGCGCCTCGGGGTCCCCACCGAGGAGGCCCGCGAGATCCTCGACGCCTACTTCGAGTCGTTCCCCAACGTGGCCGACTTCATGGAGGGGACGGTGCGGGAGGCCCGCTCGCGGGGGTACACGACGACGATGTTCGGCCGCCGCCGCCTGCTCCCGGAGCTGTCGTCGGACAACTTCCGCATCCGCCAGATGGGCGAGCGGATGGCGCAGAACGCGCCGGTGCAGGGCAGCGCCGCCGACATCTTCAAGCTGGCGATGATCCGCCTCGACCGGGAGCTCGTGAGCCGCGGGATGGGGACGCGCATGCTGCTCACGGTGCACGACGAGCTGGTCTTCGAGGTCCCCGGGGGCGAGGAGGACGACGCCGTGGCGCTGGTCACCGAGGTGATGGAGTCGGCCGCGGACCTCGCGGTGCCCCTCGAGGTGGAGCCGCACCTCGGCGCCACCTGGGCCGACGCGAAGAGCTGAGCCGCGGTGGCCGCGACGGCGCCGGGGGTCGCGGCCGCGGGTTCGAGGCGTCGGCTGGAGATCCCGCTCAGGTGGTTCCGGACCCCGGCTGCGGTGGAGGAGCTGGTCGAGCGGTGAGCGATCCCTGAGATTCGCGTGCTGTGGTCCACGCGGGTCGAACCGTTGTGAGCGGTAGGGTCAGGCCTGGCCGACACACGGGGGGTGCGATGCTCGGGCTCGGAGTCGTCATCGGGTTGCACGACCGGCCACGCCTCGCGCCGCTCCCCACCGGATAGCGGGCACAGCGGAGCGATCCACGTGCCCGACGACGAGGTGACCGAGCCCCAGGTCGGACGGCGACGGCGAGGACTCCGCGTCTCCCGCGGCGCCACCGACCTGACCCAGATCGAGCGACGCCTGCGGGACCTCGAGCGGACCGCCCGGCGCGAGCGCCGCCGCGCCATCCGCGAGCGGGGGCCGTTCTACGGCCTCCAGGTCGATCCGGAGATCGACTTCTACCCCGAGGTGGCCCACCGGCGTCCCGGCGACACCAACGTCGTCCGCTTCGGCTTCGACCTGCACCCGGTCGTGTCGCTGGTCTCGGCCGGGCTGCTGCTGGCGTTCGTCGTCGTGACCCTCGCCTTCTCGTCGTCGGCCGAGGCCGCCTTCGAGGCGGTGCTCGAGGGGATCAACACCAAGTTCGGGTGGTTCTACATCCTCGCCGCCAACGTGTTCGTGCTCGTCGCCGCCTACTTCGCGCTCGGGCGCTTCGGCAAGATCAGGATCGGCGGGCCGACCGCCGAACCGGAGTTCAGCAGCCTCGCCTGGTACTCGATGCTGATCAGCGCCGGAATGGGCATCGGCCTCATGTTCTGGTCGGTCGCGGAGCCGATCTTCCACGTGAACGCGCCACCGCCGATGTTCGGTGTGGAGCCCGCCAGCGTCGAGGCGGGCAAGGCGGCGCTGGCCACCACGTTCTTCCACTGGGGCATCCACCCGTGGGCCATCTACGGCCTCGTGGCCCTGGCGCTCGCGTTCTTCGCGTACAACCGGGGGCTGCCCCTCACGTTCCGATCGGTGTTCTACCCGCTCCTCGGCCCCCGCGTGTACGGGCACTGGGGCAACGCCATCGACGTGCTGACCGTGCTCGCCACCCTGTTCGGGCTGGCGACGTCCCTCGGCCTCGGGGTCGCCCAGGTGGCGGCCGGGCTGAGCTCCCTCTTCGGCGTGCCCTCCGGCACCGGGTTCCAGGTGGTGCTCATCGCCGCGATCACCGCCGCGGCGACGTTGTCGGTCATGGCGGGCCTCGACCGGGGCGTGAAGCGGCTCAGCCAGCTCAACATCGGCCTCGCCGTGGCGTTCGTGCTCTTCCTCCTCGCGGTCGGCCCCGCGGTGTTCGTCGCGGCGGCGTTCACCCAGAGCCTGGGCTTCTACGCCCAGGTGCTTCCCGAGCTGTCGTTCTGGAACGAGGCGTTCACCGGCACCGACTGGCAGGGAAGCTGGACCATCTTCTACTGGGGCTGGTGGATCTCGTGGTCCCCGTTCGTCGGCATGTTCATCGCCCGCATCTCCAAGGGCCGCACCGTGCGGGAGATGATCCTCGGTGTGGTGCTCGTGCCGTCGCTGCTCTCGTTCCTCTGGATGGCGGTCTTCGGCGGCACCGCGCTGCACCTCGAGTTGGAGGGCATCCGCGACCTGGGCGGGGCGGTCAACGAGAACGTGGCGACCGCGCTCTTCGAGATGCTCGAGGCGTTCCCGCTCGCCGGGCTCACCTCCACCCTCGGTGTGGTGCTCGTCATCTCGTACTTCGTCACGTCGTCGGACTCGGGCTCGCTCGTCGTCGACCACCTCACCTCGGGCGGCAAGCTCGACTCGCCCCGGACCCAACGCGTGTTCTGGGCGGTCATGGAGGGCCTCCTCGCGGCCGTCCTGTTGATCGGCGGTGGTCTCGCCGCGCTCCAGACCGCGGCGGTCGCGACCGGGCTCCCGTTCGCCCTCGTGCTGCTGTTCCTCTGCTGGAGCCTCCACCGGGCCTCCCACGAGGAGCTGGACCTCCTCGAGGCCCACTACGACGCCGAGCTGTTCCGCAACCGCCACAGCGCCCTCATCGAGCGGATGGGGTACGACCCGCTCTCGACGGACGACCTCGGCGCGGGAAGCGAGGCGAGCGAGCCCGCGGAACGGGTCGGCGAGCCCGGTTCGACGGGCGGTGGAGACGGCAGGGAGCGCGGGGAGGTCGAGGAGTGAGGGGGCGGGTGCTCCTCCCGCTCGTGGTCGCGCTGGCTCTCGTCGCCGCGGCGTGCGACGCGACGGCGGACGGCGAGGGGGTGGGCGGCCCGGCGCGGGGCGAGGTCGACACCCGTCCCACGATCCGCATGGCCCGGGCCGACTGGGACACCGGGTTCATGCAGGCGGCGATCTACCAGCAGCTCCTCGAGGAGCTCGGCTACGAGGTGACGGACCCAGCGGAGGAGACCCACACCGCGGCGTCCTTCTACCCGGCGCTCGCCCGCGGCAGCCTGGACCTGTGGGCCAACGGCTGGTTCCCGCTCCACGACCGGTTCCTCGAGCGGGAGCTGGCGACCCTCCAGGAGGTCGCCAGGCCGATCACGCCGGTCGGCCGGCAGGTTCGCCAGGGTGGCGTCCAGGGCTACCTGGTGGACCGGTCGACCGCCGAGGAGCTCGACGTCACCTCGATGGACGACTTCGCCCGCGACGAGGTCGCCGCGGCGTTCGACCACGACGGCGACGGCCTCGCCGACCTCCTCGGCTGCGAGACGGGGTGGGGGTGCCGGGACACCATCGACGCCCACATCGAGGAGCTCGACTGGGGGGAGTCGGTGGAGCAGATCGTGGGGAGCTACCCGTTGCACATCGAGCTGGCGGAGCGGCGTGTCGCTCGGAGCGAGCCGGTGCTGCTCTACACCTGGACGCCCAACTGGACCGTGGAGGTGCTCCGTCCCGGGCGCGACGTGCTGTGGCTGGAGTCGCCGGCGCTCCCGGACGAGGAGGACGAGGTCGACGCCGTGGAGGATCTCGAGGGGTGTGCTGTCGAGGGGCCATGCCACCTCGGGTGGGTCGTCAACGACATCCGGGCGGTCGCGAACGAGGAGTTCCTCGAGGCCAACCCGCCGGTGCGTCGTCTCCTCGAGCGGATCGAGATCCCGCTCGAGGACATCGTCGCCCAGAACGCCCGGATGGTCCGGGCGGACGAGTACACGGACGCGGAGGTCCGCCGGGACGCCGAGGCCTGGATCGCCGACCACCGGCCGGCCGTCGACCGCTGGCTGGCCGCCGCTCGCGCCGGCTAGTGCCGGACCGGACCCACCGCGCTCGCCGCCGCGCGGCTCTTCGCACGCGTCGGACGGCCCGATCCGAGAGGAGCATCCATGCGCAGGCCTGTTCCGTCCCTCGTCCTCGCCTTGGCCCTCGTGGCCGGCGGCACGGGCCTCGGGGCCCCGCCTGCCTCGGCCGGCGACCACCGTTCCGGCACCGCGGTGGTCCTGGCCGGCATCGAGGACCCCGTCACCGTTCACCTCGACGTCGACCTGCTCGCCGCCGTGGAGGAGGCCGACTGCGAGGTCGACGTCTCCGACGGCGCCGACGGCATCGAGCTGCTCGACGAGGCGCTCGCCGCGGACTGCATCGACAGTTACGAGACCCAGACCTTCGAGGGCTCCGGCGAGTTCGTCACCTGCATCAACGGCATCTGCGGGAGCGACGGTGAGCCCCGGAACGCCGCCTTCTTCTGGGCCCTGTACGTGAACTGCGAGCCGTCGCCGGTGGGTGTGAGCCATCTGGAGCTGCACGGGGGCGACGTCGTCGAGCTCTCGTACGAGCCGATCGCCACGCTCGGCAGCCTGCCGCTCGCCTGCACCGCCCCCACCGTCTCGGAACCGGTGGGAAGTGGTGACGGGGACGACGGTGACGACGGCAGCGGCGGGAGCGATGGCAGCCAAGGGAGCGATGGCAGCCAAGGAGGCGACGGGAGCGACGAGGGCGCGGACCAGGACGGGACCTCCGGCGGTGACGACGGGAGCGATGCCGACGCAGGCGACCGCGAGTCGGGAGCCACGATGACCTCCACCACGACGAGCACCACACCGGGAGTGGCCGTTTCCACGAGCGAGGCCCCGACCGGCACCACCACCCCTCCCGATGTGGTGTTGTTCTCCGACCGGGCGGGCGATGCCACCGGGGACGGCGCCGGAGTGGCCACCCGGCTGCATGCGCCACCGGGTCGGTCGGTCGGGACGAAGACCGATGGCGACGGGGGTGCGGGTGCCGGCTTGGGCGTCGCCGCTGCAGGCGCGTCGCTCGCGCTCCTCGCCAGCGGCGCCGGATGGTGGTGGTGGCGGCGCACCCTCGGTGCGAGCTGACCGTGCGCAGCGCACGGCCTCTCACTCGGACGCGGCCTCCGACGCGGGCGCGGTCGCTCGGGCGGACTCTCGGAAGGAATGGGGACGGACTGACCGAAGTGTTGCAGCGGTCGACGGGGCCCCGACCAGCGTGCAGAGCCGTGTCCCGCTGAGTGTCTTCGTCACGGCACTAGCGTTTCCGTGGTGGCCGACACTCACTGGTTCGAGCCGCTGGCCGAGTTCCTCGGTCCCGCGTACCTGCGGAACGCCTTCACGAAGGGCACCGAGCAGGAGGTGGCGTTCCTGTGGGACGCCCTGGGCCTCGAGGCGGGCGACCGTGTGCTCGACGTGGGCTGCGGGCCGGGCCGCCACGCCCTCGCGCTGGCCCGGCGGGGCGCCGAGGTCACCGGGGTGGACATCTCGGCGACGTTCGTCGATCTCGCCCGGGAGGCGGCGGCCGCCGAGGGGCTCGCCTGCACGTTCGAGGTCGCCGACGCGGCCGAGGCGCTGCCGCCCCCGGAGAGCGCCGCCCCCGGCGCCGCTCCCGAGAGCGCCCGGGGGTTCGACGCGGTGATCTCGCTGTGCCAGGGCGGCTTCGGACTGCCCCGCGACGAGGCCGACGACCTGGCCGTCTTCGAGGCCGTGGTGCGGGCGGCGAAGCCGGGCGGCGCGGTGGCGGTGAGCGCCTTCTCCGCCTACTTCCAGGTCCGCTTCCTCGAGGACCACGACACCTTCGACGCGGCACGCGGCGTCAACCACGAGGTGGCGTCGCTGCGCGGGGCGGAGGGCGCCGAGCGGCGCTTCGACCTGTGGACGTCGTGCTGGACGCCCAGGGAGCTGCGGCTGCTGGCGGCCTCGACGGGCCTCACCGGCGTGAGGGTCCACGGGGTCGCGCCCGGCCGCTACGCGGCGGATCCCCCGGATCTGGAGCGTCCCGAGCTGCTGTTGCTCGCCCGCCGGGGCTGAGCCCGCAACCGGTCCCGCCCCGGGCCTGTCACCGGGTCCGCCGTCGGGGTCGCCGCGCCGTTTCACACGGGCCCTTCGGGCGAAGTACGCTTGCAGCCGGCGTCAGGGGCACCATCGCGCGCCCTCGTCCGACGTCGTTCCCGTCCATCCGTAGCAAGCGAGCGTCCATGTCCGACCAGCCGACGACCGAGACCACCACCGACACCCACGATTCGCCCGGGACCACCGAACCCGCCGAGCCCGAGGTGTCCCCGACGAACGAGGGGCCGACGCCGGAGGCCGGCTCCACCGAAGAGTCCGCAGCCTCCGAGGAGCAGACCGGCCAGGCCGGCAACGAGGGGGCGCGCAACGGCGACGCCGCAGCGGCCACCGAGGAGGCCTCCGAGGGCGACGAGCTCCCCACGCCCGGTCCCTCCAACGCCGCGGACCGCTCCACCATCACCCCGCCGGCTCCCGGCGAGCGCTACCAGCCCAAGGACGTGGTGGTCCAGGACGACCTCGACGGCGGCTTCGCGGACGCCATCGACCAGACGATGGTCTCCTTCGAGGACGGCGACCTGGTCAGCGGCAAGATCGTCAAGGTCGACAAGGACGAGGTGCTCCTCGACATCGGCTACAAGTCCGAGGGGGTCATCCCCCTCAAGGAGCTGTCGATCCGCAACGACGTCGACCCCGAGGAGGTCGTCGGCCTCGGCGAACAGGTCGAGGCGTTGGTGCTCACCAAGGAGGACGCCGACGGGCGCCTCATCCTCTCGAAGAAGCGCGCCCAGTACGAGCGCGCCTGGGGCAAGATCGAGCAGATCAAACAGGAGGAGGGCGTCGTCACCGGCCCGGTGATCGAGGTCGTCAAGGGCGGTCTGATCCTCGACATCGGCCTGCGGGGCTTCCTGCCCGCGTCGCTCGTCGAGCTGCGCCGGGTGCGCGACCTCCAGCCCTACGTGGGCCGGGAGCTCACCTGCAAGATCATCGAGCTCGAGCGCAACCGGAACAACGTGGTCCTCTCGCGGCGGGCGTGGCTCGAGGAGACCCAGAAGGAGCAGCGCGACGAGTTCCTCCAGAACCTGAAGCGGGGCGAGCGGCGCAAGGGCGTCGTCTCGTCGGTGGTGAACTTCGGCGCGTTCGTCGACCTCGGGGGGATGGACGGCCTCGTCCACGTCTCCGAGCTGTCGTGGAAGCACGTCGACCACCCCTCCTCGGTCGTCTCGGTCGGTGACGAGGTCGAGGTGGAGGTGCTCGACGTCGACATGGAGCGGGAGCGGATCTCGCTGTCGCTCAAGGCCACCCAGCAGGACCCGTGGCTGGAGTTCGCCCAGGGCCACCGCGTCGGCGAGCTCGTCTACGGCCGGGTCACCAAGCTCGTCCCGTTCGGCTCGTTCGTCCAGGTGGGCGAGGGGATCGAGGGACTGGTCCACATCTCGGAGATGGCCGAGCACCACGTGGAGACCCCCGAGCAGGTGGTGACCCAGGGCGAGGAGCTGTGGGTCAAGATCATCGACCTCGACCTCGACCGGCGCCGCATCTCCCTGTCGATCAAGCAGGCCGCGGAGGGTGGCCAGGTCGCCCAGGAGTACCGCGACGTCTACGGCGAGCACGCCTTCGACGAGCACGGCAACTACATCGGACCGGAGCTCGAGGGCGTCGACGTCGACAGCGGCGAGATCGTCGCTGAGGGCGCCGAAGGGACCGGGGATCCCGAGGCGTCTGCCGACGCGGCTGACGCCGGGGAGCCTGCGGATGCCGGGGAGCCTGCGGACGCCGGTGACCCTGCGGACGCCGGTGACCCTGCGGACGCCGGTGACGCTGCCGGCGCCGAGTCCACCGAAGAGCACACGCCGTAGCGACCGGGACGGCGCGCCCGTGCTTCTCGTCGCGCTGACCGGCGGCATCGGCTCGGGCAAGTCCACGGTCGCCGGCATGCTGGCCCGACGGGGGGCGCTCGTCGTCGACGCCGACGTCGTCGCCCGGGAGGTCGTCGAGCCCGGCACCGCGGGCTTCGAGGAGGTGGTGGGGCGCTTCGGATCCGAGGTCGTCGCCCCGGACGGCTCCCTCGACCGCGAGCGCCTCGCCGAGATCGTGTTCCACGACGAGGACGCACGACGGGCGCTCAACGACATCACCCATCCCCGGGTGCGGAGCGAGATGATGCGTCGTGTCGGCGAGGCGCCCGACGACGCCGTCGTGGTCCTGGACATCCCGCTGCTGGCCGAGGGCGGGGAGGAGCAGGCGCGTCCCTACCCGGTCGTCGTGGTGGTCGAGGCGCCCCGCGAGCTGCGCCTCGATCGCCTCGAGGAGCGTGGGGTGCCCCGCGCCGACGCCGAGGCCCGCATGGAGGGCCAGGCCACCGACGAGCAGCGGCGGCGGATCGCCACCCACCTCGTCGACAACTCGGGGGACCTCGACGCGCTCGAGGCGCGCGTCGAGGAGCTCTGGCAGGACCTGGAGCGGCTCCGCTCCGCCGAGGAGGCGGCGGGGACCTGAGCGCCGGGGTCCGGGCGCGGCGGGCGGTGCGGCGCCCGCTCAGTCGCGGGGCGCGAGCACGAAGAGGAGCCGGGCCTCGCAGGCCGTCTCGCCCTCGACGGTGGCCGAGCCGCGGCCCCAGCCCCCGCGGCTGCCGAGGCGCTCGATCGCGACCTCGAGCGTCAGCTCGTCGCCGGGGCGGACGAGCCGCCGGAACCGGACCTCCTCCACGCCACCGAAGAGCGGGAGGCGGTCGCTGTAGCGCTCGTGGGCGAGCACGGCGATCGCTCCGGCCTGGGCGAGGGCCTCGAGCTGGATCACGCCGGGGAACACCGGGTCGCCGGGGAAGTGTCCCCGCAGGAAGTCCTCGTCGCCGCTCACCCGGTAGCGGGCCCGGACGCGTCGGCCGGCCTCGCACTCGTCGACCTCGTCGACGAATCGGAACGGCGGACGGTGGGGGAGCAGGTCGCGCAGCGCGGTGGTCTCCGACATGCTCGGGATCGTGGCACCGCGCCGCCGCGGGGTGCCACCCGGGAGCACCGCCCACAGCACCGCCCACAGCACCGTCCCGCAGCACCATCCGTGGCGGCGACGGGGCGGCGTGTGCGGCGTGCGCCGAGGTTCCGCGGAAATCGTGTAACGCGCGGTGGTCTCCTCCGGTCGGAACTTGAGTCGGCGTTCGATCGCTGAGGGGGGTCCGCACATGGTGAGCGCTGTCGTCTTTCCCGGGCAGGGAACGCAGGAGCCCGGGATGGGACGGGTCTGGCTCGACGACGACGCGTGGTCGGTCGTCGAGCGCGTCGAAGCGGTGAGCGGGGTGGAGGTCACCCGGTTGCTCACCGACGCTCCGGCCGAGGAGCTGGCGCGCACCGACCACGCGCAGCTCGCGGTGTTCGCCGTCTCGCTCGCGGCCTGGGAGGCGATGCGCCGGGAGCGCTCGCCCGAGCCGGTGGCGTTCGCCGGCCACTCGCTGGGCCAGGTCACGGCGCTGGTGGCCGCCGGCGCCCTCGACCTCGACGCGGGCATCCGCCTCGCCACGCGCCGGGCCTCGCTCACGGCACGCTGCGCGGAGGAGACACCCGGCCGGATGGCGGCCCTCATCGGGGCCGACGAGGAGTCCGCCGAGGCGGCGTGCGCGTTGGTGCCGGATCGGTGTTGGGTGGCCAACCTCAACGCGCCGGGGCAGGTCGTCGTGGGCGGCACGCCCGACGCGGTGGACGAGGTGGGAGCCCGCGCCCGGGAGGTCGGGATCCGCAAGGTCGTGCCCCTCCAGGTCGGCGGTGCCTTCCACACACCCCTGATGGCCCCCGCTGCGGAGCAGCTCGGTGAGGTCCTCTCGGGGATCGAGTTCGGCGTTCCCCGCGCCCCCGTCGTGTGCAACACGGACGCGACGGCGTGCGAGCGCGGGTGGCAGGAGCGGCTGTCGAGACACCTGGTGAGCCCGGTGCGGTGGCACGACTCGGTCGTGACCCTGCGCGGGTTGGGGGTGGACGAGCTCCTCGAGGTCGGGCACGGGACCATGCTGGCCGGTCTCGCGCGGCGCTCCGACCGGGACCTCCCGGTGCGGTCCGTCTCGTCGCCGGACGACCTCGAGCTGGTGACGGCATGACGTCGGTGACGCGCCCGGAGACGGCGCCGGTCCGCTCGCAGGTCGACGGCGAGCAGCTCGACGTCGCCGAGCGGGTGGTCGTCGCTCCCGCGAACGGGATCTTCCGCCCGCTACCACCCGAGACGATCACCGCCGAGGGCGAGATCGTGGAGATCGACCAGTCCGTGGGCCTCGTGGAGGCCTCGGGCGACCGCGTCGCGGTCGAGTCTCCGTTCCGCGGCTTCCTGATGGGGATGCTCGCGGAGTCGGGAGAGCGCGTGCGGGAGGGTCAGGCCGTCGCTTGGCTCCGGTCGCTGTGAGGGTCGGGGTCGCCGGCTGGGGCACCGCGGTTCCCGAACGTCGGGTCACCAACGCGGAGCTCGCCGAGACGGTCGACACGACCGACGAGTGGATCGTCACCCGCACCGGCATCCGGGAACGCCGCAGGGCGGGCCCGGGGGAGACCACGGCGACCCTCGCGGTGGACGCCGGCGCCGCGGCGCTCAAGCACGCCGACCTCACCCCCGGCGACGTCGACCTGCTCGTCACGGCGACGGCCACTCCCGAGCAGCCGCTGCCACAGACGTCCGCGTTCGTGCACGTGGGCCTCGGCCTCGGCTGTGGCGCCTTCGACGTGGGGGCGGCCTGTGCTGGGTTCGTCTACGGGCTCGTGGTCGGGGGGTCCCTCGTCGAGGCGGGCGGCTTCCGCACGGTGCTGGTCGTCGGGTCCGAGACGCTCACCCGCATCGTCGATCCGGGCGACCGCTCCACCTGCGTGCTGTTCGGCGACGGGGCGGGAGCCGTCGTGCTGCGCGCCACCGAGGAGCCCGGCCTGCTGGCCTGGGACCTCGGTTGCGACGGGACGGCGACCGGTCTCCTCGAGATCCCGGCGGGAGGCAGCCGGAGTCCGGCATCCGCGGAGACGGTCGCGGCGGGGGAGCACTGGTTGCGCATGGAGGGCCGTGAGGTGTTCCGACGCGCCGTGCGGGCGGTCGTCTCGTCGGCCGAGGTGACGCTCGAGCGCGCCGGCGTGTCCGCCTCGGACGTGACCCTGCTCGTCCCCCACCAGGCGAACCGGCGGATCGTCGAGGCGATCTGCGATCGGGTGGGGATCCCCGCGGAGCGGACGCTGGTCAACGTCGACCGCTACGGGAACACGTCCGCGGCGTCGGTGCCCCTGGCGCTGGCAGAGGCCGCGGAAGACGGCCGCCTCCACGACGGGGACCTCGTGCTGCTCACGGGGTTCGGGGCGGGGATGGCGTGGGCGAGCGCGCTCCTGCGGTGGGGGACGACATGAGCGGGTCGAGCCCCGCGCGGGTCGCTTTCGTGACGGGCGCCTCCAAGGGCATCGGCGCCGCGGTGGCGGTGTCGCTCGCCGCCTCCGGCCACCGGGTGGCGGTCGGCTACGGGCGCGACCAGGACGGAGCGGCGCGCACCTGCGAGGCCGTCGAGGCGCGGGGCGCCGAGGCGTTGCCGGTGCCGATCCGCGTGGACGATCCGGCGGTGGTGGAGACGGCGTTCGGTCGGATCGAGGACGGGTGGGGTCCGGTGGAGATCCTGGTCAACAACGCCGGTGCCACCCGCGACGGGCTCCTCGTGCGCATGCAGGACGAGGCGTGGCGCTCGGTCATCGCGACGAACCTGGACGGCGCGTTCCACACGGCGCGCCGGGCCACCAAGTCGATGATGCGTGGCCGCCACGGGCGGATCGTGAACGTGTCGTCGGTGGTGGCGCTCGCCGGCGGGCCCGGCCAGGCGAACTACTCCGCCGCGAAGGCGGGCCTCGTCGGCCTGACCCGCTCGCTGGCGAGGGAGCTCGGCGGTCGCGGGATCACCGCCAACGTCGTGCTGCCCGGGCCGATCGAGACCGCCATGACCGGGACGCTCGGCGACGAGCGCCGCGAGGAGCTGGCGGCGCAGGTCCCCTCGGGCCGCTTCGGGACGCCCGAGGAGGTGGCCGCCGCGGTCTCGTTCCTCGCCTCGGACGAGGCGTCGTACGTCAACGGGGCCGTCCTCGCCGTCGACGGTGGTGCGGCGATGGGCCACTGAGCGCACGGCGTCCGCCGGCCGCGACCACGCGGGCAGGGGTGCGGACACCACGAGACGGGTCGCGACATCGGAGAGCCCGGAGAACCCGGAACACGAAGACGAGCCGAACGAACCGAGTACGAGCGAGAAGAGCGAGAGAGGAGACGACATGGAGCGCAACGAGGTGCTGGAGAAGCTGCGGGCCGCAGCCGTGGAGACGCTGGGAGCCGAGGAGGCCGCCGTCGTCGAGGACGCCCGCTTCAAGGAGGATCTCGACGCCGACAGCCTCGACCTGGTGGAGCTCGTGATGGCCCTGGAGGAGGAGTTCGACATCGAGGTGCCCGAAGACGACCTCGAGGGGGTCACCACGGTCCGTGCGGCCGTCGACCTCGTGATCGACAAGATCGGCGCCGGCGTATGAGCGACGCCGCTCTGCAGGACCACCGCGGGCGGCCCACCGTCGCGGTCACCGGCCTCGGCGTGGTGAGCCCGGCCGGCTCCGACCGGGAGGGCTTCTGGTCGACCTTGGTCGGGGGGCGCAGCGCCGCCACGACCGTGGAGGAGTTCGTCGAGGCGGGGCTGCCGGTGCAGTTCGGCTGCCCGGTCACTGACCTCGACCCCTCCCGCTACGTCGACGCCAAGGCCGCTCGACGTCTCGACCGTGCGACGCTCCTCGGCGTCGCCGCGGCGAGCGACGCGGTCGACGACGCCGGCGGCAACGAGGGCCTCGACGCCGACCCGGCCCGCTGCTCGGTGATCGCGGGCACCGGCGTGGGCGGCCTCGACACGCTCGTCAGCCAGCAGGACGTGTACTCGAGCCGCGGCCACCAGCGGGTCTCGCCGTTCTTCGTGCCGATGATGATGCCGAACGCGACCGCCGCGCACCTGAGCATGCGCCTCGGCTGGACGGGCCGGAGCCTCTGCGTGGCCACGGCCTGCGCGGCGGGCGCCAACGCGATCGGCGAGGCCGTGGACCTGGTCCGCTCCGGCTCGGCCGACGTGGTCGTCGCCGGAGGCACCGAGGCGGCGATGGTGCCCGTCGCGGTGGCGGCGTTCTGGCGGATGGGTGCGCTGAGCACCCGCAACGACGAGCCGGCGCTGGCGTCACGGCCCTTCGACGTGGACCGCGACGGCTTCGTCATGGGCGAGGGCGCCGCCTTCCTGGTCCTCGAGCGCCTGGACCGCGCCCGGGCGAGGGGCGCGCGGATCCACGGCGTGGTCGCCGGGTACGGCGCCAACGCGGACGCCCACCACATCACCGCTCCGGTGCCCGGCGGCGAGGGCGCAGCGGCCTGCATGGCCGCTGCGCTCGAGGACGCGGCGCTCGACCCGAGCGAGGTCGGCCACGTCAACACGCACGGCACGTCCACGCCGCTCAACGACGCGGCGGAGTCCGCCGCGGTGACGAAGGTGTTCGGCTCGGGGGCGCCTCCGGTCACCTCCGTCAAGGGTGTGACCGGCCACCTGGTCGGCGCCGCGGGCGCCGTCGAGGCGGTCGCGTCGCTGCTGGCGATGGAGCGGGGCCTCGTGCCGCCGGTCGCCAACCACGAGCAGACCGACCCCGAGATCGGCCTCGACGTCGTCGCCGGCGACGCGCGCGAGGTCGGTGCGGCGCCGGTGGTGTCGAACTCCTTCGGCTTCGGCGGGCACAACGCCACGCTGGTCCTGACGCCCGCACCGTGAACGTCGTCGCCGAGCCGGGTCTCGAGACCCCGGTCGCGGCCGCGACGGGCGGGGCGGCGTCGGGAGGCCTCGACGACGTCGACGGGCGGGCCGTGGCTCGCTTCACCCTCGGGGGTGGGCCGCACCGCGGGGCGCTCGGGGAGGTGGAGGCCGGTGTGGTCGAGACGGCGGTGCGCCTCGGCGTGGAGTCCGGACTGCCGATCGTGGGCCGCCTCGCCACCTCCGGCGCGGACGTGCACCAGGGCGTCGCGGCGCTGCACGCGTGGGGCCGCGTGGCGCGCGTCCTGCACGAGGCGTCGGGTTCGGTCCCGGTCGTGCTCGGCGTGGAGGGCCCGTGCGTCTCGGGCCCCGCGCTGCTCCTCGGGATCGCCGACCAGGTCGTCATGACCGAGGAGGCGTTCGCCTACGTGAGCGGCCCGGGCGCGGTCGGCGCGATCACCGGGGTGGAGACCGACCACGACCGCCTCGGCGGCAGCGCCGTGCACGCCGTGCACACGGGGCTGGCGACGCTGGTGGTGCCCGACTCGGACGGCCTCGAGGACGCGCTGGCGAGCCTCCTGTCGTACCTGCCGTCGAACTCCTTCGAGCACGCGCCGGCGGCGGCGGCGTCCGGGTGGGGCGACCCGGTGGAGCGGCGCTGCGAGCGTGCCGGGCGGGTGGTGCCCGAGCGCTCCAACGCCTCCTACGACGTGCGCGCCGTGGTCGACGACGTGCTCGACGGCGACTCGTTCCTGGAGCTGCGCGAGCGTTGGGCGCCGAACCTGGTCACCGGCCTCGGGCGCCTCGGCGGGACGCCGGTGGGTGTGCTCGCCAACCAGCCGTGCCAGCGGGCGGGCACCATCGACATCGCCGCCGCCCAGAAGGGCGCCCGGTTCGTGCAGTGGTGCGACGCGTTCAACGTCCCGCTCGTCACCTTCGTCGACACGCCGGGCTTCGAGCCGGGGAAGACCCTGGAGTGGCGGGGGATGATCCGCCACGGCGCGCAGCTCGTCCACGCGTACGCGGAGGCTTCGGTGCCGCGGCTGTGCGTGGTGCTCCGCAAGGCCTACGGCGGCGCCTACATCGTGATGGACTCGAAGGGTCTCGGCAACGACCTGTGCGTGGCGTGGCCTCGGGCGGAGATCGCCGTGATGGGTGGCCGGGGCGCCGTGCAGGTGCTGCACCGCCGCCGGCTGTCCGAGCTCGAGGGCGAGGAGCGCCGCGCCTTCGAGGCCGAGGCGGAGGAGGAGTACGCGCGGGAGTTCCTGAACCCGTGGCGGGCGGCCCGGCGGGGCCTCGTCGACGCGGTCGTGGCGCCCGAGTCGACCCGGGCGGTCCTCGCCCGGGCGCTGCGCCGGCTGGGTCACAAGCGGGAGCGCCCGGTGCAGCGCCGCCACTCGAACATCCCCCTGTAGGGGACCTGCTCCGGGGGAACATCGCCCGGAGGAGCACCCGCCGGAGGAGCACCCGCCGAAGAGGACTCACCGAAGAGGCCACGCTGAGGAAGCCTCACTGAGGAAACCAGGGCCGGAGCGTCGATCGAGGGAGGAGCAGCCGTGCTGTTGGACGGGAAGCGGATCGTGGTGACCGGGGTGTTGAACACCGACTCCATCGCCTTCAGCGTGGCGCGCATCGCGCAGGAGCAGGGCGCCGAGGTGGTGCTGACGTCGTTCGGTCGGGTGCGCCGCATCACCGAGCGCTCGGCACGCCGCCTGCCCCGGCCCGCGGACGTCCTCGAGCTCGACGTCACCGACGAGGAGCACTTCGAGGCGCTCACCGAGGAGCTGAGGGAGCGCTGGGGCAGGGTCGACGGGGTCGTGCACTCGGTCGGCTTCGCGCCCGAGTCCTGCCTCGGCGGAGGGTTCCTGGACGCGCCGTGGGGCGACGTGGCCATGGCCCTGGAGGTCTCCGCGTACTCCCTCAAGGCGCTCACCGCGGCGTGCCTGCCGCTCATGACGGAGGGCGGCTCGGTGGTCGCGCTCGACTTCGACGCGACCCGCGCTTGGCCCCAGTACGACTGGATGGGGGTGGCGAAGGCGGCGCTGGAGTCGACGGCGCGGTACCTCGCCCGCGAGGTCGGCAGCGAGGGGGTGCGCGTCAACCTGCTGTGCTCGGGGCCGCTGCGGACGATGGCGGCGCGGTCGATCCCGGGCTTCGACGCGTTCGAGGACGCCTGGTCGCAGCGGGCGCCGCTCGGCTGGGACGTGCGCGACCCGGAGCCCGCCGCGCGCTCGTGCGTCGCCCTGCTCTCGGACTGGCTGCCGGCGACGACCGGCGCGATGGTCCACGCCGACGGAGGGTTCCACGCCGTCGGCGCGTGATGACTCCCGGCCCAGTTCCTGCACACACAGGAAGTGTGGGGGTGGCGGGGAGGTCGCGCCGGGGTCCACCGGTACGATGGGTTGGTGTCGATGAGCGCCGGGTTCGAGTTGGTGTCGGAGTACGAGCTGGCCGGTGACCAGCCCTACGCCGTCGACGGCCTCGTCGAGGGCCTCGAGCGCGGCGACCGGTTCCAGACGCTGCTGGGGATCACCGGGTCGGGCAAGAGCTTCACGATGGCGAACGTGATCGCCCGTGTGAACCGGCCCACCCTGGTGATGGCGCCCAACAAGAGCCTCGCCGCGCAGCTCGCCAGCGAGTTCCGCGGCTTCTTCCCCCGCAACCGCGTCGAGTACTTCGTCTCCTACTACGACTACTACCAGCCCGAGGCGTACATCCCGGCGAGCGACACCTACATCGAGAAGGACTCGTCCCGCAACGACGAGATCGACCGGCTGCGCCACTCGGCCACCAGCGCGCTGCTGTCGCGGCGCGACGTGGTGATCGTGGCGTCCGTCTCGGCGATCTACGGCCTCGGCTCACCCGAGGAGTACGGCAAGCACCTGCTGGTCCTCGAGCGGGGCGAGGAGCGCGACCAGCGCGGGCTGCTGCGCCGGCTCGTCGAGATGCAGTACGAGCGCAACGACTACGCCTTCGAGCGCAACACGTTCCGCGTCCGCGGCGACACCCTCGAGGTGCGGCCGGCGTACGACGAGCGGGGCGTGCGCGTCGAGCAGTTCGGCGACGAGGTGGAGCGGATCACCGAGGTCGACCCCACCACGGGCGAGGTCACCGCCGAGCTGGACCGGCTCGTGCTGTGGCCGGCCAGCCACTACGTGACCGGCCGCGAGCGCCTCGAAGCCGCGATGGAGACGATCCGCGAGGAGCTCGACGAGCGCCTCGCCTGGCTCGAGAAGCGCGACAAGCTGCTCGAGGCCCAGCGGCTGCGGATGCGCACCGAGCACGACCTCGAGATGCTCCGCGAGGTGGGGGTGTGCTCGGGCATCGAGAACTACTCCCGCCACCTCGACGGCCGCTCGGCGGGCCAGGCGCCCTACACGCTCCTCGACTACTTCCCCGACGACTTCCTCTTCGTCCTCGACGAGAGCCACGTCGGGGTCCCCCAGCTCCACGGCCAGTACGAGGGGGACCGCTCCCGCAAGGACACGCTCGTCGAGCACGGCTTCCGCCTGCCGAGCGCCATGGACAACCGTCCGCTCACCTTCGAGGAGGTGACGGGTCGGGTCGGCCAGACCATGTTCATGAGCGCCACGCCCGGCCCCTACGAGCTGGAGGTCTCCAAGCAGGTCGTCGAGCAGATCGTGCGCCCCACCGGCCTGGTCGACCCGGAGGTGAAGGTGCGGCCCACCAAGGGCCAGATCGACGACCTGGTGGAGGAGATCCGCGTCCGCTCCGAGCGCGACCAGCGGGTGCTCGTCACCACCCTCACCAAGAAGATGGCCGAGGACCTCACCGACTACCTCCTCGAGCTGGGCGTGCGGGTGCGCTACATGCACTCCGACATCGACACCATCGAGCGGGTCGAGATCCTCCGGGGCCTGCGCCTCGGCGAGTTCGACGTGCTCGTCGGCATCAACCTGCTGCGCGAGGGCCTGGACCTCCCCGAGGTGTCGCTCGTCGCGATCCTGGACGCCGACAAGGAGGGGTTCCTGCGCTCGGAGACGTCGCTGATCCAGACGACCGGGCGGGCGGCGCGCAACGTGGACGGGCAGGTCGTGATGTACGCCGACGAGATGACCGAGTCGATGCGGCGCGCCATCTCCGAGACCCAGCGCCGGCGCAAGCGCCAGATCGAGTTCAACCGGGAGCACGGCATCGACCCCCAGACCATCCGCAAGCGGGTCACCGACATCCTCGAGATGGTGTACGCCCGACGTGAGGACGAGGAGGACGCCGCCCGCCGTCGGGTCCGCTCGGAGCTCGCCGGCATGCCGGCCGACGACGTTGAGCGCCTGATCCGGACCCTCGAGGAGGACATGCACGACGCCGCCCGCGAGCTGCGCTACGAGGAGGCGGCCCGGCTGCGCGACGAGATCGACGAGCTCCGCAGCGAGCTCGAGCCGGCGCGCTAGACAGGAGCCATGCCGGTCTCACCCGACACCGCCGTCCCCGAGCCGCTGGACCACGAGCGGATCGTCGTCCGGGGCGCGCGCGAGCACAACCTGAAGTCGGCGAACCTGGAGCTGCCCCGCGACCGGCTGATCGTGTTCACCGGCCTGTCGGGGTCGGGGAAATCGTCGCTGGCCTTCGACACGATCTACGCGGAGGGCCAGCGACGCTACGTGGAGTCCCTCTCCGCGTACGCCCGGCAGTTCCTCGGGCAGATGGACAAGCCCGACGTCGACTTCATCGAGGGCCTCTCCCCGGCGATCTCCATCGACCAGAAGTCGGCCGCCCACAACCCCCGCTCGACGGTCGGCACGATCACCGAGGTCTACGACTACCTGCGGCTGCTCTACGCCCGCATGGGGGTGCCGCACTGCCCGAGCTGCGGGCGCGAGGTGCACCGCCAGACCCCCCAGCAGATCGTGGACCGCATCCTCGAGCTGCCCGAGCGGACCCGCTTCCAGGTGCTCTCCCCGGTGGTGCGGGGCCGCAAGGGCAACTACACGACGCTGCTCGAGGAGCTCTCGCAGCAGGGCTTCACCCGCGCGCGCATCGACGGCGAGGTGCACGAGCTCTCGGAGGCCGCCGACATCCGCCTCGAGCGCTACGAGCAGCACACGATCGAGGTGGTCGTCGACCGGCTCGTGCAGAAGCCGGGGATCGAGCGCCGCCTCGCCGACTCGCTGGAGACCGCGCTCGAGCTCGCCGAGGGGGTCGCCGAGATCCAGATCGTCCCCCGCGGCGACGAGGAGGAACCCGAGACGCTCACCTTCTCGGAGCACATGGCCTGCAACGAGTGCGGGCTCTCGTTCGACGAGCTGGCGCCGCGCAACTTCTCGTTCAACTCCCCCTACGGCGCGTGCGAGCGCTGCGACGGCCTCGGCACGCAGTTCGAGGTCGACGAGGAGCTCGTGGTGCCCGACCCCGACAAGAGCCTCGCCGAGGGGGCGGTGGCGCCGTGGTCCGGGTTCCGCGGCAAGTACTTCAACCTGCTGCTCGACGCGCTCGCCGAGGAGCGGGGCTTCGACATGCGCACCCCGTGGAAGAAGCTCGCCAAGCGCGACCGCACGGCGGTGCTGCACGGGTCGCGCCAGACGCGGGTGCGGGTCAGCTACCGCAACCGGCGGGGGCGCCGCCGGTCGTTCACCGCCCGCTACGAGGGCGTGATCCCGTGGATGAAGCGCAAGCACGACGAGTCGGAGAGCGAGCGCACCCGGGAGAACATGGAGGGGTACATGCGCCAGGTGCCCTGTCCGGACTGCGAGGGCGCCCGCCTGCGCCCGCTGTCGCTCGCGGTGACGGTCGGGGGCCGCAGCATCCGCGAGGTCTGCGACCTGTCGATCCGCGACTGCGCCGAGTTCTTCCGCTCCCTCGAGCTGAGCGAGCGGGACCGGATCATCGCCGAGCGGGTGCTCAAGGAGGTCAACGAGCGGCTGCGCTTCCTCGTCGACGTCGGCCTCGACTACCTGACCCTCAACCGCTCCTCCGCGACCCTCGCCGGCGGGGAGGCCCAGCGGATCCGTCTCGCCAGCCAGATCGGCAGCGGTCTGGTCGGAGTCCTGTACGTGCTCGACGAGCCCTCGATCGGCCTCCACCAGCGCGACAACAAGCGCCTCCTCGAGACGCTGCTGCGCCTCCGCGACCTCGGCAACACCGTCATCGTCGTCGAGCACGACGAGGAGACCATCCGCTCGGCCGACCACGTGGTGGACATCGGTCCGGGAGCCGGCGAGCACGGCGGCGAGATCGTCGTGGCGGGCTCGGTGGCCGACGTGGAGGCCGAGCCCCGCTCGCTCACCGGCGACTACCTGACGGGCCGCCGCGAGATCCCGCTGCCGGAGCGCCGCCGCGAGCCGGAACCGGGCCGGCGGATCGTCGTGCGCGGCGCCCGCGAGCACAACCTCCAAGAGATCGACGTCGAGTTCCCCCTCGGCCTGTTCGTCTGCGTCACGGGCGTGTCGGGGAGCGGCAAGTCGACGCTGGTGGGCGAGACGCTGATCCCCGCGCTGACCCGCCACGTGTTCAACTCGAAGGCCGTGCCGGGCAAGCACCGGCGCGTCGAGGGCCTGGAGCTGATCGACAAGGTGATCGACGTCGACCAGAGCCCGATCGGGCGGACGCCCCGGTCGAACCCGGTGACCTACACGGGTGTCTTCGACCACGTCCGCCGCCTGTTCGCGCAGACGACGGAGGCGAACGTGCGCGGCTACAAGCCGGGCCGGTTCAGCTTCAACGTGAAGGGCGGGCGGTGCGAGGCGTGCGCGGGCGACGGCACGATCCGCATCGAGATGCACTTCCTGCCCGACGTGTACGTGCCGTGCGAGGTGTGCAAGGGGGCCCGCTACAACCGGGACACGCTCGACGTCACCTGGAAGGGGAAGAACATCGCGGACGTCCTCGACATGCCGGTCGAGGAGGCCCTGGAGTTCTTCGCCAACCAGGCTCCGATCGCCCGGCGGCTCCAGACGCTCGCGGACGTCGGCCTCGGCTACCTCCGCCTCGGCCAGCCCGCGCCGCAGCTCTCCGGCGGCGAGGCGCAGCGGGTGAAGCTGAGCCTCGAGCTGGGGAAGCGCTCGACCGGGCGGACGTTCTACGTGCTCGACGAGCCGACGACGGGCCTCCACTTCGAGGACGTGCGCCGGCTGCTGTCGGTGCTGTCGCGGCTCGTCGACGCCGGCAACACGGTGGTGGTGATCGAGCACAACCTCGAGGTCATCAAGACGGCCGACTGGCTCGTCGACCTCGGCCCCGAGGGCGGCGACGAGGGGGGACGCCTCGTCGCCGAGGGTCCCCCCGAGGCGGTCGCGCAGACCGCCGGCTCGTACACCGGCAAGTTCCTCGCCGAGATCCTGTAGCGAGCGGCAGGCCGGCCTGGTGGCACCCGGGAGCTCAGCCGAGCCGGAGGCAGCGGGCGACCCGTGGGAGGTCCACGCCGGGTGGTGGCAGGAGCACTTCACCGCCGGCGCGGACCCCGAGTACGAGGAGCAGATCCTGCCGCTGGCAGCGGAGGCGCTCGCCGGCGCGCGGCGGGTCCTCGACGTCGGCGCGGGGGAGGGGCAGGTGGCCCGCCTGGCCGCGTCGCTGGAGCCCCGCCCGGAGCTGGTGGTGGGCGTGGAACCGGTCGAGTCGCACCTGCGCCTCGGTGTCGAGCGCGGCGGCGGGGTCGACTTCGTGCGGGCGGAGGCCGGCTCGTTGCCGCTGGCGCCGGGGTCGTTCGACGCGGTGGTGATCTGTCTGATGCTCGAGCACGTGGCCGACCACGTGCCGGTGGTCCGGGAGGTGGCGCGGGTGCTGGCGCCGGGCGGGCGGTTCGTGCTGTTCCTCAACCATCCGCTCCTCCAGGCTCCGGGCAGCGGTTGGATCGACGACCACGTCCTCGAGGAGCAGTACTGGCGGGTGGGCGGCTACCTCGACGTCGACGTGGCGACCGAGGAGGTGGCGCCGGGGGTGCACCTCCCGTTCGTGCACCGCCCCGTGAGCGACTACGTCAACACGTTCGTCGACCACGGCCTGCGCGTCGAGCGGATGGACGAGCCCGCGCCGCCGCCGGGGTTCCTGGACCGGGCGCCCGAGTACCGCGAGCAAGCCTCGATCCCGCGGCTGCTGACGATCCGGACGGTCAGGGACGAGCGAGCGCCGCGGTGATCGGGAGCTCCGGGGTCGGGCGGAGGGTGCGCGCGGTGCTCAGCGGTCGCCGCTGCGGCCCGAGTGGGGCGTGCCGGAGCCGGTCTCCAGGTGCGACTTGAGGCTGGTGAGGTACCGCGCCCACTCGAACGAGCAGGTCGCCAGGACCCCGTCGGTGGACTCCCAGCCGCGGTGGGCGAAGTAGACGGTGGTGCGGCCGTCCTCGGCGCTGAGGTCGAAGGTGAGCTCGGTGTGCTCCCACTCGGGGTGGCCGCCGACGCAGTGCCAGCGGACGAAGCTGTCGGCCTCGAGGTCCTCGACCTTCATCTTGAAGACGGTGGTGCGGTCGTCGAAGCCGAAGACGGCGACCGAGCCGAGCTCGGGCTCGGCTTCCACGTCGGCGGTCCACCACGAGGCGAGCTCGCCGGGCTCGGTGAGCGCCCGGTAGACCGCCGAGGGCGGTGCTTCGATGACGAGCTGGTGGAGGATGTCCGGCATCGGGCCTGCACGTTAGCGCCGAGTGCGCCCCGAGGGGGCGAGGCCGGGGCGGTTCGACCTGGCCGGGCGGTTCCAGGCGTCGGTGGGCCCGGGGCGTCGGGCGTCGCTCGCTTGCCACTCGGTCGCTCCGCTCCCTCGCTCCACCCACCCGCCAGGCTGCGCGAGCGACGCCCCGACCCCACCGACATCGCCGAATGGTCGGCTTGACGTTACCGTCGGTAACCGTTACCGTGCGTAACATGCCGAAGAAGCACACCTCCCGGCGTCGCGGCTCGGCGCGTGAGCGCCGCGAGCATCGCGAGGCCCGCCGCGGGGAGCTCCTCGAGGCCGCGCACGTCGCCATCCGCCGCCACGGCGCGGGAGCCTCCATGGAGCAGGTCGCGGCCGAGGCCGGGGTCACCAAGCCGATCCTGTACCGCCACGTGGGCGGGCGCGAGGCGCTGGCCGCGGCGCTCGCCGAGCGGTTCGTCGGCGAGCTCGCCGCCCGCCTGGAGGAGGTGCTCGGCCGTTCCGACGTCGAGCCCCGCGAGATGCTGACCCGGGCGCTCGACGCCTACTTCGAGCTGATCGAGCGCGAGACCGAGCTGTACCGGTTCCTCGTACGCCGGGTCGGAGACGAGCCGGGTGCCGCCGAGGTGCTCGCGGGGGTCTTCGGGCGGATCGCCGAGATCAACGTGCGGGTGATCGGCGAGGAGGTGCGCGAGGCGGGCGGCGACTCCGGCGCCGCCGAGCCGTGGGGCTACGGCCTGGTGGGGATGGCCCACGCGGTGGGCGACTGGTGGCTCGAGCGCCGCACGATGCCCCGTGAGCGGGTCGTCGAGTACCTCGTGTCGATGGCGTGGGACGGCATGCGCGCCGCCGTCTCGACCGGAGGGACCGACACCCGTGACGAGTCGGGAGCATCCGAGCCGGGAGCATCCGAGCCGGGAGCATCCGAGCCGGGAGCATCGGGTTGAGCGCGCTCGCGGCTGTGGAGGTCGATCCGGGCTCGCTCCAGAGTTGGACGTCGCTGTGGGTGTTCCTGGTCGGGTTCGCCGTGGCGGCCGCGGTCTTCGCGACGGTGGGGCGGCGGTCCGGCGAGCGCGACTGGATGCTGTTCGTCCCCCGTGGCCTGGAGCGGGTGACGGGGATCCCCGGCTGGGCGGCGGCGACGGTCGGCACCGCCGCGTTCGGTCTCCTCGTGGCGGGCGTCGGGTTCTACAACGACGTCGCATGGCACGTGGGCGTCGGCCGCGACGAGGAGCTGTTCACCGCCCCCCACACCATGATCGTGCTGGGTCTGTGGACGCTGGCGCTGGCCGGCGCGATCGGGATCTTCTTCGCCACCATCGAGGAGCGCGACACGCGCCTGCGGGTGGGGGGCTTCCGGGTGCCGCGCTCGGCGGCGACGATGCTGGTGGTCGGCCTCAGCGCCGTCTCGGGCTTCGCCCTCGACGAGCTGTGGCACCTCCAGTTCGGGATCGACGTGACGATGTGGAGCCCGACCCACCTGCTGATGATCGTCGGCGCCTCGGTGACGCCGCTGGTGTCGTGGCTGGTCCTCGCCGAGGCGGGGGTGCGTCCGATCGACTCGTGGTGGGCGCGGGGCGTGCACGTGGTCGTGGCGCTGCTCGTGCTCGACGGCCTCTCCAGCGTGCAGGGCGAGTTCGACTTCGGGGTTCCGCAGTTCCAGCAGCTCTACCTGCCGGTGCTGGTGGTGCTGGCCGGCGCGCTGGCCCTGGTGGCGGTGCGCCTCGCCCACGGCCCCGGCTGGTCGCTGGTGGTCGTCGGGTTGATGCTGCTGACCCGCATGGGCCTCGGCGACGACGTCGGCGCGCTCGAGCTGTCGGTGCGCCCCTCGGCCCTCTACGTGGGCAGCGCCGTGGCGGTCGAGGCGGCGGCGCTGCTCGTCGGCACCGCACGGCGGTTCCGCTTCGCGCTGGCCGCGGCGGCGGGGGTGGCGACCCTCGGCCTGGGGGTCGAGTGGCTGTGGAACCAGGGGGCGCACCAGCCGTGGAGCGCGGCGCTGCTGCCCGACGCGGTGCTCCTCGCCGCGCTCGCCGCGGTGGGCGCGGCGCTGCTGGGTGCCGTGTTCGGGGACCTGGCCGGGGGCCGGCCGGTGGCGCTGAGCGGCCGGACGGTCGTGGTGGCGCTCGTCGCGCTCGGGGTGGCGATGGCGTGGCCGTACCCGAGGACGGCGGGGGACGTGACCGCGGCGATCGAGTTCGACCGGGTGGACGAGGCCACCGCGTTCGTGGAGGCCGAGCTCGAGCCGACCGACGCGGGCGACGGGGCGCGCTGGTTCCAGGTGACGGCCTGGCAGGGCGGCGGCCTCCGCCTCGCCGACATGGAGGAGGTGGCGCCGGGCCACTGGCGCAGCGAGCAGCCGGTGCCGGTCGCCGCGCCGTGGAAGACGCTGCTGCGGCTGCACCGCGGCTCGGAGATGAGCGCCGTCCCCCTCTACCTGCCGGCCGACGAGGAGATCGACGGCCCCCGCGGCGAGGAGTTCCCCGCGGTCGACAAGACGGTGGCCTTCGAGTCGGAGACCCGCTACCTGCTCCGGGAGCAGGAGGGCGGCTCGGCGCTCGTCGGCGTCGGGATCCCGGTGCTGGTGCTGCTGCTGGGCGGCGTCTGGATCGCCGCGATGGCCTGGACGGCCGCGGGTGCGGCGGCTCCGGGGTCGTCGCCGCGCCGGCCCGTCGAGCTGCCCGGCTGACCCGGTCGCGCTGGCCTGGTCGCGCTGACCTGCTCGCCCTGACCCGGTCGCCGCGCCGCCCGCGGGGTCTGAACCGGAGCGCTCAGGTGATGTCGAGCATCCGTTGGAGGGCGACCCGCGCCCACTCGGCGGTGGTGTCGTCGACGGCGATCCGGTTGACCGGCTCGCCCGCGGCGATCGACTCGAGGCACCACGCCAGGTGCGGCGCGTCGATGCGGAACATCGTCGAGCACGGGCACACGAGCGGGTCGAGGGAGAGCACCGTCTTGTCGGGGTGCTCCCGGTCGAGGCGCTGCACCATGTGGATCTCGGTGCCGATCGCGAGGGTCGAGCCCGCGGGCGCCTCCTCGACGGCGCGCAGGATCTTCTCGGTGGAGCCGACCTCGTCGGCGAGGCGGACCACCTCGTGGGCGCACTCGGGGTGGACGATCACCCGTACGCCGGGGTGCTCCTCGCGGGCGGCGTGGACGTGCTCGGGCGTGAAGCGCTGGTGCACCGAGCAGTGGCCCCGCCACAGCAGGAAGGTGGCCTCCTTGACGTCGCGCTCCTCGAGGCCGCCGAGCTCGTGGCGGGGGTCCCACACCGCCATGTCGGCCTCGGTGAAGCCCATGTCGTAGCCGGTGTTGCGGCCGAGGTGCTGGTCGGGGAAGAACAGCACCTGCTCGCCGCGCTCGAGCGCCCACTCGAGGATCGCCCGTGCGTTCGACGAGGTGCACACGGCGCCGCCGTTGCGGCCGACGAAGGCCTTGAGGGCGGCCGACGAGTTCATGTAGGTGATCGGCACGACGCCGTCGACGTCGGTGACCTCGGCGAGCACGTCCCAGCACTCGTCGACCTGCTCGCTGTCGGCCATGTCGGCCATCGAGCACCCGGCGTTGAGGTCGGGGAGGTAGACGGACTGGTGGTCGCCGGTCAGGACGTCGGCGGACTCGGCCATGAAGTGGACGCCGCAGAAGACGATCTCGGAGGCCTGCTCGTTGGCCGCCGCGAACCGGGCGAGCTTGAACGAGTCGCCGCGGGCGTCGGCGAAGCGGATGACCTCGTCGCGCTGGTAGTGGTGGCCGAGGATCAGGAGCCGGTCGCCGAGCTCTTCCTTGGCGGCCCGGATCCGCTCCTGGTTCTTTTCGGACGACGCGATGGTGTAGCGGTCCGGCAAGGGGACCTGCAGGCGCAGCATCGAAGTGTGACCTCCTGGATGCAGCCCCGGTTCTGGCCGGTGGGGGCGCCTGGCTCGCCGCTCCACGGTGATGTCGGCCCCGGAGCAGATGGTGCCGCTCTGCCAGGGCGGTGACCCCTATGCTAGCCGGGGGCCTCGCCCGGGCTTCACACCGGGGTCACGGGAGTGCTCCCGCCGGCGCCTTCCCAGTGCCTTCCCAGTGCCTCCCCAGTGCCTCCCCAGTGTTCCCTGCGGGCGGGCACCTCCCCGGCGGGCGGGCCCGCTGCGGCCGGACGCGACAATGTGGGGATGGTCGTGCGTCCCGACTTCTCGACGGTTCCCGACGCGCCCGGCGTGTACCTGTTCCACGACGCCCACCGGCGGCCGGTCTACGTCGGCAAGGCCAAGAGCCTGCGGGCGCGCCTGGGCACGTACTTCGGGGCGCCGGGCGGCATCCCCGAGCGCACCAGGCAGATGCTGGAAGCCGCCGACGACGTGGAGTGGGTGGAGGTCCGCACCGAGCCCGACGCGCTGCTGCTCGAGAACGAGCTCATCAAGCGCCACCAGCCCCGCTTCAACATCCGCCTCAAGGACGACAAGTCGTTCCCGTTCCTCGCCGTCACCCTCGCCGACGAGTGGCCCCGAGCGATGGTGCTGCGGGGCAAGAAGCGCAAGGGCAGCCGCTACTTCGGCCCATTCGCCCACGCGTACGCGATCCGCGAGACCCTCGACCTGCTGCTGCGGACGTTCCCGATCCGCACCTGCTCGGACGCGAAGTTCCGCCGTCACGTCGCGATGGGGCGTCCGTGCCTGTACGCGCACATCGAGAAGTGCGCGGCGCCGTGTGTCGGCGCGATCTCGAAGGAGGACTACGACGGCCTCGTCGAGGAGCTGCTGTCGTTCCTCGAGGGCGACACCGACGAGGTGGTGGCGCGCCTCGAGGAGGAGATGCACGCCGCGGCCGAGGCGCTCGAGTTCGAGCGCGCCGCGCGCCTGCGCGACCAGCTCGACTCGATGCGCCGCGCCGTCGAGCGCCAGGAGATCGTGGGGGACCGCAGCGAGAGCTACGACGCGATCGGGATCGAGGACGACCCCCTCGAGGCGTCCGTGCAGGTGTTCTCGGTGCGCCGCGGCCGGATGGTCGGCACGAAGGGCCTCGTGGTCGACAAGGTCGAGGAGATCGACCTCCCCGGGCTGGTGGCCCGCCTGCTCGGCCAGCTCTACGGCGACGACCCCGAGGGGATCCCCAAGGAGGTGCTGGTCCCGGTCCTGCCCGAGGACCACGCCGGCCACGAGCAGTTCCTCTCGGACCTGCGGGGCTCGCGGGTGACGGTGCGGGTGCCACAGCGGGGCGCCAAGCGGCGGTTCCACGAGACGGTGACGGTCAACGCCAAGGAGGCGCTGGTCCGCCACCGCCTGCGGCGCTCTTCGGACCACAACGCCCGGGCGCGGGCGCTCACCGCGCTCCAGGACGAGCTGGGCCTGCCGGAGGCGCCGCTGCGGATCGAGTGCTTCGACATCTCGCACCTCCAGGGCGACGAGATCGTCGGCTCGATGGTGGTGATGGAGGACGGCCTCCCCAAGCGTCCCGACTACCGGCACTTCAAGGTGCGCGGCCTGGACGGCCAGGACGACTACGGCGCGATGGAGGAGGTGCTGACCCGCCGGTTCCGCCGCTACCTCGAGGAGCGCGACGAGGGGGCACGCGCCGGCAAGCGGTTCTCGTACCCGCCGAACCTCTGCGTGGTCGACGGCGGTCCGGGCCAGCTCGCGGTCGCCGAGGCGGTGGTCGAGGACCTCGGCCTCGACGAGGAGGTGTCGTTGGCCGCGCTGGCGAAGCGCTTCGAGGAGGTGTACGTGCCCGGCCGCCCGGATCCGCTGCGGATCCCCCGCGACTCGGAGGCGCTGTACCTGCTCCAGGCGGTCCGCGACGAGGCCCACCGCTTCGCGGTGCGCTACCACCGGAAGCTCCGCGACCGGCGGATGACCCGCTCGGAGCTCGACGACGTCCCCGGCCTCGGCCCCGCGCGGCGCAAGCGGCTGCTCTCGGAGTTCGGGTCGGTCAAGCGGGTCCGCCAGGTCGACCTCGAGGAGCTCCGCGGCCTGTCGTGGCTCCCCGACAAGGTCGCCGACGCGCTCTACGATCGCCTGCACGGGCCGCCGATCGCCGGCGGCAGCCGGGAGCGCCGATGAGCGACGCGACGAGCGACGATCACCTCGAGGTCACGATCATCACCGGGTTGTCGGGCGCGGGCCGCTCGGAGGCGGCGAACGTGCTCGAGGACCTCGGCTACTTCGTGATCGACAACCTGCCGGTGCAGCTCATGCCGAAGGTGGCCGAGCTGGCTGTCGGCCAGGCCGACCGGGAGCGCTACGCGTTCGTGGTCGACGTGCGCTCGGGCCAGTTCCAGGAGCAGCTCTCGGTCGCCCTCGACGAGCTGCGGCAGATGGGGGCGACGACCCGGATCGTGTTCCTCGACGCGTCCGACGAGTCGCTGGTGCGGCGCTTCGAGGCCACCCGGCGCAAGCACCCGCTCGCGCAGGCCGACCGGGTCTCGGACGGCATCGCGGTGGAGCGCACGCTCCTCGAGGAGATCAAGGGCCAGGCCGACGTCGTGGTCGACACCTCCGACTACTCGGTGCACGACCTCGCCGAGCGCCTCCGGGAGCTCTTCGCGGGCGACACGGGCGCCGCGATGCAGGTGAGCGTCGTGTCGTTCGGCTTCAAGCACGGAGTGCCCCTCGACGTCGACAACCTCTTCGACGTGCGGTTCCTGCCGAACCCGCACTGGGTGGAGGATCTGCGGCCGCTGCCGGGCAGCGACCCGGCGGTGCGCCGCTACGTGCTCGAGCAGGACGACACGGCGGCGTTCCTCGGCGAGCTGGAGCGGTTGCTGGCGCTGGTGCTCCCCGCGTACCTGCGGGAGGGCAAGTCGTACCTGTCGCTGGCGGTCGGCTGCACGGGCGGCCGGCACCGCAGCGTGGTGCTCGCCGAGGAGGTGTCGAAGATCTGCAAGCGGGCCGGGTTCCCGGCCACGGTGCACCATCGTGACCTCGACCGGGCCTGACGGCGGGGTCGGCGCGGGGTCCCCGGAGGACGCTGCCGGGTCGCCGGCGGTGGTGGCCCTCGGCGGGGGCCACGGCCTCGCCGCGGCGCTGCGGGCGCTGCGGCGCTTCGCGGAGCCGGTGACGGCGGTGGTGAGCGCTGCCGACGACGGCGGGTCGTCGGGGCGGCTGCGCCGCGAGCTGGGGGTGCTACCGCCCGGCGACATCCGCAAGTGCCTGGTGGCGCTCGCTGAGGACGGCAACGTGTGGGCGGAGGCGCTCGAGTTCCGCTTCGGCGACGGCGAGCCCGACGGCCACGCGCTCGGGAACCTGCTGCTCGCCGGCCTGTCGGGGACGACCGCCGACTTCGCCGCCGCGGTCAGCGAGGTGGGCCGCCTCGTCGGCGCGGTGGGCACCGTGGTGCCGGCCACCACCGAGCCGGTGGTGCTGAAAGCGGACGTCGACGGCCGGGCGGTCGAGGGCCAGGTGGCGGTGAGCCGCTCGGAGGGCCGGATCGGGCGGGTGGCGATCGTGCCGGAGGACGCGCCGGCTCCGGAGCGGGCGCTGGAGGCGATCGCCGGGGCCGACCTGGTGGTGCTCGCTCCGGGCTCGCTGTACACGAGCCTGCTGCCGGTGGTCTGCGTCGGCGAGCTGCGCGACGCCCTGGTGGGGGCGCCGGGACGGGTGGTGCAGGTGTGCAACCTGGCCTCCCAGGTCCCCGAGACCGAGGGCCTCTCGGGGGTCGACCACCTGCGTGGGGTGTTCGACCACGGTGCCCGCGTCGACACGTTCCTCTACGACCGCTCCTCGCCGCTCGCGGTCGACGAGGACGAGGTGCGGGCGCTC
Organism: uncultured Burkholderiales bacterium; assembly: GCA_964438505.1. GTDB lineage: Bacteria > Actinomycetota > Acidimicrobiia > IMCC26256 > JACPCJ01 > CAYTKN01. The sequence continues at coordinate 61,615 of CAYTKN010000011.1, forward strand.
GGGGTCGAGCCGGTCGCGGCGGACGTCGCCGAGCGCCGTGGCTCCGGTGGGCGTGCTCACGACCCGGTGGCGCTCGGCGCGGCCCTCGCCGCCCTGACCCGGTCGCGCCGACCCGGCTGACGCGTGGGTGTCGACGGGGTGTTGGCGTGGGTGTCAGGGTCGGCCGGCGGGGTGCGCTGCCGTGTGACCTCGGCTCGGGAGCGGCGCTAGCGTCGGGCCCGGCAGACGACGGAGCAGGGGAGCAGGAGGGGCACCAGCATGACCGTACGCGTGGGCATCAACGGGTTCGGGCGGATCGGTCGGTCGTTCCACCGGGCGATCCTCGCCCGCGGCGCGGACGCGGGCGTCGAGCTCGCGGCGGTCAACGACCCCTTCGGCGACAGCGAGACGATGGCGTTCCTCCTCAAGCACGACTCGGTCGGTAGGACGCTGCCCCACGAGGTCGCTGCCACCGGCGACGGCTTCACGGTCGACGGCGCCCTCGTCAAGAAGCTCGAGGAGCAGGACCCGGCGCGGATCCCCTGGAGCGACGAGGGGGTCGACGTGGTGATCGAGTCGACGGGCCTGTTCACCGCCCGAGACGCCGCGGCCGGCCACCTGGAGGGCGGCGCGAAGAAGGTGGTGATCTCGGCGCCATCGGGCGACGCGGACGTCATGGTCTGCATGGGCGTCAACCACGACGCCTACGACCCGGACAGCCACCACGTGATCTCCAACGCCTCGTGCACCACCAACTGCCTCGCCCCGCTCGCCAAGGTCCTCCACGACGCGTTCGGCATCGAGCAGGGCTTCATGACGACGGTGCACGCCTACACGGCCGACCAGGCGCTCCAGGACGTCGCCAAGGCCAGCCGCTCCGGCAAGGCGGACGTCCGCCGGATGCGCGCCGCGGGGCTGTCGGTGATCCCGAGCTCGACGGGCGCGGCCCGCGCCATCGGCAAGGTGCTCACCGACCTCGACGGGAAGCTGGACGGGATGGCGATGCGGGTGCCGGTGCCCGACGGCTCGATCACCGACCTGGTGGCGAACCTCGGGCGCGAGGTGAGCGTCGACGAGGTCAACGACGCGTTCCGCAAGGCGGCCTCCGACGACGGCTACCTGGGGGTGCTCGAGTACACCGAGGAGGAGCTGGTCAGCCAGGACATCGTGGGCAGCCCGAAGAGCTGCGTGTTCTCGGCGCCCGACACGATGGCGAACGGCTCGATGGTGAAGGTGCTCGGCTGGTACGACAACGAGTTCGGCTACTCGAACCGCCTCGTGGACGTCGCCGCGTACGTCGGCGACCGCCTCTAGCGTTCTTTGCTTCTCTGTGACGGCCATCGGGCCGCCGAGAGGGAACGTTGAGCGTCGAGCTGCCCCGCCTCGACGACCTGGCGGTCGCCGAGGGCACCCGCGTGCTGGTGCGCTCGGACCTCAATGTCCCGCTCGACGACGGGGTCGTCACCGACGACGGGCGCATCCGCGCGGCGCTCCCGACGATCGAGGCGTTGCGCGAGCGCTCCGCCGCGGTGGTCGTCTGCTCGCACCTGGGACGCCCCGGCGGCCGGGTGGAGCCGGCGCTGTCGCTGCGGCCCGTGGCCGAGCGCCTCGGTGAGCTCCTCGACACGTCGGTGGCGCTGTGCCCCGAGGTGGTGGGCGAGCGCGCTAGCGCGATGGCCCACGCCCTGCGGCCCGGCGAGGTGATGCTCCTCGAGAACCTCCGGTTCCACCCGGGGGAGACCGCCAACGACGCCGACCTGGCCGACGCCCTGGCCGCGCTGGCCGACGCCTACGTCGACGACGCGTTCGGTGCGGTGCACCGCGCGCACGCGTCGGTGGTGGGCCCCCCGGCTCGCCTGCCCTCCGCGGCGGGCCTGCTGCTCGGCCGCGAGCTCGACGTGCTCGGCCGCCTCGTCGCCGCGTCCGGCCACCCGTTCACGGTCGTGCTCGGCGGTGCCAAGGTGTCCGACAAGCTCGGGGTGCTCGAGGCGCTCGCGCAGCGCTGCGACCAGATGCTGGTCGGCGGCGCGATGTGCTTCACGTTCCTCCGCGCCCAGGGCCACGAGGTGGGTGACTCGCTGGTGGAGTCCGATTTCGTCGAGGCCTGCGCGGAGTTGCTCGCCCACGGGGTGGTGCAGGTCCCCTCCGACGTGGTGGTGGCCCGCGAGCTCGCCGCGGACGCGGAGACCCGGGTGGTGCCCGCTGCCGCGATCCCGGAGGGTTGGATGGGCCTCGACATCGGGCCCGAGACCGCACGCGCCTACGCGGAGGTGGTCGGCCGCGCGGAGACCGTCTTCTGGAACGGTCCGATGGGGGTGTTCGAGATGGAGGCCTTCGCCGCGGGCACCCGGGCGGTGGCCGACGCGGTGGCGGCGTGCCCCGGCTTCACCGTGGTCGGCGGCGGCGACTCGGCGGCCGCGGTGCGGCGCTTCGGCCACGAGGACGACGTCGACCACGTCAGCACCGGAGGCGGCGCGGCGCTCGAGTTCCTCGAGCACGGCGACCTTCCCGGTCTCGCCGCGCTGCGCGAGGGTGAGGGCGCGGCGACCGCGGGCGGCTGAGCGGCCTCCGACGACCGACGGGCCGACCGGAACGACCGGAACGACCGGAACCACCGGAACCATTGGAACGAGGGAGAGGATCGATGGCGGACGAGCGCAAGCCGATACTGGCGGGCAACTGGAAGATGCACCACACCCACCTCGACGCCATCCAGGTGGTGCAGAAGCTCTCCTACCAGCTCGACCCCGACGACTACGACGAGAACGACGTCGTGGTGTGCCCGACCTTCACGGCGCTGCGCTCCATGCAGACCACCCTGGACGCCGACCGGATCCCCATCGCGTTGGGTGCCCAGGACGTGCACTGGGAGGAGCACGGGGCGTTCACCGGCGAGGTGAGCGCACCGATGCTCGCCAAGCTCAACGTGTCGTACGTGATCGTCGGCCACTCGGAGCGCCGGCAGCACTTCGGGGAGACCGACGCGACCGTCAACCGCAAGGTGAGGGCGGTGCTCGCCCACGACATGACGCCGATCGTCTGTGTCGGCGAGACCCTCGAGGAGCGCGAGGCGGAGGAGACCGACGCCAAGGTCGACGCGCAGGTCCGAACGGGCCTGAAGGGCGTCCCAGCCGAGCAGGTGGGCGCGTCGGTGATCGCCTACGAGCCGATCTGGGCGATCGGGACGGGCCGCAACGCCACCCCGGAGGACGCCGAGATCACGATCGCGCAGATCCGCTCGGTGGTCGACGACGCGTTCGGGGCGGACGCCGGGGCCGCCGTGCGGATCCAGTACGGGGGCAGCGTCAAGCCGGGCAACATCGCCGAGCTGATGGCCCGCGAGGAGATCGACGGGGCGCTGGTGGGCGGCGCGAGCCTGGATCCCGACGACTTCGCCCGCATCGTCCGCTACCGGCGCTGACGGGCCGGACAGGCGCGCTGCGCCTGTCGCGCTGGAGCTGTCACGCTGGTGCTGTCGCGGTGAGACCGCGCGTCGAGGGCGCGGGCGGGGAGGTGGTAACGTCCGGTTGCCGAGAGCGCCTTCCCGTGCGGGGTGCCGTGGGCACGCTCCCGAGGCGACGTCGGCGGGCACCATCCCCCGGCACCATCCCGCGGCATCATCGTGAGGACACGTCCCGAGGACATGCAGCCGTGATCAACGCCTTCCTCATCTTCTTGCACCTGGTGGCCTCCGGCCTGCTGATCCTGTTCATCCTCCTCCACGCCGGTCGTGGCGGGGGCCTGTCGAACATGTTCGGCGGCGGGATGGGCGGTTCGCTGGCTGGCGGCACCGTGATGGAGCGCAACCTGGACCGCCTCACCGTCGTCACCGGGGTGGTCTTCGCCTTCACGACGATCCTGCTCGGCCTCCGCCTCCAGTGATCCCGGCCTGATCCCGGCCTGATCCCGGCCTGATCCTCGTCTGACCGCGCTGCGGCCCGCCCACGGCCGGCGTTCCGGGTCTACGCTGCGCGCTGAGGTGGACGACCAGGGGAGGGTCGAGTGATGCACGCCACCCACGAGGTCTTCAACCAGCCGCCGGCGTTCGAGGGCCACAACGTCTTCACCGACGACCGGCCGCTGGTCGACGCCGTGCGCCGCGAGGGCGCCGGCTGGGCGGAGGGCGAGCTCGAAGAGCTCGGCGCGCTGGCCGGCTCGCCGGAGGCGATCCGGTGGGGGTTCCAGGCCAACGAGAACCCGCCGACGCTGCGCACCCACGACGCCACCGGCCACCGCGTCGACGAGGTCGACTACCACCCCGCCTACCACGAGCTGATGCGCGTCGCGGTGGCCTCCGGCCTCCACGCCCGCCCCTGGGGGGAGGCCCGCCCCGGCGCCCACGTGGCCCGGGCGGCGAAGCTGGTGGTGTGGTCGCAGGTCGACGCCGGCCACACCTGCCCGATCTCGATGACCTACTCGGTGCTGCCGGCGCTGCGCCATCAGCCGGAGCTGGCGGCCGAGTGGGAGCCCCGCATCGTCTCCGACGTGTACGACCCGCGCTTCGTCCCGGCAGGCGAGAAGGACGGGGCCGTCTGCGGGATGGCGATGACCGAGAAGCAGGGCGGCTCGGACGTGCGCGCCAACACCACCCGCGCGGAGCCGGTGGGCTCGGGTGGGCCGGGCGGCGAGCACCGGATCACCGGCCACAAGTGGTTCTGCTCGGCGCCGATGAGCGACGCGTTCCTGGCGCTCGCGCAGACGCCGGGCGGGCTGAGCTGCTTCCTGCTGCCGCGCTGGCGTCCCGACGGGACCCGCAACGCGCTCCACATCCAGCGGCTCAAGGACAAGCTCGGCGACCGATCGAACGCGTCGAGCGAGATCGAGCTGGTCGACGCGTACGCCCTGATGGTCGGCGAGGAGGGCCGCGGGGTGCGCACCATCATCGAGATGGTCAACCACACCCGCCTCGACTGCGCGCTCGGTGCCACCGCCCAGCTCCGTGCGGGTGTGGCGCGCGCCGCTCACCACGTCGCCCACCGGGAGGCGTTCGGGAAGCGCCTCGCCGAGCAGCCGCTGATGCGCAACGTGCTCGCCGACCTGGCCGTCGAGAGCGAGGCGGCGACGGTGAGCGCGCTGCGCCTCGCCCGCTGCTTCGACGCGGTGGCGGCCGGCGACCACGGCGCGGCGGTCGACGACCACGAGGTGGCCCTTCAGCGGATCGCCACCCCGGTGGTGAAGTATTGGCTGTGCAAGCGTGCCCCCACCCACGTCGCCGAGGCGCTGGAGTGCCTGGGCGGCAACGGCTTCGTCGAGGAGTCGGGGATGCCCCGGCTGTTCCGCCAGAGCCCGTTGAACGGCATCTGGGAGGGCTCGGGCAACGTGATGTGCCTCGACGTGCTGCGCGCCATGGGGCGCAATCCCGAGGCGATCGACGCGTTCCGCGAGGAGCTCACCGCGGCCTCCGGCGAGAACCGGCACCTGGACGCGGCCGTGTCGCGCCTCGAGGCGGAGCTCGTCGACCTCGACGACGTCGAGGCCCGCGCGCGGCGGGTGGTGGAGCTGATGGCGTTGGCGTGGCAGGCCTCGCTGCTGGTGCGCTTCGGGGATCCGGCGGTGGCCGACGCGTTCTGCGCGTCGCGCCTGGGCGGCGAGGGAGGACTGGCGTTGGGCACGCTGCCGCCCGGCGTCGACTTCGACGCCCTCGTGGCCCGAGCCAATGTGTGAGTGTGGTGCAGTCAATATGACTGCACCACACTCACACATTGCGGTGGGTGGTGAGTGGCCTGACGTGATCCGCGGGCTTCGTGCCGCGGCGGCGTAGGGTCGGCGCCCGTGGCCGATGACGAGGCGGCGACACCCGAACCTCCCGCTTCCTCCTCGACGCAGCGGCGCAACCGGCTGCTCGTCCAGATCGTCGCGGTCGTGGTGGTCCTCGGTGTCGGCGCGGCCCTGGTGGTCACGCTCCTCGTCGCCGACGACGCCGACGGCGAGGCCGGTGGCGACGCTCCGACGACCACCGAGGAGCAGGTCGAGGGTGGTGTGCTGCGGATCGCGGTGGCGGGCTTCGACTCGTTCGACCCGGCGCTGGCGAGCGACCCCGCCGCGGTGATGGTCGCGGACCACCTCTTCGACACGCTGGTCCGCTACGACCCCGACACCCTCGAGCCGACCCCCGGCCTGGCGGAATCGTGGGAGGCGGGCCCCGAGCAGCGGCGCTTCACGTTCCACCTCCGCGACGACGCCATGTTCCACGACGGCTCCCCGGTGACCGCCACCGACGTGAAGGCGACCCTCCAGCGCATCGCGGCGCCCGAGTCGTCGTCCGACTACCGGTTCCTGCTCGAGCGGGTGGTCGGGTTCGAGGAGTTCCACGACGCGGGGACCGCCGACACGCTGGCGGGCGTGCGCGTCGACGACGAGCGGACGGTCACGATCGAGCTGCGCGAGCCGTTCTCGTTCCTGCCGGCGGTGCTCGGTAACCCCGGCTTCGGGATCGTCCCCGCGGGGGCAGCCGATCCCGGTGGCGACCCGATCGGTTCGGGGCCGCTTCGCCTCGTCGAGCAGGCGGACGGGGTAGCGCACCTGGAGACGCATCCCGACTACCGGCCGGCGTCGCCGGCGATCGACGGGGTCGAGCTGCACCTGGTCGACGAGCGGGCGGAGGCGTTCGAGCGGCTCGAGCGCGGGCAGGTCGACGTGGCGCCGGTGCCCGCCGACCGGGTGAACGCCGCCGCCGACGAGTACGGGGACGAGGGGATGACGCCGTTCCTCGGCGTCCTCTTCTACGGCATGAACCTGGACGCCCCCGAGTTCGAGGATCCGCGCATGCGCCGGGCGGTGGTCGCGGCGGTCGACCGCCGCCGTGTCGTGGACGTCGTCTACGACTCGACGGTGCTGCTCGCCGACGGTCTCGTCCCCGCAGGGGCCCCCGAGGCGGTCGACGACGCCTGCGGGGAGCGCTGCGACCACGACCCGGAGGAGGCCCGCCGCCTCGTCGCCGAGGTGTTCGCCGACGAGACCGTGCCGACCGTCAGCGTCGACTTCGACCAGGACCCGGTCCAGCAGGCGGTGGCCTCCGCGATCGCCTCCGACCTGGAGGCGGCCGGGATCCCGACGGAGCTGCGGCCCCACGACTTCCAGGACTACGGGGTGTTCCTCGTCAACGAGACCCCGGAGCTGTTCCGGTTGGGATGGACGCTCGACTATCCGAGCTCCGACGGGTTCCTGTTCCCGGTGTTCGTCTCCGGGGAGCGTGACAACCTCACGAACCTGGCCGACGAGGAGGTCGACGACCTGCTGCGTCGCGCCCGCGCCGAGGGCGACGTGGAGGAGCGGACGCGGCTGCTGCGGGAGGCGGAGCAGCGGGTCCTCGACCGCTTCCCGGTGCTGCCGATCGCCCAGTTCACGAACCGGTGGGCGGTCGCGGCGCGCGTGGAGGGCTTCGAGATGTCGGCGATGGGGACCTTCGACGTCACCGCGGTGGCGCTGGAGCGAGCGGGCGACGGGTCGGGGTGAACCGGCGCGCCGGGCTCGCGCTCCTGGTCGTAGTGCTGCTGCTCGCAGCGGGTGTCGTCGCGCTGGTGGGCGGCTCCGAGGGAGACGGCCGCCCGCCGACGACCTCGCGCCCGGCGGTCGCCCCCGAGGGATCGCTGCGGGTGGGGGTTCCCGAGCTGGCCGCCTCCTACAACCCGTTCGACCTGCGCTCCCGGGTGCCCGCGGCGCGTCAGGTGCTCGCCGCGGTGTTGCCGCAGCTCTTCCGGGTGGCTCCCGACGGCGACGTCGAGGGCGTCCTCGTCGACGGCGACTTGGTGGAGGTGGAGGACTCGACGGTGCGGTTCCGTCTGCGGGAGGGAGCGCGCTGGTCGGACGGCGTCGCGATCACCGCCGACGACCTGTCGTTCACCCTGGAGGTGATCCGCTCGGAGGTGTGGCCGGGGCCGACCGCCGGCTACGAGCGGATCGAGGAGATCCGCGGCGAGGGCGCTCGGGTGGTCGTGGAGTTCTCGGAGTTGGTGCCCGGTTGGGAGCGGTTGTTCTCGGGGCGCGACTACGTGCTGCCCCGCCACCGTCTGGAGGGCAGCGACGACCTGGTCTCCGAGTGGGCGACGGGGCCGGACCTCTCGGGGGGCCCGTACGTGTTCGAGGGCTCGACGCCGGGCCTCGACGTGGTGCTCTCCGCGAATCCGGAGTGGTGGGGTGAGGGCCCGGGGGTGGCGGACCTGCGGCTGTTGACGGTCCCGAACGCGACGACGCTCCAGCAGCTCTTCGAGCGCGGCGAGCTCGACGTGGTGCACGTGCCGGCGTTCACCGACCGAGTGCCGCAGATGCGGGCGATCGAAGGTTCGGAGGTCGCGGTGGCGCCGGCGGGCGGGACGCTGGTGTCCGTGTACGTGAACACCGCCGAGGTGGAGGAGGCGGTGCGGGTCGCGGCGCTGGACCTGATCGACCGGGACCGCTTCGTGCGGGTGCTCTTCGAGGAGGAGGCGGAGCTGGCGACGAGCTGGGGCGGTCTGGAGGAGGATCCGGGCTGGCCGCACTGGCTGGTCGATCGGGGGAAGGCCGATCGGGTGTCGACCACGACGTTGATGCTGGTCGTGGCCGAGGAGGAGGCGATGGGCAGCCTGCTGACGCGGGCGATCCAGCGCAAGGCGCGGGGCACGGACCTGTCGTTCGACACGGTGCGGGCGTTGGCGGAGCGCCTCGACGGGGAGTGGCTGCCGGAGGGGAACTTCGATCTGGCGGTGGTCGACGAGGTGCAGTGGTCGGAGCCGTGCTGGCGGTGCCGTTGGGGGAGCGGCAACGTGGGGACGACGAACTGGGCGCGCACCGAGGCGCTGGAGGGTGCCGCCGAGGTCGACGAGCTCGCCGGTCGTGCGGAGGGTGGGGACGGCGAGGCGGCGTCGCGCCTGGAGCGGATGTTCGAGCAGCAGGGTGTGGTGCTGCCGATGTGGCGGCCCCGGGCCGTGATCGCGTCGCGCGGCGTCGAGGGTGTGCTCCCGAACGCCTGGTTCCCCGGGCCGCTCTACCGGGTCGAGGAGTGGTCGGTGACCGAGGCCGAGGCAGGTTCGGAGGGCGATGTGCCCGACGACGCGGCCGAGGGTGGTTCGGGTGAGGCGGCCGTGGCCCCGTTCGGCCCGGTGTGGCGTGGGGTCGCGGCGGTGGGGCAGATGGGAGCGGTGGGAGGCGGAGTCGATAGAATCGCCGCGGCCGCCCGTTCGGGCGGCACGCTCGTCGGAGTGGCGGAACAGGCAGACGCGCATGGTTGAGGGCCATGTCCCCGATGAGGGGGTGGGGGTTCAAATCCCCCCTCCGACACGCTCCTGAGGACACGCGGTAGATCGTGATTTGCCCGATACCGGCCCGTCGTCGGGGTGATACGGCAGGCCTCCCGGGTCGTCATCGCCTGAGTTGTGCTCCGCGGAGCACAACTCGACGCGTGGCGAGGTTGAGGGTGACTCCTCGTGACGGCTTCATGTGAGCTGTTGCAGGTCCTCGCGGAGTTGCAGGTACTCGTCACGATCGAGCTCGCCGCGCGCGTAACGCATCTCCAGCACTTCGGTTGCCCGTCGCTCGCCGTTGGGACGACGACTGTCGGCGAGCGTGCGCACGAGCCACACGACCCCGGCGATCAACGCAGTCAGGACGAGGATCATGACGATCGTCATCGAAACCACCATCACCTGCCCCATCATCCCGTCTTCCATCATGCAGATCCCTCTCCCAACACATGTTCAAACAGTTACTTGATAAGCGTTCACCCTAAGGGTCGAGGCGAAAGATGTCAAACAAATACTTGAACAAGGCATGGCAGGGTGTGGGGCGACGGGGGTCGATCGGCCGTCAGCGTCGCCAACGACTCGCTGGGCGGAACGGAGGATCCGCTGGCGATCCGCTTCGACATCGACGAGGCGGGCGGGTTGGTGGTCGAGGAGCTGCTCCAGCGACTGGACTGAGCGGCGGTTGCCGGCGACCGGGACCGCCGGACTCAGGCGACCGAGGATGGCGACAGCGGTGGACGGAGTCGCAGTGAGCCCGGCAGTGCTCTGGCGTAGGCTCGCCCGGGACTCGGCCTAGCCGGCCCTCGGTGGGAGTCCACTACCGGTGGGCCATGCCCCGCCCCGATGAAGGGTCCGACGCTCCACCGGGCTCACGGTTCGGTCGGGCTCAGGGCTGCCACGGGCGGTTCGGCCAGCGGGCCGCCAGGAACTCCCGGCGGGTCCGGGGTCCGTAGCTCGTGTTGGAGGCCAGCGGACGAGTCTCGGCCTCGGTCCCGGGCGACAGGATGTACTCGTTGCGGATCTCCTGGAGGTCGTCGCAGGAGATGAAGCCGTGCTCCACGTCGACGTCGATGTCGTAGGCGGCCGCGGCGTTCCGTCCGAAGATGCCGTTGCGGATGCTCCGCTCGGGGTGCGCCTTGCCGTCGGTGGGCCACCGGCTGCTGGAGGATTGCCCCCTCGGTGGCCAGTTCCTCTCGGAAGGTCGGTTCCAGGGTCGGTAGGTGTTGCCGTCGAGCGCGTTCTGGGAAGGGTCGTCCACGTCTCCGTCCAGCCCGTACGGCAGGTGGTACTGCTCGGCGAGGATGCGGCGCGCTTCGGTCTCCTCGGGAAGCGGGAAGGTCCGCATGGCCACGATCTGTCCCTGCGGCGACCCGTGCCAGATGCTGTCGGTGCCCCAGACGACCCGCTTGGGCCCCACGTAGTAGATGAGCTTCCCGAGCAGGTGTGCCGCCTGGATGCGCTCCATGCGCCCGTCGCCCACCGGGTCGAACCGGTTGCTCACGATGCGCCACGTCGCACCCAGCTCGGCGTACACGTTGGGGCTGTTGGCGTGCGCGTCGGGCCCGGACGCGAAGTCGCGTGCCGACCATCGGTTCTCCCGGAGCGCCTTGATGAGGCTGTCGATGCTCGGCTCGCTCGAGTCGGTGGCGGCGTCGCCGGGGTAGGGGCCCACCTCCTCCTCGTTGAAGCCGGAGTGGTACACGACGAAGCTCATGTCGGGGTAGGCCCGGCCCACGACGCCGACGTCACGACAGGCTGCCGCGATGACGTCGAAGGGAGGCGTGGCCAGGCCCTTGTGCGCGCAGATGAGCGGGACACCGAGGGCGAGCGCGTGCTCGATCACGGCGATGCCCTCGGGGTCGTCGAGGTGGTAGCCGCTGACCGCCGGCACCTCGCCGTAGGGCGTGTAGAGCTTCCAGCCGCGCAGGACGTCGCCGAACTGTGCCTGGAGGGACGTCATCCGCTCCAGCTCTTCTTCCAGGTAGAGCGACGTCTCTCGGCCGGGCGAGAAGCGCCCCGCGTAGCCGCGGTTCGGGAAGAGGAACGGGTGGAAGAGTGAGCGCTGGGTGCCGGCCAGCTCGGCCGCGGTGCGGGAGGTCTCGGCCGCCATGGGCGGTGGGAGGGGGTGCTTGTCCAACGACGAGGGGATGCCGCTCAGCACGGCGACGTTGGTGGACGAGTCGACGAAGACCTCCTTGATGTAGTGGAAGCGCCCGTAGCAGTCGATGTGGTTGGGGTCGCCGCAGTCGGATTGGGCGAAGAAGATCATGGAGAAAGCGTCGAACGCCGGTTGGGTGGCTCGCCACGACTGGTCCTCGTCGTCGAGATGGTGGTTCTGGACGTCGAGGATGAACTCGCCGGGGAGGTTGTTGAGCTGCGTGCCCGGATACTCGAGGGTGCACTCCGCCCCCGTGGTGTGGTCGGCTCGTGCTCGGTCGGGGCCGAGAGCGAGCTGCCGGATCGCCCACAGGCCGACCCCGAACGCGGCCGCGGTGCGCACGAAGTCGCGCCGACTCAGCCCCATCCGCCGCCGCAGGCGCTCGCCCTCCTCGTTCTGGAGCTGGGTGGCGAGCTGTTGCTCGGCCGAAGGCGGTCCCGGCGAGTACTCGCCGTTGGAGCAAGGGAGGAAATCGAGGGGCATCTCCTCGGAGGGGTCCGGCCACCAACGCTTGCTGCGGAACATGCTCGTCCTCCTCGGCTCGCGTCCGCCTCGTTCTCCGGGTCGTTACTCCTCGGTTCCCGGATCGAGCGACCCGGGCTGGGTGTGGGCCAAGAGCTGGTGCACGATGCCCGGCGGGCCCGTCAGCGGCCGCGCGTGCCGCAACAGCGAAGGGTTGACGACACTGCGGGCGTTCGGGTCCGGAACGTCGTGGACCTCGAGGTTGTCGTTTCCGACGATCGCCCAGGTGCCCGGCGTCTGGGGGACCACCTCCACCTCGCCCGGTGCGATGTCGGTGCACGCGTCGAACCCCTCCTGGGGCGTGTCGGCGGTGGCGTCGAGCACCTTGGTGCCGTCCACGTAGATGACGACGTGACCCATGAAGACACAGCCGACCAAGTGGTGCGCCTCGTAGCTGCATGCCACGGGGTAGACCGCGACGCAGGCCTCCGGGTGGGCCTCGGCCCGGGGCGCTGCGAACGTTCCCACCACGAAGGTGAGCGTGGCGAGACCGACCGCCAATCTGGTGCTCGCCGACCTGCTCGGGCGTCGCGTGCCGCCGGTCCGACCGGCACCCGCCCGCAGCGCGTCCCTCACGACCCGGCTCGCCGATCCCCGCATCAGCGCCCTCCCGCTCCGAGGAGCCGTCGTTCCAGCCGCCGGATCGAGGGCTCCGTTCGATGGTGAATTGAGAGTACTGAAATCGCTGAAAGCGGTCAATGCCCGATGAACCGCGCGATCCTTCCGGGCGGGCGCATGTCGGGAGTCGAGCGGTCCGGAGAGCGACTTCTCTTCAGGACGGGGTTCGCGCCGCGGGAGCGTCGCGGGTCAGGCGAGCCCACCGAGCGCCGCGCCGACCCCGAAGGCGAGCGCGGCCGCTCCACCGCCCAGGCCGAGGACCTCGAGTCCCGAGCGCCACCAGGGTTGCTCGACCACCCGGCCCTTGAGGGCTCCGACGCCGAAGAACGCCAGCGCCGTGACGCCGGCGGTCCAGGCGAACGGGCTCGGCACCGACGTCGTGATCACCGCGTCGGCGACGAAGGGGAGCAACGGCACGAGGCCCACGGCGAGGAAGGCGACGAACGTCGCGGCTCCGGCCCGCAGTGGATCGTGCGCGACGGCCGAGAGCCCGTGCTCCTCCCGGAGCATGAAGTCGATCCACTGGTCCTCGTCGGCGGTGATCGCGTCGACCGCTCCTTCGAGGGTGCGTTCCTCGAGGCCGCGTGCGGCCAGGAGCTGGCGCACCTCCTCGCGCTCACCTTCGGGCACCGACGAGATGTGCCGCGCTTCCAAGCGCCGCAGGCGCTCCCGGCGTTGCAGCTCGGAGCGGGTGCCGAGGTAGTTGCTCACCGCCATGCTGAACCCGTCCGCGAGGAGGTTCGCGGCGCCGAGGATGACCACGATCATCTGGTCGAGGCCGGCCCCGACGACGCCGGCGACGACCGCCAGCGTGGTGACGGTGCCGTCGATCGCGCCGTACACGAGGTCGCCGAGGTAGCTCCCGTCGTGTCCGCTCCGGATGCGGGCCGCCACGGCGCTGGGCGTGTGCTCCTCGCGGAGCTCGGCCCGCGGCGCATCCGCTCCGGGTTGGTCCGACGGCGAGGTCATCCGAGGCCCCGGCAAGGGGGCCACGGGCCCTGGTCGGTCTGGGAGGGGGACGGGATCATGGCCACATGATCGCGAGCATCGGGGCTCCGTCGCTCGTGTCGCCTGTCGCGAGCATCCCGCGCAACCTGCCCCCCGGGGTCAGGAGCCAGCGGGGCCGTCGCCCCGGTCGGGAGCACCGGAGTCGTCCCCGTCGTCCCCGTCGGTCCGGTCGGTCCGGTCGGTCCGGTCGTTCCCACCGACGGCTGATCCGCCAGGTGACGCCGCGGTCGTTCCCTCGTCGGTGGGTTCGAGCTCGACGACGTCTCGCAGCAGGTGGCTGTGCGGGACGTGCAGTCGGCGGCCGTCGTCGGCGCGCACCTCGATGCCGGCCGGGTGGAACTCGGTGACCGAGCCGCTGACCTCCCCGACGCGCACGTGGGATCCCGGTTCGATGTGGCGGCGCAGGTAGCGGCCGGCGGCGATCTCCCGGGCCATGTCGCGGCCGCCGAGGCCGACGAGGAGCCCGAAGGCGAGCCCCCCACCGACGACGCCGCCGCCGGCGAGCACCACGAGCACGGTGGTGTCGACCCCGAGCTGGGCGAGGGCCAGGACCACGGCAGCGAGGTTGACGCCCACCTTGATGGCGGTGCCGACGCCGCTGGCCGGCCGGCCGGTCGCCCGGGCGACGGACCGCGCCGTCCCGGCGGCGACGGCGATGCCGAGGGCTCTGCCGGCGAGGAGGATGAGACCGGCGGCCAGCACCCGGGGGAGGTAGGCGAGCAGGTCGGCGGGGACGTCCTCGATGGTCTCGGGCTCGGCGGTGGCGACCGCCACGATCACCCCCGCGGCGAGGGTGACCCAGAAGAAGAAGGCGGCCACGGGGGTGGCGATCTCGCGGATCTCGTCGCGCCGGCTCGGGCGCCTCAGGACGAAGCGCGTGAGCCACGCCAGGATCGTCCCGCCGACGAGGCCGCTGCCCACGGCGATCACGGCCCAGACCCAGTCGTCCATCAGCGCTCCTCCCGGGCGTCGAGGAGGGTGTGGGGGGTGTGCCAGCCGAGGCGGAACAGGTCGGCGACGACCTCGAGGGTCTCACGGTCGAGGTCGGCTTCCTGGGGCGCGGAGGGTGCCCTGGTGCCGGAGGGGACGCGAGTGGCGAGCGCGCCGAGCGTGCGCGAGGGAGCGGCCACCAGGTGATGGAGGCCGCGGCCGACGCCGTGGGGGAGTCGGGCCACGGAGGGCGAGCCGATGTAGCCGCGGCGGGCGAACGAGATCCACAGGCCGATCGCGATCGTCGCCATGAGGGTGAGGACGGCGGGGTAGGCCCAGCGATGCCCGAGCTCGGGCATGTGCTCGAAGTTCATGCCGTAGATGCCGGCGATGAGGGTGAGGGGCATGACGATGGCGGCGAAGACGGTGAGCACCTTCATGACGTCGTTGGTGCGCTCGGCGACGACCCCCCGGTAGGTGTCGACGACGGTGGAGAGCATCATGCGGGCCGCGTCGAGCTCCTCGACGTGGCGGTGGTGCCGGTCGTAGGAGTCGCGGAGGCGGGCCCGGCTCTCCGTGGTGAGGAGGGGCGTGTCGTGGCCGGAGAGCCCGCGGAGGACCTCGCGCTCGGTGCCGAGCACGCTGCGGAGGACGCCGGCGTCCCGACGTAGCGCCTGCGTGTCGGCGAGCACCTCCGCCTCGGCTTCGAGGGCGCGGTCCTCCAGAGAGTCGAACGCCACCTCGAAGCCCTCGATGAGGGGATGGAACTCGCGTGCGCACAGCTCGGCGACGCGGGCGAGCATCCGGTCGGGCCCTCCCTCGACGACGCCGGCCTCGCCGGTGGCGACGGTGATGAGCCACTCGAGCGCCGAGTGCTCGGCTGCGTGGAAGGTGAGGAGGAAGCGCGCGCCGGCGATGCACACGAGGGGAGCGGTGGCGACCCTCTGGTCTTCGCCGATCGGCAGGTGGAAGACGGCGAGGAGGGAGGCCCCGTGGTCCTCCCACTTCGGATAGAGGTCGCGGTCGACGGCGTCTTCCACGGCGACGCCGGGGAGGTCGAAGCGTTCGCCGAGCTCGACGGCGAGCTCCACGGTGGGGGCGGTGACGTCGATCCACACCCACGCGTCGGCGGGCACGTCCTCGAGCCGCTGCGAGCTGAGCGGTTCGAGGGGTCGGTCGAGCGCCTTCACCCACGCGCGCAGGCGCGCTTCGCTCATCCGGTCCTGACCTCCTCGACGCTGACCTGCCCAACGGTATCCGACGGGCCGGCTTCCGAAGCCGTGTCGCCCCGGTCAGCGGTTCACGCGGTCAGCGGATGGGGGCGGAGACGCCGGGTGTCCGTGCGCGCCGGCCCGCAGCGGGCAGGCGCATGACGACGGTGGTGCCGCCGCCGTCGGGTCGACGGAACTCGATGGAGGCTCCGTTGCGCCGCAGCGCTTGGTTCGCGGAGAACAGTCCGAGTCCGAGGCCTCCGCCGGACGTCGCCGTGCTGCGTCGGGGGCTGAAGGGGGCGTCGAGTCCTCGGTCGACGACGTCGGGGGCGATGCCGGGGCCGTGGTCGCGCACGGACACCTCGACGGTGTCGTCGTGGCTGGTGGTGGTGACGGCGACCGGCGTGCGAGGTCCCGAGAACTTGAGGGCGTTCTCGATGACGGCTCGGAGGGCCACCCGGAGGAGGCGTCGGTCGCCGACGACCAGCGCCGTGTGGTGGGAGATGCTGATCCGCTCGTCGCCGTCGAAGCGTCCGAGGTCGGTCGCGAGCTCCTGGCAGAGCGCTTGCACGTCGATCACCTCGTGGGAGGCGACGTCACCGTAGAGCGCTTCGCTGGTCGCGGCGACGACGTCGACGAGACCTCCCATCCGCTCGACGGCGGCGCTCATGCCGTCGACGAAGTTCGCCTTTTCCTCGGGGTTCATGGTCTTGGATCGGAGCACCTTGAGGGACCCGGAGAGCACCGTCAGGGGGTGCGGAACTCGTGGCCGACGCTCTGGATCACGGCGGCGCTGCGCTCGGCGAGCTCCCGCTCCTGTTCGAGCACGTCGAGCTCGCGACGCAGCGCGTCTTGGAGGCGGCGCACCAGCCAGGCCATCACCGTGCCGATCCCCAGGAAGAACCCCCCGCGGGACAGCCAGTCGCTCGCGGTCTGCGCGGTGCCGGCGTCCACGTCGAGGGGGAGCAGGGGTCCGGCGAGGATGCCGGCGAGCGCGCCGGTCACCCACGCGCCCGGGAAGCCGAAGCGGGCGGCAGCGACGAGGATCGCCAGGTAGAACCAGTGCGGTGCGATGCGTCCGGCGCCACCGAGGGCGTAGGTCGCGAACCACGACAGGGCCAGTATCGACGCCACCACGCCCGCAGCGAGCCACGTGGGCATGGAAGCGTCGCCGCGGAGGACCGCACGAGCCCAGGTTCGCAACCGCGCTCTGCCTGTGGTCGGCGCCTCGGTCATGCGGACCTCCCCCGTAGCTTCACGGACGATACCCCTGTCGGGTTCGAGTGCGCCGGGAGCGATCGGCTGGGGTCACGTCGTCGGTGGCGACCCGGCTGCTCAGTCCTGTGCCGCCTCGGCGATCGTGGTGGCCACGGCCTCGCGGGCGCGGTCGATGATCGAGGCGTCGTCGTGGAGCATCGAGAGGAAGTTGGCGAGCTCGAGGGGGGCGTAGAGCTCGAACGCGAGCTGGCCCGCGTCGGTGGAGGCGTCGAGCTCACCCTGGCGCTTGGCGGTCTCGATCAGCCCCTCGACGAGGTCCAGCCATCCGCGCTGGTCGGTGGCGACCTCGTCGTGGATGGGCCCGGGCTGCGCGTCGTACTCGCCGAGGAGCTGGGCGAAGAAGCATCCGCCGGGGAACACGCCCCGCTCGACGTAGGAGAGGTACGCGTCGCAGAGGGCTTCGAGGCGGGGGAGGCCGTCGGGCGCGCCGAGCGCGGGTCGGAAGACCTCGCGCTCGAAGACGGCGCGGGCGGCGTCGATCGTCTCCTCTTGGAGGCGCTGCTTCGAGCGGAAGTGGGCGAAGATGCCGCTCTTGCTGATGCCGAGCTCGCGTGCCAGCCGTCCGATCGTGAGGCTGCCGAGACCCTCGATGGAGGCGAGCCCCACGGCCGTGTCGAGGATCGCCGCGTGGGTGCGCTCGCCGTCCGAGCGCCGGCGGGGCTCCTCGGGCCTCGCCGCTCGCGCCTCGTCGGTCGGGTTCGCGTCCAGGCTCGCGTCGTCCACGCTTGACAAGTTAGCACGGTCGTGCGAGTTTAGATCGCACGTCCGTACGAACTAGTGGAGGAGTCGAGGATGGCAGCGAGCCCGACGATCGACGTGGCCCCGGTGCGACCAGCCGACAGGGACACCGTCGGCGAAGTGCTGGCCCGAGCGTTCCACGACGACCCGGTCTTCGAGTGGATCGTCCCCGACGCGCGGCGCCGCTCGGCGCGGCTTTCGGCGGTGTTCGCAGCGTTCACCGACGCGTACGTGGTGCACGACGAGTCGTACGTCGCCGGTGACGGTGTCGGCGCGGCTCTGTGGCTGCCCTCGGGCACCGAGCTCGGCGAGCAGCAGTTCGAGGTGCTCGGCGAGCAGATCGGCGCCGCCCTCGAAGACGACGCGGAGCGCGCCTTCGAGGCCAGCGCGCTCCTCGACGAGCACCACCCCGAGGAGCCGTGCTGCTACCTCCAGTTCATGGGCGTGCTGCCCGAGCAGCAGGGGCGCGGGATCGGCAGCCGCCTGTTGCGCAGCGTGCTCGACCGCTGCGACGCCGAGGGCACGCCCGCGTACCTGGAGGCGACCACCGTCGACAACCGACGCCTCTACGAGCGCCACGGCTTCGAGCTGCTCAGCGAGCTCACGCTCCCCGACGGGCCTCCGCTCTGGAGCATGTGGCGCGATCCCGTGCGGTGACCCGTCCTCGGAGGCTCGCGTCGGTCAGCCGAACGTGCAGTCGTGGAGCTCGAGTGTGCTCTCCTCGGCTCGCGTACTGGCGGTGTTGCCGGCCTCGTCGGCCGCCTCGACGGTGAGGTCGATGGGCTCCGAGGTCGCGTAGGGGATCGTGTGCTCGGCGAAGGGCCCGACGGTGGCCGACCACGTCGTGCCCGAGCGCTCCATCGCGACCTCCCCGTGCTCGTCGGCGACGCTCCAGATGAGCCGGGCGGAGGCGACGTCGGTGTCGTCGGTGATCTCGGCCGATACGGTCGCCGTGTGCGGCTTTCCGTCGCAGACCGGGCCGTCCTCCCAGATGGCTCCCGGATCCGCGGCGACGGCTCCGATCTCCGGCTCCGACTCGTCGGCGCCCTCGTCGTCGTCGCTGTCGTCGGAGCTGTCGGGATCGTTGCCATCGGGCTCGTCGCCGTCTTCGTCGTCGTCGACGCCGTCGGCCGGTTGCTCGCTCGTTCGCTCGTCAGCACCGTCGCCAGCGCCGGTGTCGTCACCACTGCCGTTGGTGCCGTCGTCGGCGGTCGGGTTGTCGTCGGCGCGCTCGGACGTGTCGCGCTCGGTGGCCGTTCGGTCGTCCTCGATCGGTGGAGGCGCCGGAAGCGTGGTCGTCGTCGTGGGGGTGGGTCCCGTCGGGGCGTCGTCGGCCAGCTCGTCGAGCGGGTCCACCACTTCGCAGTCGCTGGTGGGGAGCTCACCGAACGAGGCGTCCGGCTCGATCGCCGCCGCGGGGACCCAGGCGACGCTGCCGTCGGTTTCCTCTGGTGCGCGCACCTCGATCCAGGCGCCGTCGTCGCTGCGCCCGGTGGCGAGCACGCGGTCGCCGTCGTGGAAGGCCCCCGTGGGGGCACCTCCGGGGCAGGCGGTGAACGCGACGCGGGTGCGGGCCGCCTCGGCGGGTTCGGTGAGCGGGTCACCGGCCGGGTGGTCGGCGGCGAGGGCACCGGCGCTGACACCGACGGCCGCGGCGGCGGCGAGGACGGCGCCGCGGGCGACCGTCGTTCCGTGGAGCTCGCGGAGCTTGGCGAGGCTGCTGGTGAACATGGTTCCTCCTTGCTGGTGTGGGCTTCGTGGGGCGGGTTCGGTGGGGTGGCTCACCAGGTCGTGTCGACGAGGGCGGGCCCGTCCCAGGCGTGCCAGGTGAGGCCACCGCTGTTGGGGCCGTCGTAGAGCTCGAAGAGGACCGTCACCTCGTACGCGGTCTCGGTGGACGGCTCGCATCCTCCGGTTCCGCCGCAGAGCCCGCCCGAGACCTCGAAGGTCGCCGTGCGGCGGAGCGTCCGCTCGGGGCAGGGGACGGGGGTCGCGCCGTACTGGCAGCCCCGGGTCTCGACGGCGGCGCCGTCGGGATCGACGAGGGGCACCCGGACGGGGTCGGGGAGGTAGTAGCTGAGCCGCTCGCCGGCGGTCACCTCGACGGCGATCCGCTCGGGCTGCGCCGCCCGGCCGTCGCCGTCGCAGGTCACGGGAGGGGCACCGATGAGCCACTGCCCGAAGGCGTCGTCGTCCTCCGGGGGGACCGACGCCGGCGGGCACCCGCCGAGACCGATGCCGCGCACCTCGAAGTCGCCCTGCTCGACGCTGCGCCAGTCGTGGCCGGTGGCCACCTCGGTCGCCCGGGCGCGGACGCGGAGCTGGTTGGGGGTGGTGACCTGCCACACCTCACGCTCGACCTCTCCGGCGGCGCTCCAGTAGACGCAGACGTCGTAGGTGGTGGACTCGCGCAGGACCAGATTCCAGACCGCCACGTGGTCGTAGTCGCGGTCGTAGCGGTAGTCGGGCGCCGCGAGGGTCTCGCGGTCGAGCGGGCGCGGGTCCGCCGAGTCGGACGAGGAGTACGGAGGGTTGGTCCGGCAGGGAGTCGCGTCCGTGTCGTCGCGGACCGCCTCGGCGTACACGATCGTCCGGTTGGAGGTCACCCCGCTGGGTGTCTTCTGCGGCACCCGGACCTGGAGGACGTCCCAGTCGAGCGCCTCGAGCTGGACCGGCGGCCGCTCGGTCGACACGCCGGCGAGGTCCCGGACGAGGAACGTGCGCCGCGCGGACTGCATCTCGCCGGGGGAGAGGTAGGGCTCGGCCTCGGCCTCGATCGCCATGAGCGAGCCCGGCACGAGGGTCCCGACGGGCTCGGGCAGATCGTGGGGCAGGCGGACGCAGTGGTGGAGGCCGTGCTCGAGGCCGGCGGGAGGGAGCTCTCCTGCGATGGCCGTGGCCAGGACCCAGGCCGCTCGCTGTGTGGAGTCGGTGGAGAACAACTGGGGTCCGTGGTCCGGCCACACGGTGTCGTCGCCGATGTCGGTGTCGGTCGCCGCCGGGCCGACTCCGATGTGCCCGCTTCCGACCGGCCGGTCGGTGGTGATGACGACCGGGATGGCGTCGGAGGTGAGGAAACCGGGGTCGCAGCGCAGGTCCGGGTACTCGGCCTTGGTCAGGTAGGGGTGGATGGTGAAGCGGATGTCGTCGGTGAGCGCCGCCGAGGCGCTGCCACCGCCGCCGAGGATCGTGCCGGGCTCACCGGGTGGGCACCCGCTGGCGTCGCCGGTCAGGCACGGGTCGACGAACGGCCCTTCGGGGAGCTCGGTGGGCACCTCGGCAGGCTCGTCACCGGGGTCCTCGGCCGGCTCGTCTCCCGCGGGTTCCCCGTCGCCGTCGGCGGGATCGTCTCCGGCGGGGTCGTCTGCTGCCGACTCCTCGGGGGTGTCGCCGGGCTCGGGCTCGGGCTCGGGTGGAGACGGAGGATCATCGCCGTCGCGCGGCGGCTCCGACGGCTCCGACGGATCGGCGGGTGCGCCGCCCGGGTCGTCGTCCGATGCCGGGACGGGCTCACCGGCGCTCACCCACGTGCCACCGGGCAGGCCCGGCGATTCGAGTGGCTGGCGGGAGCGGCGGGCGGCCTCCGGGTCGAGCGCGGCGGCCTCCGACTCCGAGCGACGCGGCGACGAGGCCTGCGCCTCGTCGGTGGCATCCGCAGCGTTGCTGGAGTTGGTGGTGCTGGCGCTGCTGCCGATGGCGTCGCCGGCGGCGAAGCCGCCTGCGAGCACCGCGAGCGTGGTGAGCAGGTGGACGATCAGTCTCGGGCGGCCGTGAAGCAGACGGTGCATCGTGGGCTCCTCTCTCGTGCGTCTTCACGGGGGAGGAGCGCGAGCGCCCGGTGTCCTTACAAAAAAGTTCTCGGGGGATCCGCGGAGGCGGATCAGTAGCAGTCGACGAGCGTGAGCGCGTTGCTCGACGAGCTCGACGAGGGGTTCCCCTCGCCGTCGGTGGCCGCGACGGTGAGGGACACCGGCGTGTCTTGGTCGACGGTGTCGTAGCGCCAGTTGCCGACCGTCGCCTCGTAGGTCGAGCCGCCCGCGTGGCTCATCGCCGTCGAGCCCGAGTCGTTGCCCACCGACCAGGAGAGCGTGACCGAGTCCACCCCCGATGGGTCGTCGACGCTCACCGACACGGTGGAGGTGTGGTCACCCGGGCAGAACTCCGGGTCGTTCTCGATCACCTGGGAGGGATCGGCGGTGATGGTGCCGATGTTGGGGCCGGTCTCGTCCGGCGGTTGCGTCGTCGTGGTGGTCGTCGTCGACGCCACCGTTGCTGTGGAGCTCGTGGTGGTCGTCGGGTCGCCGGTCCGTTCGGCGGTCCGGGTCGGATCGGGGTCGTCCGAGCCGGAGCCGACCGCAGGTGCGGGCACGGTGGTCGTGGTCGTCGTGGTGGTCGTCGTGGTGGTCGTCGTGGTGGCGGTCGCGGCGGTGGTGGCGGCGCCCGCGAAGCGGTCCCGGCCGGCGAGGCGTGCCTCGTCGTCGATCGTGTCGTCGCCGCCCGTGACGCCCGCGAAGAGCGCGAGTCCGGCAAGGAACAGCGCGGCGAGCAGGGCGGCGGCCAGCGAGCGCCGCCGGGCGCGACCGAACAGCGAGGGCGGGAAACCCGCCCGGGTCCACCCGTCCGGGAGGCCGGAGACGTGGGAGACGTGTTCGACTCGGCCGAGGACCGTCTCGCGCAGTTCGTCGGGTGTGGGCAGGGCGGGCACGCTCGCGAGGAGAGCGAGCGGGCTCGTGAGGGAGCGTCGTTGCGCGCCGCAGGTCTCGCAGCGGTCGACGTGGCGTGCCACCCGCTTGCGGATGAGCGGGCTGAACGTGCCGTCCCATCCGCCGAGGAGCTCGCGCAGGTCGACGCAGTCGCTGCGCCCCTGCCGGGCGACCAGCAACGCCCCGACGGCGCGCTCGAAGCGCTCCTTCATGCGGTGCAGGCGCACGTTGGCGGCGTTCTCGCTCACTCCGACGGCCTCGGCGAGGTCTTGGCCGCTGAGGCCGTGGCGGACGTTGAGGTCGAGGACGACGCGGTCGGCCTCGTTGAGGCCGGCGGCGGCCTGCCACACGATGTCGCGCAGCTCGCCCTCGTCGTGCGGGCGCTCAGGAGCGGCCATCTCGTCCTCCGCCTCGGCCGAGGGGGTGTCGGCGAGCTCCTCGGTGGGCACGGCTCGCTTTCGGGTGCGGATGCGGGCGAGGGCTTCGTGTCGGGCGACGGCGAAGAGCCACGAGCGGAGCTTGGCGGGCTCGCGGAGGTCGCCGAGGTGCTGGGCCGCCTTCAGGAAGGTCTCGGAGGTGACGTCCGCTGCTTCGTCGGCGTCGCGGAGGATCGACGCGCTGAAGTCGTGGATGCGGTCGGCGTAGCGGTCGTAGATCCCGGCCAGCGCCTGCCGGTCGCCGGTGGCGGCTGCGGTGACGAGCTGGGCGTCGTCCATCAGGGGTCTGCCTCGGCGTCGGTCGGGTGTTCCCAGTATGGCCGTTCGGGTCGCATGGTTCCGGGGGTGTCGTCATCGGTGAGCTCCCACTCGCACGGGCGGTGGCCGCAGGCTCGCCGACCACAGGGCCGCCGACCACCGGGCTGCGAGGCGCCGGGGGGCCGGCGGGGGAGGCGAGCGCTCAGGAGCGGATCTCGACCTCGTCGAGGTACCACGTGTCGTCGGCGGGGTCGCCGGTGGGGCTGTGCCAGCCGATCTCCACCTGGTAGGTGCCGGGGTCGAGGTCGCAGGTCGTCTCGTAGAACGAGAGCAGGTACATCGGCCCGGCGGCCATGAGGGAGCGGTCGCACACCTCGGTGGGTCCGTCGTAGACGGAGACCTCGACGTGGCTCTCGGGCGCCGCCGCGTAGCCGGCGACGTAGAGGCTTCCGGGTGTCAGCTCGAGGAGCGCCGTGACGGCGAGGCCGTCGCGGTCGGGCAGGCCCCGCACGACGGTGCGGATCGCCTCGGCCTCGTAGATGTCGTCGACGGCGACGTCGCCGTCGCGGACCGGCCGGACGTACAGGTCGGCGCGCCCGTCGCCGACGTCGGCGCGGGCGGCGACCTCCCGGGCGCGCGC
>CAYTKN010000012.1:0-78734 GCA_964438505.1 uncultured Burkholderiales bacterium
GCGCCGCGCCCGCCACGCCCTCGCCGGCGGCGAGCCCGCCGAGCACGACCAGCCCGGGCAGCGAGGCGAGGAGCGCCGCGCCACCCTCGGCGATCCCGCCGCTCGTGGGGCCGTTCGAGGCCCGGCGGGCGAGGCTCCGGCGGTCCCAGTCGGCGGCAGCCGGAGCGGGGTCGCGGAACGCCGAGGCGAGGACGGCGACCGCGGCGCCCGCCGCCAGGAGCACCCCGGCGTCGGTGGCGACCGCCTCGGCGGTCGCGAGCGCCCCCGCGGCGAGGGCGACGACCGCGGCGATCGGCACGCCCAGCCAGGCGAGCACGACAGCGAGGGGAGCCCACGCCACCGCCACGCTCGGGTCGGCAGGGACAGGGACCGACGCGCCGAGGCGCACGACCGCGACGAGGCCGACCACGAGCAGCGCCGGATCCCGCGTGCCGACCGCGACCGCCCGCCCGGCGACCGCCGTGGCGAACACCGGCAGGACCCAGTCGGGCGCGGTGGCGCCGAACCCGTCGTGCCACGGGAGGGTGACGGTGCCCCGGTCGGCGGCGACCGCCGCCAGCACGGCGACGGCGGCGGCGTCCGCGAGGGTCCCGTAGCACGCCGCCCGCGTGCCCTCCGGTCGCTGCACGGCCGCGACGACCGACGCGGTGAGCCACGCCGCGGCCAGCACCCACACGTTCCCGGCCACCACGGCGGTCGGCACGGCGACGACGAGGAGCGCGGTGGGCACCCGAGCTGCCCGTCGCGCCTGCGCCTTCGCCTTCGCCTGCGCCTTCGCCTGCGCCTGCGGCGGCACCGCCGACACCGTCAGTGCAGTCAGTGCCGTCAGTGCCGTCAGTGCAGCCAGTGCGGCGCCGGCACCGGCCGTGGCGTCGAGCGAGAACCAGCCCTCCATCCGCTCACGCTCCGAGCACGGCGACCACCGCGGCGGCCAGGCCCAGGACCGCCGCGACGCGGCCGAGCGCCCGCTCGGTCACACGACGCGTGGCGCGGCGGACGAGCGCGGCGACGGCGAGGAGTCCGACGAGGGCAGCGAGCCGCCCGCCGCTCCAGGCCGCGGCGACGCCGTCGCCGAACGGCGAGCCGAGGGTGACGGTCACGGCCAGCAGCGCGGCGGCGATCGGGAACACGGCGTCGCGGACACCCACCGGCGTCGCCATCGCCGCGGGGATCGAGCTCCGCGGCCGACCGGGGAGCGTGGCCGCGACGACGGCCGTCACCGCCGCCAGCGAGAGCACGGCGGCGGAGGCCACCGCCGTCGAGGGCGAGCGCAGGGCGGGGCCGAGCACGAGGTGGGCGCCGTCGAGGTCGGCGACGGCGCCCGAGCCCACGCGCAGGGTGCCCGCCAGGGCCACGAGGAGCACGGCGCCGCTGCACTCGGGTCGGGCGCTCGCCCCCGCCGCGGCGAGCAGCGCGGCGGCGAGGAGCGCGTCACCGGACGTGCCGCCGAAGAGGATCGGCAGGGAGGCGAGCGCGGCGGCGAGGCGGAGCGCCGGCACCACCGCCGAGGCGTCCCGAGTGGCGAGCGGGGACCGCCGTCGACCGGCGAGCAGCGCGAGGGCGTGGCCGAGGGGAACCGCTCCGAGGGCGGCCACGGCGGACGCGAGGTAGGCGCTCACGGGGAAGGTCCGGGGCCCGCGCCCGCGCTACCCGGCGTGGCGCCGACCGACGAGGTAGCTGCGGGAGAGGTGGTTCCACGAGCAGTCGGTGCACACCTCGACCTCGTAGCAGGTGAACTCGTCGACCTTGGCTTCGAGCCGCTCGAGCTCCTCGTCGTGGGTGATGCAGCGCCCGTTGGCGCGGTGGCGCTTGAGGGCGTCCCCGTACACGTAGGAGACGAGGCGGAGCCGGCTGTTCTCGCAGACCGGGCACGAGCGGGAGGACTCGGCACCGACGTAGCGGGCGGCGCGCATCAGCTCCGGGTGGGCGTCGCAGATGTCGATGCGGGACTTGAGGCCGGCGCGGAACTCACGCAGGAGGGCCCGGCGCTGGAGCGAGTAGTCGACCTGCCCGCCCATGGTCAGGGCCACCTCCCCGCGGGCGACCCGGGCAGGTCTCGCCGGGCCCGCGGGATCGACCACGCCCGCCGAGGCGGAACCGACCGGAGGTCACCCCCGGCTCCACCGGCTTCGGGGCTCACGCCCTCCTGGAGGCCCATCGTCGCCGAGTCTACCGGGCGCGGCGTGAGGTCGCAGGGGGCCGGTGGCGGGCCGCGGCGGCGGACAGCGGCAGGCAGCGACCCGCACCGGAGGACCTCGCGAGTGCTCCCGGGCGGGCTCGCCGCGAACCACGCGCAGAAGCTTGACCGGAGGAGTCGCGAGTGCCATGCTGACCTGCGTCGATATATCGACACGATATATCGAGACGACCTATCGGAGCGCGAGCCGCACCAGCATGTCACCCCGTGGAACCCCCCGAACCCTGCTCGAGCTGCCCATCCTCGGCCTCCTCGTGGAGGAGCCGATGCACGGCTACGAGCTCAAGAAGCGCCTCGACGAGCAGCTCGGCGCGGTGGCGGGCGTCTCCTACGGCTCCCTCTACCCGGCGCTCAACCGCCTCGAGCGCGGCGGCGCCATCGAGGCCGTCGACCCCGCCGCCGAGAGCGCGCCGATCCCCGCCACCGGGTCGATCGGCGGGGAGACCGCTGCGGCGCGGATGCGTCGCCGGTTGACGACCTCGAAGCGCAAGCGCAAGGAGTACCGCATCACCGAGACCGGCCACGAGCTGCTCCGCGAGCTGCTCCGCGCGCACGAGGACGCCGGTGACGACCGGGCCTTCGCGCTCAAGCTGGCCTTCTGCCGGTTCCTCGAGCGCGACGACCGCATCGAGCTCTTCGAGCGCCGCCGGGCCTGGCTGTCCGAGAAGCTGGGGCGGATCCGGACCGCGCTCACGCCGGGCGACGAGCGGCGCACCACCGACCTCTACACGCGCTCGCTCATCGAGCACGACAGCGAGGCCACCCGCCGCGAGATGGAGTGGGTCGACGAGCTGATCGCCGGCGAGCGCCAGGAGACCGAGTCGAACGAGGGACCGGAGGGGTCCCCGCCAGCCGGAGCGGCGGCACGAGCCGCCCCCGAAGGAGGTAACCCGTCATGAGCCAGTCGATCCGTGTGGCGATCGCCGGAGTCGGGAACTGCGCCAGCAGCCTGGTCCAGGGCATCGAGTACTACCGGGACGCCGCGCCCGACGACTTCGTCCCCGGGCTCATGCACGTCGCGCTCGGCGGCTACCACGTCCGCGACGTCGAGTTCGTCGCCGCGTTCGACGTCGACGCCGCCAAGGTCGGCCAGGACCTCTCCAAGGCCGTGTTCGCCCAACCCAACAACACCGTGAAGTTCTCGGAGGTCGGCCAGCTCGGCGTCGAGGTCCAGCGCGGCCCCACCCACGACGGCTGGGGGCGCTACTTCCAGGAGGTCGCCGCCGAGTCGCCCCGCGAGCCCGTCGACGTCGCCGAGGCCCTGCGCGAGGCCGAGGCGGACGTGCTCGTCTCGTACCTCCCGGTCGGCTCCGAGGAGGCGCAGCGCTCCTACGCCCAGGCCGCCCTGGACGCCGGGGTGGCGTTCGTGAACTGCATCCCCGTCTTCATCGCCTCGGATCCCGCCTGGGCGTCCCGCTTCGAGGAGGCCGGCGTCCCGGTGGTCGGCGACGACATCAAGAGCCAGGTGGGGGCCACCATCGTGCACCGCCTGCTCGCCCGGCTCTTCGAGGACCGCGGCGTCGCGCTCGACCACACCTACCAGCTCAACTTCGGCGGGAACATGGACTTCATGAACATGCTCGAGCGCGAGCGCCTCGAGTCGAAGAAGATCTCGAAGACCCGCTCGGTCACCAGCCAGCTCCGGCACGGCATCGCCGACGAGGACGTGCACATCGGCCCCTCCGACCACGTGCCCTGGCTGCACGACCGGAAGTGGGCCTACATCCGCCTCGAGGGACGGAACTTCGGCGACATCCCGCTCAACGCGGAGCTCAAGCTCGAGGTGCACGACTCCCCCAACTCGGCCGGCGTGGTGATCGACGCCCTGCGCCTCGCCAAGATCGCCCTCGACGAGGGGGTGGGCGGCCCGCTGCTCGGCCCCTCGGCGTACTTCATGAAGAGCCCGCCGGTGCAGTACACCGACGACGAGGCGCACCAGATGGTCGAGGACATCGCCACGCACGGCTACCGGGCGATCGGCGAGCCCCGATAGCGGTGCTCCCCGCGCTCGCGTGAGCCCGTGAGGATGGGTCGCGACCTGCTCCTCGCCGTCGGCTGGTCGGTCGTCGTCGGCTTCGGTCTGGCCCTGGGCCTCTTCATCGGCTCGCTCAGCGCCGACGTGCCGGCCGACACCGAGATGCTCGTCTTCACGGCCGTCGTCGCCGCGGCGGGCACCCTCGTCGTCCGCGTGGTCATGGCGATCGCCAAGCACCGGCCGGGTCGCGCAGGCTCCGAGGCGGCGGCACGCGCGACCGCGGACGCCGCCGCGGGGTCGACCGAGGGAGCCGAGGGAGCCGAAGCAGCCGCCGAGGCCGCCGAGGCCGGGAAGGCCGGGAAGGCCGGGCGGAGCGGCTCGCAGCCCGCCCGACGGCGCGGCCGTCCGCTCAGCGCACGTCCCTCGGGCAGCGGCAAGTCCGACAGCGGAGGCACGTCCAAGCCGTCCGGCAGCGGCAACTCCGGGAGCACGAAGTCCGGGAGCGGCAAGTCCGGGAGCGGCAAGTCCGGCAGCGGCAAGTCCGGCAGCGGCAAGTCCGGCAGCACGAAGTCCGGCAGCGGGAGAGCACCCAAGCGTCCCGCCTCCCGGCGGCCGGGCGGTTCCTCGGGTGGATCGCGGCGACGACCACGGTGACCACCGGCGGCGGCGCGGGATCCGCGGCCGCTGCGGTGCCGAGGGGTCACAATGAGGGCGTCCGCTCGAGGAACCCGGAGGTCCGCGCCGTGAACGCAGGATCCGGCCGCCACAGCCGATCGGTCCGCTACGGGCCCGACGTGCCCACCGACGACGAGCTCAAGCTGCTTCCCGACCTCGACGGGCGCCGGGTCCTCGAGATCGGGAGCGGATCGCGGTCCAGCGCCGTCGCCATGGCCGAGCAGGGCGCCCACGTGATCGCCGTCGATCCCCACCCCGAGCGCCTCGCCGAGACCCGGGTGGTCGCGGAGGACGGGGACGTCGGGGTCGAAGCGCACGAGAGCGCCTTCGAGGAGCTCGCCTTCCTCCGGGCCGACTCCGTCGACGTCGCGCTCAGCGTCGGTGCGGTCCTCGAGGTCCCCGACCTCGGCCGGCTGTTCCGGCAGGTGCACCGGGTGCTCAAGGCGGGCGGAACGTTCGTCTTCGCCTACGACCACCCCGCCCGCCTCATCGCCGAGCACCACCCCTACTGGGACGAGACGCCGACCGAGCGGGTCGTCGACGGCGTCACCGTGCAGGAGCATCCCCGCCCGATCTCCGAGGTGTTCACCGCCCTGCACCGCACCGGCTACCGCGTCGAGATGCTGGCCGAGCCGCGGCCGCTCTCGGGCAACGCCACCCTGCCGCCCACGATCATCTGGCGCGCCCGCAAGGAAGGCGTCTGAGGCCACCCGCCCGCAGTTCCTGTGCACACACAGGAACGAGGATCTAGGCGGACGAGCGGCCCGGGTCGATCCCCCGCTGTGCCGCCCACTCGTCGAGGCGCCGGTACGCCTCGTCCTCGTCGAAGGGGCCCTCGTCGATGCGCGCCTCGAGGAGGTGCTCGCGCGCCTCGCCGACGAGCGGGCCCGGGTCGAGGCCGAGGTGCTCCATGATGGCGTTGCCGTCCAACGGCGGCTTGATGGCGTCGATCTCCTCCTGGCGGCGCAGCTCGTCGATGCGGCGCTCCAGGTCGTCCATCCGCCGGGCGAGGCGCTCCGCCTTCTTCCGGTTGCGCGTCGTGCAGTCGCAGCGCACCAGGTGGTTGAGGTCGTCGAGGAGCTCCCCCGCGTCGCGCACGTACCGGCGGACCGCCCGGTCGGTCCACCCCATCCGGTAGGTGTGGAACCGCAGGTGCAGGTACACGAGCTGGCAGACGTCGTCGACGAGGTCGTTGGAGTAGCGCAGCGCCCGCATCCGCTCGCGCGCCATGCGCGCCCCCACCACCTCGTGGTGGTGGAACGTCACCCCCTTGGGCGTGATCTCCCTCGTCTTGGGCTTGCCGATGTCGTGGAGCAGCGCCGCGAGGCGGACGCGGAGCTCGGGCCGCGTCTTGGCGACCACGGCGACGGTGTGGGCGAGGACGTCCTTGTGGCGGTGGATGGGGTCCTGCTCGAGGCGCAACGCCGGGATCTCGGGCAGGAACTCGCCCATCAGCCCCGTGTCGATCAGGAACCACAGGCCCGGGACCGGGTCGTCGACGACGAGCAACCGGTCGAGCTCGTCCCGGATCCGCTCGGCGCTGACGATCTCCAGGCGGCCCCGGTGCTCGCGGACCGCCCGCACCAGGCCCGCGTCGGGCTCGAAGCCGAAGCGGGCCACGAACCGGGCGGCGCGCATCATGCGCAGCGGGTCGTCGAGGAACGAGACCTCGGGAGCGACGGGGGTGCGCAGCCGGCGGGCGGCGAGGTCCTCGAGGCCGCCGAAGGGATCCACCATCTCGAGCTCGGGGACCCGCAGCGCCATCGCGTTGATGGTGAAGTCGCGCCGGGAGAGGTCCTCGTCGACGGTGTCCGAGTAGGTGACCTCGGGCTTGCGAGACTCGCGTCGGTAGACGTCGGCGCGGAACGTCGTGACCTCCAGGCGCAGGCCACCCTTCTCGCACCCGACGGTTCCGAACCGACGGCCCTGGAGCCACACCGCGTCGGCCCAATCCGAGACCGCCGCCTCGATCTGCTCCGGCCGTGCGTCGGTGGTGAGGTCGACGTCGGGGCTGTCGACGCCGAGGACGGCGTCGCGCACGGTGCCGCCCACCAGGTAGGTCTCGTGCCCGGTCTCGGCGAGGCGCGCCGCGAGCTGCTGCACCGGAGAGTCCGGGGCGAGCAACGGCTTCAGACGCTCGGGAACGACCGGGGTCGTGTCGGTCACCCGCCCATTGTCGCGAGCCCCGCTCCGAGACGTTCGAACGGCCGGCCCGGGGGTCGGCGCCCGGGCGACCCGCGGTGCTCGCTGCTACCCGGTCCGGCCGTCGGTGAGCCCGGCCTGCTTGAGGGCGAGGCGCAGGTCGTGGGGATGGCTGGACGCCGTCATGGCCGAGCGGGTGGTGATCCGGCCCTCCTTGCAGAGCTGGAGGAGCGCCTGGTCGAAGGTCTGCATCCCGTAGTACTCGCCCTCGGCGATGACCTCCTCGATGGCGTGGGTCTCGTCGGGGTCCACGATCCGGTCGAACACGCGGCCGGTGGCCACGAGCACCTCCACGGCGGGGACCCGCCCCTGGCCGTCGGCCTGCTCGAGGAGCCGCTGGCTGACGATCCCACGCAACGAGCCCGCGACGTTGAGACGCACCTGCTTCTGCTGGAACGGCGGGAAGAAGTCGATGATCCGGTTGATCGTCTCGGTGGCGTCCACCGTGTGGAGGGTGGAGAGCACGAGGTGGCCCGTCTCGGCCGCGGCCAGCGCCGCCCACACCGTCTCGGGGTCTCGCATCTCACCGATCAGGATCACGTCGGGGTCCTGGCGGAGCACCCGCTTGAGGGCCGAGTGGAAGTCGACGGTGTCGGAGCCGACCTCGCGCTGGTTGACGATCGAGCGCTTGTCAGGGTGGAGCACCTCGATCGGGTCCTCGATGGTGACGATGTGCTTGCGCTGGGTGGCGTTGATGTGGTCGATCATCGCCGAGAGCGTCGTCGTCTTGCCCGAGCCGGTGGGACCGGTGACGAGCAGCAGGCCCCGCTCCTCCTCGGAGAGGCGCTCCACGACCGGGGGGAGCCCGAGGCTCTCGAAGCCCGGCGTCCCGGCGAGCACGCGCCGGAACACGAGGGCGATCGACCCGCGCTGGCGGAACACGTTGACCCGGAACCGCCCGAGGCCGGCGACGCCGTGGGCGAAGTCGGCCTCGTGGTTCGAGAGGAAGTCGTCGGCCCGCTCCTTGGGCATGATCGAGAACGCGATGCGCTCGGTGTCCTCGGCGCTCAGCGGGTCAGTGTCGAGCGGCTCGAGGCGCCCGTCGATCCTGATGAACGGGGTGGCCCCGACCTTGATGTGCAGGTCCGAGGCGCCACGCTCCAGGGTGGCGCGCAAGAGCTGGTTGAGATCGACCACGTGAACCTCCTCGGGACGCATCGAGTCCCGGACGGGGTATCGGCGCCGCGACGGCGCTCCTTGAAACCTCTCACGCTCCGTGGCGCGCGCCACCGGGGTCGCGGGGCTCGGATGCCGCCGCCCGCCTGCTATCCGGCTCGGACCGCGCGCACGGTGGTCACGACGTCCCGGCCGGGCCCTCCCGAGCTCGGCGGTTCCGGATGGTCCGGGCGCTCGCTCACCCACGTGCGCAGGGTGGCGGCCACCGAGAGGCCGACCGCGTCGAGGTCGTAGCCGCCCTCGAGGAAGGCGACGACCCGCGAGGGCGAGGGCGCGAGCTGCGCGACCCACCCGGCGAGGTCGCCGAAGTCGCCGGCGGTGAGGCCGAGCTGGGTGAGCGGGTCGGCGCGGTGGGCGTCGTAGCCGGCCGAGACGAGCAGCCACCCGGGGGCGAACTCCTCGACGGCGGGCCCCACGACCTGCTCGAACGCCTCCTGGTAGACGTCGCCGGTGGCGCCGGGCGGCACCGGCACGTTCAGGTTCGTCCCCGCCGCGGCGCCGGAGCCCACCTCCTCGAGCGAGCCGGTGCCCGGGTACAACGGCGACTGGTGGATCGAGGCGTAGAGCACCCTCGTGTCGCCGTAGAACATCTCCTGGGTGCCGTTGCCGTGGTGCGCGTCCCAGTCCACGATCGCGACCCGCTCCCCGGCCTCGGCGACGGCCGCGGCGGCGACCGCCACGTTGTTGAGGAGGCAGAACCCCATCGCCCGGTCGCGGACGGCGTGGTGCCCGGGCGGGCGGACCGCGAGGAACGCCGGTCCGGAGTCGTCGCCGTCACGGAGGCGCTCCACCGCTCTCAGGCCGAGGCCGGCGGCGAGGCGGGCCGCCTCGAGGGAGCCCGCGGAGGCCACCGTGTCGGCGTCGAGCCTCCCCCCGCCGGCGTCGACGAAGGCCTCCAACCGGTCCAGGTGCTCGGGAGCGTGGACGCGCTCGAGCTCGGACCTCGTCGCCGCCCGCGCCTCGACGCGCTCGAGGGCGTCGGTGAGCCCGGCGGCCTCGACGCCACCCCACGCCGCGGTGAGCCGCTCCGGTCGCTCCGGGTGCCCTCGCCCCGTGTCGTGGCCCCCGAACGCCGGGTCGGTCCCGTAGAGGATCATCACGTCAGGCTAGCGACGGCACCGGGCCGCCGACCGGCGTCGGACACCCGGAGGCCGCCCGCACGGGTACGCTCACGGTCGTCCCGCCCGGCTCGACACACTGGCGTCTTCCTGTGAGGAGCAAGGTCCTGCGTTGGCGAGGGGAACGGGCCCGGTTGGGCACCTGGCGGGGCCGTGACGGCACCGCCTACCTGACCCCCTTCCCCGACACACCGACCCTGTCCAGCGAGTTCGTCGAACGGAACGTCGAGGCCGCGCGCGCCCGAGGGTTCCGCTCGATCGTGACCGGCGCGCTCACGCCCGCGGAGACCCTCGGCTTCGTCGACGCCGGGTTCATGGTGCACGAGGAGCTGAGCCTGTTCGAGCACGACCTGCGAACGATCCCCGAGGGCGCCCACCCGACCCGGCGCGCCCGTCGCGCCGACCGGCCCCGCGTCCTCGAGCTCGACGCCCTGTGCTTCGACGCCTTCTGGTGCCTCGACGGCGACGGCCTCGACGAGGCGATCGACGCCACCCCCTGGACCCGCTTCCGGGTCGTCGCCCTCGACGGGGCGGTGCGCGGGTACTCGGTCTGCGGCCGGGCCGGCGCGCGCGGCTACGTCCAGCGCCTCGGGGTCGACCCCGACTTCCAGGGTCGGGGCGTCGGCCGGTCCCTGGTCGCCGACGGGCTGTCGTGGATGCGCGCCCGGGGCGTCCGACGCGCCCTCGTGAACACCCACGTCTCCAACGAGGCCGCCCACGCCCTCTACCGGGCGTGCGGCTTCCGGTTGCTGCCGACGCCGCTGCGGATCCTGACGAGGACGGTCTGAGGTGCTCGGGCGCCTCGTGGCCGCGGTCGCGCGGACCCGTCCGGCGTGCCTGGCGTGCCTGGCGTCGCTGGCGTGCCTGGCGTCGCTGTCTCTCGCCCTCCCGGCGGAGGCACGGCAGACGAGCGAGGTCTCCCCGGCGCGGATGGAGCTGGCGGCGATCCCGTCCTGGGTGGAGGGAGGATCGCGCGTCGACGTCGACCTCCGCATCGAGCCCGTGACCCCGGATCTCGAGCTCACGGTGCGCGTCCACCGCGGGCTCGCCACACGGACCGCGTTCGAACGGACCCTCGAGGAGGGCGGCTCCGGACCCACGCTCGGCAGCGCCACCTACGCCGTCGACGACCTCGAGCCCGGTCCGGTCGGCACGCATCGCGTCACCCTGGCGCTGGGCCCACCCCCCGCGTCGCAGGGCACCGGCGACGAGGAGGGGAGCGACGAAGCCGGAGGAGGTGCCGGCGCCGACGCACCGACGCCGTTCGTCCCGGTCGAGGAGCAGGGGGTCTACCCGATGGAGCTGGAGCTGCGGGTCGCGGGCGCCGAAGCCACGACCGACAGCCTCTCCACCCACCTCGTCGTCTTCGACGAGGACGACCCTCCGGTCCGCCTCTCGGTCGGTTGGGTGTGGCCGATCGGGGTGGACACGCCCCGCGACGCCACCGGCACGGTGTCGGACGACCTGGACGACGCCGTCGCGCCGGCCGGGCAGATCGCCCACTTCACGGACGCGTTGGGCACCGCCCCCGACGTCCCCGTCACGCTGGTCCCGAGCGCGGCGACCGTGGAGGCGTGGGCGGACCTCGCGAACCGCACCCTCGGCGGCACGACCCCGTCGGGGGGTCCCGAGCCGTCGGGCGGTCCCCAGCGCAACGGCACCGCCGCCGAGGACGGCACTGACACCGAAGGCGGTGACACCGATACCCGCACCGACAGCGACGCCGGTGCCGACGACGACGCCGACGACGAGAGCACCACCTCGCGCGGCCCCGAGGAGACCACCGCGCTCGCCGCCCGCGGCCGGCTGGAGGCGCTGCGAACCGCGGCCGGTCGCGGGATCCACCAGGTCGTGTCGGGAACCTACGCCAGGGTCGACCCGACGGCTCTGGTCGCCGCCGGCCTCGAGGACGAGCTCGCCACCCAGCTCGCGCGGGCGCAGGACGTGCTCCGCGAGGTGCTCGAGATCCGACCCGACCCGCGGGTGTACGTGGCGGACCGGCTCGACGAGGTGGCCCTCGGTGCGCTCCGCCGCGCCGGAGTCGACCGGATCGTGCTCCGCCGGGACGTCCTGGAGCCGGTGTTCACCAACCTCACCCTCGCGCGCCCCTTCGAGATCCGGAGCCGTGGGCGCAGCGTCAACGCCGCGCTCGCCGACTCCGGCCTCGCCGCTTCGCTCGAGCGCGACGAGACCGGCTCGCGCAGCGACGCCGTCAGCGACGCGGCGGTGGCGCACCGCTTCCTCGCCGGGTTGGCGATGATCGCCGTCGAGTCCCCCTCGGAGGAACGGGGCGTGGTCGTGGCCCCACCGCCCGAGTGGAGCCCCACGGCGAACACCCTCGTGACCGTGCTCGGGGGCCTCGTGGACCACCCGGCCCTGCGCCCGGTGGACCTCGACACCTTCTTCGAGGAGGTCGATCCGATCGAGGGCGACCCGGCACGCCGCCGCCTCGCCGAGACGACCCCGGGGCGCCTGGCGATCGGAGCGGAGACGCTCAGGACCACCCGCGCCCGACTCGCGGCGCTGGAGACGATGCTCCCCGAGGGCAGCGCCGAGGTCACCCGCGGCGAGCAGCTCGTGCTCCTCGCCGAGTCGGAGCCCGCGCAGGCGCCGGGGGCGTCACCCTCGGCGGCGGACTACGCGCGTGCGGCTCGCGGCATCGTCGACGACGTGCTGTCCTCGGTGCGCCTCCCCCAGAACCACACGGTGACGCTCACCGCCAGCGAGGGACGGATCCCGGTCACCTTCGTGAACGAGTCGGCCCGGCCGCTGCGCGTCCGTGTCCACCTGGAGAGCGAGAAGCTGCGGTTCCCCGCGGGGGACATCCACGAGCTCACCCTGCCGCCGCGGAGCACCACGACGCAGTTCACGGTCGAGGCGCGGACGTCGGGCACGTTCCCGATGCAGGTCCACGTGACGTCCCCGGACGGCACGCTCGAGATGGGCTCGTTCCGCATGACGATCCGCTCGACGGCGGTGAGCGAGGTCGCGCTCGCCGTCACGATCGGTGCCGGCGTCTTCCTGGTGGGCTGGTGGGGGAACCACTTCCGGCATCGCCGGCGGCGCCGCCGCGAGGAGCAGGCCGCCGAGGCCGAGCTCGCGGCACACCGAAGCTCCGACGGCCCCCACGAGCCCGACGGCCCCGACGAGCCCGACGGCCCCGACGAGCCCGGTCCTCCCCCTCTCCCCGGGCTTCCATGAGCACCGGCGCCGACCCGCCGCATCCCGCACCGGGTGTCCCGACGGCTCCCGCGCCGACCGGCGCGGAGCAGGCCGCCGGGGCGGCGCCCACGTCCCGGGTCGTGCGGTCCAGCGCGCTCATCGGTCTCGGCACGGCGCTGTCCCGGCTGACGGGCTTCCTCCGCCTGGCCGCCATCGCGTACGCCATCGGGTTCACCCGGCTCACCGACGCCTACAACCTGGCGAACACCACGCCGAACATCGTCTACGAGCTGATCCTGGGCGGGATCCTCTCGGCGACGCTGGTGCCCGTCTTCGTCGAGCACGTCGAGCGCGACGACGACGAGGCCACCTCCGCGGTGGTCACCGTCGCGATCGTGGCGATCACGGCGTTGACCGTGGCGGGGGTGCTGGCCGCCCCGTGGATCGTGCGCCTCTACACCCTGCGGCTCGAGGGGGCCGCGGCCGTCGCCCAGGAGGAGGTGGCGACGGCCCTGTTGCGGCTGTTCATGCCGCAGATGCTCTTCTACGGGCTCACGGCGCTCGGCACCGCCCTGCTCCACGCGCGCCGCTCCTTCGCGGCCCCGGCGTTCGCTCCGGTGCTCAACAACGTCGTGGTCTCGGCGATGTTCTTCGCGCTGCCGAGCATCGCCGGGGAGACCCCCGACCTCGCCGTGGTGCGCGGCGACACGGGCCTCGTGCTCCTCATGGGGTTGGGCACCACGGCGGGGATCGTGGCGATGACGGTGGCGTTGTGGCCGTCGGTCCGTGCCTCGGGGGTCCGCCTGCGGTGGGTGCTCGACTGGCGCCACCCGGCGGTGCGGACGGTGGTGCGCCTCTCGGGGTGGACGGTCGGGTACGCGGCCTCGAACCAGGCCGCGCTGTGGATCGTGCTGGTCCTCGCCAACGCCACGGCGGGCGGTGTGTCCGCCTACCAGGGCGCGTTCATCTTCTTCCAGCTCCCCCACGGGCTCTTCGCCGTGTCCTTGATCACGACGCTGGCCCCGGACCTGGCGTCGCTGGCCCGGCGCACCGACTTCTCCGCCTTCCGGCAACGGTTCGCGCTCGGCCTGCGCCTCATGGCGATGGTGATCGTGCCGGCCTCGGTCGGCTACCTCGTGCTCGCTCGACCGGTGGTGGCGGCGATGCTCGAGCGCGGCGCCTTCTCCGCGTCGTCGTCGGAGCTGACCGGCGACGTACTCGCCATGTTCGCGCTCGGGCTGTTCCCCTTCTCCGTGTACCTGTACGCGCTGCGGGGCTTCTTCATGCTCCGCGACACCCGCACGCCCTTCCTCGTCAACGCCGGCGAGAACGGCCTCAACGTCGCCCTGGCGTTCGCCTTGGAGCCGGCGCTGGGCATCCAGGGGCTCGGGTTGGCCTACTCGTCGGCGTACGCGGTGGCCGCGGTCGTGGCGATGCGGCTCCTCGCCCGCCGGGTGGGCAGCTTCTCACGGGCCGACTGGGGCGGGCTCGGTTCGACCCTGATCCGGGTCGCGACGGCGACCGCGCTCATGGCGGCCGTGGTCCTGCTCGTCGTCCCGCACGTCGGGGCCGAGACGGGCGAGGGGGCGATCGCGCGCACGGCCGTGGGGGTCGCCGTGGGCGCCGTCGTCTACGTGGCGGCGCTGGTGGCCCTGCGCACCCCCGACCTCAGCGTGCTCCTCGACCGCCTCCGCGGCCGCAGCTCGCGCTGACCCCTGGTCGAGGCCTCCCGCCCCGGACTCCCCTGCCGTCTCTGCTGCCGGCGCCGAGGGACGCCGCGCCGTCGGGTGCGGTCTCCCGGAGCGCCATGTAACGTCGAGAGCAGGCCCCGCTCGAACGCTCGAGCGCGAGGAGCCACACCGACCAGACCGACCAGACCGACCAGACGGACCAGACAAGGAGGCCTTCCCCATGGCGGTCCGCATCGTGACCGACAGCTCGTGCGACCTCCCCGACGCCCTCGTCCGGGAGTTGGACATCGAGGTCGTCCCGCTGAGCATCCGCTTCGGCGACGAGGAGTTCGTCGACCGCCGTGACCTCACACCGGACGAGTTCTGGGCCAAGATGCGCGAGGCGCCGCTCCTCCCCCAGACGGCCGCTCCCTCGGCCGGTGCCTTCGAGGAGGTCTTCCGCCGTCTGGCCGAGGGCGGCGCCGACGGGATCGTGTGCATCAACCTCTCCTCGAAGCTGTCGGCCACGATCCAGTCGGCACAGGTCGGCTCCAAGGCGATCGGCGACGAGATCCCGATCTCGGTGGTCGACTCCGCGACCGTGTCGCTCGCGTTGGGCAACCAGTGCCTGGTCGCCGCACGGATGGCGGCCGAGGGAGCCGACGTCTCCGGCATCGTCGAACGGGTCGAGGACCTCCGGAGCCGCACCCACCTCTTCGGTGCCCTCGACACCCTCGAGAACCTCAAGAAGGGCGGCCGGATCGGCGCCGCCCAGGCGATGGTCGGCTCCGTGCTCTCGATCAAGCCCATCATCGGGGTGGAGGACGGCGAGGTGGAGCCGCTCGCACGCGTCCGGACGCGCTCGAAGGCGCTGCGCTGGCTCGTCGACAAGGTCAAGGAGGAGAGCCCCGTCGAGGACCTCGCGGTCCTGCACGGCAACGCGTCCGACGTCGGAATCCTCACCGAGATGCTCGAGCCCCACTACCCGGCGGACGACGTCGTGGTCGGCACCATCGGTCCCGTGGTCGGCACCCACGCCGGCCCGGGGGTCATCGGGATCACCTACCACCGATCCGCCTGAGCAGCAGGCGGCCGTCGCGGCACCGAACCCGGGGCGCTCCCCGCGCTCGGGCCATACTGGGACCGTGGCCGACGCAGTGACCGCCGACGTCGTCCTCGGTGGGCGCTACCACCTCCGCCGGCAGCTCGCGCGCGGTGGGATGGCCACCGTGTGGGAGGCCGAGGACCGGGTGCTGGGACGGCGCGTCGCGGTGAAGGTC
This sequence comes from uncultured Burkholderiales bacterium, assembly GCA_964438505.1. GTDB lineage: Bacteria > Actinomycetota > Acidimicrobiia > IMCC26256 > JACPCJ01 > CAYTKN01. The sequence goes on from CAYTKN010000012.1 coordinate 15,456, forward strand.
CTCCACCCCCATCTCGCCCGCGACCCCTCCTTCCGGGAGCGGTTCCGCCGCGAGGGGGTGGCCGTCGCCCGGCTCACCCACCCCGCCGTGGTGGCCGTCTACGACACGGGCGCCGATGACGAGCTGGTCTACCTCGTCATGGAGCTGGTCGAAGGCCGGACGCTGCGCGACCTGCTCGACGAGCGAGGCCCTCTCGACCTCGAGACCGCGGTCCACCTGATCACCGAGGTGGCGGACGGGCTGGCGAGCGCCCACGACCGCGGGATCGTCCACCGCGACGTGAAGCCCGGGAACGTGCTGGTGCTGCCCGACGGACGCGCCAAGATCACCGACTTCGGCATCGCCCGCGGCGGTGACGGCTCCGAGCTCGACGAGGACCTCACCGAGGTCGGCACGTTCGTGGGGACGGCCAAGTACGTGGCGCCCGAGCAGGTCGAGGGCGGGCCCGTCGGGCCCCGCACCGACGTCTACGCGCTGGGCCTCGTCCTCTACGAGGCGCTCTGCGGCCGTCCGGCGTTCGACGAGGAGGGAGACCTCGCGACCGCCGTCGCCCGCACCCGGCGAGCCCCGCTGGCGCCTCGCCAGCTCCGCGTGGACATCCCCCGCGAGCTCGAAGCGGTGATCATGCGGGCGCTGGCCCGCGATCCCGACGACCGGTATCCCTCGGCGCGGGAGCTGCGCGCCGCGCTCTTGAGCCTCGAGCTCGACGACGGGGAACCGACCCCCGAGACGGGCCTCCCCCTCACCGTGCCCGACGACCGCCGCTTCACGGCCGGGGTCGTCGCGGTGCTCGTGATCGGCCTCGCCGCCGCGCTGCTCGGCGTGTTCTTCGCCGGGACCGGCACCGGGCGATCCGTGCTCGAACAGGTGCGCGAACGGCTTCCGGGCGGCGAGCCCGCGCCGCGCCCGACCGCCGTCACGGGGGCCGACGACTTCGATCCGTTCGGCAACGACGGCGCCGAGCACCCCGGCGAGGTGGGGCGCGTGCACGACGGCGATCCCGGGACCGCCTGGCGGACCGACAACTACCACACGCCCGCCTTCGGGAACCTCAAGCCGGGCGTCGGGATCCACGTCTCCGTCGAGGACCAGCAGGAGCTGCGCCGACTCGTGGTCACCACGCGGGGCGAGTCGTGGAACGCCGAGGTGTACGTGGCTCCCGAGCCGTCGGCGTCGTTGGAGGGTTGGGGCACGCCCATCGCCACCGGCACGGAGCTCGGTGAGCGAGCCCGGTTCGACCTCGGCGGCGTCGCCGGCGGGTCGGTGTTGCTGTGGATCACCCACCTGCCGGCATCCGGACAGCTCGAGATCGTCGAGATCGATGTCTTCGCGTGACCGACGCCGTTGGGGGCCTCGGAGCGGCGACGACGAGCTGGCGGCCGCCGCCGGCGGTGGGGACCGGGCGGCGCTCGAGACGCTGCTGGAGCGCCACTTCGACCGGATCCACGCGATCTGCCGCCGGATCGCCGGCAACCGCGACGACGGGTTGGACGCCACCCAGGAAGCCCTCGTGTCCGTCGCCCGACGGATCGACAGCTTCGACGGGCGGTCCAAGTTCACGACCTGGCTCTACCGGGTCGCCACCAACGCCGCGCTCGACGAGGTGCGCCGCCGCGGACGGCGCCCGGTCCCCCAGGAGGAGCTGCCCGAACCGGACCGCGCCACGTTCGAGGCCGCCGTCGACGCCCGCCTCGACGTCGACGCCGCGCTCGCCGACGTCCCCGACGACCACCGGGCGGCGCTGGTGCTGCGCGACCTCTGCGACCTCGACTACGACGAGATCGCCCGCACCCTGGACGTGCCCATCGGTACCGTGCGCTCGCGCATCTCGCGGGGCCGCGCCGCGCTCGCCGACCGGATCGAGCGCGCGGAGCGGGCCGGGAACTCGCGCCCGGTTCCGCGACGTCCCATGACCGAGGAACCATGAGCGACCACCGCGAGCCCGATCCCCGCCACCTCGACGACGAGGCCCTCTCGCGGTACCTGGACGCCGGTGGGGAGGAACCCACCCCCGACCTCGCCGGCTGGGAAGCCCACCTCGCCGATTGCCGGCACTGCGCCGGGCGCCTCCGGGCTCTCGACGACGCCCGCGGCGCCCTCGTCCAGGCACGCGTCGAGGCGGTCGACGAGCTGACCCGCCGGCGGATGGTCGGCGCCGCCCTCGCCTCGGCGCCGGCGACAGAGACGGCAGGGACGTCCGGGGCGACTGGGGCGGCCGGTCGAGCTCCGGCGGACCCGTGGTGGCGGCGACGCTCCTCCCAGGCGCTCGCCGCCGCGGCCGCGGTGCTCGTGGTGCTCGGCGGTGTGTCGGTGCTCGCCGACCGGGACGACGACGACTCCTCACTGGCCACCGCCGAGGAGCGACGCGACGCGCTGGCCGAAGCGGGTGGAGCCGCGCTCACCGGCGACGTCTACGTCGGCGACCTGGGTGACCTGTCCGAGTCGGACGCCATCCGCCTCGCGCTCGGCGAGCACGAGGAGCGCAGCAGCGCCGCCTCAGGCGACAGCGCAGGTTCGGGGACAGCGGCCGGTGGCGACGCAGGCACCGACGCCAGTGACAGCGCAGACGACGCCACGGACGGCGACACGGACGCGGGGACCACCGAGTCGGAGGCCTTCGGGACCCAGGACGCGGGTGCTCCACCGGCGGGAGACGCCACCCGCGAGGACGTCGAGCGGTGCCTCGGACAGGTCGCCGCGCCCGGGGACAGCCCGTTGGCCCTCGCCGGGACGGGCGTCTTCGAGGGTGAGGACGCCGTGGTCCTCGTGTTCCGCACCGGTGCCGGAGGACGTGCCCTCGCCATGATCTTCGCCGCCTCCGACTGCTCGATCCTCGAAGCCCAGTCGTTCGACTGACCCGCCCTTCGACCGGTCCCGCGCGGCGCGAGCTCGTCGGGGTCCGGCGTCGACGTGGTGCTCGCTGCGGGTGTCGAGACACCCGCGCCCGGGCGGTCAGTCGGCCTGCGACTCGGGAGGCTCGGGATCGGCGCTCGCGGGGGGAGCCCCTTCCCGTGGGCGACGACCCGGCACGGGCACGAGCCGGGCGAGCGCCCCCAGGCCCGCCGCGGCGATCGCGACGTAGGCCTCGCCGGGGAGCGGCCCGAAGCCGCCGTCGGCCAGGAACCCGTCGCCGCCGGAGTCGATCCACGCGGCCTGCCACTCGGCCCACACGGCGACGACCGCCGCGGCCACCACCGCCCACACCGGCAGCTCGCCACCGGCCACGGACGCCGCCACCGCCACGACGACCACACCGAGGAAGAAGCCGCCGACGATCGGGAGCACGCCGGTGAACGGGTACTCACCCAGGATGCGGGCCGCCAACCAGCCGGTCGCGGCCGCCACGACGAGTCCCGCGAGCGTGCGCGATCGGGTCGTCACCACGCCCCGAGGGTATCGGGCCGTCGCATTGGGTAGAGTGTCGCCCGTCCCACGCCGACGGGAGGGGCACGGGAGGACGATGACGGATTGGACGTCCCAGGTCGCCGACGCGGTCGACACCGTGGTCGAGCTCGGTCGCGAGAAGGCGGTCGAGCCGGCACGGACGTTCGGCCGAGCGGTCGTCTACGGCCTCTTGGCCACCTTCCTCTTGCTGAGCGCGCTCACGATCCTCGCGATCGGCGCGTTCCGGGCGCTGGCCGTCTACCTCCCCGAGGACGTCTGGGCCGCCCACCTGATCGTGGGCGGAATCTTCACGTTGGCCGGCCTGTTCTCCTGGTCGAAGCGCCGCCCCTCGTGACTCCGCTCACCGGGCGCCGCTGAGACCGCCGACGGGCGCGCGGCCGGCGAGGTCGCCTGCCCGTGCCGACCGGATCCGTCGACCGCGACGAGCCCACCCGCTGCAGACTGCCAAGGGAGCGACACCGTGTCCGACGTGCGCGAGGTCATGATCATCGGCTCGGGGCCCTCCGGCCTGACCGCCGCCATCTACGCGGCCCGAGCGAACCTCGAACCGCTGCTCATCGAGGGCACCGACGCCGGGGGCCAGCTCATGCTGACCACCGACGTGGAGAACTACCCGGGCTTCCCCGACGGGGTGCTCGGCCCCGACATGATGGCGAAGTTCCGTGAGCAGGCCGAGCGTTTCGGCACCGAGCTCCTCGCCGCCCACGTCGACCGGGTCGACCTCTCGCAGCGGCCGTTCCGCGCCTGGGTCGGCGACGACGAGTACCGGAGCAAGGCGGTGATCATCTCCACGGGTGCCCGCGCCCGCATGCTCGGCCTCGAGTCCGAGGAGCAGATGGTCGGTCACGGGGTCTCCACCTGCGCCACCTGCGACGGGTTCTTCTTCCGCGACCAGGAGATCGCCGTGGTCGGCGGCGGCGACTCGGCCATGGAGGAGTCGCTCTTCCTCACCAAGTTCGCCAGCAAGGTCCACGTCATCCACCGCCGCGACGAGCTCCGCGCGAGCAAGATCATGCAGGAGCGGGCGTTCGACAACGACAAGATCGAGTTCGTCTGGGACTCCGAGGTCGAGGAGGTCCTCGGCAACGGCACCGTCGAGGGGCTGCGCATCGTCAACAACAAGACGGGTGAGCGCGCCGAGCTGGGGGTCACCGGCCTCTTCATCGCCATCGGGCACATCCCCAACACCGAGATCTTCGAGGGCCAGATCGACCTCGACGACGAGGGGTACATCGTGCCGCTGCCGCCGGGGCCCAACGGTCCGACGACGCTCACCAACATCGACGGCGTCTTCGCTGCGGGCGACTGCGTCGACCACGTCTACCGCCAAGCCGTCACGGCCGCGGGGATGGGCTGCCAGGCCGCCATGGACGCCGAGCGCTGGATCGAGGCCCGGGCCCACGAGGAGAAGCGCCGGGCCACCGCCGCGGCGAGCTGAGCGACACGGCCCGACCGCTTCGGGCCGCGCGCTCGCAGACCGCGTCGCGCACCGGCTGCCGTGGTGGCACCGCCGTCGACGGCGCCACGCTCCGTCAGCTCTCCACCCGCTCCGCCAGGTCGTCGACGCCCGTGGAGCGCTCCAACCCGTCGAGCGCGATCGACTCGGCCTCGCCCCACGGGATGAGCGGCAAGCGGAACGAGAACGACGCGCCCCGGCCCGGCGACGACTCGACGGTCAAGCTCGCGTCGTGGCGCTCGAGCACCTCGCGCACGATCGCGAGGCCGAGGCCGATCCCCCTCGTCGAGCGGCGGTTCGGATCGCCACCGCGGAAGAAGCGCTCGCCGAGGTGCGCGAGCTCGTCGTCGGTGATGCCCGGGCCGTCGTCCTCGATCGCGGTCACGGCCTCGTCGCCGTCCCGGTGCACACGGAGGCGCACCACCGTGCCGGGTGGGGTGTGCTTCGCGGCGTTGCCGAGCAGGTTCTCGACGACGCGCTCCAGCATCCCCCGGTCCGCGCGCACCCGGAGATCGGGATCGACGTCCACCTCGAGGTGGTGCTGGTCGAAGAGGGACGCGAGGCGCCCGAGGGCATCGGTCACCAGCCCGCCGAGATCCAGGTCGACGAGCTCCGGGCCGGCCGGCTCCTCCAGCCGCGAGACGTCCAACAGCGACGCGACGATCCGCTCGAGGCTCCCGGCGTTGGCGTGGACCCGGTCGAGGAGCTCCCGCTTCGTCGCGTCATCGAACGAGTCCCAGTGGTCGAGGAGCGTGGTGCTCATCCCGAGGATCACGGTCAGGGGCGTCCGCAGCTCGTGGCTGGCGGTCGAGACGAAGTCGCGCTTGAGGCGATCGAGCTCGGCGAGGCGTTGGACCATCCGGTGCTCGCTCTCGAACTGCCCGGCGTTCTCGATGGCCCGGCCCGCCTGGTAGGCGAGCAGCTCGACGGCCTCGACCTCCTCGCGGCTCAGATCGCAGCGCTGGCGGGTGCCGCCACCCAGCACGGCAGCGATCCGGCCCTGCACCCACACGGGAGCGGCCACGACGGCCCTGAACCCCAGGTCCTGCAACGGGAGCGGCGAGTCGGCGAGGCACGAGTAGTCGCCCACGACGACCGTCCGCCTCTCGGCGAGGACCCGACCCACGACGCCGGAGTCGCTGGCGTGGCGGCGACCCGTGTAGTCGTCGGGGAGACCCCGGGCCGCGAGCACCTCGTACTCCGCCCCCTCGGGGTCGAGGACGCAGAGGTCGGCGGCCTCCAGTCCGAGCGTGGTGGCCGCCTCGACGACGGCCTGGAGCACCGCCTGGGGATCGAGGACGTTGACGGCGTTCCCCGCCCTCGCCACCGTCTGCACCAGGCGCGCCCGCTGGTCGGCGACCTCGCGGGCCTCCCGGTGGGCGCGCATCTGGCTCTGGAGCTCGTGGGCGAGGAAGCTGGCCATGAACCCCAGCACGCCGAGGACACCGAGCTGGACGAGCACCGCGCCGGCGGAGAGCCCCGAACCGGGGACGATCGCGGCGTAGCACGCGAACGTGAAGCCCAGCAGGACGATCTGGCCCCGGCGCGGGTAGGAGGCGGCGAAGAAGACCGTCGTGAGCGCGTAGAGGCCGAACACGGGGGAGGCTCCGGGTCCGCCGCTCACCTCCAGCAGCACCGTGATCAGGACGATGTCGAGCACCGACCACGCGTACCGGAAGCGGTCGCCGATCCCCCTCCGGAAGAGACGCTCCCACGGCAGCCCGGAGATCGCGAGCGCGCCGCCGAGCGCCACGCCGAGCACGGCGAAGTACGGCCACCACTCGACCTCCGCGCCCTCCACGAACGGATGGACCGCGAGGACGGGAACGACCAGGTAGGTCGCGATGATCCCTGCCCGGACGGCACGGAGGTGATAGTCGATGAGGAACCCCAGACGATCTTCGATTCCGCAATCGTCCGTCACGAACCGGCTCCGGCGTGAGGCCCGAATGCGTCATTTGACGGTGACCACAACGGGCTAGTCCGAGCCTCGCTCGCCGCCTCACCTTTGGCGCGTTCCGCGTGCCCGGGAGGGGCCCGACGTGCTTGCCGGCTCGCTCCCTCCGGTCGCTCGCCCCCACCCTCCCTCCATGCTGCGCACGCCGGGCCCCACCCGGGCAGCGCTTTGCCCGACCGACCATCGCCAACCGAACCGATGCCGGTCGGCGGGGCGCCCCGCCGGACCGTGCCGCGGTCTCGCCCTCGGGGTCAGCCCGGTGGAGCACACGCGGTGGCGTTAGAGTGCCGGGCCATGAAGATCGACCGGGTCGACGCCTGGCTCTGCCACTACCCGCTCCCCGAGGAGTTCCGCCCCTCGTGGATGCCGGGCATCCCCTCCTCGAGTTGCTCGGCGTCGGTCTTCCGCGTCGTCACCGACGAGGGCCTCGAAGGGTACGCGGGCGGTCTGCTCGTCGCCGAGGAGGCCAAGGGGTTCGTGGACCTGCTCCGCGCCTACCTGGTCGGGCGCGACCCGAGCGACGTCGAGTCCATCCTCCGGGTGCTGCGGACCTCGACCCGGGTGGTCGGCTACCGCGCCTGGCACCTCGAGCCGGCCCTCTGGGACATCCTCGGCAAGCGCGCCGGCCTGCCCGTGTGGAAGCTCCTGGGAGGGGTGCGCGACCGCGTGCGCGCCTACCGGTCGACCGGTGAGCTCCGCAGCCCCGAGGAGCGCGTGGAGAGCGCCCTGGCGGCTCGGGAGGAGGGCTTCACCGGGATCAAGCTCCGCTGCCGGTTCCCGACCCTCGCCGAGGACGTGGCGGTCGTCCGGGCGGTGCGCGAGGCGGTCGGCGACGACATGGCGATCATGGTCGACGCCAACCAGGGTTGGCGGGTCGACCTGTTCGACGACGTGCGCTGGGACTTCAAGCGCGCCCTCGCCACGGCGCGCGCCTACGAGGAGCTCGACCTCGCCTGGCTCGAGGAGCCGCTGGACCAGCACGACTACACCGGCTACGCGCGCCTGCGCACCGCCACGACCACACCGATCGCCGGAGGCGAGATGCTCTCCGACCTGCACGGGTTCCGCGACCACCTCGTCCACGGCGGCCTCGACTACGTGCAGCCCGACACGACCTTCACCGGCGGCATCTGGACCTCGCGCAAGATCGCCGCCATGGCCGAGGCCTTCGACGTGGGCTTCGCCCCCCACACCTGGACGAACGGTCTCGGCCTCGCGGCCAACCTCCAAGTCATCGCCGCCTCGCCCAACGCCGGCTGGTGCGAGTTCCCGTACGATCCTCCGGGTTGGGTGCCCGAAGCCCGCGACTTCATGCTCACCGAGCCGATCACGGTGGACCGCGACGGATCCATCACGCTGCCGTCGGGCCCGGGCCTGGGTGTCGAGCTCGACCTCGACGCCGTCGAGGCCCACGGGGTCGCGCTCTAGCATCCCGGCGGCACGACGGGCGTGGCCCATGTCACCTCCGGAATCGAATGCCGGGGGGCGCGGGTTGAACCCGTAGAATCCTGCGCACGCAGCACACGCCCGAACCGCGAGCAACAGCACGGCCGCGGGCACTGCGAGCGCCGCTGCACACGGCACCGAGGAGAAGGGAAGGATCGTGGCCGAAGGAATCGTCACGCTGTCCGACACCACGTTCGACGAGACCGTCAAGGGCTCCGACAAGCCGGTCCTGGTCGACTTCTGGGCCGAGTGGTGCGGCCCGTGCAAGATGATCGCCCCGGTCCTCGAGGAGATCGCCGGCGAACAGAGCGACAAGGTGCAGATCGCCAAGCTCAACGTCGACGAGAACCCCGACGCGGCCCGCCGGTACGAGGTGCTCAGCATCCCGACGCTGCTGCTCTTCCGCAACGGCGAGGTCGAGAAGCGCCTCGTGGGAGCCAAGGGCAAGGGACAACTGCTCGAGGAGCTCTCCGACGTCATCGACTGACCGCACGCGGTCGGTCGTCGCGTGCGGCCGTCCGCACGCGACGGTGACCGGCCCGGCGTCGATGGGGTAGAACGACGTCGTGGCGGTCACGGTCCACCTGGCGCGAGGCGCCCGCGGCGAGGACGTCCGGGACCTGAAGACGCGTCTCGGCGCGCTCGGCTACGACGTCTCGTCGGGCGAGGCGCCCGACGACTTCGGTCCCGTCGTCGAGGCGGCGGTCCGCGACTTCCAAGCCGACCGGGGCCTGCGCGTCGACGGCGTCTGCGGTCCCCAGACGTGGTCGGCCCTCGTCGAGAGCGGGTACTCGCTCGGCGACCGCCTCCTCTACCACCGCCAACCGATGCTCCGCGGCGACGACGTCGAGACGCTCCAACGCTCGCTCAACGCGCTCGGCTTCGACGCGGGCAAGGAGGACGGGATCTTCGGCGTCGACACCGTGGGCGCGGTGCGGGAGTTCCAGCGCAACGCCGGGCTCACGGTCGACGGCATCTGCGGGCCCGAGACCGTCGCCGCGCTCGAGCGTCTCGGGCACCGGAGCAACGGCTCGGTCGCCCAGGCCCGCGAGCGTGAGGCGCTGCGAGCCCGTCCCCGCCATCTGAGCGGCGAACGTGTGTTCGTGGCCGTGGAGCCCGAGCTCGGGGTCCTCGGCGCGGTGGTGCGCCAGGGCCTCGCCGAGCTCCAGGCGCAGGTCGTGGTCGAGAGCGGCACGGCCGACCAGTCCGCGCTGGCGGCGGAAGCGAACCGGTTCGGGGCCGACGTCGTTCTCCTCCTGCGCCTCGGCGACCGTCCGGACCCGTGCTGCTCCTTCTACGGGTCGGGCGCGTTCGTCTCGGAGCGGGGCCGGCACCTGGCACGATGCGTGGTCGAGGAGTTGGGCGCCGTGCTGGCCCGCGAGGTGGCGGATCCGACCGGGCGCAAGGAGGCGATCCTGCGGGAGACGCGCGCGCCGGCGGTGGTCTGCGAGCCGGTCGCGGCCGGCGACGCCGAGGCCATCCGGGTCCTCGTGGCCCGCTCCGGCGAGGTGGGGCGAGCCCTGGTCACCGGGGTCCGCAGGGCGGTCGAGGAGCCACCCGACGACACGTGACCCGGCGCCGCGAGGGCGGATCCGGCCCTCGACGCGGAGCGTGCGCGGCGTCGGGGGCGGGCGTCAGGTTTCGCCGGTGCCGGCGCCGGTGCCGGCACCCTCGAGGACGATGACCCGATAGATCCGCTCGAGGTCCTCGAGGTCCGAGAACTCGATGGTGAGCTTGCCCTTCTTCGGACCACCGCTCACCTTCACCCGCGTCTGGAGGTGGTCGCCGAGGAGGTTCTCGAGTTCGAGCAGCCCGGGCTCGGGGAGGCGCCGCCTCCGGGCGCGGCGCCGCGCCTCGGTCTCGTCGCCTTCCTCCTCGCGCTCCCGGACCGCTTCCTCGACCGCGCGCACGGAGAGCCCCTCCCCCACGGCACGGCGCGCCAGCTCCTCCTGGAACGAGCGGTCCGGTGTCCCGAGCAGCGCCCGGGCGTGGCCCATCGAGAGACGTCCTTCCTGGAGGAGCTTCTGGATCGAGGCGGGGAGCTGGAGGAGGCGCAACGTGTTGGAGATCGCCGCGCGGCTGCGGCCCACACGACCGGCGACCTCGTCGTGGGTCAGCCCGAAGTCCTCGATGAGCTGCTGGTAGGCGGCGGCCTCCTCCAACGGGTTGAGGTCCGCGCGGTGGACGTTCTCGACGACCGCGTGCTCGAGGGCGGTGGCGTCGTCGGCGGGCTTCACCAGCGCGGGGATGGTCTGGAGGCCCGCTCGTCGAGCCGCGCGCCAGCGGCGCTCCCCCGCGATGATCTCGTACCCGTCGTCGCCGGGCCGGACGAGCACGGGTTGGAGGACACCCACCTCCCGGATCGACGCCGTCAGCTCCGCCAACGCCTCCTCGTCGAACTGCTCGCGAGGCTGGAAGGAATTGGCACGTATCGAGGCCACGGGGATCTCGTCGACCCCGCCGACCGCGCGACCTTCCTGGCCGGGGGGGATCAGCGCCCCCAGTCCCTTGCCGAGCCCACCTGCTCTTGCCACGGTTCCTCCCTTCAGTGCCGGCGGTGGTGCGTCGTCGACCACCCTCCCCCGGCTCGCGCCTGTGCGACGCGCTCCATCACGACGGTTGCGGCTCCATGCGGCCGCTCATCTCCCGAGCGAGGGCCCGGTACGCCTCGGCGCCTCGCGAGGAGGGGTCGAAGACGATGATCGGCTGGCCGAAGGACGGCGCCTCGGACAACCGCACCGTCCGCGGGACGATGGTGGCGTAGACCTTGGAGCCGAAGTGCGCCCGGACCTCGTTCACGACCTGGTCGGCCAACTTGGTCCGCGCGTCGTACATGGTGAGCACGATCCCGCGGATGTCGAGCACCGGGTTCAGGTTGGTGCGCACGAGATCGACGTTGTTCACGAGTTGGCCGAGTCCCTCCAACGCGTAGTACTCGCACTGGATGGGCACGATCACGTCGTCGGACGCGGCCAACCCGTTCACCGTGAGGAGGCCGAGGCTCGGTGGGCAGTCGATGAGGACGTAGTCGTACTCGTCCTTCACGGCTTCCACGGCCCGGCGGAGCTTGAGCTCCCGGCTGAACATCGGGACGAGCTCGATCTCGGCGCCGGCGAGGTCCATGTTGGAGGGCACGACGAACAGGTTGCGGACGCTGGTGGCCTCGACCGAGTCCTCGAGCGGAGCGTCCGACATCAACGAGTCGTAGACGGTCGTGTCGAGGTTGCGGATGTCGATCCCCAGCCCGGTCGTGGCGTTCCCCTGCGGGTCGAGGTCGACCACCAGCACGCGGAAGCCGAGCTCGGTGAGGGCGGCGCCGAGGTTGACGGCCGTGGTCGTCTTGCCCACACCGCCCTTCTGGTTCGCCACGGCGACCACCCTCGGAACGGGCCGCTCACCGGCCGAGGAGTCCATCGCGGTGGGCTCGGTGCCGTCATCCGGAGACGGGGGAGGAGGTGACAACTCCGTCGGGAGGTCCGCGACGCCGGGAAACGATCCGGCGGGAGCGGACGTCCCGCCGGCAGCGGGCGGCGAAGATTCCGGTGCCGCCGGCACGTCGGGTTCGTCCCCAGCGGGGGGCGGCGCCGCACCATGATGCTCGGCCCGGTGGTCGTGCTCTGCGTCGTGCTCTGCGTCACCCTCTCCGTCATCGCCGGCGGGCGGAGGCGACGAGGAGGCGGAAGCCATTGTGTCCTCGTGGTCCGAACCAGGGGAGCGCCCGCTGCCGGCCGACGTCGAATCCACTGCGTCGTCGGACTCGGTGCTGCGCCGAAGGCTCTCGAAGATCCGCCGCCCCCGAGATGCGCGGTCGGCCGGGTCCATCTCGTTCTCCATGCACGCCTCCTCTCGGGGGTCATCCTCCCCCCTGGCGAGCACGAGGTCAAGGATCTGCGGCCAGATCCAGCAGATCGGTTCCACGTGGAACCGGCATCTGCGGCCGCCGTATCGTGCCCTGACGCACACCCGCGGGTCGTACCCCTTCGAACCCTTCCCGTGACGGACTCCGCGGCGTGCACGCGTTCCACGTGGAACGGAGCGCCGTCGTCACCCGCCCCTCCCTGCTGTTCCACGTGGAACGGTACGGAACCCGACCGCGCCCGATGCTGCTGGACGCGCCACGCCGGTCGTCGTCCACGACCGCACCTCGCCCCGTTCCACGTGGAACCCCTCTGCGCCCCCCAACCAGCTCCGGCGAGCCGCACGCACCCGGCGACCGTTCCTCGCCGAAGTGTCGCCCCCAGGCAGCCTCATCACAGGCAGGCTCACTTCACTGGCTCAACTCGCCGGCTCACCTCGCTGGCTCACCCAAGGGGCTCACCACAGGCGGACTCACCACAGCGGACGCTTCCTGGGCACACCCACCCTCCGGGGCCAGCGCGGGTCCGCTGCCTCGACCTTCCGCAAGACGACCCCCGGCGCGAGCTCCGGCACGCCACAGCGTCCTTCCGTCCGCAACCCGAGCCTCGCCAGCCCTTCCTCCGGCCAGCGGGTCGCACGCTGCACCGGAGGTTCGCTCACCACGATCCGGCCCCCAGGCTCCACGAACCCGGTCCCGCACTCCGCCGTCGTCGCCGGCGGGCCGAACGAGCGCGCCACCACCAGATCGAAGCGCTCCCGCAACTCCCCGTCGTGCGCCGCCACCTCGGCACGACTCCGCCTCACGTCGATGCGCGATCCCAGCTCCAACGCCGCGACCGCCCACTCGAGGTACCGCGTGCACCTCGACCTCGAGTCGAGCAAGACCCCTGAGCTCTCGGACCACAGCGCGGCGAGGACCAGCCCCGGGACACCGCCGCCGCTGCCGAGATCCACGAACGACCGCGGCGCGTCCAACCCCGTCACGAGCGCGCCGGCGTGCTCGATGTGGCTCCCGGGGTCGCCGGGACCGATCAGGCCTCGTTCCTGACCGACCCCCAGTACTCCGACGAGACGCGTGCGAGCCGCCTCGTCGAGCACGTCACGACTCCGGCTCGATCACCACCCGCCGTCGTGGCTCCTCGCCTTCCGACACCGTGGTCACGCCGTCGATCTCGTTCACGATGTCGTGCACGACCTTCCGGTCCGGCGGCCGCATCGGCTCGAGCACCTGCACCCGACCGTCCTCGAGGGCCACCTCGGCACGCTCCCGGGTGAACGCCTCGAGCGCGGCTCGCCGCCTCGCCGCGTACCCGCCGATGTCGATCGAGATCCTGGCGTTCTGGCCTGCGGTGTGTCGTTGCAGGGTCGTCTTCACGAGCTCTCGGAGCGCTTCCATCGTGCCCGCGTCCGGCCCGATCAACAGTCCGAGCTCGTCGCCCTCCACCTCGAGGACCACCCGGTCCTCCTCGGTCGACACCCGCACGTCACCGTCGAGGCCGAACTCGTCGAGCAATCCCCGGACGAAGTCCTGCGCCACCTCGGCCTGCTCTTCCACTGGAACGTCACTCATTCGCTGCTCCCCGTCGCCGCTGCCTCGGCTCCGCCCTTGTTCTCGTGCCTGCTTGTCTCCTGCTGTCTGCTTCGCTCCACCCGACCGCTGCTTGCCGGCACGGCCACCTCCGCCATCGCTCTCACGTCGTTGCTCCTTGCCGTCCCCGCGGCCGTCTCGGCGGCCGTCCGAGCCGCGGCCTCTCCCACCGCGGCCACCGCCCTTGCCCTTCCTGCCGCCTCCGTCCGGCTTGCCCTGACGCGAGCCCTTGCTCCGACCGCCGCCGCGCTTGCGCCGGCGGCGGTCCGGCTTCTCGCGGGAGATCGGACGCACCCGAGCCCGCACCTGGGCCTTCTGCGAGCCGATGCCGAGCACTCCCGACTTCGCCTCCCGCACCACCTCGTACTCGAGCTCGTCCTCGTCGACTCCCAGCTCCTCCAAGGCCTGGTCGACCGCCTCGTCGGTGCTCTTGCCTGTCGTCTGGATCCACTCCATCTGCTCCGCCGTCCTCGTCCGTCGTCGTCTCGCGTCGCCCGCCGTGAGCCGTGCCCCTCAGCGACGCCGCTTACGCTTCTTCCGTTTCCTCGATTTCGAGCGGTTTGGCCGTGCTTCAGAAGATGATGCCTTTGAACCTACTTGTGACTTCTGATCCGACCCATCCGTCTTCCCTGCGCCCTTCTCGGTGCTCTCGTCCGTGGTCGGCCGGCTCGACGTCTCGATCGCCGCCGCCTTCCCCGAGTCGGGCTTCCCCGAGTCGGCCTTCTTGTCGGACTTCGCCTTGCCGGACTCCGCTCGAGATCCGCTTCGGCCGTCACGCGACTTCGAAGCTCCGGAGCCGCCGTCGCGCCCGAACACCAGCGCCTGCTGCCCGATCTGCCACACGTTGCTGACCAGGAAGTACAGCACCACGCCGGCCGGCAACGTGAACGAGATCACGCCGAAGAACACCGGGAAGATCTTCGTCATCATCTGACTCTGCGCGGTGGCGCGCCCGCGCTGCATCTTGGTCATCTGTCGGCTCTGGAAGTACCCGCTGGCGACCACCAACGCGATGAGCACGAAGAACGGCAACGCCGTCGTCACCGAACCGTGCGCTGCGTTGGCACCCCGGGAGAGGTCCATGGTCAGGAACTCCAGACCCTGCGCACCCTCCTCGGCGCACACCTCCGCACCCTGGGGGCAGAAGGCGTCGAACAACCGCGTCCCGGTGGGGATGTGGCTCGACGGGCTCCGGAGCACCTGGAAGAGCGCGAAGAAGATCGGGATCTGCGCCACCAGCGGCAGGCACCCCGCCAGGGGATTGATCTGGTGCTCCTTGTAGAACGCCATCAGCTCCTCGTTGAGCTTCTGGCGGTCGTGCTTGTACTTCTGCTGGATCTTCTTGATCTCCGGCTGCACCCTCTGCATCGCCGCCATCGACCGCGCCTGCTTCGCGGTCAGGGGAAACAGCGCCAGCCGGATCGCCACCGTGATGAGGATGATCGTGACGCCGTAGTTCGGGATCCCGCCGTAGAAGAACGCCATGACGCTCCCGAAGGCGTCGAGGATGCTATCCCACACGGGCTCGCTCCCTCCTCGGGTCCCCGTCCGAGGACCCGCTCCCGTCGCACCCCTCCGGATGCGACGGCTCTGCCTCCCGTGCGCCTGTTCCTCGTGCCTCGGTGCCCCATGCCTCGGTGTCGCTGGGCTCCGGGACCGGGTCGTAACCGAACCCGCCCCCCGGCCGGCAGCGTCCCACCCGCCGAACGGCCAGCCACGTGCCCCGCACCGCGCCGTGGGCGACGACCGCCTCCTCGGCGTAGGCCGAGCACGTCGGCAGGTACCGGCAACGCGGCGGCCGCCCCGCGCTCCACGCGCGGTACACGCCGAGCAACGAGCGGAGCAGGCGTGCGCCCCGGCTCACGACCGCCGTCCCTCACCGCGCCGCTGGATCACGCGCTCGTCCTTCTCGACGTCGTCCAACAGGGCGCGGAGCGCGGCGGTGAGCTCGCGGGAGGGGACCCGTGCCGCTTCTCGACCCGCTCCCACGAGGTACGCGCGACCCTCGGCCATCCGGGAGCGGTTCGCGCGGACCGCCGCGCGCAGACGGCGCCGGATGCGGTTCCTGACGACGGCGTTGCCGACGCGGCCTCCGAGACGGTACGCCACCCGGGGTGGGTCGACGCGCCGCTCGTCGTCGTACCGCACCGCGGCCAACGACACCGGACCCCGGCGGCGACGGCGGCCCCGGGCCAAGGCGCGGAAGGTCTCACGATCGCGGACGCGCCAGATCAGGCGCTCAGGCGTGCGCGGCCCTTGCGCCTCCGGCTGGTGATCACGGCCCGCCCCGCCCGGGTCTGCATGCGGTGACGGAACCCGTGCTTCTTCTTCCGCTTGCGGGTGTTGGGCTGGTACGGACGCTTCACCTGCGGATCTCCTCGACGGGGCCTCCACGAGAAGGCCTCCTCCTGCGAGCGGCGCCCGGATCGGAGCGGAGCGCCGGGCGCGCGTCAGAACGGACGCGCCGGGTCAGCGCCGAGTGTACGAGCCCCCCGCGCGGCCTCGCAACGCGACCAGCGCAGCGACCGGCGCAGCGAGCGACGACACGACGACGCGAGCAGGATCTCGCGACGACCGCCCATGCCCGCTCCCGGCCTCTCCCGGCCTCTCCCGGCCCGCTCCCGGCCCTCTCCCGCCACCCGATCGGCGACGCGACCACGCGTCGTCGCCGCGTCCGAACCGGCCCCACACCGTGCCCGTGCACGGCCTCTTGTCTCCCTGTCGGTCCACTGCTAGCGTTCGGCCCCTGCCGTCACGTGACTGGCCGCGTGGCGGCACTTCCCCAGCGGCCCCACAGGTGTACCGCGACCTCACCGGCAGGGGGCCCAGGCCGAACAAGGGCGGTGGACCGCACCGCCACGGACGAGAGCGACACTGCCGGGGGCGACGTGCCGGAGGCACTATCCACACCTGTGGACACGCCTGTGGGTAACACCTGTGGACGAACCTGTGGCTAGCCCGACCGTCCACGCCGCGCGCGATCTGTGGAAGGGCGCCGCGGCGCTGCTCCGTACCAGGCTCACCGAAGCGACGTGGAAGACCTGGTTCGAGGGTGTGCGCCCGATCGAGCTCCACGACGACCAGATCGTGCTCGCGGTCCCCAGCCGTTTGGCACGGGACCGGATCGTCAACGAGCACTCGACCCTGATCGACGATCTCCTCCGGGAGCACACCGGTCGTGAGATCTTCGTCGAGTACGTCGTCCACACCGAACCACCCGAGGAGCTCGACGACCCCGTGGTGACCGCCGAGACCGAGGCGGTCCCGGACCTGCCCGCGTCGTCGTCGCCCGGCACCAAGAACCCGAGCGAGCTGGCCACCACGCGCTCCCGGGTCGGCTCGCCCGACACGCTGGGCGACGCGCTCAACCAGCGCTACACCTTCGACCACTTCGTCATCGGAGCCTCCAACCGCTTTGCCCACGCCGCCGCGCTCTCGGTCGCCGAGGCGCCCGCCCGCTCGTACAACCCCCTGTTCATCTACGGCCAGGCGGGCCTGGGCAAGACGCACCTCCTCCACGCCGTCGGCCACTTCGTCAGCGAGGTGTTCCCCGGTCTGCGCCTCCGCTACGTCTCCACCGAGACGTTCATGAACGAGTTCGTCGAGGCCATCCGCACCAACACCAGCGGCGACTTCAAGCGCCGCTACCGCGACGTCGACGTCCTCCTCATCGACGACATCCAGTTCCTCGAGTCGAAGGAGGGGCTCCAGGAGGAGTTCTTCCACACCTTCAACTCCCTCCACAACGCCCACCGCCAGATCGTCATCACCTCCGACCGACCGCCCAAGTCGATCGCCACGCTCGAGGACCGGCTCCGGAGCCGCTTCGAGTGGGGCCTCATCACCGACATCCAGCCACCCGAGTTCGAGACCCGTCTCGCCATCCTCCAGAAGAAGGCCGAGGCCGAGCGCTTCCATCACGTCCCCGACGACGTCCTCGGGTTCATCGCGACCCACATCAAGGACAACGTGCGCGAGCTCGAGGGCGCGCTGATCCGCGTCGCCGCCTACGCACGCCTCGACGACGTCCCGCTCTCCGAGGAGCTCGCCCGCGACGTGCTCTCCGACCTGCTCCCGTCGTCCGAGCCTCGGGTGATCACCCCCGAGCTCATCCTCGACGAGACCGCCAAGATGTTCGGCTGGACCGTCGAGGAGCTCATCGGGAAGAGCCGGCGCCGTCCCCTCGTCCGTGCCCGCCAGATCGGCATGTACGTCTTCCGTGAGCTCACGGACTACAGCTACCCGCAGATCGCCAAGGAGTTCGGCGGCCGCGACCACACGACGGTCATGCACGCGGTCGAGAAGATCTCCGCGCTCATGGCCGAGCAACGCCCGATCTTCGAGCAGGTCAGCGAGCTGATCAACCGGATCAAGCACGGGGAACCCGGGTGACGTCATGCTCGCTGTGGATAATCTGTGGACGCTTGGGGATCATCCTGGGACTTCCGGCCCATACGTCCGCGGCCCCGTTCATCGCCTGTGGGTGGCTGTGGAGAGAACGGGGACAGAGAGATGGCCTCTGACCAGGGAAGACGGCCTCTCGTCCACAATCCACAACCCTTATTACCTCTACTGACTTGATCACAGACATGACAGAGGAGGAAGCCTGTGAAGCTCCGCTGCGAGCGTGACACCCTCGTCGAGGCCATCGGTGTGGCTCAGCGCGCGGTCACCGCACGCACGGGCGCGCTCCCGGTCCTCTCGGGACTGCTCCTCCGGGCCGACGACGGACTCGAGCTGGTCGGGTCCGATCTGGAGATCACGATCTCGGTGAAGCGCTCGGTCGACACGGTCGAAGCCGGTACCGCGGTCCTGCCCGCCCGGCTCTTCGGTGACATCGCCCGCGCGCTCGAGCCGGGTGTGGTCACCGTGGAGGTCAGCGAGGACGAGGCGCGGATCAGCTCCGGGCGGTCCGACTTCGCGCTGCGGGTGCTGCCGGCGGACGAGTTCCCGACGGTGAGCGTTCCCGAGGGGGAAGGTGTCCGGATCGACGGGAAGCTGCTGTCGGACGCGCTCCGGCAGGTCGTGCCGGCGGCGTCGCGCGACGACGCCCGCCCGATCCTCACCGGCGTCCAGCTCGAGCCGACCGACGAGGGCGTCCGGTTGGTGGCGACGGACTCGTACCGGCTGTCGCTGCGCGACCTCCACGGCGAGCACGTGGTCTCGGGCGAGGAGTCCGTGCTGGTGCCGGCGAAGGCGCTCGGCGAGCTCCAACGTCTGCTGGGTGAGGGCGAGGTCACGATCACTGTCTCCGAGCGCGACGCCTCGTTCGCGCTCGACGACGTGCGGATCACCACACGGTTGATCGAGGGCGAGTTCCCCAACTACCGGCAGCTCCTGCCCAGCGACTACAAGAACCGGTTGACGGTCGCCCGGGAGCCGTTCATCGAGGCCGTCAAGCGTGTCCGGCTGGTCGCGCAGAGCAAGGACGGAGCTCCGGTGCGGCTGCGGATGTCGAGCGAGAAGGTCGAGCTCACCGCCAGCGCCCAGGACGTCGGGGAGGCGCACGAGCTGATCGACGCGAAGTACGAGGGGGAGGAGATGACCGTGGCCTTCAACCCCGAGTTCCTGCTCGACGGAGCGACGGTCACCGGCGGCGAGGAGCTGTCCCTCGAGACGACGGACCCGCTCAAGCCGGCGACGATCCAGGGTGTCGGCGGTGGCGACTTCCTGTACCTGTTGATGCCGGTACGGGTGTCGTAGCGGGCCTCACGGCGCGCGCCACACTGGGCGGGTGCGACTCGAGCGGATCAGCCTCCGCGACTTCCGCTGCTACGAGACCGCCGAGCTCGCTCCGGCTCCGGGCCTGACCGCGGTGCTCGGCCACAACGCCACCGGGAAGACGACCCTGCTCGAAGCGGTCGCGTGGCTCGCCCAGGCCCGCTCCTTCCGGGGCGCTCCCGACACCGCGGTGGTGCGCGAGGGAACGGACCGGGCGATCGTGCGCGGCCAGGTCGAGCGCCGCGGACGCGAGCGTCTCGTCGAGGCCGAGATCGCACGCAGCGGGCGCAACCGGATCCAGGTCGACCGGCAGGCCGTGCCGCGGTCGAGCGCGTTGTCGGAGACGCTCCAGGTGACGATCTTCAGCCCCGACGACCTCGAGCTCGTCAAGGGAGGGCCGGCGGGTCGCCGCCGGTTCCTCGACTCGCTGCTGGGCGCGTTGGCGCCCCGGCTGGCCGCGGTGAGCGCCGAGTACGAGAAGGTGGTCCGCCAGCGGACGGCGCTGCTGCGGGCGGGCCTGCGCGACGCGGACGACCGGGCCACCCTCGAGGTGTGGGATACGCAGTTGGTGGAGAAGGGCGCGGAGCTCGTGCGTGGGCGTCTCCGCCTCCTGGAGCGCCTCCACGGGCCGCTCACGAAGGCCTACGGAGAGGTGGCGGCGGACTCGACCTCGGCCGGCGCGGCGGTGGTCGACGGCGAGTACGAGGCCTCGTGGTTCGAGGGAGCGCTCACCCGCGAGCACGAGGACGACCTCGCCGGGGCCCTCGAGGCCGCGATCGAGCGTCACGCGCGCCGCGAGCGCGAGCGGGGCCAGACCCTCGTGGGCCCCCACCGGGACGACTGGCGGCTCCGGATCGGGGGCCTCGACGTCCGGTTGCACGCCTCGCAGGGCGAGCAGCGCTCGCTGGCCCTCGCGCTGCGGTTGGCCGGACACGCGGTCGCCACCGAGGTGGTGGGGGAACCACCGCTCCTGCTCCTCGACGACGTCTTCAGCGAGCTCGACGGTCGGCGCACCGAGGCGCTCGTGACGCACCTGCCCGCCGGTCAGACCCTCGTCACCACGACCTCCGAGCTCCCCGAGGAGCTGCCCGTCGAGGCGACGGTCCGGGTGCGCGAGCGGGGGGAGCTGTCGACGTGACGGGGACCGGGCGTGTGACGCGTGACCGGGAGCCGGTGTGAGCGCGGACGAGCCGCGCCACGTCGGTCAGGCGCTCGACCGCCTCGCTGCCGAGCTGCGCCTCGGCGACCTGCGCGGGGGAGCCGACCTCCACTCGGTGTGGGAGGCCGTGGTGGGCGAGGAGGTCGCGGCCCACGCGCGGCCGGTGCGCCTGCGGGAGGGCGTCCTGGTCGTCGCCGTCGACGAGCCCGGTTGGGCCACCCGGATCCGCTATCTCGGAGCGGAGCTGGCCGGGCGGCTCAACGAGCGGTTGGGGAGTGACGCGGTCACCTCGTTCCGGCCCGTGGTGAGGGGCCGCGAGGCCCGCTGAGCAGGCGTACCGAGGGGACCGGTGAGCGCTGGTCGCGCGCCGTTGCCGCCCTCGGCGCGCCCGCTCCTCGACGTGCGCCCCGAGGGGGCGTGGGATCACCGATTCCGACAGGCCCTTCTGGTAGCATGGTCGAAGAGGGTTTTTGGGCGCTGACCAGCACTTTCGCGGTTCCGGCAGCGTCCCGGCACCCGGGTCCGAAAGGGGCCGTCGCGGGCGTGCGCGCACGGTGTTCCCCGCCCTTCCCGGGAGCTGACCGAGAGCAGGCGAGACGAGGGATTCGCGCGTGGCATACGCGGCAAAGGACATCACCGTTCTCAAGGGTCTCGAGCCGGTCCGGGAGCGGCCGGGGATGTACATCGGCTCGACCGGTCCGTCAGGCCTCCACCACCTCGTCTACGAGGTCATCGACAACGCGGTCGACGAGGCGCTCGCCGGGTACTGCGACCGCGTCAAGGTGACGCTCCTCGACGACGGGGGCTGCCGGGTCGAGGACAACGGGCGCGGCATCCCACCCGACGCGCATCCCGAGTACAAGAACAAGTCCGCGGCCGAGGTCGTGATGACGACGCTCCACGCGGGGGGCAAGTTCGGCGGCGACGGGTACAAGATCTCGGGTGGTCTCCACGGGGTGGGGGTCTCCGTGGTGAACGCGCTCTCGGAGCGCCTCGACCTCGAGATCCATCGCGACGGGGCGAAGTGGCAGCAGAGCTTCGACAAGGGCGGCAAACCCACCTCGAAGATCAAGAAGGTCGGCCCCTCCAACCGCACCGGCACGATCGTCACGTTCTGGCCCGATCCCGACGTGTTCGAGGAGGTCGACTTCCGCCTCCAGACGTTGGTGGAGCGGCTCCGGGAGATGGCCTTCCTCAACAAGGGCCTCGAGATCCGGCTCCGCGACGAGCGACCCGCCGAGCGGGTGGACCACACGTTCAAGTACCCCGGCGGGATCGTCGACTTCGTCAAGCACCTCAACGCCTCCAAGGAGCCGCTGCACAAACGGGTGATCTCCTTCGAGGCCGAGGAGGACGGCGGCGTGGTCGAGGTGGCGATGCAGTGGAACACCGCCTTCCACGAGGGCATCCACAGCTTCGCCAACACCATCGCCACCACCGAGGGCGGGATGCACGAGGAGGGGTTCAAGAAGGCCCTCACGAGCGTCATCAACCGCTACGCCAAGGGTCGTGACCTGGTGAAGGAGAAGGACCCGAAGATCCAGGGCGAGGACATCCGCGAGGGCCTCACCGCGATCCTCTCGGTCAAGCTGAAGAACCCCCAGTTCGAGGGGCAGACCAAGACGAAGCTCGGCAACACCGAGATGCGCTCCCTCGTCGAGAAGATCACCAATGAGAAGCTCGCGGACTGGCTCGAGGAGCACCCGCCCGAGGGCCGCCAGATCGTCACCAAGGCGCTCCAGGCGGCGCGGGCGCGGATCGCAGCCCGTGAGGCCCGCGACCTCACCCGCCGCAAGAGCCTCCTCGACTCCGCCGGCATGCCGGGCAAGCTCGCCGACTGCTCCTCCAAGAAGCCCGAGGAGTGCGAGCTGTTCATCGTCGAGGGCGACAGCGCCGGCGGACCGGCCAAGAAGGCTCGGCACCCCCGCACGCAGGCGATCCTGCCCATCCGGGGGAAGATCCTCAACGTGGAGCGGGCCCGCATCGACAAGATGCTGAAGAACGAGGAGATCCAGGCCCTGATCACGGCCATCGGCGCCGGTGTGGGGGCGGAGTTCGACCTCGACAACGTCCGCTACCACAAGGTGATCCTCCTCGCGGACGCCGACGTCGACGGAGCCCACATCCGGACCCTGCTGCTGACGTTCTTCTTCCGCCAGATGACGTCTCTCGTCACCGAGGGGCACGTCTACATCGCCCAGCCACCCCTGTACTCGGCCACCTTGGGCAACGAGAAGGTGTACCTGAAGGACGACCGGGCGCTCGAGGCGTTCCGCAGCGAGCACGAGGGCCGCAAGATCGACGTCGCCCGGTTCAAGGGTCTCGGCGAGATGGACTGGGACGAGCTGCGCGACACCTGCATCGACCCGACCCAGCGGACGCTGCTGCGGGTCGACGCCCGCGAGGCCGAGGCCATCGCCGACGAGGTGTTCGCCAAGCTCATGGGCAACGACGTCGCCCGGCGTCGCGAGTTCATCCAGCAGAACGCCGGCGACGTCCGGTTCCTCGACATCTGAGGTGGGTACGGCGATGTCAGCGAGAGGGTTCGGCGGAGCGCTCGTGGCGAGCGCTCCGAGTGGTGTGTTCTCGAGGAGTGGGTGATGGCAGCCAAGAAGGGTGACGGCGGCGGTCGTGGTGGCGACGGCGACGCGGGGACCCAGGACATCCTGAGCATCGTCGAGCCGGTGGACATCCAGGTGGAGATGGAGCGCTCGTTCCTCGAGTACTCCATGTCGGTGATCGTGTCGCGGGCGCTCCCGGACGTGCGCGACGGCCTCAAGCCGGTGCACCGACGCATCCTCTACGGCATGTACGCCGGCGGCCTGCGGCCGGACCGGCCCTACAAGAAGTGCGCCAGGGTCGTCGGCGACGTGATGGGGAACTACCACCCCCACGGCGACAACGCCATCTACGAGGCGCTCGCCCGCATGGCCCAGGACTTCTCGCTCCGGTACCCGCTCGTCGACGGGCACGGGAACTTCGGCACCCCCGACCCGAACGATCGTCCGGCAGCCATGCGCTACACAGAGTGCCGGCTGGACAACCTGGCGATGTCGATGCTCGAGGGGATCGACGAGGAGACCGTCGACTTCGAGGACACCTACGACGGCGAGAACGCGGAGCCCACGGTCCTCCCCGCCCGGTTCCCCAACCTGCTGGTGAACGGAGGTGGCGGCATCGCGGTCGGGATGGCCACGAACATCCCGCCCCACAACCTCGCGGAGGTCGTCGACGCCACCGTCCACCTGATCGACCACCCCGACGCGTCCGTCCAGGACCTCATGGCGCACATCCACGGTCCCGACTTCCCCACGGGAGGGCAGATCCTCGGGCACCAGGGGATCGCGGACATGTACACCAAGGGCCGGGGCTCGGTGAAGATGCGCGCCGTCGCCGAGGTCGAGGAGATGACCGGGCGCAGCAAGGGCCACCGCATCGTGGTGACCCAGGTGCCCTACCAGACCTCGGTGGAGCAGATCGGCCAGAAGATCGAGGAGCTGGTCGCGCAGCGCAAGCTCGAAGGGATCCGCGACCTCCGCAACGAGTCCTCGGGGATCGACCAGCGCCTGGTCATCGAGCTCAAGCGCGACGCCAACCCGAACGTGGTGCTCAACCAGCTCTTCAAGAACACCCCGATGCAGACCAACTTCGCCGCGCTGATGCTGGCGCTGGTCGACGGGGCGCCCCGGATCTTGAACCTCAAGGAGATCCTCCAGCACTACGTCGAGCACCAGGTCGACGTCATCACCCGGCGCTCCGAGCACCGCTTGCGGAAGGCGAACGACCGCCTCCACATCGTCGAGGGGCTCCTCCGCGCGCTCGACCGGATCGACGAGATCATCCGGATCATCCGCGAGTCCGCCGACACCGCGGCGGCCCGCACCGCCCTCATGGGCGAGGAGTTCGAGTTCAGCGAGATCCAGGCGAACCACATCCTCGACATGCCGCTTCGGCGCCTCACCAACCTCGAGCACCAGAAGCTCGTCGACGAGGCGGACGAGCTCGCGAGCACCATCCAGGAGCTCGAGGAGATCCTCGGCAACGAGGCCAAGCTCCGGCAGGTCATCAAGGACGAGCTCGGAGACATCCGGGAGCGCTTCGGCGACGAGCGCTCGACCCCGGTCGAGCACGACCCCGGGGAGATCGACGTCCTCGACCTGATCGAGGACGAGGAGGTCGTGGTCGTGCTCAGCGCCAACGGCTACGTGAAGACGGTGCGCGCGGACTCGTTCCGTTCCCAGGGCCGCGGTGGCAAGGGGATCGCCGGGGCGAAGCTCCGCGACGACGACTACGTGGCGCACCTCCTGCAGACCTCGGCGCACTCCTACCTGTTGTTCTTCTCCAACAAGGGCAAGGTGTACCGGCTGCGGGCGCACGAGATCCCGCTCAAGGAGCGGACGGCTCGGGGCACGGCGCTGGTGAACCTCGTGCAGACCGAGCCGGACGAGAAGATCCAGGCGGTCATCGACACCCGCGAGTACGAGGAGGGGCTCAACCTCTGCTTCGCCACCAGGCACGGGATGGTGAAGAAGACGAAGATGTCCGAGTACGACTCGGCCTACGCGCGCTCGGGGATCATCGCGATCAAGCTCAACGACGACGACGAGCTGGTGCGGGTCGTCCAGACCCACGGCGACGACGAGATCCTCATGGTGTCGCGCCGGGGCATGGCGATCCGGTTCTCGGAGGACGAGGTGCGCTCCATGGGGCGCTCGGCCGCCGGCGTCCGGGGCATGAAGCTCAAGAGCGAGGACGACGGGGTGGTCGGCTGCGACGTCGTGCGGGGCGACGCCGACTTGCTCGTGGTGACCAGCAGCGGCCACGGGAAGCGCACGAAGCTGGATCGCTTCAAGGCCCAGCACCGCGGCGGTCAGGGCGTGCGGGGCATGAAGATCACCGGCCGCAGGGGAGAGGTGATCTCCGCCTTCATGGTCGGCCTCGAGGACGAGATCCTCGTGTTCTCGTCCTCCGGGTACGTGATCCGGATGGTGGCGAAGGACATCTCGTCGCAGGGCCGGGACGCGACCGGGGTGCGGGTGGCCCGCGTCGGTGACGACGATACGGTGGTGGCCGTCGCGCCGGTCCTCGACCACGAGGAGCCGACGGTGACGGGCGCCTCCTCGTCCGGTGGCGCCGGTGACGGGTCTGATTCGGCGGGCGGGTCGTCGAGTGGGGGGTCGTCCACGAACACGAGGAAGCGGAAGAAGTAGAGCATGAGCTCACCCGAACCGCACCGGCCCGCGGCCTCCGACGACGCTCGCGGGGCGAGCCCGGCGGATCCGGGTGAGGGCGATCGTCGCGGGTCCGGGCGCTCCGGCAGATCCGAGCGCGACGACGAGCGGCGCAGACCGGACGCCGACTCCGAGGACGACCGCGTCGGCTCCGACGGGACGCCTCCCTCCCGCGGAGAGCCCGACGACGATCGCATCGGCAACGACGGCAACACGCTCTTCGACCAGGACGCTCCGCCCTCGGCGCCGCGGCGCTCACCGCCCGAGCCGACACGGCCGAAGCCGGAGTCGGAGCCGAGGCGTGAGGAGCGTGAGAACCGGCCCGCGTCGAGGGAGCGAACAGAGCCTCCGCGGCGCGAGCCGCCGCGGAGGGAACCCGGTGCCGAACCTCCGCGGCGCGAGCCGCCGCGCCGCGAACCGGGTGGCGGTGCTCCGTCTGGTGAGGAGCCCGGCGGGTCGGACACCCAGGGCGAGCCACGCGGCGAGCCTCCGCGGCGCGAGCCGCCGCGGCGGGAACCGGGTGGCGAGCCTCCGCGCAGCGAGCCCCGCCCGGGCCCGGGACGTGTGCCCGGGCCCCCTGTTCGCCCGTCCGAGCAACAGCATCGCAGCGGAGCGGGCGCCGGCGCGCCGGCGAGCCCACGGCCGGGCCGTCCCGACGAGCGCCCGTCCACGGAGCGTCCGTCCACAGAGCAGGAAGCAGCCCCGTCGGCGGGGAGCGGGGCGGGCGTCGACGACGCGACGCGGCCGCATCCGGCACCCTCGCCGACCCGTGAGCCGTCGTCGTCTCCCCCCGGGACGGGCGCCCCGGCGGGCGCGGGACCCGCGTCCACGCCGCCGTCCACACCGCCCGCCGCCCGCCCCTCCCCGTCGTCGCGAGCTCCGGACGCACCCACCAAGCCGGCGGAGACCGCCAAGCCGGCGGAGACCGCCAAGCCGGCGGAGACCGCCAAGCCGGTCGAGGAGACCGCGAAGCCCGCGGACACGACCGCTCCGGCGCGGGCGGCCGGGGAGCGCAGCGAGGACTCGACCCGTCCCGCTCCGAGCGGCGATCCGGAGGTCTCGCGAGCCTCCACGTTCGGCCCGACCGCGGT
Organism: uncultured Burkholderiales bacterium; assembly: GCA_964438505.1. Taxonomy (GTDB): domain Bacteria; phylum Actinomycetota; class Acidimicrobiia; order IMCC26256; family JACPCJ01; genus CAYTKN01. Next base: position 42,368 of record CAYTKN010000012.1, read on the forward strand.
GCCGGTTCCGCACACCTCCCGCCTCCGGCGGGTGCAGGTGTGGCCGATCTTCAAGCTCGCGCTCGTCGTCTACGTCGGGGTCTTCGCCGTCTTCCTCCTCGGCGGAGTGGTGCTCTGGACGGTGCTCGGCGCGACCGGCGTGCTCGGGAACTTCGAGAGCTTCCTCGGAGAGCTGCTCGGCTACGAGGACTTCCGGTTCCTCGGGGGGCGGGTCTTCCAGATCTTCGTGCTGGTGGGCCTCCTGGGGGTGATCCTCTCGGCGGTGGTGACCGCCGGGCTCGCGCTCGTGTACAACCTGGCGTCACGCCTCGTCGGGGGCCTCGAGGTCGATCTGGACGCTTCGTGACGGCGGAGCGGCCCGTGCTCCCGCTGCTAGGCTCTCCGCGCTCGCGGGGCTATAGCTCAGTCGGTCAGAGCGCACCCCTGATAAGGGTGAGGTCGGTGGTTCGATTCCACCTAGCCCCACCGGTGAATCGCCATTCCCCCTCCCGATGATGCGCTGGGCGCGCCGTGCCGCAGCCGTGGTCGCCGCGGCCGGAGTCGTGGCGGCGGTGGCGCGCCTGCGGGGCCGGGGAGGCCGTCCACCAGGTGGTTCCGGGTGGCGTGAGCTCGAGCTGGAGCGCCGACCGAGCAGCGTGAGCGGGTGACCACCGCGCTGGTCGTCGGCTGCGGCTCCGTCGGACGGGAGGCCGTCCGTCAGCTCGCGGCGACTCCGGCCGTCGAACGGGTCCTGGTCGCCGACGCCGATGCCGACGCGGCGGACGCGCTGGCGGACGACATCGGCGAGAAGGTCGCGACCACGACGTGGGGTCCGGGCGAGGTGATCCCGGCGGCGGTGTCCACCGTGGCGGTCGCCGTGCCCGGGGAGTTGGACGCCCGGATCGTGGAGCGGAGCATCGAAGGTCGCGTTCCCGTCGCGACCTGCGGCGAGCACCCCCGCTCGGTGGGCCGGTTGCTCGACCTGCACGCGGCCGCCGTCGAGAGCGGGACGACCGTGGTGGTGGGGGCGGGGCTCGCCCCGGGGCTCTCCGAGATCCTGGCGCGCTTGGCGGCCGGGCGCCTCGACGAGGTCGAGGAGGTCCACGTGGCGCGCTACGGCGCGGCCGGTCCGGCGTCCGCGCGGTGGCGCCGGCGCTCCGCCCGATCCCCGAGCCGGGAGCTGCTCGGAGGAGCGTGGGTCGAGCAGCGCGCGGCGACGGGACGGCGGTTGGTCGACTTCCCCTCGCCGGTGGGCCCCCAGGAGTGCCGGCGGGCGGCCGCTGCGGTGCCGCGACTCCTCGCCACGACGCTCCCGGCCCTCGCCACGGCGACGTTCCGATCGTCGCTGCGGCGCTCGGACGTGCTGACGGGTCGAGTCGCTCCCGCCGAGGGTGGCGGCGCCAGGTTGGGCGGGCTGGTCGTCGATCTCCGCGGTCGTCGGGGCTCCGCGCGCGAGGTCGTGACGCTGGGGGCGGTGGACCACCTGTCGGTCGTGACCGGCACGGTCCTGGCCGTGGCCGCGGCAGCGGCCGGGGGAGCGCTGCCCGAGCTGGGCTCGGAGCCGGGAGTGGGTCCGGCCTCCGCGCTCATCGAGCCGGTCCCGTTCCTCGCCGAGCTCGCCGCGCGCGGGGTGCGTGCCGCAGAGTTCGAGGGGACCGACGCGCGCTAGGCCGCTGCCGAGGTCGGCCGCACCGGGAGGGGCGTCTCGCCCACCGACGCGCAGGCCGAGTCGCTCACGGCAGGTCGACGGTGTCGAGGCGCGCCTCGTGGTAGCGGGCCCGGCACAGCGACCGCTGGAGCTTGCCCGACGAGGTCTTGGGCAGGCTCCCCGGTCGCACCAGGACGATCTCGCGAGCCGGGAGGCCGAGGGCGTCGCGCACCCTGCGGGCCACGGCGTCACGCACCTCGGAGGTGTCCGCAGGGTCGGCCTTGGTCTCGGCGACCACCACCAACCGCTCGCCGCGAGGTGCCGAGGAGCCGAAGGCGATGACGTTCCCGGGCCGGACACCGGGAGCTTCGGCCGCCGCTCGCTCCGCGTCCTCGGGGAAGACGTTGCGGCCGCCGACGATGATCATGTCCTTGATCCGGCCGCACACCACGAGCTCGCCTTCGGTCAGGTAGGCGAGGTCACCGCTCCGGAACCAACCGTCGTGGAACGCCGCGGAGCCCGATCGGGGGAGGCCCTGGTAGCCGGGAGTCACCGACTCGCCCCGGATCTCCAGCTCGCCGACCTCCCGATCGGAGAGCGTCGACCCGGTCTCCGGATCGCAGATCCGGACCTCCAGGTTGTGGAGCGGCCGTCCGAGCCGGGGGAGGCGCCGGACGCCGTCGGCGTCCGGATCGGTCGGAGCGGCGTAGCGGTCGGTCTCGAGGACGCGGTCGTCCACGACGTCGAGGCGCATGCCGCTCCCCGGTTCGGGGAAGGTCACCGCGAGGGTCGCCTCGGCGATCCCGAACGCGGGGAACACCGCGCCGGGATCGAGCCCGTGGCGGGCACCCGCCTCGCAGAACGCCTCGACGGTGGCCGGGTCCACCGGTTCGGCGCCGTTGAGCGCGATTCGCCACGGGGAGAGGTCCAGTCGTTCGGCGCGGCGGAGCGCACGAGCGGCGAGGGCGTACGCGAAGTTGGGGCCCGCGGTCGCGGTGCCGCGGAAGCGGGACATCCACTCGACCCAACGTCGGGGCGCGGCCATGAAGTCCTGCGGCCCGGCGAGCACGAGGTCGGTCCCGGTGGTGAGGGGCAGGGTCAGCGTTCCGATCAGACCCATGTCGTGGTAGAGGGGGAGCCACGACACGAGGACGTCCTGCTCCGGGTCCAGGCGCGCCGCACGGGCGATCCCGTCCAGGTTGGCCGCGACGCAGCGATGCGGCAGCGCGACCCCCTTGGGCTCGGCGGTCGATCCGCTCGTGAACTGGAGGACGGCGAGGGCCTCGGGGTCGTCCACGGGTCGCTCGTGGTCGTCGGGCGAGCGGCGAGCACCCAGGTCGGGGAGCAGGACGACGTCGGGATCGTCGGGTTCGGGCTCCATGAAGTCGAGGAGGTCGGGGTCGGCGAGCAGGAGGGAGACCTCCGCCCGGCGGATCCGCGCGCGCGTCTGGGCGACGAACTCCTCGATCGAGCCGAGACGCATGGGGAGGGGGAGGACGACGACGGTGGCACCGGCGAGCCACACCGCCTCGATGGCGGTGACGAGGGCCCGCGACGTCGCTCCGAGGAAGGCGACGTGGGCGCCCGGTCCGATCCCCAGCGACTGGAGATCGGCAGCGGCCCGACGGGCGTCGTCGTGGAGACGTGAGCGCTCGACCGTGACGGCATCGTCGCCCTCGAGGAACGTCACGGTGGCGCCCGGACGTCCGGCGGCGTCCTCGAGGCGGGGCAGCAGGCCCGGTGCTGGGGTACTCACATGTCGTGAGACCTCGCCGGGGCGGCCGCGGTTACGAAGCGGTCGCTCATCCGGGGAGGTCCGGGAGCTGCTGGACGGTCTCCAGCACCGGCGCGAAGAGGTCGCCTTCCCGCTCGATCCGCGCCAGGGTCTCGTCGAGCGAGAAGCGCAGCACGTCGCCGTCGTCCCGAGCGGCGGCGACCTCGTCCCAGCGGAGCGGGGTGGACGCCGCGGGCACCTCGGTGGCGCGCAGCGAGTAGACGCCCACGGTGGTCTTGTGCCGGGCGTTCTGGCTCCAGTCGATGAGCACCTTGCCGCGGCGGAGCCGCCGCTCCATCCTGGTGACGACCTCGCCGGCGCTGCGGCGCTCGACGACGCGGGCGACGGCGTGCGCGAAGTCCCGTACGGTCGCGTGGGTCGGGCCCCCGTCCCGGTTCAGGGGCACGCAGACGTGCACCCCCTTCTTGCCGGAGGTCTTCGCCACCGCCTCGAGGCCCAGGCGGTCGAGCACCTCGCGGAGGCGGATCGCGACCCGCGCGCAGGCGGGGAGGCCGGCGGGATGGCCCGGGTCGAGGTCGAAGACCAGCGCTGTCGGGTGCTCGGGATCGCGGGCCGTGGCCATCGGCACGTGGAGCTCGAGCGCGGCGAGGTTCGCGAGCCACACCAGCGTGGGGAGGTCGGAGACGACGCAGAACTCGAGGTCCTCCCCGTCCGAGGCGGCCGGGACCGTCGCGGTGCGGACCCAGTCCGGGCGGTGCCCGGGGCATCGCTTCTCGAAGAAGGACTCGCCGTCGACCCCTTCGGGGAAGCGGCGCGTCGTCACGGGACGGTCGCGCAGGTGGGGGAGCACGACGTCGCCGACCCGCCGGTAGTAGTCGATGACGCCCGCCTTGGTGAGCCCCGTCCCCGGGTAGAGGACCTTGTCGAGGTTCGAGAGCGACAGGACGCGCCCGTCGATCTCGACCCGGTGGCGCTGCTCAGGCACCCGGCTCCGCGCCGACCCACGCGGAGGCTCCGGCTCCGCCGCTCATCCGCTCGCCGAGCGGCGGTCGGATTCCGCGTCGTCGAGGCTGGCCTCCAGGGCCGAGACGAGGTCGACGACCCCGCTGTCCCGGCGCTCGGTCTCGGGCGCGGCGACGACCTCCTCGCCGGCGGCCTTCCGCTCGATCAGGTCGAGGATCCGTGCCCGGTGGTGGTCCTCGTAGCGCTCCGGCTCCCACGGGGAGCTCAGCGAGTCGACGAGCTGCTCGGCCATCGACAGCTCGCGGTCGTCGAGCTCGACGTCGCCGGGGAGCTCCTCCAGGCTCGCGGGGCCCACCAGCTCGTCGTGGAAGAGGAGGGTGGAGAGCATCAGGGCTCCGTCGACCGGTCTGATGAGCCCCAGGTACTCCTTGTTGCGCATGACGAAGCGGGCGACGGCGGCCTTCCCGGAGCGGACCATCGCCTCGCGGAGCAGCGCGTACGGCTTCTGGGCCGGTTGACGGTCCGGGAGCAGGTAGTAGGCGTGCTGGAAGTACGCGGGGTCGACGTCGTCCAGGTCGACGAAGTCGTGGATGTCGATGGTCCGGCTGGCCTCGGGATCGAGCGCCTCGAGCTCCTCGGGCCGCACGACGACGTGCTCCCCCGGCGCGACCTCGTAGCCCTTCACGACCTGCTCGTAGGGGACCTCCTGGTCCTCGGCCGAGCAGACCCGGCGCTGCTCGATGCGAGCGCCGTCGGGCTCGTGCAGTTGGTGGAAGCGCACCGACTGCCGCTGCACCGCGGTGGTGAGCTTCACGGGCACGTTCACCAGCCCGAAGCTGATGGCGCCGCTCCAGATGGCCTTGGGCACGGGGAAGCTCCTTCGCCTTTGCCGTCGCCGCCGTGGGGACGGGACCTCCAGGATAGAGAGCGACGAGCCCGAGCGCTCGTGGCAGGCCCGGTCGCACTACCCGGTCGCACTGCCTCCGGGTACGGTGACGGGTGGTGGCGGAGCGGTCGACGGAGATCGAGGTCGGGGGCCGGGCGGTCCGGGTCACCAGCCCGGACAAGGTCTGGTTCCCAGGGCGGTCGCTCACGAAGCTCCACGTGCTCGAGTACTTCCTCGCCGTCGCCGACGCCCTGTTGGTGTCGGTGCGCGACCGGCCCACGGTCATGCACCGCTTCCCCGACGGCGTGGCTGCCGACGGTACGGATGCCGACCGCGTGCGCTTCTTCCAGAAGCGGGTGGGGAGGGCACCGCCGTGGGTCGACACGGTGGAGGTGGTGTTCCCCGCGGGTGGGACCGCCCGGGAGCTCTGCCCCGCGCACCCGGCGCAGCTCCTCTGGGCGGCCAACCTCGGCTGCCTGGAGTTCCATCCCTGGCAGGTCCGCCGGGCCGACCTCCTGCGTCCCGACGAGCTGCGCTTCGACCTCGATCCGAGTCCCGGCGTCGGCTTCGACGCCGTGCGCGAGGCGGCCTTCGAGCTCGACCGCCTGCTCCGCGAGGTCGGCATGGTCGGGTTCCCGAAGACGTCGGGATCCCGTGGCCTGCACGTGTACGTGCGGATCCAACCCCGATGGGGCTACCTGCCGGTCCGCCGCTGCGTCCTCGCCGTGGCGCGGGAGATGGAGCGGCGCCTCCCCGAGCTCGTCACCGCCTCCTGGTGGAAGCAGGACCGCGGCGAGCGGGTCTTCGTCGACTTCAACCAGAACCTCCCGGACCGCACCGTCACCGCCGCCTACTCGGTGCGGCCGCTGGCGGGCGCCCCGGTCTCGTGCCCGATCCGCTGGTCGGAGCTCGCGACGGTGGAGCCCGCCGAGCTGACCGTGGAGACGGTGCCCGAGTTGCTGGCCCGGCGCGGTGATCCGATGGCCGCCCTCGACGAGCGCGCCCACTCGCTCGAGCCGCTGCTCGCGTGGGTGGAGCGCGACGAGGCGGACGGCCTGGGGGAGGCGCCGTTCCCGCCCCACTTCCCGAAGGTCCCCGGTGAGCCGTCCCGGGTCCACCCGAGCCGGGCCCGCGAGCAGTAGCCGTTCCGCGCCGGCGGTGGGACGGCAGTGCCGGGATGACAGTGCCGGGGTGGCCGCGGCTACCCGCCGAGCACCTCGTGGAGGTCCTCGGGGACGCTCGTGAGGAGCTGCCGGTAGGTGCACGACTCCGCGTCGCGGTCGGGGCGCCAGCGCACGAACCGGGCGGGGTGGCGGAAGCGCGCCCCCTGGAGCTGCTCGTAGCGCACCTCGGCGACCAGCTCGGGTCGGAGCGGCACCCACGCCGGGCTGCGCGTCCCCGCCCAGCGGCTCGGTGTCCCGGGCATGAGCAGTCGCTCGTGGGCCGCCTCGTCCCTCCACGCCTCCCACGGGTGCCCGTCGAACGACGGCATCTCGTGGGGCGCGACGTCGTCGAGGAGCTGCCGGCGGAGGCGCTCCCGGAGTCCGCTGGCGACGCCGACGTGGTGGAGGCGGCCGCGGCCGTCGTGGAGGCCGAGGAGCAGCGAGCCGACCCCTGCGCCGTCCTTGTGGCGGCGGTAGCCGGCGACCACGCACTCCGCGGTGCGCTCGCGCTTGACCTTGGTCATCGCCCGCTTGTCCTCGAGGTACCGCAGATCGGGGCTCTTGACGACCACGCCGTCGAGCCCGGAGCCGACGAAGCGCTCCAGCCATCCGTGCGCCACCTCCCGATCGGTGGTGGCGGGGGTGAGGTGGACGGGGGCCCGAGCGCCGGCGAGCGCCTCGGCGAGGAGCCGGCGGCGCTCGGAGAAGGGCTCGGAGCGCAGGTCCCGTTCGTCGAGGGCGAGGAGGTCGAAGGCCACGAACGAGGCCGGTGTCTCGTGGGCGAGGCGCTCGATCCGGGACTCGGCCGGGTGGATGCGCGCCTGGAGCAGGTTGAAGTCGAGGCCCCGCCCGGCGGCCACGACGATCTCGCCGTCGACGACGCAGCGCTCGGGCAGGTCGCGTGCGAGCGGCTCGAGCAGCTCGGGGAAGTACCGGGTGAACGACTTCTCCCCCCGGCTCACGATCTCGATCTCCGCGCCGTCGCGGAACACGACGGCGCGGAAGCCGTCCCACTTGGGTTCGAAGTACGTGCCCTCGGCCACCTCGGGGAGCTCGCGGGCGAGCTTGGCGAGCATCGGGGAGAGCGGCGGCATCACGGGGAGGTCCACACCCGCATCGTCGCACGCGCGGGCGAGGCGCTCCTCCCGGACGGCGCTTCCGCGCGCGTGCCTACCCTGGCCGCATGCCTGCGACGCACACACCCTGGACGGGCAGTCGCCCCCGAGCGGACGAGGTCGAGCGTGCGCTGCGTGACGAGGGCCGCGAGCCCACGCGCTGGGCCAACGCGCCCGGCGACACCTACGGCTGGCACTCGCACGGCTACCGTAAGATCGTCGCCTGCCTCACGGGCAGCATCGTGTTCCACACCCGCGACTCGGGCGACGTCGAGCTGCGGCCGGGCGACCGGCTCGTGATCGAGCCGGGCACGGACCATGCCGCGACCGTCGGCGACGACGGCGTCGAGTGCGCGGAGGCGCACGCGCGTCCCTGACCCGGGCCGGCCGCGGCCCGGTGCGTCGGGCTCAGCGGAGCGGCCTCAGCGGACCGGCTCGCCCGCGCACCGGGTGGAAGACCCGGGAACACTGACGAGCCGTTCGGGGTTGACCGTCGAGAGACCACCCGGAGAGGATCACGCCCGTGCCCGCTGTCACCGTCGACGACCTGCTCGCCCTCCCGAAGCTGGCGGTTCCCGACCCCGAGGGGTCGCGGCCGCTGCGCGCCCAGCGTCTGGTGGACGCGCCGACGACCTTCGAGGGGGAGGGCTTCCAGGTGCGGCGGGCGTTCCCGAACCCGTCGCTGCGCCACGCCGACCCGTTCGTCCTGCTCGACCACATGGGCGCGGTGGAGTACGGGCCGGGAGAGGCCAAGGGCGCGCCCGACCACCCGCACCGCGGCTTCGAGACGGTCACCTACATGATCGACGGGGCGATCGAGCACCGTGACTCCACGGGTGGAGGAGGCGTGATTACCGACGGCGCGACCCAGTGGATGACCGCGGGCGCCGGGATCGTGCACTCGGAGATGCCGCCCGAGCACCTGGTGCGCTCGGGCGGGCTGTTCCACGGCGTGCAGCTCTGGGTGAACCTCCCCTCGGGGGAGAAGTGGGTGGCCCCCCGGTACCAGGACCTGGAGGGCGACCGCCTCGCGCTGGTGTCCTCGCCGGACGGCGGGGCGCTGGTGCGGCTGATCGCGGGTGACCTCGCGGGTGTGGCCGGCCCGGGGCGCACGCACACCGACATCGTCTACGCGCACGCCACCGTCGCGCCCGACGCCCGCCTCGAGGTGCCCTGGCCGGCGGGCTTCACCGGGCTCGTCTACGTCCTCGCCGGGCGGGGCCGCGTCGGTGAGGGCGACGACGCCGCTCCCGTCGGCGAAGGGAGGCTCGCCGTGCTCGACGGATCCGAGCGATCGGAGCACGGGGCGCGCCACCTGGTGGTGCGCGCGGATCCGCGCCAGCCCCAGGCGACGCCGAGCCTCGAGGTGCTGCTCCTCGGCGGTCGTCCGATCCGGGAGCCGATGGTCCAGTACGGGCCGTTCGTGATGAACACCAAGGACGAGATCGTCCAAGCGGTGGAGGACTACCAGGCCGGCCGGATGGGCCGCATCCCCCCGGTCGAGGTGACCCCGCCGGCGTCCTGACCGACGCGGTCGCGCCGGTGGTCGGTCAGCGGCTGCGTGCGCGCAGGCGCGCGAGGAGGTCGCCGGCGCGTGCGGGCAGCACCCGGTTGAGGACCCAACCGAACCACGACTCCGGGCTGACCGGCACGACGGGGCGGTCGCGGCGCACCGTGTCGACGACGGCACGGCCGACTCGCTCCGGCCCGTACCGGCGACGCCGGAAGAGCCGGCGGGCGCGGTCGCGCTCGTCGTCCGCGCCCTCGCCGCGGAACCGGGCGCGCTCGACGATCGGGGTGTCGGTGATCCCCGGGCAGAGAGCCGAGACGCTCACCCCGCGGGGCCGCCAGTCCGCCCGCAGGCTCCTCGACAGCGACAGCACCGCGGCCTTGGTGGCGCAGTAGGCGGGTTGGTCGGGGGTGGCGACGTAGCCGAGGCCCGACGACATGTTGACGACGTGACCGCGGCCTGCCTCGAGCATGGCCTCGCCGAAGGCGTGGCAGCCGTGGACCACGCCCATGAGGTTGATCGACACGATCCAGTCCCAGTCGTCGAGTGGCGTGTCGAGGAAGGTGCCGCTCAGGCCGACCCCGGCGTTGTTGACCAGCACCTCGGGGGCGCCGTGCTCGTCGACCACCGCCTTGGCGACCCGCGACATCGCCTCGCGGTCCGCGACGTCGACCTCGTGGGCCGTGGCCGCGCTGCCGGAGAGCCGGGCGCACTCGGCGGCGACCTCCTCGGCGCCGGTCCCGTCGACGTCGAGGGCGGCGATCCGGGCGCCCTGCCGTGCGAAGGCGAGCGAGGTGGCTCGCCCGATGCCGGAGGCGGCGCCGGTGACGACGACCAGCCGTTCCGCGAAGCGACCGGGCTCGCGCATCAGTAGAGGTCCTCCTCGGCGATGGTGCCGACGACCCGTGAGAGGGCACCGAGGTCGCCCTCGATCTCGAGGCGGTCGTCGAAGAGGGCCTTGCCGGCGGGGAGGCGGCCGGCGGTGATGCGCAGGAAGTCGACCAGCTCGGTGCGCAGGACCGCGTCGGGCTGGTCGGCGCCGCCCTTGGTGACGCTCACCCCGTGCTCGTCGCTGCGCACCGTCCACGAGTGGACCTCGCCGTCGGAGCGCAGGTCGAACTGCACGGTGTCGGTCCCGCCGGCTCCTTCGGTCGGTCGTCCGGCGCGTCCCCACCCGCGGAACAGCGCTCCCGCCACGCGGGGACCCATCCGCTCGAGGCGCTCGTCGGAGACGCGGTCGACGAAGGTCCCCACGCCGCGGCGGAAGGTGCGCTCGATCCGGCCGCGCAGGTCGATCTCGGGGCGGGTCGCGCCGACGCCGGTGTCGGTGGCCGCGGCGCGCAGCTCTCCGGTGGGCTGGATCACGTAGCGGTCGGCGGCCTCGGTGGGCGCGCGGCGGGGACGGCGGGCCTGGGCCGCCTCGACGGCGTCGGCGAGGCGCTCCTCCTTGCGGGCGTCCTGCTCGTCGCGGTGCTCGGCGAACTCGGGGAGCACCTGGTCGGCGAAGAGCTCGAGCGACTCGCAGACGTGCTCGTGGCGGTTGGTGCCCGCCTGGGCGACGAAGATGACCTGGTCGACGCCGACGGCCTCGTAGCGACGGACGAGATCCGCGACCTGGGCGGGTGTCCCGACGGCGCCGCGCAGGGAGCCGACGCCCTCCTGGAGCACCTTCATCGACAGCGGCGACTCCTGCGCCTTGATGAGGTCGCGGGCGAAGCCCCGCTGGCGGCGGTCGCGGTCGAACTCGGCCCAGACGTCGGAGTGGCCGGGGACGTGCTCGCCGAAGACGTAGTAGTGGGCGAGCGAGTAGCCGAAGAAGTGGGCGCCGTCGATGCCGCGCTCGATGGCGGTCTCCTCGTCCTCGTGGATCATGAGCGGGACCACGACCGCCAGGTTGGGATTCACGCTGAGGCCCGCCGGGACGCACTCCTCCGAGGCGAGGATCCGGTAGTAGGACTCGACCCAGGGCTTGGCGTCCTCGGGCTCCACGAAGCTGAACGAGAGCGCCCCCATTCCCTTGCGGGCCGCCATTTCGATGGTCTCGCGACGGCTGCACGCGACCCACAGCGGGGGGTGGGGTCGCTGCTTGGGCTTGGGCACGACGTTGCGCGGGGGAACGTCGACCCAGCGGCCGCGGTGCCCGGTGAAGGGCTCCTCGGTGAGCATGCGGGTGACGACGTCGAGCGACTCCTCCCACTGCTCGCGCTTGTCGCCGCGGGCGACGCCGAAGCCCCCGAGCTCGGCCTGCGAGGAGGCCTCGCCGGTGCCGAAGTCGACCCGTCCGTGGGAGAGGAGGTCGAGGGTGGCGACGCGCTCGGCGACGCGGGCGGGGTGGTTGATGGCCGGCGGGAGCTGCACGATGCCGTGGCCGAGGCGGATGTCGCGGGTGCGCTGGCTCGCCGCGGCGAGGAACACCTCGGGGGCCGACGAGTGGGAGTACTCCTCGAGGAAGTGGTGCTCGACCTCCCAGACGTGGTCGATCCCGAGCCGGTCGGCGAGCTCGACCTGCTCGAGGGCGTCGTCGAGGAGCTGTTCCTCGGCGCCCTCCTCCCAGGGGCGGGGCATCTGGTGCTCGTAGAAGAGTCCGAACCGCACGTTGTGGGTCTCCTGCGTCTCGACGTCGGGTCGTCCGGCGGCACCGCCGCGCGACGGTGGCGTCGGGCGCTGCCAGGGGTTACCCGAGGTAAGCGTTACCGACGGTAACAGGACGGGCGGGCTCCTGTCATCGTGACGTCCGTCACCGTGCGCTCGGGCGCTCGGTCGTCCGGGGGTCGCACGGTCCGGGGGTCGCACGGTCCGTGGGTCCCGGCGCTCACTGGCTGTCGATGGCGTCCATCGCCTCGGCGATCGGGTCGACGACCGGCACGCCCTCCACCTCGACCTCGACGGCCTCGAGCCCGCCCGTGAAGCAGAACGGCGCCACGTAGTCGTCGGTCACCGCCGGCGCGAGCCCGTAGCCGCAGGTGAGGCCGGCGCCGGTGATGCTGAACCGGTTCCAGGTGAACTGCGGGATCTCGCTCTCGGCGACCACGGCTCCGTCGACGACGAGTTGGGCCGCCTCGGGCCGGCTCGCGTCGCGCCCGTAGCGGAGCTCGACGCGGTGGGCGCCCGGAGCCAGCTCGGCCTCGGAGGCCACCGTGTGCACCTCGCGGCCGGAGAGGTTGTGGGCGTATCGCAGCGTCCCGTCGACGACGTACAGCGACCAACCGCCGAGGAAGGAGCCCTGGGCGGCGATCACGCCCTCGACGCCGCCTTCGGGCACCGCGATCTCGGCGCGGAGCGTGTGGGGACGGTTCTTGATGTTCACGGCAGCGGCCTCGGGCACCATGGAGCGGAACGGCCGGTACCGGTAGTGGGAGCGGGCAGGCGCCGACGGGGGCCGCTCGAGGACGAGCTCGGAGAACGGGCGGTTGTCGAGGGGGAGCACCTGGTGCTTGCCGGCCTCCACCCACCAGCGCTCGACGAGCTCCGCGAGCTTCTCGGGCTCCCGCTCGGCGAGGTCGTGGACCTCCGAGGGGTCGTCGCGGAGGTCGTAGAGCTCCCAGGGCACGTCGGCCAAGCCGGGCTCGTCGTCCTGGATCGGGTGGTAGACCACCGCCTTCCACCCGTCGTGGTAGATGGCCCGCGTCCCGAACATCTCGTAGTACTGGGTCACGTGGCGGTCGGGCGCGTCGGCCGACGCGAAGGTCTCCGCGAAGCTCGTGCCCTCGATCGGGCGTTGGGCCACCCCCTCGATCTCGCGGGGAGCCTCCACACCCAGCGCGTCCACGATCGTGGGGACCAGGTCGATGGCGTGGACGTACTGGCGTCGCACACCACCGGGCTCGGAGATGCCGCGGGGCCAGTGCACGACGAGGGGGTCGGCGACGCCGCCCTCGTGGGTCTCCCGCTTCCAGCGGCGGAACGGCGTGTTGCCCGCCACGGTCCATCCCCACGGGTAGTTGTTGTGGATCCGGGGGCCGCCGATCTCGTCGATGCGCTCGAGCGCCTCGGCGACGGTGTGGGGGATCGCGTTCCAGGCGCGCGCGTCGTTGAGGGAGCCGACCGGCCCTCCCTCGGAGGAGGCGCCGTTGTCGGAGCACAGGAGGATCAGCGTGTCGTCGAGCTCGCCGAGAGCCTCGAGGTGGTCGACGAGGCGGCCGAGCTGGTGGTCCGTGTGGGTCAGGAACGCGGCGAACGCCTCCATGTAGCGGGCGTAGACGCGCCGGTCGTCCGCGGGGAGGTCGTCCCACGCGGGGACCCAGTCGGGCCGCGGCGAGAGCTCGGTGTGCTCGGGGAGCAGGCCCGACTCGATCTGGCGTGCCAGCGCCCGCTCCCGCCACACGTCCCAGCCCTCGTCGAAGCGACCGCGCTCGCGCTCGAGGTACTCGGCCGGAGCCTGGTGGGGCGAGTGGCACGCCCCGGTCGCGAGGTAGAGGAAGAAGGGCTTGTCGGGGTCGACGTGGCGCAGGTCGTCGACGAGCTCGATCGAGCGGTCGACCAGGTCCTCGGTGAGGTGGTAGCCGTCGTCGATCGAGCGGGGCGGGTCGACGAAGTGGTTGTCGGCGACGAGGGCCGGCGCGTTCTGGTGGGTCTCGCCGCCGTTGATGAATCCGTAGAAGCGCTCGAACCCCCGGCCCAGCGGCCACCGCGCGCGCGGCGCCGCCAGGTTGGTCTCCTCCTCGGGGGTCAGGTGCCACTTGCCGACCGCCCACGCCGCGTACCCGAGTGGGGTGAGCATCTCGGGCAGGAAGCCGCACGACTTGGGGATGCGGGCGTCGTAGCCGGGGAACCCGGTGGCGAGCTCGATGATGCGGCCCATGCCGACGCTGTGGTGGTTGCGCCCGGTGAGCACGCAGGCGCGGGTCGGCGAGCACAGCGCGGTGGTGTGGAAGTTCGAGTAGCGGAGGCCGCCGCGCGCGAGGCGGTCCATCGTGGGCGTCTCGAGGTCGGATCCGAAGCAGCCGAGCTGCGCGAAGCCCACGTCGTCGAGGAGCACGACGACGACGTTGGGGCTCCCTCGGGGCGGCTTCGGGGCCGGCGGCCAGGCGGCCTCGGACTCCCAGTGGTAGCGACCGATCGTGCCCTCGAAGTCGTGCGGCTCCACCCGGCATCCCCCTCCCGGCCGTCGTGTGGTCACCGGAGGTTCACCAGCGCGGGGGCGCCTCGTCAAGGAGCTCTCGGCTCCGCCGTGAGCTCGTCCCGGGCTCGTCGCGGGCCCGTCGGGGCTCCGGGAGCACCCCGTGTCCGTCGCCCGGGGATAACCTGACGCCACCGTGCGCCTGGTCGTCGCCCGCTGCACCGTCGACTACCGCGGCCGTCTCGAGGCCCACCTCCCCTCGGCCGTGCGGCTCGTCATGGTCAAGGCCGACGGCTGCGTCGCCGTCCACGCCGACGGGGGCGCCTACAAGCCCCTCAACTGGATGAACGCGCCGAACACGGTGCGCGAGGACGGCGACGAGTGGACGGTCTCCAATCCCGCGGGGGAGCAGCTCGTGATCCGCTTCGAGGAGGTGCTCTCCGACGTCCACCACGAGATGGGCGTCGACCCGGGCCTGCGCAAGGACGGCGTGGAGGCCCACCTCCAGGAGCTGCTCGCGGACCGGCCCGACGTCCTGGGCCCGGGCATGGAGCTGGTCCGGCGCGAGTACCCCACCGACATCGGTCCGGTGGACCTGCTCTGCACCGACGCGGACGGCAACACGGTGGCGATCGAGGTCAAGCGCCGGGGCGAGATCGCCTCCGTCGAGCAGCTCGGCCGCTACCTGGAGCGCCTGGAGCTGGATCCGCGGCTCGCGCCCGTGCGAGGGGTGCTGGCTGCCCAGGAGATCAAGCCCCAGGCGAAGGTCCTCGCGGAGTCTCGCTCGATCCGCTGCGCGACCGTCGACTACGACGAGCTGCGCGGCCTCGAGCCCGCCCAGCCACGCCTCTTCTGAGCCGGCGCGTCCGGTGCGGAGCACCGACGCGGCGGACGCTGAGAGCACGGAGAGCCCGAGAGCAGAGAGAGCTCGAGAGCAGCCCGAGAGCAGCCCGAGAGCAGCCCGAGAGCAAGGAGCCGACCATGGAGCAGAGCCCCGGTCCGATCACCGGCTGGGAGCCGCACGTCCCGGTCGGAGACACGTTGCTGCGGCAGTTCGTCTGCAACGACGCCGAGCACTTCGCGGCGTTCGCCACGGCCGGTGGGGGACGGGTGACCCGCACCGAGGACTACGTCGCCGCGGACCTGGGCCGGCCCTCGGGCTACTTCAACAGCACCGTGCTGCTCCGGCCACCCGACGAGGCCCGCCTCGAACGCCTCCTCGACGAGCTCGAGCGCTGGTACGAGCGCGAGGGGACCGGCGAGGTGCTGCTCTGGAGCGCCTGGCCGACCCCCGACCTCCGGCCACGCGGCTGGGAGCTCGAGGGTCACCCACCGCTGCTGGTGCGCCCGCCGGGGGGAGCGCTTCCGGCGCCCTCCGGTGCACGCCGCGTCGAGGAGGTCCGTGACGCGCGCGGGGTGCGCGACTGGGAGCACGTCGCCGTCGCCGGCTTTCCCTTCGACGACGTCGACCCCGGGCAGGCGGGTGCGCTCGCCGACGAGCGCTTGCTCGAGGATCGCCGGGTCCGGCTGTGGGTGGGCTACGAGGGCGATCGTCCGGTCGCGACGGGCACGCTGTTCGTCGAGCACGGGCTGGCCCAGCTCGCCCTGGCCGCCACCCTCCCCGAGGCCCGCCGGCGCGGCTTCTGGTACGCGCTGGTGCGCGAGCGCCTCCTCGCCGCCGGCGACCTCCCCTCCGCCGCCATCTTCAGCGACGACAGCAGGCCCGGTGCCGAGCAGGTCGGCTTCCTGCCCGTGCTCCGCTTCTCGCTGTGGCGCCGCCCCCGCGGCTGACGGGCGAACACGGACGCGGCGCCGGAGCCGACGGGGACCGACGCCGACCGACTGCGGCGGCGCGGCCGGGACGGGTGTCCGAGCGCGCCTGCTCGTAGGCTCGAAGGCCCGCCCGTGGCGGCGAACGTCCCCGACCCGTCCATCCGGACCGATGGCCCCACCCGATGGCCCACCCCGACCTGCCAGACGAGCAGCGCTACCTCGACCGTCTCCACGCGCGCCTCGAGGAGGAGATCGAGCGGGCCGAGCGGCGGCTGCGCGGCGTGCGGTTCCAGCAGGTCGGCGGCCTGCACCAGTCGCGCTTCGAGCGAGAGGCCTTCGCGGGCCACCTCGAGGAGCGGGTGGCGACCCTGCGGGCGCACCGGCGTGACGACCTCTGCTTCGGGCGCATCGACCTCGAGGACGGCCGGTCCCTCTACATCGGCAGGCTCGGCCTCGCCGACGAGGAGCATGAGCCGCTGCTCGTGGACTGGCGGGCGCCCGCGGCCGCGCCCTTCTACCAGGCGACGCCGGCCGAGCCCCGCGGGGTGGCGCGGCGGCGCCACTTCCTGACCCGCGACCGTCGCGTGGTGGCGATCGAGGACGAGGTGCTCGACGCCGACGCGTTGCGCGCCGACGACGCCCGCTCGCTGCGTGGCGAGGCGGCGCTCCAGTACGCGATGGGTGCCGCCCGGACGGGCAGGATGCGGGAGATCGCCGCCACCCTCCAGGCCGAGCAGGACGAGGTCATCCGCTCGCCCCTCACCCCCGCGCTGCTGGTGCAGGGTGGTCCCGGCACGGGCAAGACCGCCGTGGCGTTGCACCGCGCCGCGTACCTCCTCTACACGCACCGCCGGCAGCTCCAGAACCGGGACCTGCTCGTGGTCGGGCCGAACCGCGTCTTCCTCCGCTACATCGAGCGGGTGCTCCCGTCGCTCGGGGAGAGCGGCGTCGAGCTCACCGCCATGCCCGACGTGTACGCGAAGCGGGCGTGGGCGGGCGGCTCCGATCCCGCCCGCCGCCTCAAGGCCGATCCGGTCATGGTCGACGTGGTGGCGCGGGCGATCGCCACCCGGGAGCGTCCGCTGCCCCGCTCGATGCACCTGGTGATCGAAGGCGAGCGCGTCACCGTCCGTCCGTCCGACACGCGACCGGTCGTGGAGGCCGGCCGCCGCCGGCGCGGTCGCCACAACCAGCGTGCGCTCTACGTGCACGAGCGCCTGCTGAAGCTGGTGTGGCGGCGGGTGCGCGCCGAGCTGTCCGAGATCATGGAGTTCGAGGACTTCCGCACCGAGATGCTCGCCGCGGCGCCGTTCCGGCGGCTCAGCCAGCGGGTCTGGCCGGTGCTCACCCCCGAGCAGCTCCTCGGCGACCTCTTCGGCTTCCCGGCGCTCCTCGACGAGGCGACGCGTGGTCTCCTCGACGATGAGCAGCGGGAGCTCCTCGCACACCCCCGACGCGGGGAGCGGGACGAGCGCGGCTGGAGCGTCGCCGACGCCCCGGTCCTCGACGAGGCGGCCGGGCAGCTCGGACCGATCCCTCCCGAGCTCGACCCCGCGTCGCGGCGTCGCAGCGAGATTGACCCGTGGGTCGACGAGTACGCGATCGCCGAGGCCGAGTACCGGCGCGAGCGCCTCACCGGCCTCGGTGGAGGCATGGCGTCGCGGCAGATGCTCGAGCGTCGCCTCTCGGGGGTGAGCGCACCGGGTCACGACGAGGACGACGAGGGAGACGACGGCGACGAGGCCGTCCGCAGGTGGCGCTACGCGGTGGTCGACGAGTCGCAGGACGTCTCCCCGATGGAGTGGCGTCTCCTCGGCCGGCACTGTCCGCGGCGTGCGGCGACGGTCGTGGGCGACGTGGCCCAGGGGACCGAGTCGTGGTCGCCGGAGTCGTGGAACGACGTCCGCAAGGCGTTCGAGGCGCCGGACGCCGAGCTGCGCGAGCTCACCATCAACTACCGGACGCCCGCCGAGGTGTCCGGGTTCGCGGCGCGGGTGCTCGAGGTCGTCGACCCGGCGCTGCGCCAACCCTCCGCCGTCCGCAGCGTGGAGGGCTCGTTCGCGACCCGGCGGGTCGCCTCCGAGGAGGTGTCGGACGTCGCCGTCACGGGCGCCGTCGAGACGCACGACTCCCTCGGCGAGGGCACCGCGTGCGTGGTCGCCGCGGCGTCGCGGGCCGAGGCCCTCCGCGACGCTCTCGAGGTGCGCCTGGGTCGTCCCGTGCCCGACCCGCGGGATCCGGGAGTCCTCGACGCCGCCGTGGCGGTGATGACCTCCGAGACCGTGAAGGGCTTGGAGTTCGACGTCGTCGCTGTCGCCGATCCGGACGCGCTCGTCGCCGAAGCCGGCTGGCGGGCCCTCTACGTGGCCGTCACGCGCGCCACGCAGCGTCTGCTGGTGGTCCACACCGGTCCCGACCCTCTGCCCGCCCGGTCCTGAGCGCGCGGGGTCGGGAGGCCGTCAGGTCGCGGGGACGCCCGCGACCGGGCCGACGGTGCCCGTCGCCTCCGCCACCTCGTCGAGGTCGCCGTCGGGAGCGGCCCGCTCCGTCGAGCGGATGAACGTCACGGCGACGAAGGCGACGAGGCCGAGCATCCCCCCGACGATGTACGCGGGGACGAAGGCGGAGGCCACGTTGTTGCCGCCGTAGACCACCGTGAGGATCGTGATGCCCAACGCGGCGCCGACCATCCAGCTCATCCGCTGGGTGGCCGAGGCGATGCCGAAGTGCTCCTCCTCGACCGAGTTGACGAGGCTCGCCGACATCGAGGGGCGACCGAGCCCGTTGCCGAGGCCCTGGAGGACCAGGCCCGCCATCAGGATCGGCAGCGAGTGCTGTGCCACGCCCAGGGCGATCACGAACAACGCCGAGGCGAGCGTCCCCATGCCGGTCATCGCCATCCGCCGCTCGCCGACCCGGGTCGCGAGGTGACCGCCGAGCGGCGAGGAGGCCGAGAACGTCAACGGGCGCACCAGCATGAGCAGAGCGGTGGCGGACAGCGAGTAGCCGAAGACGAAGCGCAGCACCAGAGGGGCGAGGATGAAGCCGCCCATGTAGGCGGAGCCGCCGAAGAGCAAGCCGACGAGGGTGGCCGAGAAGTTGCGGCGGTGGAGGAACTCGAGGGGGAGCAGCGGGGCGCTGACGCGGCGCTCGGTCCTCACGAACACGGCGAGGCCGATCGGGGCGAGCACGGCCGCGACGACCACGACGGGGTGGTCCCACCCCCACTCGCGGCCCTGCTGGAGCGCGAACATCACACCGCCTGCGCCGAGCATCAGGGACGCCGCGCCCGCCACGTCGAAGCGCACCCGGACCTGGCGCCGCGTCTCGCGGAGCACGACGACGGCCGTGGACCACGCCACCAGGGCGGCCACCGACTGGAGCAGGAAGATCGGTCGCCAGCCGACGGCGTCGATGAGCGGGCCGCCGGCCACCAGGCCGATCGCCGGGGCGCCGGCGGCGACGAGCGACCAGTAGCCGAGCGCCTTCACGCGCTCCTCGGGAGCGAAGACCCCCATGATCAGCGCCATCGCGGTGGGTTGGGTCGCGGAGCCGATCACCTGGGCGACGGTGCGCAGCGAGATGAGCGAGAGGGCGTCCCAGGCCAGCGCGGTCGAGGCGGTCACCAGCGTGGCGAGTCCGAAGCCGGTCAGGAAGACCCGCCGGTGCCCGTAGAGGTCGCCGAGCTTCCCGAGCACGGGCAGGGAGACGGCAGCGGCGAGGAGGGGGGCGGAGATGACCCACGCCAGGACGGTCTCGGTGGTGCCGAGGTCGATGGCGATGTCGCCGAGCGAGACCGTCAGGATCGTGACGGGGAACGTGGTGGCGAACATCCCCGCGAGGGCGGTGACGAGCACCCAGCGCGGGTACGAGCCCCGCTCCTCGAGGCGGTTCGTGATGCGCTCGCGGAACGCCGCGAACGCGTTGGCGGGCGACGCGACGGTGGGTGCGCCCGGGGAGTCCATGACCTCGCAGGGTAGGGACTCGCCGCCCCGCGGTCAGTTCGTGGCAGAGGGAGGAAGCGAGGCCGGAGTGCCGCCCGGTGGGTCCCGCCGACATCGGGATGGTCGGGCCGTGAGCCGGGGTCGTCTCCCGGACCGCGCGGCTGCCATCAGGAGGCGCGGTGCTGCTCGCGTCCGGGCGGTTCGAGGATCAGCCGTGCGGCGTGGTCGTAGGTGAGGTAGTTCCAGGCCCAGTCGACGAGCACGCTGGCGCGGTTCCGGAAGCCGATCAGGTAGAGGAGGTGGAGGAGCAGCCAGGCGAGCCACGCGACGGTCCCTCGCAGGCGGATGCCGAAGCGGAGCTCGGCCACCGCAGCGCGCCGCCCGATCGTCGCCATCGTCCCGCGGTCGCGGTACACGAACGCCTCGGTCGACTCGCCGCCGAGTCGGCGTCGGATCTGCTCGGCGACGTGGCGGCCCGCCTGGATCGCCACCGGAGCCATCTGCGGGTGGAGCCGGCCGGTGGCGCGATCGGTGGCGGCTGCCATGTCGCCGGCGACCCACACCCCGGGACGGCTCGGCACGCTCAGGTCCTCTCCGACGACGATCCGTCCTCCGCTGGTCTGCTCGAGGCCGAGACGGTCGGCGAGCGGATGGGCGCGGACGCCAGCCGTCCAGATGACGGTCCGCGTGGGGACGCGCTCGCCGTCGAGTCGTGCGTCGTGCGCGGTGACCTCCTCGACGCTCACGGCGGTGCGCACCTGGACGCCCCGAGCCTCGAGGGCTTCGGTGGCGTGCTGCCTCGACTGCGGGTGGAAGGTCCCGAGGACGTGGTCGGTGGCCTCCACGAGCACCACCCGGGCGCGTCCCACGTCGACCGACGGGAAGTCGCCGGCGAGGACCACGTC
Source organism: uncultured Burkholderiales bacterium (assembly GCA_964438505.1). Classification (GTDB taxonomy): domain Bacteria; phylum Actinomycetota; class Acidimicrobiia; order IMCC26256; family JACPCJ01; genus CAYTKN01. The sequence continues at coordinate 63,048 of CAYTKN010000012.1, forward strand.
GAACAGCTCGGCCAGCGCGCCCGCCATCTCGACGCCGGTGGGCCCGCCCCCGACGATCACGAAGGTGAGGGCGCCGCGCTCGATCAGCGAGGGGTCGACGACGGTGGCCTCGAACTGCTCGAGGATCCGGGTGCGGAGGCGGAGGGCGTCGCGGAGCGTCTTGAGGGGGAACGAGTGCTCCGCCACCCCGGGGATCCCGAAGTCGGCGCTGACCGCTCCCGAGGCGAGCACGAGCTGGTCGAACGACAGGTTTGGGCCCCCGTCGTCGAGGAGCAGCTCGGAGCGCTCCCAGTCGACGCCCACCGCCTCGGCGCGGCGCACGGCGGTGTCGGGCTGGCGGCCGACGATGCCCCGCACCGAGTGGGCCACGTCGTCGGGACCGAGCCCGGCGGTGGCCACTTGGTAGAGGAGCGGTTGGAAGGTGTGGAAGTTCTCGCGGTCGACGACGGTCGTCGTCACACCGGCGCCGCGCAGGGACCGCGCGGTCGCGAGTCCCGCGAAGCCGGCGCCGACGACGACCACCCGGGTTCTCGATCCATCCGCGGTCACGGCCGAAGCGTAGGACCTGTAGCGCGGGACGGGCCCCGGTGTTTCGCGGTGGCTGCGACCGGGAAGGAACCACGCATGGACGTCGGCATCGGACTTCCGAACTCGTTGCTGGGGATTCGCGGTCCCGAGCTCGTCGACTGGTCACGCCGGGCCGAAGGGGCGGGCTTCTCGGTGCTCGGTACGATCGGGCGGGTCGTCTACGACACCCACGAGGAGTTGGTGGCGCTCGCCGCGGCGGCTGGTGCCACCGACCGGATCGAGTTGATGACGACCGTCCTCGTCGGGCCGCCCCGGGACGGTGTGCTGCTCGCCAAGCAGGCAGCCACCCTCCAGGCGGTCTCGGGCGGTCGCTTCCGGCTCGGGTTGGGGATCGGAGGCCGTGACGACGACTGGCGTGCGCTCGGCGCCTCACCGAGCGACCGGGGAGCGAAGCTGGAGGAGCTGGTCGCGGCGTGTCGCCGCGTGTGGGGCGGTACGCCACCCGACGGCGTCGACGGATCCGTCGGGCCGAGACCCGAGCCGCCCGTGCCGGTCGTCCTGGGTGGCTTCGCAGAGTCCGCGTACCGCCGCGCGGGTCGGATCGCGGACGGCTTCCTCGCCGGGCCGATGCCTCCCGAAGGAGTCGCCGGCGCCTACGAGACCGTGGTGGAGGCGGCCTCCGGTGCGGGCCGGGAGCGTCCGGCCCTCTACGCCGCCCGGTACGTGGCGCTCGGCGACGACGTCGCGGACGAGGCCGACGAGAACGCGGCGGCCTACTACGCCTTCGGTGGGGACGACACGGTGCAGATGATCAGGGACAGCATCCTGCGGACCCCCGACGAGGTCGAGGAGACCCTCGCTGCCCTCCGGGAGATCGGTTGCGAGGAGGTCTGCCTCTGGCCGATGGCGGGGGACGTCTCGCAGGTCGACCGCATCGCCGAGGCGGCGCTGACGAGCTGACGACCTCCCCGACGGCGGAGCTCGAGCTCGCAGCAGCGGCCGCGTCTCGTCAGTAGGCTTCCGCTGTTCCGGGGTCCGTGGATCAGAGGGGTGTCGGATGGGTCGGACCACGAGGAAGGCAGCGATCGCGCTGTTGGCGGTCGGAGCGCTGCTCGTCGGCGCGTGCGGCGACGACGGCGACGACACGGGCGCCGAGACGAACGGCGACGCCAGCGAGGAGGCCACCGACGGGGCCGGCGACTCCGGCGACGACGCGGGTCGGGCGGCAGGCGGCGGGGGCGGTTCGCTCACCCTCGATGGCGAGACGATCTCCTTCGACCGCAGCCGCTGCTTCCTCGAGGAGCAGGAGTCGGCGGGCCAGACGATCGAGCTCACCGGGCAGGGCTTCGGCACCAATGCCGACGGAGAGCAGGTGTCGATCGACGTCACCCGCTTCGCGGAGGACAGCGCCTTGCCGGGGGATGCCATCGACGTCACCGTCGGCGACCCGGCGTCCCCGGACTCCACGAGCTTCGGGACGATCGCGGACATCGGCACGGTCGAGCTCGACGGGTCGACCCTCCGAGCGGAGGGAGTCGAGTTGCAGACCGACGACCTGACGACGGTCGCTGCCTCCTTCGAGGTCGTCTGCTGAGCTGATCGCCGCCGCCGAGGGCGCGACCGGGCCCGTGATCGAGGGCCGGAACAATGAGTACACTCCACTCACGCGTGATCGCGCTCGCGACCGGAGGAGGCACCGTGGCGGTGGCGACCAGAGTCGAGGTGGAGCCGCTGTCCCCCGCGGTGGGGGCGGCCGTCACCGGGGTCGACCTCAACCAGCCGGTCGACGAGGAGACCTTCGCCGTCCTCCACCAGGCGTTCCTCGACCACTGCGTGCTCGTGTTCCCCGACCAGCACCTCCGGCCCGAGGGCCAGGACGCGTTCGCGAGGCTCTGGGGCGAGCCGCTCGTCCTCCCCTACCTCGCTAAGTACGCGGTTCCCGGCTTCCCCGCGGTGCTCCGGGTCACCAACATGGGCAAGGAGGGGACCTACACCGAGAACTGGCACTTCGACTCGGCGTACTTCGAGGAGCCACCGCCCATCGCGATCCTCGCTGCGCAGCACCTGCCCGCGATCGGCGGCGACACCATGTGGGCGAACCAGTACCTGGCCTACGAGGCGCTCTCGCCGCGCATGCAGGAGATCGTCTCGGGCCTCAAGGCCGCCTACACCGGCTCCGACGTCGACGACGACGGCGAGCGCCGGCCCATCAAGGCCTTCCATCCGGTGGTGCGCACGCATCCCGAGACGGGCCGCAAGGCGCTGGCGACCGGCCGCCCCGAGTCGGTGCCCCACTTCGAGGGCATGACACCCGAGGAGAGCCGCCCGCTCCTCGAGTTCCTCTACCACCACGCCTCACGGCCCGAGTTCGTCTACCGCCACCACTGGAGCCAGGGCGACGTGGTGATGTGGGACAACCGGTGCCTGCTCCACTACGCCGTCCACGACTACGGCGACGAGGAGCGCAACCTGCACCGCGTCACCGTCCTCGCGGAGCAGACCCGCTGAGCGGAGCGAGCTCCGCTCCTCACCCTCCGGTCACCGGCTCGAGCCCGTAGACGCGCTCGGCGGTGCCGTGGAAGATCGCGGCCCGCTCGGCTGCGTCGAGCTCGGCGGTCACCTCCCGATACGCGTCGACGAGGCCGCGGAAGGTGCCGAAGAGCCGGTCGACCGGCCAGTTGGAGCCGAACATGCACCGATCGGCGCCGAACGCTTCGACGCAGGCGAGCACCCAAGGCCGGATGCTCTGTGGGGTCCAGTCCGGGTCGGAAGCGCCGGCCACCGCCGAGATCTTGCACGCCACGTTCGGTCGGGCCGCGGCCAGGTCGCGCATCGCTGCCGACCAGGCGCGGAGCTCCTCGGGTGAGCGCTCGAGGGGGAGGCAGCCCTGGCTGAGCGTGACGGTCACCGCCGGCCATCTCGAGGCGATCTCGTGGAGCACCCCGAACTGGTCGTGGCTGCGCCGGAGCTCGACCGACGCGCCGACCTCGTCGAGCACGTCCATGGCGGGAGCGACCTCGTCGACCGCCAGGTGGTCGAGGGCCGTGTGGTCGCGGATGCCTCGGAAGCGGGGGTGCTCGGCGTGGCGCCGCAGGATGTCGGGGGCGTCGGGCTCGGCGAGGACGCAGCGCCCGACGATCGCGTTCGGGATGCCGTGCTCGTCGGCGACGCGCTCGAGCCAGGCCGTCTCGAGGGCCGGGTCGTCGACGGGGTCGGCGGCGTGGACGTGGACGACGCCGGCGAGGCCGCACCCCTCGGCCTCGGCACGCAGGTCCTCGGGACCGTAGCGGGGGGCGTCGAGCTCGCCGGAGGCGCTCCAGTGGCGGAACGAGAATCCGGGTTCGAGCCACGCCCACGCCAAACCCTCGACGGACTTGTCCCAGAAGTGGGCGTGGGTGTCGACGAAGGGCTCGTCCGCCATGCCCGAAGAGTGTACTGATCGGTGGGCAGCGGGACAGGGGGCAGCGGGACAGCGATGCCGCGGCGCCGGGTCGCCGATGCCGAGCGCAGTAGCGTCGTCGCATCGACGAGCACCGCCACGGCGCGGCCGGACCGCCGACGGGGCCTCCCTCGCAGCCGCCCCAGCCACCCTCGCAGCCGTTTCCGCCGCCGCCCGCAGAGCCAACTCCGCCGCCACCGGCCTTCGGCACCCGGTCGCCGCGGCGACGCCGGCTGCTCGCCGTGCTCCTGGTCGTGGCGCTGGTGGGAACGGCCGCGCCGCTGTTCCTCCTCCTCGGCCGCGACGAGGCCGCGCCCACCGGGTGGGACCCCCGCGTGGTGGAGCTGGTCCGCTTCGTGGAGCGGGCGCGGGGCCTCGACTTCGACCGGGCCGTCCCCACCCGGTTCCTCTCCGAGGACGACTTCCGCGCCGAGGTGACCACGGCCGCCGACGACCTCGGCGACGAGGAGCGCCGCCAGCTCGAGGCCTTCGAGGGCGTGTTCCGGGCCATCGGCCTGGTGGAGGGCGAGGTCGACCTCTTCGAGGAGGTCAACGAGCTCCAGGGCGGCGGCGTCCTCGCGTACTACGACACCGACGAGGAGGAGGTCGTCGTGCGGGGCACCGAGATGACCGTCGGTGTCCGCGCCACGCTGGTGCACGAGCTGGTCCACGCCCTCCAGGACCAGCACTTCGGCCTCGACCGCCTCGACGACGAGGACGCCACCGACGGCGAGGACGCCGCGTTCCGGGCGCTGGTCGAGGGCGACGCGCAGCGGATCGAGTTCGAGTACGTGGCGGAGCTCTCCGACGCTGACCTGAGCGCCTACCAGGACGAGTTCGAGGCGCGCCGCGAGAGCGCCGGCCTCGACGAGATCCCGCCGGTGCTCGTCGCCTTCTTCAGCGCGCCGTATGTGCTGGGCGAGGGTCTGGTGGCGACGCTCGCGGGCGAGGGCAGCAACGAGGCCGTCGACGACGCGTTCGGCGACCCGCCGGTCTCCGAGGAGCACCTGCTCGACCCGTGGTCGTACCTCGACGGCGACGAGCCGGCGGAGGTGGCAGAACCCGAGGTGCCGGAGGGGAGCGAGGAGGTCGAGTCGGGCGACTTCGGGGCGGTGGCCTGGTACCTGCTCCTCGCCGAGCGGATGGACCCGCGCCGGGCGCTCCAGGCGGTCGACGGCTGGGGCGGCGACGCCTACGTCGTCTACGAGGAGGGCGGCCGGTCGTGTGTGCGCCTCGCGTTCGCGGGCGACTCGCCCGCGGACGTCGACGAGATGTCCGAGGCGCTGGACCGCTGGACCGCCGGCATGCCGGCCGGGACGGTCGAGCGGCGCGAGGAGGACGGCGTGCTCCACGTCGCCTCGTGCGACCCGGGAGCGGACGTCGACCTCGAGGTGCGCGGCGTCTCCGAAGAGGTGCTGCTGCTCCCGCTCACCCGGACGGTCATCCGGGTCGAGCTCACCTCCTTCGGGGTGTCGAGGGAGGACGCGTCGTGTGTCAGCGACACGGTCATCGCGGAGCTCGATGAGGAGCAGCTCCTCTCGTTGAGCGAGCTGCTGTACGTGGAGCAACCGCCACCGGAGATCCCGGCGCTCTTCGAGCGCGCGACGTCGAGCTGCGGTCTCGGCTGATTCCCGATCAGGGATCGGACGGCGAAGACGCCTTCGCGCTCACGGCTCGCCGACCCCGAGGGGTCGGTGGTCGGCCGCGCTCGGAGCGTCGGTCCCCGCCGGCTGGTCCGCTCGTGAGCCCTCGACGTCGAGCTTGGGGAGGATCCGGTCGAGCCAACTCGGCAGCCACCAGTTGCGGTCGCCGAGCAGCTCCATGGTGGAGGGCACGAGGACCATACGGACGAGCGAGGCGTCGAGGAACACGGCCGTGGCCAGGCCGAAGCCCATGAGCTTGATGGCGCGGTCGGTCTCGAGGAGGAAGCTGCCGAAGACCACGATCATGATCGCGGCGGCCGCGGTGATGACCCGGGCGGTGGTGGCCAGGCCGTCGGCGACGGCGGTCGTGTTGCCGGATCCGCTGTCGTACTCCTCCTTGACCCGGGACAGCAGGAAGACCTCGTAGTCCATCGAGAGCCCGAAGACGATGGCGAAGAGCATCATGGGGATGAACGGTTCGATCGGGCCGGTGGCGCTCACCCCGAGGAGCCCGGAGAGCCAGCCCCACTGGAACACGGCGACGATGGCGCCGTAGGCGGCTCCGATGGAGACGAGGTTCATGACCACGGCCTTGAGCGGCACGAGGATCGAGCGGAACACGGTCATGAGGAGCAGGAACGACAGGGCCAGCACCGCGCCGAGGAAGATGGGCAGGCGCGCCCCGAGGTAGTCGGAGAAGTCGACGTTGACCGCGGTGCCTCCGGTGATCGCCGGGTCGACGCCGGTGCCCTCGGTGGCGGCGGGGAGGACCTGGTTGCGCAGTCGCGTGACGAGCGCCTCGGTCTCCTCGGCTTGGGGCGCGGTGGTGGGCACCACCTGCCACTGGGCGGCCGTCGGATCCCGGGGGTCGTTGGGTCGCGCCGGCGACGCGAAGCTGACTCCCTCGGCCTCCCCCAGCGCCGCCGTGATCCGGTTGAGCACCGCGGGTTCGGCCCCGTCGGGGAGCTCGGTCACCACGAGCAGCGGCCCGTTGAAGCCCGGCCCGAACGCCTCGGCGAGGAGGTCGTAGGCCTGCCGGGTGGTGGTGTCCTCGGGGAAGTTGCCCTCGTCGGAGAATCCCAGCCGCAACGACAACAGCGGGATCGCCACGACGAGGAGCACGGCGGTGCCGACGACCAGCGGGGGGACGGGGCGGCGTTGGATGAGGTGGCTCCACCGGTACGGGAGGGTCTGCTCCACCGGCTTCGCCCGGCGCGCGGTGATCTCCCGCTTGAGCGGGCCGACGAAGAAGCCGGCGGCGAGGACGACCACCGCGGCCGGGAACGCCAGGATCAACGGCCCGATCGAGAGACCGACGCCGAGGAGGCCGACGGAGATCAGTCCCGCGGCGGTGACGCCCCGCCACCGGGACGTCTCGAGGCGTTGGCCGACGAACCCGAGCAGGGCGGGTAGGAGGGTGACCGAGACGATCATCGTCGTGAACACGACGACCGCGGCGCCGAACGCCAGTCCCGTGATGAACGAGATGCCCATGAGCAGCATGCCCATGAGTGAGACGACGACGGTGGTCCCGGCGAAGAGCACGGCTCGTCCGGCGGTGTTGACGGCGATCGCGGTAGCGCTGGTCTCGTCGTGTCCGGCGTGGAGTTCCTCGCGGTAGCGCGTGACGATGAAGAGCGCGTAGTCGATGCCGACGCCGAGGCCGATCATCACCGCGATCGAGGTGGTGAACTCGGGCATCTCGAAGACGTTCGACAGCAGTGTGACGGCGCTGACGCCCACGCCGATTCCCGCGATGGCCGTGCCGACGGGCAGGCCCATGGCGATGACCGAGCCGAACGCCAGGATCAGGATCACCACCGCGAAGGCGAGGCCGATGGCCTCGGAGCTGGGCGGCTCGAAGTCGGCGAAGACCTGGCCGCCGATCTCGATGCGTACGTCTTCGATGCCGGACGCGAGGCGCTCGATCTCGCTACGGACGTCCTGGGCCTCCTCCAAGCTGACGCCCCGGGGAAGCTGGACCTCGGCGAAGGCCACCTGTCCGGCGAGGGGCCCTGCCACGGCGATCTGCCGGCGGCCCTGCTCCGAGTAGGGACTCACGACGTCGACGTCGGGGAGCTCGTCGATCCCGGCGAAGAGCCCCTGCATCGGCGCGCGCACCGACGGGTCGCGCACGCCCTGCTCGGCCTCGAACACGATGGTGCCGGTCACCCCGCCACCGACGCCCCCGAACTCCTCGTCGAGCACGTCGAAGCCGCGCCGGGACTCGACGTCGGGGAGGCTGAACTCGGTCTCGAAGCCGGAGCCGACCCCGCCGACGCCCGAGCCGATGCCGACCAGCGCAACGAGCCACAGGGCGACGACGGTGCGGCGCCGGTCGTGGCACCACCGTCCCAGCCGCGCCAGCGGCGTCGTCGGTGTGGATGGGAGCGCCTCGCCGGACGCTGCGGACATCGCGGTCCTCCTCGGAGTCGCCCTCTCGAACGCGCAGAACGCTACGGCACTGCGGTGCGGTCAGGCCGGTCGGACCGAACGGCGAGGTGACGCGCCGCGACGGAGCGTTCTCCGCCGGCCGGCGCTCGGCGCTGGCCGGCTCAGCGGCCGTCGCTGTTCCCGGGGTCGTCGGGTGACTGGTCGAGGGGTGTGAAGAGCAGCGCGTCGTCGTCGTGGTCGTCGACGCCGGGCTCACCGCAGTGCGCCGGGAGGAGCCGGCAGTCGGCGTGGTCGTTGAGCTCCCAGATCGCGTTGGCCACCAGGTTCCCGGGCGTGTAGTCCTCGAAGTAGATCTGCACCACCGTCGGATCGGCATCCGCGGTGACCGCCACTCGGCCGACTCCGGAGCCGTCGGCGTCCTCCGCGCCGGCCTCCTCGTCGCCCACGGCGACGTCGACCCCTGCGCCGTCCTCACCCGCGCAGGCGCGCGAGCTCGCGGGCGCCGCCTCCGGCTCGACGTCGGCAAGGATGTCGGCGCGGACGTCGGCGAGCGTGTCGTCGCACGGCATGTCGGGTGCGGGCGACGGGCGACCCCGAGCGTCCTCGCCCTCGCCGATCTCCGTCTGGGCGCCGGTCTCCTCGGGGATGAGGTGGTTCGCCAACGCGGGAGTGGATCCCCCGGCCATCAGGCCGACCACCAGCGCTGCCCCCAGGATCCGCTTCCGCCTCTGCTGGGTCATCTGTCACCCTCCTCGTCCGGCGACGCGACGTTCGCGCTCGCGCTCCGCCTCGGAGGGTGTGCCGTCGTCCGACGGGTCCGCGCTCGCGCCGGTGGCCGCGATGACCGCCAGCGGGCGTGGACGCCGCACGTGCTCCCCCCGGGCCTTGGTCGTCGGGACGGATCGGGCCCGACCCGACATCTGGTGGTGGATGCTCCTCCGAGCGCGCGAGACCGTCAAGTCGGGCGAGACGCCCATCACGGCCGGTGTGGTGTCCTTGCGCTGCGTCCCCTCGATCGCGTGCGACGCGCTCGGCCGACGTGCGAGGATGACCGCCATGGCCGAAGAGCGTTTCGAGGTCCGACGCACCATCGCTGCCGACCCGGCGGCGATCTTCGCGGTCCTGTGCGACCCGCAGGGGCACGTGTCGATCGACAGCTCCGGGATGCTCCAGGGAGCGACGGGCGAGCCGGTGCGCGCGGTGGGCGACACGTTCGTGGTGCACATGGACCGGGAGGCGCTCAACGACTACCCGCTCGGGAAGTACGACGTGACCGTCGAGATCCTGACGCTCGAGGCTGACCGCGAGATCGCGTGGACCGTGGTCGGCCAGCTCGAGCCCCAGATCGGCCACGTCTACGGCTACCGCCTCGAGCCGACCGACGAGGGCACGCTCGTCACCTCGTACTACGACTGGTCAGACATCCATCCGCAGTGGAGGGAGGCGGGGATCTTCCCGATCATGTCGGAGGGCGCGTTGCGGGCCACCCTCGGCATCCTCGACCGCACCGTCACCGGCGGTGCCGCCGATGGCGGGTGACGATCGTCCACTTCCCGGTTACGTGTCGGGGCCATTCGCCGGAGCAGTGACGGCGACGCCGCCCGCGGTGGCGGCGGTACATTCGCGGAGGGACCGAGCCTGTCGGCGTGCGACCGCCGTGTGGGGCGTGCAGCTTCGACGGCCCAGCCCCGAGGGGACGTAGCTCAGTTGGTAGAGCACCTGCTTTGCAAGCAGGGGGTCGCCGGTTCGAGTCCGGTCGTCTCCACCGCATCCGGAGAGCCATGTTGGCTGTCCTGGCACACCGCTGGCCGGGTGGTAGGCCTCCCTGGTGTGGTCGTTTCGTGCCCTCCACGTGCCCGATCAGGCGGGTTCCTGCAGCAGATCTGCTCACCACGACAGCGCTGCGATGAAACGCTCGCGGGCCACGAGGTCGCAGAGCTCCTCGACGAGGCGCGCCTTCGATGCCAACGGGTCCTCGCCCGCGGGGTGGTCCGTCCCTTTGCCGCACGCCGGTTCCAGATCCGAGACGCCGTCCCACGTATCCAAGGGGAACGTGACGTCGACGCGGACGGAGCGACCGTCGATCGCCACGGTGGCGAAGGTGTGCACATCGACGAGGCCGTCGGGCGGAACCGCAGAGGCCACCTCGTCTCCCCAGCGAGCGCGTGCGCGCTCTCGGGTGACCCGGTACGGGCGGTGCCAGAGCCGTGGCTCGAGCTCCGGCCACGCCTCCCGCACGACCTCAGCGAAGAGCAGATGCTTCGTCGAACACGTGCCGCACCACTCGGCGACGACCCCCGCGGCCGTCAGCTCCGAAGGACGTGCGTAGGGGATCCGGCTGATGGCGACTGCCGTCGCCGAGAGGTCGAGGACCTCACCGACCCGCTCCTCCAACCGAGCCTTGAGCGCGCCCACCCCAAGAGCTTCCCACAGCGGCACCTCGGAGTCGGAGTGATTCCCCGTGTGATCGAACCCCACAACCACGTTGTCGCGTGGCAGCTCAGGGACTGTTGTCGCCTTGCCCCGGGACTCGGCCTTCGGTGAGTGACGGTCGATGACGGGCGGGAGCCTGGTCGGCCGTGCGTGGCTTCGCGCTCCTCGGATCGGGGCGATCAGGAGCCTGTCTCGCTCACCCACTCTCAAGGTGCTCTCAACCTGCTCGAAAGCGATTTCCATAGCCGACGATGGTCGTGAGCAGGGGCTTCGCGAAACTACGTGAGTGTCATTCAATGCGCAATTGCCAGTAGGAGCTAGTCGCGCTCTGACTCGAGCCACTCAGGAATCAGCGTTGTCGTCGTCGATGTAGCTCCGCACTGCGGATTCCAGCGTCGGAAGATCGTTGGTGATGGTGTCCCAGACGACGTCGTAATCGACGTCGAAATAGCGGTGGGTCACGCGGTCGCGCATTCGGGCGATCTGGGTCCACGGGACCTCGGGAAGCTCACCGGCGAGTTCCTCGAGGTTCTTCGCTGCCTCACCGATGTCGCTGATGATCGACTTGGCGGCGTGGCGGAGGAGTGCGTCATTCGCGAACGCCTCGCGGCCTCGCGCTGCGAGCTCCCTGGCCTCCTCGCAGCGGGCGAGGATTTCGTCGAGGCGACGTCGTGGGTGATTCATCGAAGCGGCACGGCCTCGTCATGGATGTGACGCATCGGTCCGTGGCCGGTCGTGACGACGTCGACTCGGTGCCCGAGCGCGGCTTCGAGTTCGTCTTCCATGGCCCCGATCTGCAGGAGCCCGGTGCCAGGAGAGACGTCCACGAGTAGGTCGATGTCGGAGCCGGGGTGGGCGTCACCGCGGCCCACCGATCCGAAGACGCGGACGTTCGAGCCGCCGTGAGCATGGACGATCTGCTCGATCCGATCAGCGTGGCGGCGCAACTCGGAGAGCGTCGGCGGGGTACGGACTTCAGCCCGAGGTTCGAGCGCCAGTCGGAGGCCAAGGTGCTCGGCCACGGCCTCGAGGGTTCGCACAGTCGGGTTGGTATGTCTACCCGAGAGCAGGCGGCGCACTGCAGGCTCGCCCAACCCCGCGCCGCGGGCGACGTCGGCCTTGGACTCACCCCGCGTGCGTCGCGCGCGCTCCAGCTCGTCAACGAGGCGAGCCGTCGCGACGTCAGGCTCACCTTGTTCGGTGCTGACGGTCGGCGCCATACGCCGAAGCGTACCAGATATGGTACGGATCACGCTGAGGGCGCGGCTGTTGCGTGGCGCGCGGCACGCGGTGAGACGGGAGTACGGTGCCTCCGGCGACAGGTCACGCCTGCAGGGTCGGCCCAGGTCGGCGAAGCGCCCGAGTGTTCGTTGCAAGCCGTTCGTTGCAAGCATGGGTCGCCGCTTCGAGTCCGGTCGGCTCCACCGGGGACGTCCCGTCGCCGGGGCTGCGGCGGGCTGACGGCACTCAGTAGCGTGCGGGAGTCGTGGTCGCCTCCGACATCCGCGCCTACCTCGAGATCCGAACGGCGAGCGCGTCCGGCTTCTCGACCGACGCCGAGACCGTGCTGGTCTCCACCGACCTCCCGGGAACGTCGCAGCTCCACCGCGTCCCCCGGACGGGCGGGGCTCTCATCCCGGTCACCGACTTCTCCGAGCCGGTCGGCGGCCAGTACGTGCCGGAGACCGACCGGCTGCTGCTCACCCTCGACGACGGGGGCAACGAGCGCCACCAGCTCTACCTCGCCGACGCCGAGCCCGACGAGCCGTACACCTCCACCGAGGCCCTCGAGGTCGTCGCCGAGGACCACGACCACATCCACCGACCGGGAGGCCTCTCGCGGGACGGCCGGCTGCTGGCGTACTCCACCAACCGCCGCGACGGCGTCGACTTCGACGTCCACGTGCGCGACCTGGCGACCGGCGACGACGAGGCGATCGACGTCGGTGGCGGCTGGCGGGGAGGCGCCGGCTTCTCGCCCGACGGCCGATGGGTCGCCGTCTACGAGCTGACCGAGCGCAGCGGCGACAACCGCCTGCACCTCCACGACCGCGACACCGGCGAGCGCCTCGAGCTCGACCCGCACGACGAGCTCGACGCTGCGACCGTCGGCGGGCCGTCGTGGCTGCCCGACGGCTCCGCCTTCTTCTACGCCTCCTCGGTCGGTCGCGACCACGTCGCGATCAAGCGCTTCGACATGGCGTCCCGCACCGCCGAGACAGTGTTCAGCCCCGACTGGGACGCCTCCTGCGGCGTCGACCGGGCCGGCCGGCACCTCCTCGTGGTCACCAACGAGGACGGCTGCACCCGCGCGGTGCTCCACGACCCCCACACCCTGGAGGAGCGCCAGGAGCTCGAGCTGCCGGGCCGCGGCGTGGCGGGAGGCTTCCGGTTCTCGCGCGACGGCGACCACCTCCAGTACAGCTACACGTCACCGCTCGTCCCCGGGGACGTGTGGGTGCACGACCTCGGATCGGGCACGAGCGAGCGCCTCACCACGAGCCCCTGCGACGTCGATCCGGGAACCTTCGTCGACGCCGAGGCGCACCGGTACCGGTCGTTCGACGGCCTGGAGGTCCCCCTCTCCGTCTTCCGTCCCCCGAGGCCTCGGGGTGGCCGCACACCAGTGGTGGTCGTCATCCACGGCGGCCCCGAGTCGCAGTACCGGCCGTCGTTCTCGGCGCTCACCCAGTACCTGGTGGCCAACGGGTTCGCGGTGGTCGCGCCCAACGTGCGCGGCTCCACCGGCTACGGCAAGCGCTACGAGCACCTCGACGACGTGGGACGGCGCCTCGACAGCGTGCGCGACCTCGAGGCTCTCCACGACTGGCTCGCCCACACCGACGACCTCGACGCCGAGCGAGCCGCCCTCTACGGGGGCAGCTACGGCGGCTACATGGTGCTCGCCGGCCTCGCCTTCCAGCCCGACCGCTGGGCCGCCGGCGTCGACATCGTGGGGATCTCCAGCCTGGTGACGTTCCTGGAGAACACCTCGGCCTGGCGCCGAGCGTTCCGGGAGCGCGAGTACGGGTCGCTCGAGACCGACCGGGCGCTCCTGGAGGCGATGTCGCCGATCACCCACATCGACGCGGTGCGGGCTCCGCTGCTCATGATCCACGGCGCCAACGACCCCAGGGTGCCGCTCGGCGAAGCGGAGCAGATCCACGAGGAGCTGCGCGGCCGGGACGTCCCGTGCGACCTGCTCGTCTACGACGACGAAGGTCACGGGCTCGCCAAGCTCGCCAACCGACTCGACGCCTACCCGAAGGTCGTCGACTTCCTCACCGACACCCTGCGTCCCTGACGGCACCCCCGCCGCAGCGTCTCGTGGGTGAGCGTCGACAGCGCTCCGCGGAACGCCCGAGCGCAGCCGTCCCGCCCATCCCGCTCGTCCCGCTCGTCCCGCTCGTGCAGGATCGGCTCCGACCCTGCGGCGTGTCAGGCGCGGACCGGCTCGGGGCACGGCTCCGCCCGGTCCGTCCCGATGCCCTCTTCCGTCTCGGCGACACCCGCGACGGCCTCACCAGCCTGGACGATCTCGAGGCCTTCGCGGCGCAGGAGGCCCTCGCTCCACTCCTTCTCACCGGCCTCGTTGGTGCTCCAGCCTCCGGTGACGAGTGCCGTCTCGCCATCGCGGGTGAAGCAGCCGTAGTAGCTGCCGTTCCTGACCGACGCGCCCTCGCCCACGAGGAACGGTCCCTGCCGGGACGACTCGGGATCGACGATCGGTTGGATCGCGCAGTCGGAGAAGCCGAACACACCGGAGAGCATCGTGTACGCACCCGTACCGACGCGCACGAGCAGGGAGTCTCGATCCTCGCCGATGTCGACCACCGAGACGATCTCCGGCTCCACGGCCGGATCCTCCTCCAAGGCCAACTCGGAGACCGCCCCCGAGGCCAACCTGGTCACCAACATCGGCGGCTCCTCGTCGGTGCCCGCCTCCACCCACGCGGCGTCGGACTCCCCGTCGCCGTCGAGGTCGGCGGCGACCGCGGAGGGGTCGGCCTCGGCGCCATCCGATTCGATCGGGCATCCGCTCGTCGAACCCCCGGCGGGATCGTCCGCTGCCGTCGACGACGTCGAGCTCGAGGACGTCGACGAGGTCGAGGGTTCGGCGGAGACGTCGGTCTCCGAGTCGTCACACGCCGCGAGCACCAGCACGAGCGCGCTCATCGCGACGAGCAATTCCTTCGAGCGCATCCCCGAACGCTAACGCCCCACGCGGGACGCGGACGGCGATCGCATCGCGATGCAGCAGCGGGTCGTTCGGGCACGTTCCGGGTCGTCGCAACCGGGTGACGCCGACCGGTCACCACGCCAGCGCGGACAGGTCGGTGCCGGCGGGAAGGATCTCTCCGCTCGTGCCGGCACCACGCCAGCGCATGCTTCCGTCGGCCAAGCTGTAGGCGAGGTAGGTGCCCGACGGGTCGTAGTCCTGGTGGAGCACCCGGCCCTCGTAGTCGAACTCGGCCAGCTCCGTGCCGTCGCGGGGATCGAGGAGCACCCCCTTCGAGGTGCCGGTGGGCTCTCCGCGGTCGGGGTGACGGACCGCCGGTGGGTCGCTCCTCGTCACCAGCAGCATTCCGTCGGCTCTGAAGGTCGGCGACTCGTAGACGACTCCGGGCTCGAGAGCCAGCTCCGTCGCCTGTTCCAGGTCCGTGGCGTCCGCGTCGACGATCCAGACCCCCGGATGTTCGCTCCCCCACTCGAAGGCGAGACGTCCCCCGTCGGGGCTCCAGGCGATCTCTCCGGGCTCGGGAGCGGCCGATGGCCCGAGGATCTCGTGCTCGGCGCCCGTGTCGAGGTCGACGACCACGATCGACGGGGCCGGCGTCGCCATGGCGATCCGACGGCCCTCGGGGCCGACGGCGGGGAAGATCGCTTGGCTCCGGAGATGCGACAGGCCGTCGGCGTCGTCGCTCAGCGAGCTCGTGAACGTCGAGCCCGGCACCGGCTCGCAGCACATGTCGATCGCGAGCAGCTCGAGTCGGGGCCCCACGTCCAGGCCCACCGGGAACGAGATCGAATCCTCGCTGACCTCGGTGTCCGGGACGGGTGTCCGATCGCCCGTCTCCACGTCGACGCGCTCGATGGCGTCGGGGCCCACCGCGAACACCGTCCGGGGGAGCCGCGCGGGCAGCGAATCGCCGTCGTCGGGTGTCGTGGTGGTCGTGGTGGTGGTGGGTTCGGTCGTCGTCGTGGTGGTGGTGGGTTCGAGCTCGCGGTCGGCTTCGCCGCTGGTGCCCA
>CAYTKN010000013.1:0-77395 GCA_964438505.1 uncultured Burkholderiales bacterium
GCTGGGCGCGGGCGCGGCGGTCGCCGCGGGGGCGACGATCCTGGACCGGCCGGCGTGGTGGGGCTTCTGGGCGGCCGCGCTCGTGGTGGCCGGCGGCGCCGCGGCGCTGGCGTGGCGTGCTCCGAGGGCGGAGGAGACGCCGCCGCGCCGTCCGGGGTTGGCGGCGGTCTCGGCGGTGCTGCTCGTGGCCGTCGTGTTCGCGGTCCTCTCGGCGTTCACGCAGCGTCCCGACTCCGACGACGTGTTCCTGATGAACAAGGCGCTGCACACCGAGGCCGACAGCGGCGAGTTCGCCCTCCGGGACACGATCTTCGCCGACGAGGTGTTCCGCTCGACGCGCCCGGAGGTGTCGGAGACGAGCTTCGAGCCACTCGTGGGGGTGCTGGCCCGTTGGAGCCCGTTCACGTCGCCGACCGTCGGCTACCTGCTGCTGGCGCCGTTGGCGTCCGCGTTGGGGGTGCTGGCGCTGTGGCGGCTGCTGCGCACGCTGCGGGCCCGGGCGCCGGCGCTGGCGACCGTGGCTGCTGCGACGTGGCTGGCGCTCGACGGGACGGAGCACGCGTCGTTCGGGAACTTCTCGTTCGGCCGCGCGTGGCAGGGCAAGGTGGTGTTCGTGTTCGTGGTGGTGCCGCTGTTGTGGCACCACGCGCTCCGCTGGTCGCGCGACGGCGACCGGCGCTCGTTGCTGCTGCTGGTGGTCTCGACGGTGGCCGGGGTGGGTCTCACCTCGACGGCGACGTTGGTGGCGCCGGCGGTGGTCGTGGTGGCGAGCGTGGCGGGGGCGCCGCGTGCGACGCCGCGCCACCTGTGGTCGCTGGCGGGACTCGTCTACCCGGTCGGCGCGGCGGCGGTCGGGCTGGCCCGCTCCGAGGGCGCGGGGGTCCGGGAGGGGGCCGTGGAGCTGGCGGCGGGTGCCGGGCCGCTGTTGGGTCAGGTGGCGGGCCACCAGTCGGGGCTGGAGCCGACCGCGCAGTGGTATCTCGTGTTCGGCGACGGGTTCGGGATGTTCCTGGGCACCGCCGCGGCGCTGCTGGGTTGGCTGGCGGTGCGGGAGCGCTCGGCCCGCCTCGTGTTCGCGTTGGCTCCCGCGGTGGTGTTCCTGGTGTTCCTCACGCCGGGTGCGCTGCACCTCATGGACACGTACACCGGGGCGCGCTCGGTGCTGTGGCGGGCGATCTGGGTGATCCCGGTGCCGGCCGCGATGGGGGTGCTCCTGACCGCGCCGCTGGCGGCGATCCGGGACGGCGTCCCGGTCCACCGGGACGCTCCGGTCAGCCGGGGTGCCGCAGTTCGTCGGGGTGCCGCGCTCCGTCGGGGGGTCGCGCTCCGTCGGGACGCTCGGGTCCGCCGGGGCGCCGCGGTGTTGGTCCCGGTCGTGGTGCTGGGTGCGCTGCTGGTGACCGAGCAGCCGGTGATCTCGGAGGCCAACCGGGGGGCGCGCTTCGGGCACCTCGCCTGGGACGTGGATCCGGGCGACCGGGCGGCGGCGGAGCGCCTCGCCGCTCTCGGGCGTGAGGGCGACGTCGCCGCGGCGCCGCAGCGGGTCGGCGAGGCGCTGGCGGTGACGACGGTCGCGGTGCGGCCGGTGAACCCGAGGGCGAGGTACCTGAGCGGCGACCACACCGTCGCCGAGTTCCACGCCTCCGAGCGCCACTTCGTCTCCCAGGCGGTGACCAACGGCTTCGATCCGGACCAGGGCAGCAGGTTCCGCGCGGCCCTCGACGTGCTGTCCGTCGACGTGGCCTGCACGCGCCCGCAGACGCGGGGCGAGCCGGTCGAGACGGCGTTGGAGCGCGCCGGCTTCGAGCGGGTCGACGCCGACGACCAGTGCACCTACTGGTCGCGCGCGCACCCCTGACCAGTTCCCAGTTCCTGTGTGTGCAGGAGCCGGGCCGCTCAGAGGGGGAAGGCGATCGGGATGACGGCGACGGCGGTGGTGACGGTGACGGCGGTGAGCGGGAGGCCGACGCGGGCGAAGTCGGAGAAGCGGTAGCCGCCCATCCCGTAGACCATGGTGTTGGTCTGGTAGCCGAGCGGGGTGAGGAACGACAGCGACGCCCCGACGGCGACGGCCATGGCGAAGGGTCGCGGGTCGAGACCGGCTTCGGCGGCGGCGGCCATGGCGATGGGGAAGACGAGCACCGCGGCGGCGTTGTTGGTGATCAGCTCGGTGAGCACGACGGTGGTGAGCACGATCCCGACGAGGAGGCCGACGTCGCCGAAGCCGGAGAAGGCGTCGACGATCCCGCCGCCGAGGGTCTCGGCGAGGCCGCTCTGGGCGACGGCGGCGCCGACCCCGAAGCTGGCGGCGATGAGCACGATGACGTCGAGGTCGACGGAGCGGCGCGCCTCGTTGACGGAGACGACGCCGAGGCCGAGGAGGAGCAGGGCGGCGAGGAGGGCGCCTTCGAGGATGTCGAGGAAGCCGAGGCCGACGACGACGAGCAGCGCGCCGATGACGCCTTCGACGAGGCGGGCGTTGTGGCGGCGGGGCGGGGGATCCCCGTCGAGGCGGGAGACGACGAGGAAGTCGTGGTGGTCGAAGAGGCGGCCGCGAAGGTTCTCGTCGGAGAGGGCGAGGAGCACGTCGCCGGCGTGCAGCTCGACGTTCCCGAGCTTGCCGGGCACCCGCTCCCCCGCCCGGTGGATGGCGACCACGGCGGCGCCGTAGCGGTTGCGGAAGCCGGTGTCCTTGAGGGTGTGGCCGACGAGCGACGAGTCGGGGGAGACCACCATCTCGTAGAGCATCCGCCCGCGTCCGTCGCCGACGATCGAGAAGTGGCGCTCCTCGGCAGGGACGAGGCCGGGGAGGCGTTGGAGGTCGAGGACCTGGTCGACGTTGCCGGCGAAGGTGAGGCGGTCGCCTTCGACGAGCACCTCGTGGGGTGGGACGGGGGCGATGGTGTGCTCGGCCCGCTCGATCTCGACGAGGTAGACACCCTCGAGGTTGCGCAGGCCGGCTTCGGCGACGCTCTGGCCGGCGAGGGCGCTGCGGGGGGCGACCTCCATCTCGACGGTGAACTCGCGGGAGCCGCCTTCGGTGCGTCCGGGGGTCGGCCGGTTGGGGAGGAGGCGGGGCACGAGCAGGACGAGGAAGACGAGGCCGGCGGCGGCGACGGGGAGGCCGACCCGGGAGATCTCGAAGAGCCCCATCTCGTCCTGGCCGGCCTCGCGCAGCAGGCCGGAGACGACGAGGTTGGTGGAGGTGCCGATGGCGGTGACGACGCCGCCGAGGATGGCGGCGTAGCTGAGCGGCATGAGGAAGCCGGAGGCCATGCGGCCCGACTGGCGGGCCCAGCCCGTGACGCGGGGGGCGAGCATGGCGACGATGGTGGTGTTGTTGAGGAGGCTGGAGGCGGCGAGCGGCGCGGGGAGGAACCGCGCCAGCTCGCGGGGGCTGGCCCGCTTGTCGGGGTGGGTCGAGCCGGGTGGCGCGAGGGTGCGTCGCGTCAGCCACTCGAAGGCGCCGGTGGCTTCGACGGCGCCGGCGACGACGTAGAGGGCCGCGACGGTGATGGGCGCGGGGTTGGAGAACCCCGAGAACGCGGCTTCGGCGTCGACGACGTCGAGGAGCAGCAGCAGGACGGCGGCGCCGAGGACGGCGGCGACGGGCGCGACGCGGTCGGAGATCAGCAGCGCCAGCATCACGGCGACGACGGCGACGGTGATCCAGGCGTCGGCGCTCACTCGGGAACCTCGGGGACTCGGCTACGTGGGCGTGTGAATGTGTGGGGGCGTGAATGTGTGAGTGTGGTGCAGTCGTATTGACTGCACCACACTCACACATCGGATTCGGCTCCACGGTACGGTGCACCAGCGGTGGACGGGCTCGGGCAGCCGGGCCGACCGAAACGCCTAATCGGTATACTCAAATGACCAATCGTCGGAAACGGGAGGCCAGCTCATGAAGCTCGCGGTGGGAGACGAGGTCCCGGACTTCACGCTGCCGGATCAGGACGGGAACCCGTGGACGCTGTCGGAGCGCCGCGGCAAGCCGGTGGTGCTGTACTTCTACCCGATGGACGACACGCCGGGCTGCACGAAGCAGGCGTGCGACGTGCGCGACCACTGGAGCGAGTTCAGCGAGGCCGGCGCGGAGGTGGTGGGGATCTCCCCCGACCCGGTGGACAGCCACCGCGACTTCGCGTCGAAGTTCGAGCTCCCGTTCACGCTGCTGGCCGATCCCGACCGCGAGGTGATCGAGAGCTTCGGCGTCTGGGGCACGGTCGAGTTCAAGGGGAAGTCCTACGACGCGGTCATCCGCTCGTCGATCGTCATCGGCCCCGACGGCAAGGTCGTCGACGTGTTCGACGAGATCAGCCCCGAGGAGCAGTCGGAGAAGTCGCTCGCGGCGGTGCGCTCGGTCGCCTGACCCCCTCGGTCAGGTCCCAGGTCCTGCACACACAGGCGAGCCCTGGACGACCCAGGAGCGCTGAACGACCCAGAAGCGCTGGACGGGTCAGGGCCCGGGGGTCGGTACGGCGAGCCGCGGCTCAGGAGCTCTGGCCGTGGTGCTCGCCGGTGTCGCCCCCACGCGGGGTCCCTGTTCACGCGTCGCGCTTCGAGGCCCGCCGTCGAGGGTCGGGAACGGGCACGGCCGACAGCAGCAGCCGGGTGTACTCGTGGCGCGGGTGGTCGAACACCCGGGCGGTCGACCCCATCTCGACGATCTCGCCCCCGTACATCACGGCCACGCGGTCGGCGATCGCCCGGACGAGCGACAGGTCGTGGGCGATGAAGAGGTACGAGAGCCCTCGCTCCGCCTGGAGGTCCCGCAACAGGTTGAGGACCTGCGCCCTGATGGACACGTCGAGCGCGGAGACCGGCTCGTCGCACACGATGAGGGCCGGGTTGGTGGCGATGGCCCGCGCGATCGCGATCCGCTGGCGCTGCCCGCCGGAGAACTCGTGGGGATACTGGTCCACCTCGTGGCGGCTGATCCCCACTCGCTCGAGGAGCTCCTGGGCTCGCCGCCGGCGCTCGCTGCGGCCGGCGTCCGTGTGGATCAGCAGCGGCTCCGCCACCGACGCCGCGACGCTCATGCGGGGGTCGAGCGAGCCGTAGGGGTCCTGGAACACCATCTGCATGTCGCGCCGCTGGGCTCGCAGCTCCCGCGGGCGCAGCGTGAGCAACTCGCGCCCCTTGAAGGTCACCGACCCGGCATCCGGCTCGACGACGCGGAGCAGGAGGCGCCCGACGGTCGACTTCCCGGCGCCCGACTCGCCGACGAGGGCGACCGTCTCGCCTTCGTCGAGCGTGAAGCCGACGTCCTTGACGGCGGGCTGCCACTCCCTGACCACCCCGAGGAGGCTTCGCCGCCGCGGGTACGACTTCCGGAGGCCTTCGCAGGCCAACAGGGGCGTCACCGGTCGATGCCCCGGAGCTGGATCTCGTCGGAGCGCACGCAGCGTGCTGCTCGCCCGCCGCCCTCCTCGACCAGGGGTGGTGTCGAGGTGTCGCACCGGCCGGCGACGGCGTGGTCGCAGCGGGGGTGGAATCGGCATCCGCTCGGCCACAGGTGCGGTGGCGGAATCGTGCCGCGGATGGAGCGGAACTCCTCGGCGTGCTCCGAGAAGTCGAGGATGGAGTCGAGGAGCCCCTCGGTGTACGGGTGCCGGGGGCTGAGGAACAGATCCTCCACGGGGGCCGTCTCGACGACCTGCCCGGCGTACATGACGGCGACGCGGTCGCAGGTCTGGGCCACGACGCCGAGGTCGTGGGTGATGAAGAGGATCGCGACGCCCATCTCGCGCTGGATGTCCTCGAGGAGCCGGAGGACTTGGGCCTGGATGGTCACGTCGAGGGCCGTGGTGGGCTCGTCCGCGATCAGGAGCCGGGGCCGGCACACGAGGGCGATGGCGAGCATGACGCGCTGGGCCATCCCGCCGCTGAGGCGGTGCGGGTAGTCGTGGATGCGCTGGTGCGGTGCGGGGATGCCGACGAGGTCGAGCATCTCGACGGCACGAGCGAGCGCCGCGCGCTTCGACGTGCCCTCGTGTCGCACCACCACCTCGGCGATCTGGTCGCCGACGGTGTAGGCGGGATTCAAGCTGCGCACGGGCTCCTGGAAGATGATGCCGATGTCCCGCCCGCGCACGTCGCTCAACTCCCGCTCGGAGCACCGGTGCAGATCCCGGCCCTCGAGGCGCACGGACCCGCTGCCGATGCGGCCGTCGGGAGCGGAGAGCAACCCCATGACGCCGAGGGCGGTCATGGTCTTCCCGGAACCGGATTCGCCGACGAGTCCGAGGGTCTCGCCCGCGTGCACCTCGAAGCTCACGTCGTCGACGACCGTGGTCCAGCCGTGCTCTCCTCGCAGCTCGACCGAGAGGTGCTCCACCTCGAGCAGCGCCTCGTGTCGGCTGCCGGGGACGGTGGCGCCGCCGGAGCTGTGTCCGGTGGCCGTCCGGTCGGCGCCGGCGCGGCTCATGCCGCCTCGCTGGAGCTGCCGAGCGCGTCGCGGAGCCCGTCGCCGAGCACCGCGAAGGCGAGGATGGTCGTCGACATCAGCACCGCGGGCGGGAAGATCTGGAACGAGCTCTTGGAGAGGTGGCTGAACCCGTCGTTGATCATGGAGCCCCAGCTCGCCTGGGGGACTTGGACGCCGAGGCCGAGGAAGCTGAGCCCCGCCTCGGCGACGATCGCGGAGCCGACCGCGAAGGAAGCCTGGACGAGGAGCGGGGACATGGCGTTCGGCAGCACGTGGCGGAAGAGGAGCCGCGGGCCGGGGCACCCTATCGTCACGGCGGCCTCGATGTAGGTCTCCCGCCGGACGTCGTGGGCGGCGGCGCGGGCGACACGGAAGAAGCTCGGCGAGAGGATGACGCCGACGGCGACCATGGCGTTGGCGAGGCCGGGACCGAGCACGGCGACGATGGCGATCGCGAGGATCAGCGCCGGGAAGCTCATGAACACGTCGGCGATGCGGCTGGCGACGGCGTCGAACCACCCTCCCCGGTATCCGGAGAGCAGCCCGAGGGGGATGCCCAGGAGGGATGCGACCCCGACGGCGAGGAGCGCGGCGAGGAGCGACACCCGGGACGCGTGCAGGAGGCGGCTGAGGAGGTCTCGACCCAGGCTGTCGGTTCCCAGCCAGTGCTCGCCGGTGGGGCCCTCGGAGAGCCTGGACAGGTCCTGGGCGCTGGGATCTTGAGGCGCCAGCAGTCCGGCGAAGGTGGCGACGAGCGCGACGAGGCCGAGGGTGAGCGCCGCCGCCACCATGATCCAGTTGCGGGCGAGGCGCTGGAGCACGTGCGACGGGGTCGGAGGTGTCTCGGGGCTGCTAGTCACGGAGCTTGGGGTTGAAGTAGGCGTAGGAGAGGTCGACGAGCAGGTTGACGATCACGATGGCGCTCGCGAGGAGGAGCACGACGCCCTGGACGACGGGGATGTCGCGGCGGAGCACCGCGTCGACGGCGAGCGTCCCGAGCCCGGGGAGCGCGAACACGGCTTCCACGACCACCGCTCCGCTGAGCATGCGCCCGATGATGAGCCCGAGCACGGTGACCACGGGGATGGCGGCGTTCTTGGTGGCGTGCTTGGCGACGACGCGGGGCATCCGCAGCCCCTTGGCGCGGGCGGTGCGGATGTAATCCTTCTCCAGGGTGTCCCGCATCGCGGCCCGGGTCTGGCGGGCGAGCTCGGCTCCGGGGAGCACGGCGACGGCGAGACCGGGGAGGATCAGGTGACGGAACCAATCGCCGAGCCCGTCGCCGAGCGCCGCGTATCCGGTGGCGGGGAACCACCGCAGGTTGATGGCGAGCACGGTGACGAGCAGGAGACCGACGACGAACGACGGCACCGACATGGCCACCGACGATGCCGCGGTGAGGAAGCGGTCGAAGAAGCCGTTGCGTCGGAGGGCGGCGAGGATGCCCGCCGGGATGGCGAAGAGGACGGCGAAGAGCGCACCGACGGTGGCGAGCGAGGCGGTCACGGGCGCCCGCTGCTGGATCGCGTCGACGACCGGCTGGCTGCTGAACTGCGAAGTGCCGAGGTCGCCTCGCACCGCCGAGGAGACGAACCTCCCGTAGCGGACGAAGAACGGGTCGTCGAGGCCCTCGCGGGCGCGCACCTCTTCGATCTCCTCGAGCGAGGCGTTCGGCCCGGCGAGGATGTGGGCCGCGTCGCCGGGGGTGAGGTCGAGGAGGAGGAAGCTGATGAGCGAGACGAGGAAGAGGACCGGCACGAGGGCCAGGAGGCGGCGGACGAGCAGGCTCAGCATCGTCGGTCCCGCGTCACCCGGAGACGCCTGCCGGCGCCGGGAGCTGCGTGACCGCTCGTCACCCTCGCCGGTGCACGGCGATCATTCCGCGGTCACCCCGAGGTACCGCACGTCGAAGACGCCGAACTGCGCGTAGGGGATGTCGTCGAGGCCGACGACGTTCGAGCTGGCCACGACGTCCAGCTCCGGCCGGCACAGCAGCACCTCGACGGCGTCCTCCACGATGGCCTGGTTGGTGGCGGCGAAGATCTCTTCCTGCTCGTCGGCGTCGAGCGACTGGTCGAAGAGGCTGTCCTGCGCGGCGGCGGCGACGGCTTCGGTCGGTCCGCCGGGGTTGATCTCGGGGTCGAGGTAGAGGTCGAGCACGAGTCCCGGGTCGGGAGGCGCGGTCCGGTTGGAGACGAAGGCGTCGAAGTCGCCGCGCCGCCATGCGCCGGCTGCCTCCTGGAAGCCCAACGCCTCGATGTTCATGGTGACGCCGACTTCCTCGAGCTGCGCCTGGAGCACCTCGGCGATGGACTGCTGCGGCTCGACGCCGGCGTAGGTGACCGCGGTGAGCTCGAGGGGTTCGTGGTCCTCGAGGATCTCGCGGGCTGCGTCGGGGTCGTACTCGAAGGTGTCCTCGAGGTCGGGGTCGTAGCCGGGCTCGCCCTCACGCAGCGGTTGCTGGGTGGGGACGCACGTCCCGTCGAGGAACTGCTCGGTGATCGCCTCGCGGTCGATCGCCATGTTGAGCGCCTCCCGCACCTCGAGGGAGTCGAGGCCGGGGGTGTCGAGGTTGAACTGGAACATGATGGCGCTGAGGCGCTCGTAGGTGTGCATGTGGAACTCGTCGCTGTCGGCGAGGTCCTCGGCCTGCGAGCGGGTCTGCGACTTGGAGTTGATGACATCGATCTCGCCTCGCTCCAGGCCGTTGAAGCGGGCGGAGTCGTCGGGGACGCCCTGGAGGGTGAACTCGGCGACCTTCTGGGCCTCGGGGCCGCCCCAGTAGTCGCCGGGGGCACGGACGTAGGTGGCGGTCTCGCCGGTCTGGAACCGGTCCTGGTCGAGGACGTAGGGGCCGGTGCCGACGGGGTTGAGGTCGAGCTCGGGGTCGTCGAGGGCGGCCGGACTCACCATCATGCCGACGGGGCCCGCGAGGTCCAGCGGCAGGGAGCGGGCGCTGTCGTTGACGTGGAACCTCACGGTGTGGTCGTCGACGATCTCGACCTCTTCGATGACGGAGAGCTGCCCTTCGGCGGTGGAGCCCTCGACGGTCTGGCCGCGCTCGATGTTGGCTCTCACGGCTTCGGCGTCGAAGGGTGTCCCGTCGTGGAACTCGACGCCTTCGCGCAGCTCCATCTCGAAGACGGAGCCGTCGTCGGTGAAGCCCCACTCGGTGGCGAGCATGGGCGCGAGGGTCAGGTCGCTCTGGAGGAGGGTGAGGCGGTCGTAGATGGGGTTCATGAAGGGCAGCTCACCGGTCTGGGTGGGCGCGGTGTGCGGGTCGAACACTGTCGGCCCGACCGTCCACGCGAGGGTGAAGGAGCCGTCGCGGTCGAGCTCCTCCGAATCATCCGACGCTTCGGTGGTCGTGGTGGCGGAGTCGCCGTCGCCGGCCGCGCTGTCGTCCGCGTCGTCGTCGCCGTCGCAGGCGGCGAGCAGGCCGCCGAGCAGTACGGCTGCCAGAGCGAACACGAGCGCACTCCGCCTGAATCGCCCCATGAGACCCCACCTCTTCGAATTCAGTAGCAGCAAATGTGAACGAGGTCACGCTACCCGACCGCCAAATTGAGTACAAGGGATTTGGCGGAGGGGCGGAACGCCGCGGCCGGGCCGCCGCGATCGGGCCGCCGCGATCGGATCAGCGGTCCCCGGAAGGTCCTGTGTGTGCATTTGGTGGCGCTATGCGCCACAATGCACACACAGGGGAGCGCTGGACGACCCAGGAGGGCTGGACGACTCAGGAGGGCTGGACGGGTCAGGGCCGGGGGTCGGTGCGGCGAGCCGCGGCTCAGGAGTTCTGGCCGCGGTGCTCGCCGGTGTGGCCGGGTGCGTCGCCGCTGCGGCCGGGCCGGCGGAGCTCGTCGTCACCCCCGTCGTCTCCCCCGTCGCCGTCACCGTGTCCGGGCAGGCAGCCGGTGCAGTCGGTGCTCCCGGCGATGATGAAGCTGCCGGCGTCGAGGGCGCGCGCGGTGATGAGGTCGGCGCTGCCGGG
Organism: uncultured Burkholderiales bacterium; assembly: GCA_964438505.1. GTDB lineage: Bacteria > Actinomycetota > Acidimicrobiia > IMCC26256 > JACPCJ01 > CAYTKN01. The sequence goes on from CAYTKN010000013.1 coordinate 10,422, forward strand.
GAGTCCCCCGTCGCTGATGATCTCGCCGGGTTCGGTGGTGCCGCTGATGCGGGTGACCTCGTCGCCCTCGACGATCACGACCTCGAAGGAGCCCGAGGCGGTGTAGGCCCCGTCCTCGGTGGGCTCGTACGAGCAGGGCTGGAGCGGGTGGAACGAGGGACACACCTCGGGTCGCGCCTCGGCGCTCGGTAGGGCCACGCCGAGCAGCGCCGCCGTCGCCGCCACCAGGATCAACGCTCTGGACATGCCGCTCCTCCTCGGGTCGAGAGCTGCTGGGTCATCTCGCGTGCCTTCGCAGTGCCTTTGCTGCCTTCGTGATGTCTCGATGCCTCCGGTGGGCGGCGCGACGCCTCGCGGCGTTCCCGTCGTCCTCGCCGGGACGCCTCAGCTCTGGTGGCCGGGGGCGTCCTCGCTCTTGCCGAGCTCCTTGTCGGGGTTGCCGCGCTCGCGGTCCTCCTGGCCTGGGGCGTCGCCGCTGTTGCCGGGCGACTCGTCGCCGCCGTCGCCACCCTCGCCGACCACCTGGATCTCGCCGGTCATGCCGAGGGTCTGGTGGTGGCGGCACACGTACGGGTAGGTGCCGGGCTCGTCGAAGGTGACGGTGAAGCTGTCGCCGCCGTCGGGCCGGACGAGCTCGGGTTCGAAGCCGAAGTCGCCGCCCCAGGTGGTGAAGCTGTCGGGGCCGCCGGTGCTGGTGACGCTGTGGCAGTGGTCGCCGACCCACTGCCAGGTGACGGTGTCCCCGACCTCGACGACGGTGGTCGACGAGACGGTCTCGGTGTCGAGGAAGAGGTTGCCGCTGACGATCACGGTGGCGTCGCTCTCGGGAGGTGGCTCCTCGAGCTCCTGGCCGCAGTCGCCGAGCGGGTCGCCGGGGAACAGCGGGAAGAAGTGGACGGCGAGGGCGCCGCCGGGGAGGAGCAGCGCCCAAGCCGCCACGCTCGCGAGCGAGACCGTGAGCTTCCTGCGCGGAGTGCCCGTCCGCTCGCCATGCCGCCGGAGTCGCCCCATGACACCCAACCTCCCCATGATGGAAAAGTATCCTCTATTCGGAGCATGAGAGCACGGCGGCACGAAGCTGTCAACCCTCGTGCATCGGGAACGCAGCGAGCGCGGCCGGTCGACCACGCGTATCGGCCGGCGCGGTCAGTCGAAGGGCACTGGCGGCAGGCGCGCCGGGTCGGCGAAGCGGTTCTCGACACACTCCGGCCCGTCCTCGGAACCCGTTCCGGGCACCAGGTCGTAGGTGCGCCGCTCGATCTCGAGGTCGCCGCCGATGCCGCGCACCTTGACGTAGTCGACCGTCCAGAGGCACCCCCGTGCGAACCGCAGGAGCTGCGCCTCGTACGGCTGGTCCTGCTCGATGGTGAAGTCTTCGAGCCCGCTGGCTCCGCTGGTCCCCACCGCGAGGCGCAGCGTCCCGTCCCGCTCCTCGCTGCTGCGCTCGTGCCAGTGGCCGTTGAGGATCAGCGGGACCTCGCCGAAGGACTCGGCGGCGAGGGCCGGGTTGTGCACGGCGAGCACGTCGGGGTCCTGGGCCCGCACCAGGGAGGCCACCTCGTCGGCGTGGTCCTCGACGATGGCGGCGGCGCGCTGCGGCGCAAGCTCGTTCGAGGCGGTGAAGGTCGGGTCGCGCACCCCCAGGACGTCGACGCCACCCACGGTGACGGTCCGGCCGTCGACGAGCTCCACGTTGTCGGCCCGGGCGACGGCGCGGGCGTTGAACACGGAGTCGTGGTTGCCGGGCACGAACAGGTAGCGGGTGTCGATCTCGGCGACCTGGTCGGCGATGCGCGCCTCGACGGGGAGGCCGAACGAGGTGAGGTCGCCGGTGTCGAGGACGGCGTGGACGTCGAAGCTCTCGGCGAGGCGCCCGACGACCTCCACCCCGAGGGGATTGGAGTGGATGTCGCTCACGTGGAGGATGCGCGTCTCGAACGCTCCGGGCCGCGGGCCGCGGCTGTCGGCGAACGCGGTGGCGTAGAGCTCGGTCACCTGCCGCCCGAGCGTCTGGATGCGCTCGCGCACCGCACCGAAGCCCTCGACGTGGCGGCGGACGGCTTCGATGACCGCCGGCGCGCGCTCGACCGCCCCGGTGTAGGTGGGCTGGGCGAAGGCCTGGGTGTCGAAGGTCCGCCAGGTGAGCCCGAGGAGGCCGCCGACGGCCACGAGCCCCCCGACGGCGGCCACGCCGACCTGCTTCCAGCGCAGGCGCGACACGAGGGCGCCGGCGAGGGCGCCGCCGGCGAGGCCCGCGAGGACCGAGCGGACGGCGAAGCTGCGAACGAGGTCTCCCACGTCCGACTCGGCCTGCTCGAACAACTGCCGCGTGGGGCGCTCGGCGGTGAGGAGGTGTTGCAGCTCGTTGATGTCGACCGACTCCACCCTGGCGTCGACGAGGAGCGGCGTGGCGTGGGTCGAGGCGCCGACCGAGCCGAGCGGTGGCACGCCGACCTCGGTGCGTCCGTCGAGAGCGCCCTCGGCGCGCAGGGCGATCGTGCCGGGGCCGACGTCGCCTCGGGTCGGGGGGCTGAGTCCCAGCGCGAGGATCCCGCCGACGGCGCCGACCAGCGCCGTCGCGGCCACGAGGAGGAGCGCCCGCCGCCGTCCGCCGGCGGGCGCCCACCCGGGTGTCCTCATGCCCGTTCGGAGAGGCGCCGCCACAGCGGGCGCGGCAGCACCCGCAGGAGGGGCGCGACCCACCGCAGCGCCGGTGGGGCGTGGACGACCGACGAACCGCGGTCGAGGCCGCGGAGCACCTGGGCGGCGACGACCTCCTTGGTGGTGGCGAAGGGCGCGGGTGGCCTGCCGGCGGTCATCCGGGTGTGAACGAAGCCGGGGCGCACGGTGAGGACGTGGACGGCGCTTCGGGCGAGACGGTCGCCGAGGCCCTGCGAGAGGGCGTCGAGGCCGGCCTTGGCGGACGCGTAGACGTAGTTGTTCCGTCGGGGACGCACCGCGGCGACCGAGGAGAGCACGACGAGGTGGCCGTGCCCCTGCTCCTCGAGGTGCCGGGCGAGCGGCGTGCAGATCGAGACGGCCCCGAGGTAGTCGACGGCGGCGATCTCCAGGGCGTGGTCGAGGTTCGCCTCGGCCTCCTCCTGGTCGCCGAGGATCCCGAAGGCGAGGATCGTCACGTCGCGGTCGCCGTGCTCCTTCCAGATCCGTGCGATCAGGTCCTCGTGGGAGTCGGTGTCGGCGGCGTCGAGGTCGACGGTGTGGACCTCCGCCCCGGCGGCTTCGAGCTGCGCGGCGGCCGCGGGGCGCCGGGGGGTGTCGCGGGCGGCGAGGACCACGTCGCGGGCGCCGCGCTCGGTGACCAGCTCGGAGGCGACGGCGAGGCCGATCTCGGAGGTGCCGCCGAGCAGCAGGACGCTGCCGACGCGGCCGAGCCCGTCCCTCACGGTGCCGCCCCTCCGCCTCGGTCGCGCGCGACGCCGTCGGCGACGAGGTCGAGGCGGCGGGCGAGGTCGGTGCGGAGCCTCCGGCGCGGGTCGAGGCGGTCGCGCGTCCGGCGCCACGTCTCGACTCGGGGGTACATGGAGCGGAAGGCGTCGGGGCGGAGGCACGCGTCCTTGGCGAGGTAGACGCGGCCTCCCGCGGCGGCGACCTGCTCGTCGAAGCCGGCGAGCAGCGGACGCAGGCGGGGGTGGCCGGCGGGGAGATCGAGGGCGAGGGTCCATCCCTCGATGGGGAACGAGAGGGGTGCGGCGTCGCCGGCGCCGAAGCGCTTGAGGACGGCGAGCCCGCAGGGGACCCGCTCGCGCTCGAGCGCTTCGAGGACGGCGGCGAGCAGGCCGGTGCAGGTGGGCGGCACCGCGAGCTGGTACTGGACGAACCCGCGGGGCCCGTAGAGGGCGGGCCAGTCGGCGACGCGGTCGAGGGGGTAGAAGAACGTGTCGAGGGCGGTGAGGCGCGTGGTCGGACGCCGGGGCGCGGCGCGCCAACGCATCTCGTTGAGCATGCGGACCGATGCGCGGTTGACGAGGCCGACCGGGGAGGGCGGGACGGCTCGGCGGGTGCGGGACGCGAGGTCGAGGGGGTGGTGACGGAGCGCCTCGGGGAGCTCGTCGAGGGTGGCGTGCTCGGCGGTGGAGACGACGCCGCGGCCCAGCCGGCTGCCGGTCGCCGTGGTGTCGAGCCAGGCGACGGCGTAGCGGTCGGGGGTGGAGGCGAGCGCGTCGAGGGCGGCGTCGAGGTCGGGCGCGCGTTGCTCGGTGACCCGCATCGTGGCGGTCTCGACGGGTCGCAACGCCAGGGTGGCGCGGGTGACGACGCCGGTGAGGCCCATCCCGCCGACGGTCACCCGGAACGTGTCGGGGTCGTGGCGCTCGTCGACGTCCCGCACGCCCTCGGGGGTGACGAGGCGGAAGCTGTCGACGTGGCGGCCGAAGCTGCCGTCGGCTGGGTGGTTCTTGCCGTGCACGTCGGCGGCGATCGCCCCGCCGACGGTGACGTGCGCGGTGCCGGGGGTGACGGGCACGAACCAGCCTTCGGGGACGACCGCTCGGGCGAGCTCGCTGATCGACGTGCCGGCGCCGACGGCGACCCGTCCGGTGGCGGGATCGAGGGCGAGCGGACCCTTCAGGCCGGTGGTGTCGAGCACGTGGCCGCCGGCGTTCAGCGCGGCGTCGCCGTAGCTGCGGCCGAGGCCTCGGGGGGCGACCCCCCGCGCGGCGCCGTCGTCGAGCGCGGCGGCGACGTCGCCGGTGCAGGCGACGGGGACGACGTCGCTCGCCGATCGGAGAGTCCGGCCCCATCCGCTGAGGACGCGGCGCTCGGCGGGCTCGGGCATGGTCAGCCGACGCCGACGGCGGCGAGGAACACGGCCGCCCACGCGCCGCAGACGACCTGGAGGACGCGGTCGCGGAAGACGATCTCCTCGGGTTCCTCGCCGAGCCCTCGGTCGACGTCCATGGCGTAGCGGTACATGGCGACGACGAACGGGAGCACCGAGAGCTGGAACAGGACGCCGCCGTCGACGGCGTCGGCGCGTCCGAAGGCCCACAGGGCGTAGGCGACCATCGTCACCGCCGCGGAGGTGAAGCGCATCTCGCGCAGCAGCTCCAGCGAGTAGCTGCCGAGCGCCGGGCGGGAGCGGTCAGTGCCGGCGGCGACCAACTCGGCGTGACGCTTGCTGACGACGACGTAGAACGCGCCGAACGACACGACGATGAGGAACCACTCGGAGACGGCGATGCCGGTCGCCGCGGCTCCGGCGCCGGCGCGCAGCACGAACCCGGAGGCGACGGTGAGGACGTCGAGGAGCGGCTCGCGCTTGGCCCACAGGGTGTACACGGCGGTGGTGGCGACGTACGCGGCGGCGACCAGCGCGAGCGCGGTGGTGCCGACGGTCCCGGCGAGGGAGATCGCGGCGATCAGCGAGAGCACGCCCGCGCCGGTGGCGAGGCGGACGGGGACGGCGCCGGAGGCGATCGGGCGGTGCCGCTTGTGGGGGTGGAGGGCGTCCGCGTCGCGGTCGGCGACGTCGTTGAGGAGGTAGGTGCCGGCGGCGGCGAAGGTGAAGACGACGAAGGCGAGGAACGCCTCGTTGAAGATGCCGGGCCGGGCGAGGCTGCCGGCCGCGACGGGAACGGCGAAGACGAGGAGGTTCTTGAGCCACTGGCGGGGCCGGGCGGCGACGAGGAGGCCCTTGGCCACCGATCGGAGGCTCGGTGCGGGCGCCTGCTCGGCGCCACCGGGGGTCGGGCGCGGCGGGGCGAGGACTCCGGCGACACCGGACCTGCCTGCCGTGCCTCTGGTGTCTGCCATCCCTGTGGTGTCTACCATGCCTGCGGTGTCTGCCGTGCCTGCGGTGTCTGCCGTGCCAGTGGTGCCGGCGTCCCCGGCGTTGCCTGGGTCGCGCCGGGGACGGTGGAGGCCCTGGGGAGCCGCGCGGAGACGCTCCACCGCACCGGGCCGGTGGTCCCTCGCACGCTCCATCAGCGGGTATGAACCTCGTGTCCGATGGGGTATCGCGTACCCCGTGCTCGGTGGGCCCAATCGCGCGATCGCACCTTCCCTCCCCCGGTCGCGGCGCTCGGTCGCCGACCGTGACCGCTCCGCGGTCGGCTCGACGGCGGCGTGCCTGGGTGGACGCCTGGGAGCGCGCCTCGGTGGACTCCTGGGCGGGCCCGCCGGCGACCGGACGGTCGCCTGGCTGCTGTTCGCCGCGTTCGTGGTGGTGCGCCTGCCGTTCCGGGCGGAGATCCTGGTCAACTGGGACGCGGTCAACTACGCCTTCGGGGTGGAGGGCTTCGATCTCCGCCACCACGAGCCGCACCCGCCCGGCTACCTGGGGTACGTGCTGGCGGGTCGGATGTTGGCGCCGTTGGTCGGCGGGCCGAACGCGGCGTTGACGCTGCTGAGCGTGCTGGCGGGCGCGGCGGTCCCGGCGGTGCTCTACGTGCTCGCCCGGCGGTTCGTCGCGCGCCGCGAGGCACTGGTCGTGGCGGTGCTGCTCGGCACCGCTCCGCTGCTCTGGTACTACAGCGTCGTCGCGTTGAGCTACCAGGTCGGGGCGGCGCTGGCGTTGGGGGTGGCGTGGGCGTGCCACGTGGCCCGTGTCGAGGTGTCGGAGCGCCACCTGTTGGCCGCCGCGGCGCTGCTGGCGGCGTTGGGGGCGGTCCGCCAGACGGACCTGGTGTTCCTGCTGCCGCTGTTCGGGTACGCGGCGCTGGCGCACGGGGCGGCGGCCCGTGTCCGGGCGGCGGCGGCGTTGGGCGGCCTGTGCGTCGTCTGGCTGGTGCCGTTGCTGTGGTTGTCGGGTGGCCCGGCCGCGTATGTGGACCTCTCGTCGGATCTGGCCGCGCTTGCGGGCAACCGGACGTGGCTGCTCTCGCTCGACTTGGTGGGCACGGCGCAGAACTTCCTGCTGGTCGGTGCGGGGGTGCTGCTCGGCCTCTTCGCGGCCGTCCCGCTGCTGGTGTGGACGTGGCGGCGAGGCGTGGGGCGCCGGCTGGTCGGCGCGCAGCGGCGGTTCCTGTGGCTGTGGGCGGGCCCGGCGCTGGCCGCGTTCCTGCTGGTCCACACGGGCCAGCTCGGCTACGTGCTGCTGGTGCTGCCGCCGCTGTACTTGGTGCTCGCCGTGAGGCTGGCGGCCACCCGCGAGGGTCTGCCCGCGGGCGAGGCCCGGCCCGCGGGAGGATCCGGGCGCGAGCAGGCTCGTGGCGGTAGACGACGGCGCCTCGCCGGCGCCGCGGCGAGCCCGGCGCTGGTCGTGTCGGCGGTGGCGCTCCCGGCGGTGAACGTGGCGGGGTTCGTGGCGCTCCCGGAGGCGTCGAGCGCGTACGCGGAGGCGACGGAGCGACCGCGGGATCCCTCGCGGGCGGCGATCCTGCGGCGGATCCGCGAGTACGACGTCGGGTTGAACGACGCCTACTGGTCGGCGGTGCGTCGGGGGGTCGAGCGCTTCGACCCGGACACGACGGTGCTGCTGGCCCGACCGAGCAGCGAGGGGAGCTTCCGGCACCTGGCGTTCTACCTGCGCGACTACCGGGTCGAGGGCGTGGGCCACGACCGCGAGGGCGACCTCGGGGCGCTGTTCAACGCCCGGGACGGGTCGACCGACTACGAGGTCGACGGGCTCTCCGAGGCGGATCCGGTGTTGCGTCTGCCGGCGGGGGTGCGCCACGTCCTGACGGTGGAGGGGTTGGTGCAGCGCGACTTCGACACCGACGGGCTGGCGTCGGTGAGCTGGGGGCTGCCCGGCGGCGGTCGGATGTTGCACGTCGTGGTGCCCGAGGGCGCGACCCTGCGCTTCGACGGGGACCGCTCCGACGGATGGATCACCGTCGAGCCTTCCCGCTGGCGAGAGGCCTGACCAACGGCGCTGAGCGTCCGTCCTCGTGGTCAACGATGGGCAACGCCTGTCGAGTGGCATGCGCCAATGTTTGTGGGCATGTGCTTGCAATAGTTGGCATTCACCAATTATCATTGGCACTTGGCCATGATATTGGTCAATCGCCAGTATCTTGAGCCATCACCAACAACGAGGTCATGGCGCTCGCCGGGCGATCGGCGCGCCCTCACCGTGAGAGGAGCACCGGAGCGTGCTGTTGCAACAACCCCTGGCGACGGTGACCCCGACGGTCGACGGTGACGTGCTCGCTGCGCTCGCTCATGCGGAGCGGGCCTTCAGTTCCCGAGCGCTGCACCGCGTCATCGGTCGATACTCTCCAGAAGGGGTTCGCCGCTCGCTCAACCGACTCGTCGCCCAGGGGATCGTCACGGTGGAGGACGCCCCTCCCGCGAAGCTCTACCGCTTGAACCGCTCGCACCTCGCTGCACCCCACGTGATCGGGCTCGCGTCGATGCGCGACGAGCTCCTGAGGCGGCTCCGTAATCGGCTCGCCACGTGGGCTCCTGCACCCGTCTACGCTGCGTTGTTCGGTTCAGCAGCGCGTGGGGACATGAGTGAGGACAGCGACATCGATCTCTTCGTGGTGCGACCTCGAGACGTGGTGTTGGACGACCCGGGCTGGACGGAACAGGTGAACGCGCTCGCCTCCGATGCTTTCGACTGGACGGGCAACGATCTCCGCACGTTCGAGCTCGGCGACGGTGAGGTCGTCGCCGAGATCGATGCCGGGAGCGGCACGGTTCGGGCGATCCATGCAGAGGGGATCCCCCTCGCCGGAGATCACCGGTATCTCGACCGTCGGATGAGGCTCGCAGATCATGCCTGAGCGCACGTGCGACGCAGCCACTCGACGCGGACGCGCGAGGAAGGCCGACGAGTTTCGGCTCGCAGCAGAGGTGATCGAGGAGTACGCCGGCTCAGACGACGATTTGAACGATGCGTACGTCACCCTTTGCGTCCACGCAGGGATCGCGGCAGCCGACGACGTCTGTTGTGCACGTCTCGGGGTGCATCACGAAGGTCAACGGCATCACGACGCGATCGCCCTCCTCGCCCGCGCGTCGACGTCGCTGACCCGCGACTTGGAGATGCTGCTCAAGTTGAAGACCCGCAGTGGATACAGCGCTGTTCGCGCTTCATCGACCGACCGCAAGCAGGCTCGGCGAGCGATGAATCGGCTGGTGGACGCTGCACGAGAGAGCGCCGCCGGCTGACCGGTGTACGAATCCGGCAGCCGGCAGCGCTTCCCGAGTCGACGAAACCTGCCGGGCCGGCACGGGCGGGCCAGGCGGGAACGGTGGGCGGTGCCGCCCTGCGGCGGATCCGCGAGTACGACGTCGGGTTGAACGACGCCTACTGGTCGGCGGTGCGTCGGGGGGTCGAGCGCTTCGACGGGGACCGCTCCGAGGGCCAGATCCGGGTCGACCCACCCGGGCGGTAGGCCCGCGCTGCGAGCCGGCCAGCCCGCCTCCCGGCGTTCGGACACGGATGCGTTTCCCCTCGTGTGTGTCGGGGCATCAGGGGGAGATGAGCCGAGATCAGGGGTTCCGACGGTTGCTGCCACGGGCTCCCCTCCCCTCGCGGGGGCCGCCCGAGGCAGGCCGCGCACGTCCGGTGACGATCGGGGCGGTGGCCGCGGCGCTGACGGCCGCGGCGTTGGGCACGGCGGCGACGACCGGGGTGATCGGCGGCACCGACGACGACGGCGGCGGCGGGGACTCCGCGGACTCGGCGATGTCGGAGGGCTCCGAGCTCGTGGAGTCGGTCGAGGTCACCCGCGACCCCGACCACCCACTCCGAGGGTCGCTGCGGGTGCGCACGACGGCGCCGGCGGCGGTGACGGTGGAGGTGCGGACACCGGACGGGCACGGCTTCTCGGTGTCGCCGCCCCGGGCGGCCTCCCGCGACCGGACCGTGCCGCTCCTCGGGCTGCGAGCCGACGAGGAGTACGCGGTGAGCGTGGAGCTGCTGGCCGAGGGCAGCGACGAGGCCGAGACGGTGGAGGCGGGCACGGTGCGCACCGGTTCGCTCCCCGGGGAGCTCCCGCCGCTGGAGGTGGCGGCGGCCGGGGGCTCCGAGGCGACCCTCACGCTCTTCGACGTCGCCTACCGGGCGCCCGACGGCGAGGAGGAGGCCCGTGACCACGGCTACCTGGTGGTCGTCGACGAGGAGGGCGAGGTGGTCTGGTTCCACGGCGAGGAGCAGTCGATCCAGGACGCCCGCCGAACGGCGGACGGCACGTTCCTGTTCACCACCAACGAGACGGGCGCCCGCGAGGTGTCGCCGACCGGTGAGCTGGTCGACGAGTGGGTGGGCAGGAGCGGCGCGGAGGTCGCGCCCGAGGACGACTTCGGCCGCCCGGTGGCGGGAGGAGACGCGGTGCGGGTCGCGACCGACCAGATGCACCACGAGATCGGCGAGCTGCCGAATGGCAACCTCGTCACCCTCAGCCGGGAGGTCCGCAGCGTCGAGTACCCGGAGTCGCTCTGCGACGACGAGGAGTTCGACGGCAGCGAGGACGTCGGCGGGGACGTGGTGGTGGAGTTCGATCCCGACACGGGCGAGGTGGTCCGGGAGATCTCGCTGTTCGACGTGATCGATCCGCTGGACAACCTGGAGCGCACCCGGGCCTCGGAGTTCTGTAGCACGTACCTCGAGGACGTGTACCCGGAGAGCTGGCCGGTGCGCGACTGGACGCACGCCAACGCGGTGGTGCTCGACGAGGGCCGAAACGCGCTGATCGTCTCGGCGCGCCACACCGATTCGCTGCTGGCGATCCGCGACGCCGACGACGAGGACGGCCCGGCGGGCGAGCTGCTGTGGGAGCTCGGCGAGGGCGGCGACTTCGAGCTCGAGGGCGAGGGCGAGTGGTTCCTCCACCAGCACGCCCCGCAGGTGCTGGCGGACGGCTCGATCCTGCTCTACGACAACGGCAACGAGCGCCCGGGGACCTCGCTGGAGGGCGGCGGCGAGGCTCCGTACACGCGCGCGGTGCGGTACCGCCTCGACGAGGAGGCGAGCACCGCCGAGCAGGTCTGGGAGCACCGGGCGCCGCCGGGCGAGGAGCCGGTCTATGCCCCCTACGTGGGCGACGCCGATCTGACGCCGCAGGGGACGGTGCTGCTCGCCCACGGTGGACTGCTGGAGCCGCCGGCCCACTCCCCCGCGAAGCCGGACGTGGTGCAGTGGGCGAGGATCCTGGAGGTCGACGAGACGACCGGCGAGCCGATCCTCGACGTGCGCGTCGGCGACCCCGAGGGGGATGCCGGCTGGCGGGCGTACCGGGCCGAGCGGATCCCGACCCTGTACCCGGCGGGCTACGTGGTCGAGCCGCTCGCCTGACAGACGGTCCCGAGCGGCGCCGTGATCGGCACGGTCGTGCCGATCACACACGCGTTCCGGACACGCGGTGACATCCGAACGAGAGATCAGAACGATCGTGCCGCGGACCTCCTCGATGCGGTAGGATCGTACCGATGACGACACCTCGGCAGCACGATCGTTCCGATCTCGGTGTGCTCGGAGATGCGATCCGCCGGCGTCGGCGCCGGCTCGGGTTGAGCCAGCAGGAGGTCGCGGACCTGGCGGGCTGCTCCGAGCGGACGGTCCGTGCCGTCGAGCACGGCAAGGCGACAGTGCGCCTCGACGTGTTGCAGCAGGTCATGGCGACGGTCGGTCTCGCGTTCACCCTGGGCCAGGGCAACGGCGAGATCGTGGTGCCCGATGAGCATCGTGGTGTCCGATGAGCGCTGAGCGTCCACTCCCCCATGGCGGGGCGAACGTCACGGCGGCCGACGTCTACAAGGGCGAGCGCCTCGCCGGACGCCTGACCCGGGCGGGTGGCAGCGTCGAGTTCTCGTACCTCGACGGCTACCGCCGCGAGGGAGGCCCGCCGGTGGGGTTCCGCCTGCCCGTCACGAGCGAGCCGGTCGTCGCCACCGGCGGCAGCGTCCCGCCCTTCTTCGCGAACCTGCTCCCCGAGGGAGCTCGGTTGCACGCCCTGGTGGGGCGGGCCAAGACGTCGGCCGACGACATGTTCACCCTGCTGCTCGCGGTCGGCGCCGACTGCGTCGGCGACGTGCGAGTCGTGCCGACCGGCGCGGAACCCCCACGCCTCGAGCCCTCGCAGGCGGTCACCTCGTGGTCGGAGGTGGCCTTCGACGACCTGCTCGAGCGGAGCATCTCACCGGCGGTCGACGACCACGACCCGGCCGCGCTACCGGGCGCCCAGGAGAAGGTGTCCGACAGCATGATCACGTTCCCGGTGGACGGAGGGATCGGGCCGGCGATCCTGAAGCTCAACCCTCCGAGGTTCCCGAGGATCGTGGAGAACGAGCACTTCTTCCTCCGGATGGCTCGGGCCTGCGGAATCGAGTCGGCCGCGGCCCATCTGGTCCACGACCGCGACGGTCGCTCGGGGCTGCTCGTCGAGCGCTTCGACCGCTCGGTGCGCCCGGACGGCACCGTCGAGCGCCTGGCACTTGAGGACGGGTGCCAACTCTGCGACGTCTACCCGGCCGACAAGTACCGCCTGCGTACCCTCGAGCTCGCCCGGGCGATCGCCGAGCTCGCGACCCCGGCCGTGGTCGCCGTCGCGGGCCTCGTCGAGCTCGTGGCGTTCAGCTTCCTGATCGGCAACGAGGACCTCCACGCCAAGAACGTCAGCCTGCTGGTGGAGCGCGACGGGCTGGTCAGGTTCTCCCCCGGCTACGACATCCTCACCACGTTGCCGTATCCGGTCGACCATCACATGGCGCTGGAGTTCGAGGGCCGGCAGAACAAGCTGGCGCGGGACGACTTCCTGTCGTTCGCGGAGCGCATGGGGGTGGGGCGGCGGGCCGTCGAACGCTCCCTCGACCGGATCTGCGACGTCGCTCCGGCGTGGCTGGATCGCCTCCACGAGATCGGCTTCGAGGACGCCACGACCGAGCGCCTCGCCGTGGAGATGCGCGCCCGCCGCGACCGCCTCGGCGTCTCGGGAGGCCCGTGACCCTCGAGGCAGGGGAACGTCTCCCGCCGCACCGACGACCCGCCGGACTCCAATGTGTGAGTGTGGTGCAGTCATATTGACTGCACCACACTCACACATTCGGAAGCTCGGGTGGCGTGCTGCGGGGGCGCCGGGAGCTCCGCCGTAGCCTGACGTGATGGCCTCGTCACGACCGGCGTCGCGCGCCGCCGGACGCTTCCTGGGTTGGCGGGTCCTCGCCCTGGCCTCGATCACCTCGGCGTTGAGCGGGCCCGGTCAGACGATCGGGGTGTCGGTGTTCATCGACCACGTGGTCGCCGACCTCGACCTGAGCCGCTCGGTGGTCTCCAGCGGGTACCTGGTCGGCACCCTCGTCGGCGCGACGGCGTTGCCGGTGGTGGGCCGCCAGATCGACCGTTTCGGTGTCCGCCGGGCGATGGCGGTCATCGCCGCCGCGTTCTCGCTGGCGCTGGTGGCGATGGCGGGTGTGCAGGGGATCGTGACGTTGACGGCGGGGTTCGTCGGCATCCGGATGCTGGGGCAGGGGTCGCTGTTCCTCACCAGCACCGTCGCGGTGCAGCTCTGGTTCGAGCGCCGCCGGGGGTTCGCGATCGGAGTCCTCGCCACGGTCTCGAGCGCGCTGATGGCGCTGGTGCCCGTGGGCCTCGACATGGTGATCGATGCCGCGGGTTGGCGGGTGGCGTGGCTGGTCGCAGCGGCGGTGGTGGCGGGGGTGGTGGTGCCCATCGCGGTCTTCGGGATCGTCGACCGGCCCGCGGACGTCGGTCAGCTCCCCGACGGCGACGACCCCACCGACGCCGACGAGCCCGCCGACGGCGACGACCCCACCGAGGGCGTCGAGCCCACGAACGGCAGCGGCGCGGAAGGCGACGGGCGTGCGCGTGCGGGGCCGTCCGTGCCGTCGCTCACCCGGGCGGAGGCGGTGCGGACGGTCCCGTTCTGGGTGCTGGCGATCGTGGCTGCGCTGTCCGCGATGTTCGTCACGGCGCTGAACTTCCACCAGATCTCGTTGCTGGGCCAGGCGGGGCTCTCGAGCACGGCGGCCGCCGCCTTGTTCCTCCCCCAGATGATCGGCTCGACGGTGGTGGCGGTCGGCCTCGGTGCGCTCAGCGACCGGTTCGGCCGGCGCGGGTTGCCGGCGACGGCGATGGTGCTGCTGGCGTCGACGTTGCTGGTCGGCGCGAACGTGTCGCCGGGGCCAGTGGTGGTGGCCTACGCGATGCTCATCGGCGCGACGACGGGGGCGATGCGGACCACCAGCGGCACGTTGATGCCCGCGTGGTTCGGGGTGGCGCACCTGGGTTCGATCCAGGGCTCGTTGACGCTGGTGCTGGTGGTGGGCTCGTCGGTCGGCCCGGTCGCGCTCGCGCTCGGCGAGCGCTGGTTGGGTGGCTACGACGCCGCGCTGCTCGCCGCCGTGGTGGTGCCGGTGGTGGCCGCGTGGTTCGCCTGGAGTGGCGCGGCCCGGGCCCCGCGGGGTCGCTGACGCCGGGCGGTTTCCACCTGCGCCGGGCGCACTCCAATGTGTGAGTGTGGTGCAGTCAATACGACTGCACCACACTCACACATTCGGGAGATGGGTCGCCTCGGGTGGGAGCGGGCTCTCGAAGCTGGAGCAGGATCTCTAAGCTGGCGCCCCGTGCACGCGACCGGAGCACCCGCGACGTCGTTGGCGGCCCGCACGGAGGACGCCGTCAAGGTCTACGGCACCGGCGGCACCGAGATCCGTGCGCTCGACGGGGTGACCGTCGGTTTCCCGGCGGGTCGCTTCACCGCGATCATGGGCCCGTCGGGCTCGGGGAAGTCGACGTTGCTGCACTGCTGCGCGGGCCTCGACGACCTGACCTCCGGGAAGGCGTTCCTCGGCGACACCGAGGTGTCGTCCCTCGACGAGAAGGCCCGCACGATGCTGCGCCGCGAGCACGTCGGCTTCGTGTTCCAGGCGTTCAACCTGGTGCCGACGCTGAGCGCCTACGAGAACGTGGTGCTCCCCGCGCGCCTCGCCGGCCGCGAGCCGGACCGTGAGTGGGTCGACCAGGTGGTGGCGGCCGTCCGCCTCGGCGACCGGTTGCGGCACCGCCCCTCGGAGCTCTCGGGCGGCCAGCAGCAGCGCGTGGCGATCGCTCGGGCGTTGGCGAGCCGGCCGCGGGTGGTGTTCTCCGACGAGCCGACCGGCAACCTCGACTCCCGCTCGGGCGACGAGATCCTCGAGTTCATGCGCCGCGCGGTCGACGAGCTCGACCAGACGATGGTGATGGTCACCCACGACCCGCTGGCCGCCGCGCACAGCGACGAGGTGCTGTTCCTCGCGGACGGCCGGATCGTCGACCGGATGGAGGCACCGACCGCCGAGCGGGTCCTCGACCGCATGAAGCAGCTCGGCGGCTGAGCCCGCGGGCCGGAGGCGAGCGGTGCTGAAGATCGCGGTCCGCGGGATCCGGAACCACAAGGCCCGCTTCGCGGCGACGACGTTCGCGGTGGTCCTGGGCGTCTCGTTCGTGGTGGCGAGCTTCGTCCTGGCCGACACGATCCGCAGCGCGTTCGACGATCTGTTCTCCGAGATCACCGAGGGTGTGGAGCTGTCGGTGCGCTCGAGCGACGCGATCGGGTCGTCGGGTCCGGAGGGCTCGCAGCGACGTCCGGTCCGTGAGGAGCTCCTCGAGGTGGTCCACGGCACCGAGGGTGTGGCGGTCGCCTCCGGCCAGGTGGAGGGGTTCGCTCGGGTGGTCACGCCGGATGGTGAGCCTGTGACCGCGACGGGCGCGCCGCTGATCGGGGTGGGGTGGGGCCCGCACGAGGAGTTGTCACCGATCACCCTCGAGCGGGGGGCGAAGCCGGACGGGCCCGGGGAGGTCGCCGTCGACCGGGGGACGGCGGAGGACTTCGACCTCGAGGTGGGCGACCGGGTGACCGTCGAGGTGGCGACGGGTGTGGTGCCGGCGGAGCTCGTCGGGATCTTCACCTTCGGCGAGACCAACAGCCTGCTCGGCGCGCGGCTCACCGCGTTCGAGCCGGAGGCAGCGCAGGCGGCGTTCGACTCGGAGGGGTTCTTCCAGTCGATCGCCGTCGCGCTCGAGCCGGACGCGGACGTCGGCGCGGTCGCGCAGCGCCTGGAGGGGGTGCTGCCCGACGGGCTCGAGGTGGTGACCGGCCAGACGGTCGCCGACGAGAACGCCTCCGAGGTCAACGAGTTCGTCGACGTGTTCGGCAACGTGCTGTTGGGGTTCGCGGCGGTGGCGCTGTTCGTGTCGGCGTTCTACATCCACAACACGTTCACGATCATCCTCGGGCAGCGGACCCGCGAGTTGGGGTTGCTGCGCGCGGTGGGGGCGTCCCCCGGCCAGGTGACGCGCTCGGTGCTCGCCGAGGCGGTGGTGATCGGGGTGGTCGCATCGGTGGTCGGGGTGGGCTTCGGTCTCCTCACCGCCCTCGGTCTGGAGGCGCTGCTGGGGATGGCGGGCCTCGACTTCCCGGCGACGGGTTTGGAGCTGCGGGCGCGGAGCTGGGTGCTGGCGGTCGTGGTGGGGGTGGGTGTCACGCTGCTGTCGTCGCTGGCGCCGGCGAGGCGGGCGGGACGGGTGTCCCCGGTCGTGGCCATGGGCGGCGCGGCGGCGGCTGTCGGCGCCGGGTCGCGGCGGTCGGTCGTCGGGGTGGTCCTGGTGGGTGTGGGCGCGGTGCTGATCGCGCTGGGGTTGGCGGTGGCGCAGGGCGCGCCGGCGGTGCTGGGGTCGCTCGGGGTGGGTGCGGTCGCCGTGTTCGTGGGGATCGCGCGGTTGGGTCCGCTCTTCGCCGGGCCGGTGGCGGCGGTGTTGGGTGCTCCGCTGCGGCGGGTGTTCGGGATGCCGGGCCGGTTGGCGACGGAGAACGCGTCGCGGAACCCGGAGCGCACGGCGTCGGCTGCGTCCGCGCTGATGATCGGTCTGGCGTTGGTGACGATGGCGGCGGTCGCGGGCCGCTCGATGACGGCGACGTTCGCGGACGCCGTGGAGGAGAGCGTCGCCGCCGATCTGGTCGTCTCGGCGAGCGGGTTCGGGTCGTTCAGTCCGGCGTTCGCGGAGGAGATCGCCGAGCTGGAGGAGGTGGGTGCGGTCACGCCGGTGCGGTTCGGATCGTTCCGCTTCGGCGGCGAGGAACGTTCGGCGGTGGGGGTGGATCCCCGCGGCGCGCAGGCGCTCTTCGAGCTGGACGCGCTGGCGGGGTCGCTCGGTGACCTGGACGCGTCGTCGCTCGCCGTCCACGAGGACCCGGCGGAGGATCTGGGTCTGGGCGTCGGCGACGAGGTGGACGTCGAGTTCACCCGCTCGGGGGAGACGACGCTGCGGGTCGCGGCCGTCTACTCGGACGCGACGCTGGTGGGCAACTACCTGGTGAGCACCGAGGGGTGGGGTGAGCGCTTCAACGTGGCGACCGACTCGCTGGTGCTGGTGGGGGCGGCCGAGGGTGTGGACGTCGAGGAGCTCGAGGAGGCGACCACTCGGGTGGCGGAGGCGTATCCGGCGCTCGCCGTCGAGAACCGGGCCGAGTTCCGGGAGAGTCAGCAGGACCAGTTCTCGCAGATCCTCGTGGCGGTGAACGGCATGTTGGGCCTGGCGGTGCTGATCGCCGGGTTGGGGATCGCGAACACGATGGCGTTGTCGGTGTTCGAGCGGACCCGCGAGCTGGGCCTGCTGCGCGCGGTCGGGATGACGTCGCGCCAGGCGCGGCGGATGATCCGGTGGGAGTCGGTCGTGGTGGCGGTCTTCGGGGGTGTCCTCGGCGTGGCGGTGGGGCTCCTCTTCGGGGTGGTCGTGGTGGCGGCGTTGCCGTCTTCGGTGGCGGCGCGGTTGGTGGTGCCGACGACGACGGTGGTGCTCACGCTGGTCGCTGCGGGCGTGGTCGGCTTGCTGGCGGCGATCTTCCCGGCGCGGCGCGCGGGTCGGCTGCGGGTGCTGAGCGCCATCGCCCACGAGTAGCGCCTCGCCGGACCGGTGACGTTCGGGGCCGGACGAGCTCCAATGTGTGAGTGTGGTGCAGTCAATACGACTGCACCACACTCACACATTGGGAAGGGGTTCGGCCGCTACCAGATGGTCCGGAGATCGGGGATGCCGGCGAGGCGGCGGTCGCGGGTCACGAGGACGTTCACCCGAAGGCTTCTCACTCGGTAGCGACGGGCTCGAGCAGCTCGTCGTCGTCGACGAGGTAGGTGATGCTGCCTCGGAGGTCGTCTCGTACCGGGGCGCGCAGCTCCTCCGGCGATTCGACGGGCACCACCTTGGCCACGGGCCGGCCACGCTTGGTGACGATCAGCTCGTCGCCGCTCCGAGCGATGTCGTCGAGGAGCTTGAGGCAGGTGGCCCTGAACCGGCTGGCAGAGATCTCGCGGGTGTCCATGCCGCCACGGTAGTCATCTGACCAGCAGCACCGATGCGGCCTGTGGGTGTCCCCCGCGTCGCGGGGGACGCCCACCGGGGGCGCGATCAGGTCGGGTCCATCGCGGCGCGCAGGGCGTCGAGGAACGCGGCGGGCTGGTCGCGCGGCGGGTCGTCGGCGGAGTCGTCGATGACGTGCAGCGGCCATCCGTGGCGGCTGCTGGCCCTCTCCGCGATCTTGAGGCGCAGCGCCTTGTCGTGGCGGCCCCAGAC
Organism: uncultured Burkholderiales bacterium; assembly: GCA_964438505.1. Classification (GTDB taxonomy): domain Bacteria; phylum Actinomycetota; class Acidimicrobiia; order IMCC26256; family JACPCJ01; genus CAYTKN01. Next base: position 28,897 of record CAYTKN010000013.1, read on the forward strand.
GAGGGTGGTGGGCGCCTCGATGCGGTCGAGGTCCCCGGCGGGGATGCGTGGCACGCCGGCGGCGCGGAAGAGGCGTCCGGCGGCTTTCGCCTTCGGCGATCGGGCGAGCGCGAGGTTGTAGGCCTCGAAGGCGTCCCAGTCGTCGCCCATGTCGTCGCGCAGCGTGTCGAGATCGAAGGCGCACTGCCGCATGAAGCGCTCGTAGGTCGCCTCGTTGGGCCGGGCCTGGAAGCCGAGGAAGCGCAGCGCGAAGGCCGGTGAGGGGCGGAAGCGCCCCAGGCCGAGCGAGTCGACGAGCACGAGCCGGCGCAGCCGGTCGCTGTGGTCGACGGCGTAGCGCGCGGCGATCGCGCCGCCGAGGACGTGACCGACGAGGGTGGGTGGCGTCTCGCAGGTCCGCTCGAGGAGCTCGCCGAGCCAGGCGACGACGCCTGCGGGGTCGAGGGGGGTGTCGCCGGTGTCGGAGGAGCCGTGCGCGGGGAGGTCGGGGGCGACGACGCGGTGGTCCTCGACGAGGTCGGGGATCACCCACCGCCAGTTCACCGCGGATTCGCCGGGGCCGTGGAGGAGGACGATCGGGTGTCCGGATCCGCCGGTCAGCACGGCGGTGGGGACGCCGGCGAGGGTGTGGTGCTCCTCGGTGACGGGGACGCCGTCGAGCAGCCGTCGCCGCTCTCGCTGCCCCACGGGGGCGTCTTCGGCGGCGGTGTGGGTGTCGTCTCGGGTGGACATCGGCGACCTCCTGGGGTGCGTCCGTACTGGCGTCGTGTGTCCACCGCAGTGTGCGGGAGGTGCGTCGAGGCGGCATCGCCCGAATCCGCCAATCTTCGGATCGGGGCGCGTGGTGCGAATGGCCCACGCGTCCCCGGCTGCCCACCCGTGCTCCCACGACACCCGTGGCCGGGTTGACCGGAACCCTTGGTCGGTCCACCGGCTATGAGGATTCGGGGTGGCGCGCCTCCAACATCGCCGTGAGCAGCTCCCTGAGGGCCGCGAACGCCTCGAGCTCAAAGTGTCTCACCCGTCCGCGAAGCTCGAACGCGCATGTCGCGAGTGCTGGGGCGAGACGAGGCCGTGACCACGTCTCTCTGCTGTCGATAGTCAACGGAGACCGATGCGATGTGAAGAGTGCTCTGAACTTCATCGCTCGTCACGCAGGAAGCGTGTTGCTCGCCTTGACGGGCGTCACCCTTGTCGTGTTCTCGATCGTGACGTATTCAATCGACCGCGACGGTGCGATTCTCGGCTTCACGTTCCTCGGAGTCGCCGCCGTCGCCCTCGGCGCGTTGCTGCCACGTCTCGTCGAAGGGGAGCTTGCGCCACAGCGCGTGAGTTTCAAACTCGCCCACGAGCGACGGACATCGGTACGACTCGCGCAGACGCCACGTGTGCGACCGGACCAACTCGACGAGCCAAGCGAGCTGGTGGTGGGAAGTCGCCATGCGCTCGCGAGTGAAGCTTTGGCCCACATCCTGCAGACCGCGGACCAGGAATCAGTCCTCGCGGGCTGCCACCTGCGCTTGTACCTGTACGACGAGGATCGCGGACGGCTCGTGCCGGTGCTGCTCCCAGACGAAAGCCGAGATGATGTAGCCGACATCGAGGAATGGGAGGTGGGGACAGGTGCCACGGGTACCGCCTACCAGCGAGGGGAGTTCGTCCTCGCTGAGGGCTCGGCGGTCTGGGATACCACCCACGGACTCACGGAAGAGCAGAGCACGAGGTTCCGGCATCTCACAGCCGTCGCATCGATGCCAGTGACGAACGCCGCTTCGGAGGTACTCGCTGTGATGACGGCTGCTACGTCGGAGCCCGATGGGGGGCACCTCGGCACCGACGAGGCCTACGACGTCTTGATCGCTCGCTCCCTACTCGTGGCTCGCATCCTGGTGGACCTTCTCGGATGGTTTCCCGACCGCTATGGTGAGAGCGATGAGTAGCGGCAATGGCTACACGGTTCGCAAGGTGTCGGACGCAGAGCGTTCTCGCGCGCTCACAGGCGCTTTCGCTGGCGGAAGACGGATCCTGATCTCCCCAGGTCAGGGAAAGGCGATCCTCCGGGGGGTACACCCTCGTGCTCGGCCTCGACAGCGTCGAGGGAGCACACGAGCGGGCCGAGCGCGCGGTGGCCGGTCGCGAGCGCGGGCTGGATCGCCTCCGGTGAGTCGTCTCCCCTCGTGAGCTCATCCGACGCCTGAGCTCGTCACGCGCGCCCCATCCGAGCTGTCAGGTTCTCGACGGCCGACCTTCCGGGGTTGCGGTGAGCAGCTCCCTGACGGCCGCGAAGGCGTCGGGGTCGAGGGCTTCTCGGGCGCCGCGCAACTCCAAGGCGGCATTGACCGCCCCGATCACGCGTGCGTCGGCTGCGGCGTCTTCGTCACCGAGCCAGGCGGCGACGTCGGCCCACCGCCACAGCTTCGATCGCGCCTCCGCCCGCAACGCCGGTGGCGGGAACCCCTCGCGGATGATCCCCTCGGACCACTGACGGACGGTCTCGCGGGTGCGGCCCGTGCGTTCGGCGATCTCGGCCAGGGTCACGAGCTGGTCGTCCTCGACCCGGGTCACACGGAGACCGTTGACCGACTCGACCTGCCGGATGGCGGTCAGCACCGCGTCGAGGATGTCGGGGGCCTCGCGGTCGACGGTGGCCACGGCGACGCCGTGCACCCATCCGACGAGAGCGTCGTCGAGCCCTGCCTCGTAGAGCTGGTCGACGGTGTCGAGGTCGTCGCGGTCGAGCCCCGCGATGACCAGCTCGAAGGTGTGCTCCGTCGACATCGTTTCTCTACCGCCCCACCGCTACCCGGCTTCCCCAGCACTTGACATTCTGCAAGTACCCTTGGTCTTTGTCAAGCACAGGGCTCGGAGCTGGTCGGAGATCTGGCCGCCGTGCAGGATCGCGGTCTTGCTCGAGGATTCGGTCACCCGCAGATCCTGGCGGGCACATGTGACAGGAATCCCTTCATCGTCGACCGCATCGGCCCTCCCCCATGATCAGCTGCGCCCCACCACGGGCGCGACGAGCAACGCTGATCCGTCGACGCTGGTGCCCGTGTCGACGGCCCTGGGCTGTTCAGGGCGCGGGCGGGGTCAGCTCCACGGCTGTGTGGGCCCGTACTGCCCGTGCGAGGCGCTCGTCGGCGGTGAGGAGTGTTCCGCCGGTGAGCTCCGCGAGCGCGACATAGCTGGCGTCATAGGGCGAGAAGTTGGAGCGGAGCTCGAACAGCCGAGCGAGCAACGACTGGTGGCCGTGTCTGGTCACCGGAAGATCCAGGTAGTCCTGGAGCGCTTCGGTCGCGCGACGACTGGACATGAGGTCGCGGCGTAGCCCACGTCGCAGGCCGGCGGCGATCTCGACGTCGCAGAGCGCCGGGACGTGGACGTCGACATCCGGGTTCCGGAGCACCTCGCGGGCCGGCGGGGCTGCTTCGGTGCCGAGGAGGTACTCGAGGACCGCCGACGCGTCGGCAACGACGAGCTTCAGGACGCGTCCCTTTCTCTGCGCTCCTCGGCGATGAGGTCGGCGGCTCCGCCTCCGAGCGACACGGGGTCTCTGCCCTCGATGCGGTCGAGCACCTCGGACGCTGGAGGTCGGGCAAGCTCTCGTTCGAGCAGACTCTGGATGTAGTCGGTGAGGGACTGGCCGCGCGCGTTCGCACGCCTCGTGAGCTCGCGGTGCACCTGGTCCGGGACGTTGCGCACCTGGATCATCTTGGACATGCGATCAGCGTGCCACATGTGGATCACATGTTCAACGAGGGTTCGCTGTGTGCCGCTCCCCCATGGCGACTCCGGGGCATCGGACTGGAGTTCCGGTCCAGTGCGGTCCCGCGCGGTCCGGCGCTCAGGCCGGCGGTGGTTCGACGCGCTCGACGGTGTCGACCCGGTCGAGGGATCGGTCGAAGGAGGCGACGGTGCCGACGCCGGTGCTCTCAGCGCACGCCACGAGGTAGGAGTCGGCGAAGTCGATCCGGTCGGTCTCGTACACCTCGACGGCGCGGAGCAACAGCGCGGGGTCGACGCAGGTGATCGGCTCGAAGGCAACGATCGAGCGGAGGGCTTCGGCGACGTCTTCGCGGGCCGCTTCGTAGAACGACTCGAGGACGGACACGGTCTCGGCGGCGACGAGGTCGGTGAGCAACAGGTCGGGTCCGGCGGCGAGGTACGCGGTCGCGCGTGCGGCGGTCTCCGGCGGGTCGCCGGTGAGGTGCCGGACCAGGATGTTCGTGTCGACGAACGCGCTCATCGACGCCGCGCGCCCCGCTCGGCTCGACTGCGCCGGAGGACCTCGTCCCACGCGGCGTTGCGCTTCGCTGCCGGCACGCGGATCGTTCCGGCGAGGTCGAGGAGGTCGGGGGTGCGCGCGAGCACGGCCCGGTCGCCTTCGACGCGGAAGACGACGGCGTCGCCCTCTTCGATGCCGAGCGCGTCGCGAACGGCCTTGGGGACGGTCACCTGCCCCTTCGAGGTCATCTTCGCGGCAGCATCCATCACAATCTCCTTACGAATAATGTCAAGTAAGGATACCCGGCCTCGACCGCGCTCGCAGCCCCTCACAGCACACATGGTGGCCCCGGGGTCCGACAGGAACCCCTCATCACGAACGAGGGGTGGGAGACCCCACCAATCGACGGGCCACCTGGTTCCACCACACCACAGGACGCCGACTCCACCACCTCACGGGACGCCGACGTGGCGCCGCTACGACGCGGACGTGGTCGACGCGTGCCTCCGGGTGGTGCCCGAGATGACCGTCTGAGATGCCTCGGGGTCGGACGGCGCCGATGACCCACGAGCCGTCCGGCGGGACAGACGCAGCGAGGGGCCGGCGTGCCCGATGTGCACGTCGCCGACCACGACGACGGCCGGGCAGACCAACACGTCTCAGCGTTCGCGACCCTGCGCGGGCGGGAACCAGATCCTCGTGGGACCTCGGGCTCGCTGTGGGATCAGCACCGGCTCGGTGTTCCAGTCCTCGAGGCACGAGTAGCGGATCGGAGTATCACGCCGGTCGGACTGGGCGGGGGCGGTGACGAAGATGAGCTGCGGGTCGTCCGTGCAGATCCGCTCATTGAGCTGTTCGGACTTCAGGTCGAGCACCTTGCGGTCCAGGTAGTACCGGAGCTCGTAGGGGAACGGGTCGTCGGTGATGACCTCGGTGTCGGCGTCTCGCGCTTCGATCGCCGCGGCCGTCTCCTTGAAGGCTTCGCGCGGTTCTCGGACGTGCGCGAGGACGTGGTCCACGAAGCTGGTCGAGACGCTGACGAGCAGCGCGGCGAGCGCGGCGGCGCCGAGCGCCCGCGTCCAACGCGGGCGTGCCAGCGCGACCCCGACGCGCGCGAGGCCGATGCCGAAGAGGGTGAGGGTGGGCACGAGGACGGGGCTCGTGTACCGGGCGTACACCGGGATCTCCCGCACGGCGAGGACGGCGAAGAAGCCGACGATCGGCACCGCCAGGAGTGCCAGCAGCCACCGGTCGTTCCTCGCGAGCCACACGGCTCCGTACACGACCACCGCGCCTCCGACGACGACGCCGAGCGCGCCCGCGAGGCTCGGGTGCACGAACTGGAGGACGGGGGTGACGAAGCGTTCGAGCGGTCCCGTGACGACGCCGTGTGGCGGGACGACGGCGCCGCCGCGGCGTTCGGTGACCGAGCCGCTGACGTCGACAAGCTCTCCGAGGAGTGGCCAGTAGAGGCCGATGGAGGCGACGCCTGCTGCGGCCGTGGCGACCACTGCTCCAAGGCGCGCCCGGTGGTTCAGCAGGAGCACGCCGGTGTGGAGGAGGAAGGGGACGGCCATGACCGGCAGCGCCCAGATCCCGACCGCGCCGCTCGCTGCGAGCACCGCGACCCACCGCTTCGGTCCCCCGTCGGACAGCCGGGTGGAGGCCACGATCCACAGCGCTGCCGCGAGGAACGCCAGGCCGTAGCCGCGGGCGAGTCGCGACTGCACGAAGTGCATGGGGGACACGAGGAACACCGCGGCGATGACGACGGCGGTCCACGGCGTCAGGCGCCTCCAGAGCCACGTGCCCAGCACCGCGACGGCCGCGATCGCCGGCAGGGTGCTGCCGAGGCGGTACAGCACCTCGGAGCCACCGACGAGTGATCCGGCGGCCCATGTGAGCACGCTGTATGCCACGTGGTTGTTGATCTTGTAGATGCTCGGGTCGTAGATGCTGCCGAGGCCGGGGTCGACGTAGTTGACGACCGTCCAGAGCTCGTCTTCCCAGAAGCTCTGGCCGAGGCCGGGAAGGCGGCTGGCGAGGAACGCGATCGCGAGGGCGATCCCGGCGGCGAGGGCGATCCACCACGACGTGGTGCGCGACGGCGCCACGAGGCGGGACCGGCCCGAGCTCAGCAGCTTGGCGACGGTCGCCATGCGGTTCTCAGTACCCGTACCGCCGCCGCAGCGGGGCGGTGAGCATCGAGAGGGCGAGGTCGCTGCCGCGGGGTCGCGTCCGGCCGTCTCCCTCGGTGTCGGGCGTGTCGGGCGTCTCGGTGTGGTCGGCACCGATGGTGATGCGACCCGATCCGGTTCGGCCGGGGTTGCCTCCGACCATGTGGGTGGCGGCCACCTCCACGGTTCGGTCGTCGACGAAGGGTGTCACCGCGTCGCGCTCCGCGACCATCTCGAGGACTCGCGCCACCGATCCCCTGGGTCGTACCGAGAGGTCCTCGTAGCGGAGCAGCATCGATCGTTCGTTGGTGAGGCGCCGCCGGGCGATCTCGGCGACGGCGTTGCGAGCCGTCCACGACAGGGCAGTGTGCAGGGAGCCGTAGCGCGGCATCGTGTCCTGGTCCTCGCGGTCGGTCCACGCCTTGGGCCGCGCCCACGAGCGGGCGACGGCGCGGGGGTCGCGCACGAGTTGGACGGCGTAGGGCGCGACTTCGGGGACGAGGCCGAGCGCGGCGGGGTGGAGGGCGAGCTTGGACGAGTCGACGACGACGTTCGCTCCCGCCTCCAGAGCGATCGCCCGGTAGAGGCGCCCGGCGATGTCGGTCCACTCGTCGAGGGCGCGCCATCGTCGTGGTGGCGTCGGTGGCTGGCGGAGCAGCCGGGGTGCGAGGTGCCACCGGATCACTCGCTGCTGGAGCGCGTGGAGTCGCCGGCCTTCGGCGGCGGTCGGTTCGATCCCGGCGTCGGCGAGGACGTTCCGCCAGAACGGGCACGTGGGGACGGGTTCGCCGCAGGCGCAGCGGTACCCGCGGGCGAGGCCCCAGTCCCACAGGTAGACGAGCTCGCCGACGCTGGCGAACCCGTCGGTGGCACCGAGGACGTTGTCGAGGAGGGTGCTGCCGCTGCGCCCCTTGCCGACGATGAACAGGGTCTTGACGGGGTGCTCCACGCTCATGTGCTCGGGGGATACCTCTCGGTGGTCGTTCGCAGCGGGTAGCCGTAGCGTGCGAGGAGCGGCGCTGCGAGGGCGGTGGAGACGAGCGCGTCGCGGCGTGGGAGCGAGGCGCGCCATTCGGTGTCCTCGCGGATGGTCACCGAGCGGCGGCCGACGCGGTCGGGGTTGCCGCCGACGGTGTGGTTCTCGGCGATCTCGAAGTCGGGGCCGGTGGGTGCGAGGTCGGGGTCGAGGTCGACGAGCTCGAGGATCCGGCGCATGGCGCCGGTCGGGTCGGCGGCGAAGTCCTCGTAGCGCAGCAGCAGGGAGGGGGCGGTGCTGGTCCTGCGGAGGAGCTCGACGACGAGGTTGCGGACCGTCCAGCTCATCGTGCTGTACGCGGCGCCGTAGGTGGGCATCATGGCCCCGGAGTCCCGGTCGGTGAAGGCCTTCTCCCGCTTCCAGGAGTGGACGACGGCGCGGGGGTCGCGCACGAGCTGGAGGAGGCGGGGTCGGATCCCGGGCACGTAGCCGAGCATGGCGGGTTCGAGGGGGATCTTCGAGGCGTCGACGATCACGTCGCTGCCGGTGACGTCGCGCACGGCCCGGTAGAGCTGGGCCTTCAGCTCCGACCACTCGCGCAGCGCGCGCCATCGCCGTCGGGTGAGGTCGCGGCTGGCGAGGTGGAGGCGGGGGGCGTGGTGCCAGCGGATGACGCGGCGTTGGAGCGCGAGGACCTCCTCGTGGCCCCGCGCCGGGGCGCCGGGGAGCCGGGCGAGCACCTCCGACCAGATCGGGCAGCGGGCGACGTGCTCGCCGCAGCCACATCGGACGCCCTGCTCGAACCCCCAGTCCCAGAGGTGGACGAGCTCGCCGGCGGTGAACACCCCGTCGATCTGGCCGAGCAGGTTGTCGAGGATGGTGCTGCCGCTTCGTCCCTTGCCGAGGATGAACAGCACCGTGACGTCGCTGGTGGTGGTGTCGCTCACGGGTCGGTGGGACCTCCGTCGGTCGTGGAGACGCTGAGGTCGTCCCGGTCGATGTCGGGGGCCGCTTCGTCGGCGACGGCTCCGACACTCCGGGAGGGGCCGCGCACGGCGAGGCCGAGCGCGACGCTGCCGAGCACGGCGAAGGAGGCGAGGCGGTGGACGACGGTGGCCATGAGTCCGACGGCGACGGGGAGGCCGACGAGGGGGCTGATGCCCGCGGCGATGGCTTCTCGGAGGCCGAGGCCTCCGGGGAAGATGCCGACGGCGGCCGCCGCGGCGCCGGCGACGGTGAGGGCGACGGCCTGGGTGGCGTCGACGTCGAAGCCGAGGCCTTCGATGATGAGGAAGAGCCGGAGCCCGTTGACGACCACGAAGGCCACCTCGATGAGGGCGACGCGCACCGCGAGCGCCGGCGCCCGTTCGGCGCCGACCCGTCGGCTCATCCACGCGTAGGCGATCACGAGGCCCACGAGCGCGACCGCGGTCCAGGCGGCGCCGAGCGCGGGCGATCCGAGCGCGAGTTGGGCGACGCCGGCGATGAGCACGGTGATGGCCACCCACCCGGCTCCGATGAGGGCGGTGGCGGAGACGGCTTCGCGGTAGCCGGGGCCGAGCTGGCGGAGGGCCTGGACGCGCACGAGCGCGGCGCCGGGGAGGGGCAGGAGGTTGGCGGCGTTGGCGATGACGGTGACCCGCAGCGCGCGCGAGGCGGGGACGCGGTGGCCGACCATCAGCGCGGAGGTGTGGAACTCCATGCCGTTGAGGAAGACGGTGGGTGGGACCCCGCCGACGGAGCCGAGCAGCAGCGGCCACCACTCGAGGCCGCCTTCCACGTCGGGGAAGCGTTGGAAGGCGAAGTATCCGGCGCCGAGGAACACGAGAGCCGAGAGCACGAGCAGCGCGCGCTCGACTCGCGGCGAGCGTTGCTCGGCGCGGCGGCGGAGCAGGCCGCCGACGGCTGCGCTCCATCGGGCGAGCTGGGGCCGTGAGGCCACGCCGTCACTCCCCTTCGACGAGTCCGAGCACGGCGACGAGCTCGTCGCTGTAGCGCTCGGGTGACGAGCGTGCGGCCGTCTCGGCTTGGAAGCGGGCGGCGATCTCGAGGCGGTGGTCGCTGTCCGCGCGCAGCTCGAGGATGCGGTCCACGAACTGGTCGGCGGCTTCGGGGTCGCAGAGGTAGCCGGTGGCGCCGTCGGTCATGGCGTCCTCGATGCCTTCGAGGCGGGAGGCGACGACGGCGGTGCCGGCGACGGCGGCTTCGATGGCGGCGAGGCCGAACCCTTCCATGTCGTCGCGCACGGCGATGTTGGGCATGACGAAGCAGTCGGCACCGAGGAGCACGGTGTCGCGGAGGTGGTCGTCGACGTTGCCGAGCAGGTGGACCCGGTGGTCGAGGCCGCCGCTGTCGACGGCGGCGACGATGGCGTCGGCGTCGTCGCCGGTGCCGGCGACGACGAGGTGCACGTCGTCGGGGAGCTTCGGGAGCACGTCGGTGACGAACCAGCGCACGCCCTTGCGTCGCACGAGCCGGCCGACGCTGGCGACGACGAAGGTGTCGTCGTCGAGGTCGAGGAGCCGGCGCAGCTCGCGGGCGCGTGCAGCGCGCTCACCGGTGGGTGGGGGTGCGAGGTCGGTGGCGGGGTTGACGACGTCGGTGCACCCCGCGGGGATCCCCGACGTGTGGGCGACCTGCGCGGTGGCGCTGCTGTTGGCCACGACGCGGTCAACGCGGCGCAGCACGCGGCTCACGGCGGCGCGGTAGCCGGGGAACGGGAAGGTGAGGTCGAGGCCGTGCACCATCACGACGACGCGCACGCCGGGGAGGAGCCGCAGCGGCGACATGACGGCCCCGGTGATGGCGTCGCCGCAGAGGACGATCCGGGAGCGGCGGGTGAGCACGAGCGCGGCGACGCGCACGAGGGCGACGGGCAGGAACCACACGAGGTGGCGTTGCGAGCGGCCGAGGGCGACGAGCCGTGAGGGCCCGTGGCGGCGGAGCGCTTCGTGGACCTGCCGGGCGAGGGTCTGCATGCCGCCGACGGTGGGCGGGAACTTGCGGGTGACGAACACGACCTGCTCGGTGGTCGCTGCGTGAGGCGAGGGAGTCATGGGGTCGGAGGGGATCGGAGCGCGGGACGGCACGTCCCGAGGTCACATCGACGCGGGGTCGACCTGGTCGGACGGTCGGGTGACGCGCACGACCAGGTCGGCGAGCAGGCCGATCGCGAAGACCTGGAAGGCGGCGAAGAGGATGAGCAGGGTGTTGGTGGCGACGCGGAACTCCTTGTCGAAGGCGTCGAATCCGAGCTTGCCGAGGCCGATGGCGGTGAGGAGGAAGCCGATGGGCAGGAAGACGCGCAACGGGTTGTAGGAGAGGATCATCCGGATGACCTGGGTGACGTACTTCTTGGTGTCGGTCCAGGGGTGGAACTTCGACTCGCCGGCTCGGGCCTTGTAGTCGATCGGCGTGTACTTGATGGAGTAGCCGCCGGAGAGGAACGCCATCGTCATGGTGGTGACGCACGAGAACCCGGGCGGCAGGTGGTGGAGGTACTGGGCGGCGACGGCGCGGCGGAAGGCCCGGAACCCGGAGTTGAGGTCGGGGATCTCGGTCTGGGTGAGGTACTGGGCGAGCTTGCGGATCGTCCACTTGGCGGGCACCCGGAAGAACTTCTTGGTGCCCTGCTCGGAGCTGCGCGCCCCGACGACCTGGTCGTGGCCTTCGAGCTCCTTGACGAGCCGGGGGATCTCGTCGTTCGGGTAGGTCATGTCGACGTCGGTCCAGACGACCACCTCGCCGCGCGCCGCGTGGGTGCCGACGCGGCGCGCGGAGCCCGATCCGCGGTTCCGGCTGAACCGGAAGAGGCGGATGCCGTCGATCTCGCGCAGCTCGTCGGCGGAGCCGTCGGTGCTGCCGTCGTCGACGACGACGATCTCGAAGCTGTAGGGGGAGGCGTCGAGCGCCGCGCGGATGCGGTCGATCTCCTCGCGGAGGTGTCCGGCCTCGTTGTAGACGGGTAGGACGACGGAGACGTCGACTCTCATCGGGAGCTCCTCGTGGACGACACCGTGGGGGCCACCTCCGTGGCTCGGTCACCGAGCCGCGCGGCGCCACCGCACATCTCCAAGCCTACGCACGCTCCGGCGTGGTGAGTCGCTTCAAGGTCTCGCCACGGACGAGGCCGTAGTGGCCCTCGCGGGCGACGAGGTGGTCGGTGATCTCCGGATCCACGAAGCCGGGTAGGCGGTCGAGGCGGACGAGGACGAGGTGCTCGTCCCCCACGTCCGGGACTCGTTCCGGATCCGCCGTCCTCGCCGGGCGGTCCCAGTACCAGGACAGCCACCGCGGTGTCGAGATCCCCCCGGTGAACCAGGCCACGCCTTGCGAGGCCGGTGGGTCGTGTGCCTCGACGAGCGAGCCGGCGTCGGCCGGGTCGGTGTAGTAGCGGGCCTGTGTGTCGCTCGTCGTGATGCCGACGAATCCGACGCCGGCGATCGCGCCGACACCGGCGATGGCCGCGACGGCCGGCAGGCGGGGGGCGTGGGTTCGGAGCAGGTCGAGGAGCGCGGCCGTGCCGACGGCGGCGGGCGCGAGGAGCCAGAAGTTCCAGTAGTCGTGGATGAAGGCGCCGTTGGGGAGTCCCACGCCCCAGCCCACGGTCACGGCGGTGAGGACGAGCACGGCGATCCGGGTCCGCCGGTGCCACAGCCCGGCGAGGATCGCGGGGCCGAGCAGCACGAGGTACCAGGACGGGAGGAGGTCGCGCGCGAAGCGGAGTTGGCGCCGCACGAACTCCTCGGTCGTGAAGCCGCCTCCGGTGGTGCGGAACTCCGCTTGGTTGACCATCGATCCGAGCCCGGAGATGCCGACCACCCACGCGACGCTCAGGAGGAAGCCGAGCAGCATCCCGGCGCCGACGAGGAGCGTCGGTCGGTCGAAGCGCCTGGCGGCGAAGAGCCAGAGCCCGAGACCGGCCGCGGCGAAGGCGCCCTGCCAGGACCACGCGGCGGTGAGCGCGCCGGTCAGCGCCGTGCCCCACACGAGCCAGCGCGGCGGGTCGGGGTGTTCGCGGAGGTAGGCGATCGCGGCGACGAGGAGCAGCACCGGTGTGAAGCCCCGCAGGACTCGGGCGTACACCCAGAAGAGGTCGGTGGCGATCATCAGCGCGAGCGCCACCAGGATCGGGGCCCACCGGAGCTTCAGGCTCCGCATGGCCATCGCGGCGAAGGGGATGGTCGCGAGGCCCGAGAGGTACGGGAAGAGCCGCATCTGCTCCTCGCCTTGGCCGACGACTCCGGTGACCGCGACGTACGCGAAGTTCGGCAGTGGCGGGTGGTGGGCGTAGTTGCCCATGTAGGGGCCGGTGTCGGCCACCCACGACGACCCGAGGAGGCCGAGCTCCCAGAAGTTGCGGACCCTGAGCGCCTGGGCGCCGAGCAGGGTGCCGTCGCGGCTGTCACCGAAGGGCAACCAGAACGTCGGCCACCACGTCGCGGCGACCACCGCGACCATGAGCGCGACCACGATCCAGGGAAGCCAGGTGCCGGCGGTGCCGCCCCACGGGCGGTCGAGCGGCCACCGGCGCTGCGGGCCCGCCGAGTCGGCGTGCCGCCGCTCGTCCGAGCCGGTGGAGCCGGTGGGGTCGGGGTCTGCTGGGTGCTCGTGCGTTGCCGAGGGCATCGTCACCTACGACCCGCGACGCAGGAGGCGCAGGCATCGGCGGGCCACGGCCCGCGGGAGCTTGACCGCCGCGTCGGCGACGCTTCGGCGTGGTGCCGACACGTCGGCCAGCTCGGCTTCGAGGCGCTCGATGCGCTTCCTCGCGTCGTGGAGCGCTCGTTCGTCCTGGCCGATCCGCTGGGCGCTCCCGGGTGGGAGGTGGAGTCCTCGGCGGTCCAGGTCTCGCAGGACCGTCTGTCGCGCCAGCGCCCAGCTCTCGGGGTCGACGGCGTCGACGGCGGCCTCTCCGGAGCGCCACCGGTGGTAGACGCCGACCACCTCGCCGGTGTCGTGGACACCCGCCCGTGTGGCTGCGGCGAGGAGGAACGCCCAGTCCTCGAGGACGGGGACGTCCTCACGGAACCGCAGTCCTTCATCGACGAGCGATCGCGGGACGGCGTAGGTGAAGAGCGGTGACTGGTTGAGGCCGAGGTGCTCGACGAGGTCGAACCGGGGCGAGTAGGGATGCTCGCGCGCTCCGATGCGCCGGTGGCCGCCGTCGGGCGTGCGCTCCACCCATTCGACGGCGGCGAGGCCGCGCACGACGGCGCCCGGCGCTGCTCGGGCGCCGTCGGCGAAGGTCGAGAGCCAGTGCGGGAACGCGACGTCGTCGTCGTCGAGGAAGCACACGTAGTCGGCGTCGAGGCGTTGGAGGGCGGCGTTGAGGGGACGAGCGCGCGAGCCGGGCTCGACGGTGAACACGTCGAGGCGCGACCGGGTCGGGTCGTCGAGCTCGCGGACGAGTCGGCACACACCTTCGACGGCGGTCTCGTCGTCGGTGTGGACGGCGAGCCGTACGGCAGCGGGCGCGTGGGCCTGGGAAGCCACGCTGTCGAGCGCCTCACGGAGGTTCGGGGGCCTGAGGCCCTGGGTCCGCATGACGACTTCGAGTTCCACGCCCTGCTCTCCTCCGCCTCGGCGAGAAGGTAGCAGCCGCGTAACGTGTGGCTCGCGCGATGTCGGGACGGGACGGACGGATGGATGACGGGGGCGCGCGTGAGCCGGCGTTGTGCCCTGGAGACGACGGCTGGCTCGAGGCGCTGGCGTCCGCTGATGCGTCCCGGCCGGCCGCGCTCGTCCTCCGGGGCCCGGCCCGTGCCACCTTCGACGAGGTCCGCGGCGCCGTCGGGGACCTGCTCGTTCGGGGCTTCACGGTCGCCGGGGCCGAGCCGGGAGGCGTCACGTTCCGGCCGGGCCGCCACGAGTTGCTCTACCTCGGACCGTGGGTCAAGCGGGGAGGCTCCGACCGGGGAACGCTCGACTGGCTGCGCACGATCGACCGGGAGCGGTTCGGCCGCGCGCTGGTGACGACCCAGCCGAGCGACAACCCGTGGTTCGGGGAGGCGGAGCGGCTGGCGGATGCCGCCTGGCACCTCCCCGACCGGGTGCGGGGCCGTGAGATGCCCGGGTTCGTCGCGAGGGTGGTGCGCGACCGGGGCGTCGCGGCCGTGCACGTCATGAACTCGAAGCTGGGTTTCGACCTGCTGCCCGATCTCGAGCGCGCCTTCCCGCACGTCGGGGTGGTGGTGCAGTTGCACAACCTCGAGGTCGACGGGCGGGGCCGACCGTGGGGCTACGTCCCCTATGTGATCTCGCGCTTCGACCGTCACGTCGACGCCTACTCGGTGATCAGCCGTGACGTCCTCGAGGCGATGGTGGAACGGGGTGTCCCGCGCGAGAAGCTCCACCTCGTCCCGTTGGGGGTGGACGTCGACGACGAGTTCCGCCCTCGGGCGCCTGGCGCGGGCGGGCGCCGTGAGGGTACCGGCGAGACGTTCCGGGTCCTGTTCCCGGCGCGCCTCACCGAGCAGAAGGATCCGTTGTTGCTCGTGGAGATCGCCGCGGGCCTGGCGGCACGCGGGTCGGGAGCCGTGGTCGACGTGGTGGGGGAGGGAGCGTTGGGAGCGGAGTTGGAGCGAGCCGTCTCGCGCCGTGGCCTGGGTGATCGCTTCGTGTTCCACGGAGCCCACGACGACATGGCGGCCTGGTACGAGCGCTCGGACGTCACCGTGCTGACGAGCCGCTACGAGGGGCTCCCGATGACGGTCCAGGAGAGCCTGGCCTGCGAGGTCCCGGTGGTGGCGGCGGCGGTCGGCGCGATCCCGGAGCTGGTCGATGCGTCCTGCGGGGTGCTGGTGGAGCCCCGCGACGACGTGGATGCCTACGTGGAGGCGTTGGTGGCGCTCGAGCGGGATCCCGAGCGTCGGCGCCGCTTGGGGATCGCCGGTCGCGAGCGGTTGCTGCGCGCGGGTTTCACGACCGGGGCGATGGCCCGCGCGCACGAGGACCTGTACGTGGAGGTCGTCGCCGCGCGTGTGGCTCGGCTGCTCGGCGGCGAGCCGGAGGGACGGCGTGACGGCGAGAGCCGGGCGGTCGGGTTCGAGGGGTGGACGCCCCCGGGCACGGTCCCGTGCGGGGTGCGCACGTCGAGCGGCGCTGCCGACCTGGTGGTCTCCGAGGAGGTCGTCAAGCCGCTCGCACGGCTCTACCGGGAGCCGTTCGAGGACACCGCTCCGCTGGTGCGTGTCGACGCCGGCCGCTTCCGTGTGGGTGGTGGGGATCGGCTCGGGCACCCGGACGCGCCGGGGCGCCCGGACGGGGAGGTCGTCGGTCACGTGCTCCGGCACCACCTGCCGGGTCTCGTCGACCTCTCCCGCGCGGTGAGCGATGCGCTGCGGGAGGCCGGCTGCGACGCCGACGCGATCGTGGTGGAGGGTCTCGAGGGTTCGGTGGAGGGTCTCGAGGGTTCGGTGGAGGCGGGTGGCACCGACGCCGGTGCCGACACGCGGGTGTGGGTGGAGCCGGTCGAGCCTCCCTCCGGCCGGCCGGGAAGCTCTCGTCCGGGCGCGCCGCGCGCGGGGTCCGCCGGGAGCCGGGCGCTGGCGCGGCTCCGTCCGCGTCGGCTCCGCCGTCTCGTCACCCGCCTGATCGGCCGAGGAGGGAGCCGGGCTCGGGGAGCGTGAGCGGTTCGGGCAGCAACGGTGCGACGAGGTCGCGGAACCGTGCGGCGCGGACGTCGAACGAGTGGTGCCGGCGCACCAGGTCGGCCGCGTTCGCGGATCGCTCGCGTCGCTCGTCGGGGTGTTCGAGGTACCGCTCGAGGATGGTCGCGAGCTCGTCCGGGCTCTCGTAGGTGGCCACCGCGTCGCCGAAGAGCTCGGGGATCTCGGGCAGGTGGTCGGAGACGACGAGGCTGCCGCAGGCGAGCGCGTCGAAGATCCTGTTGGCGACGAATCCGTGGGTGCGCATGTCGTCCCAGTGGTCGTTGAGCACGATGTCCGCCGAGCGGTACAGGCGGGGAAGCTCGTGGTTGGGGACGTGGCCTCCCCGGAGCACGGGGGGGTCCACGAAGAGCGTCCAGCCCTCGCCCCACAGGTCGACGTGCACGCCGGCGTCGAGCGCCCAACGGACGGCGCGGCGGAAGCGGCCGCGGGAGTTGCCGACGAAGAGCACGGCGCTCCTGCCGGTCGGGTCGGGGTCGCCGGGGGCGAAGAGGCGGGTGTCGGCGGCTTGGAGGAGCACCTCGACGGGCGCGTCGTCCCGGTCGCGGAGCTCGCCGGCGAAGCGCTCGGACGCGACGAGCACGAGGTCGTGCTGGTCGCACTCGTCGGGGGTCACGTCGTCGGGGTGGCTCACGATCCAGAGCACGTTGAGGGCACCGGGGACGGGCTCGCTCCGTTCGAGCCCTCGGAGGTGCACGGCCACGTCGGCGTCGTGGAGGTCGGGGGCGTCCCACCGCTCACCGAGGGCGACCGCCGGCGCGAACCCGTGCCGGTCGAGTGCCCGGGCGAAGGCGAGGGCGAAGTGTGTGTCTCCCCAGCGCTCGGCCACCGTCGGGGAGGGCGCAGCGATCCTGATGGCGACCCGGGGGCGTCCGAGCCGCTCCCGGGCGATGTCGAGGAGCTGGTCGAGCGCGGGGTTCGCCGCGTCGGGCGGCTGCTCGTCGAGGCGAGCGATCTCGGAGCGGGGGTCGACGTCGCCGATCTCGACGGGGGCGCGGGCCCACACGCGCGCGTCCACGGCCGTCGCGCTGACGAGCGCGTCGTGCTCGCCGAGCCACCCGCCGGTCCACGTGTCGGCGTCGCGGATCACGCCGACGGTGGGGGCGGGCCGCGGCGGCGGCGCCGGTTCGAGGGCCACGCGGAGGTCGACCGCTCCCCCGGGTCCGTTGCCCCCTTGTCGGTGGCGAGCTCGGGATCCGCGCTCGGCTGCTTCGTCGGCGGCGGGGGGCGTGTCGGAGGGGTGCATCTCGATGCGGACCGGCGAGGGATGCGACCACGCCGGGTCGGCGCGGAGGCGTGCGAGTCGGAGCGAGCGAACGAGCCGTGCCCGCGAGCCGGGCACCTCGAGTGGTCGCGCGCGTCCGGGGGTCTCGTGTGCGTCGGCTGCTCCCACGACGGCGTCTCCGACGGCGACGGTCTCGAGGCCCGCCTCGCGCAGCCACAGCGACAGGCCGGTGCCGAGCGAGGAGCCGTCGACCTGCGCGAGCTCTTCGAGGGTGGCGGGCTCTGCTCGACGGATCGCGTCGAGCGCTGGGCGGCTCAGGAGCACGCACCGGCTGTCCGCTGCGGCGACCGGGTTCGGTGCCCGCTCGACGGCCTCGGGGTCGGTCCCGGCGCAGAGGGGCACGGCGACGAGGTGCTCGCCGTGGAGCGCGAGCCCCCAGCCGGCGGCTCCGGTCGTCGCGTGGTCGAGGTCGAGCACGTGCGGGGTCGCGGCACCGACCGCGGGGTGTGCGGCGACGGCGCGGGCGAGCGCGACGACGAGTCCGGGCGCGCCGAGCTCGACGACGGGGTCCACCAGGAGGAGGTGGTCGCCGGGAGGGTCGTCGCGGCGGCCGTCGGTGGCGTCGCGGCCGGCGAGAACGGCCGCGAGCCGCTCGGGGGCGACGGTCTCGGCACGGTCGACGCCGGGCTCGGCTTCCAACGCGCGGGCGAGGCGCTCGGCGCGCTCGCCGGTGCCGACGACCCACGCCGAGGTGGAGGTGCGCGAGGCGGTCGAGGTGTCGTGGCGCTCGCCGGTGATGCGCGCGAGGCGGGATCGTGCTCGGCGTCGCCGAAGGAGCGCGAGGGCGCGCCCGCCACCGCGTGTGACGTTGCTGCCGATCCTGCGGGGGTCGAGGCGGCGCAGGCGCGCCAGTCGCGCTTCGGCCAGGCGTTGGCGGGCGCGGGCGTCCTCGAGCTGTTCGGTCAGGTCCGCGATGCGGGTTCTGGCTTCGCGGAGCCGCTGCTCCGCGTGGTCGCGCTCGAGGCGTGCGGCTCGGCTGTCGCTGCTCGGGTCTCCGCCGTCTGCTCCGAGCTCGCCGCGCCCTTCGTCGGCCGCCATGGCACGCGGCTACCCGGTGGCCCGCTCGGCCCGGCCGGCCTCGTCGTCCTGGTCGTGCTCGCGGGGCCGGTCCTGCTCGTCTGCCTGCTCGGCCTGGTCGTGGACGGCGTCGCGGTATTGGTCGACGACCTCGGCGGAGGGGCCGATCGCGCGCACGCGTCCGTGGTCGAGCCACAACGCTCGGTCGCAGAAGTCGACGACCTGCTCGAGCGAGTGGGTGACGAACACGATGGTGCCGGAGCGCTCGAGCAGCCGGGTCATGGAGGCCATGCTCTTGTCGCGGAACTCCTCGTCGCCGACGGCGAGGACCTCGTCGACGAGGAGGATGTCGGGGTCGATGTGGATGCTGATCGAGAAGGCGAGGCGGGCGAACATCCCCGACGAGTACGTCTTGATGGGTCGGTGGATGGCGTCCTCGAGGCCCGCGTACTCGACGATGGCGTCGACGCGCTCGTCGATCTGGCGTTTGGTGAGGCCGGCGGCGAGGCCTCCGAGGTAGGTGTTCCGGTGCCCAGAGAGCTCGGGGTTGAAGCCGACGCCGAGTTGGAGGAGCGTCGAGACGTGGCCACGGATCTCGATGACGCCGGCGTCGGGTTGGAGCGTCCCGGCGATCACCCGGAGGAGCGTGCTCTTGCCGGCGCCGTTCGGCCCGATGACGCCGAACGCCTCCCCGCGGTGGATCTCGAAGTCGACGTGGTCGAGCGCGACGACCTGTTCGCGTTCCCGGTGGCGGAGCCGCGAGAGGGAGCGGCGGAGGGTGGGGCTCCGGTCGAGGTACGGACGGAACCACACCCCGAGGTCGCGGGCGGCGATCGACGGCTCGGTCACAGGTACCGCACCATCCTGCCTTCGGAGCGCACGAACGACACGATCCCGAGGGCTCCGATGCCGAACGCCCAGGCGACGGCCTGGAGCACCGAGCCGGTGGCGAGGGGGGTGTCGAGGAGCGCGGCCCGGTAGAGCTCGAGGAAGGGCACGAGCGGGTTGATGCGGAGGAAGTCGCGGAGGTGTTCGGGGACCTGCTGGACGGTGTAGACGACCGGCGAGAGGTACAGCCACAGCCGCGTGAGGTAGGGGAAGAGGTTGTTGACGTCGCGGAAGGGGATGGCCATGCGCGCCGCGACGGTCGAGAGGCCGAGGTTGAAGAGCGTGTGGAGGATGACGGCGGGGAGGAGCCAGAGGATGGCGAGCTGCGGGTACACGCCGTCGATGGTCGCTGCGAGGATGAAGAACGGCACGAGCGAGGCGACGAAGCCGACGGCGGCTTCGATCATGCCGGCGATGGGGAGGATCATCCGGGGGAAGCTGAGGTTGGCGAGCAGCTTGGAGTTCCCGAGGATGATGTTGGCTCCCTCGAGCA
This sequence comes from uncultured Burkholderiales bacterium, assembly GCA_964438505.1. Taxonomy (GTDB): domain Bacteria; phylum Actinomycetota; class Acidimicrobiia; order IMCC26256; family JACPCJ01; genus CAYTKN01. Next base: position 48,627 of record CAYTKN010000013.1, read on the forward strand.
GGGACCGCTGCGTGTAGTAGAAGGCGAAGATCCCCGCGAGCAGGTACGACATGTAGTGCTCGACGCTGGCTCGGCTGGCGAAGATCACCCCGAAGACGAGGAAGTACACCATCGCCAGCAGCAGGGGGTTGAGCACGAACCAGAACAGCCCCATGGTGGTGGAGGCGTTCTGGGATTTGATCTTGCCCGTGGCGAGGTAGAGCGCGAACTCGCGTCGGTCCCACAGGTCGCGCAGGTACGAGGGGCGGTCGTGCTCGATGCGGGCGGGCGCGGCGCGGGCGGGTGCAGCCATCGGCGCGCCGAGCCTACTGTCGATCCTCGTCGGGGCCGCGATGGTCGGTGTCGTGTCCGGCCACGCCGGCGAAGGCGAGGTCGAGGCCGTGTCGCCGGGTCTCCGCCTGGTCGAGGAAGTAGCGGGGCCCCGGCTCCCAGGTGTGGCCGTGGCCGTGGCGGTGGAGGACGTAGCCGAAGCCGTGGGTCCGGTAGGTGGTGCCGCCTGCGGCGAGGACGTCCTCGATGAGCGCCTGGTCGAGGCGGCGTCGGACGTGCCGCCAGCCACCGAGCGAGCGCAGCGTCTCGCGGCGGAGGGCCAGCGTGCCTCCGGCGAACGTGCGGCTGCCGAACGACTCGCCGCCTCCGACGAAGCGGCGGAGCGTGACGCCCTCGTCGGCGAGGTAGACGAGCTCGGCGGCTTTGCCGACGAGCTCGGCGCCGCTGTACTGGAGCGCGAGGACGACGTCCCAGAGGTGCTCGGCGTCGTACCAGTCGTCGTCGTCGAACTTCGTGACCACGTCACCCGAGGCGACCTGCGAGCCGAGGTCGGCGGCTTCGCCGAAGGGGCGGTCGGGGGCGACCCGCACCACGGTGGCCGGGCAGCCGGCTTGCCGTTTGATCCGCCGTCGGGCGCCGTCGTCGAAGGCGTCGCCGTGGAGGACGGCCACGAGCTCTGTGCGGGGGTACGCCTGGTTGGCGATTTGGCGGAGCGCGTGGTCGAGCTGTTCGGGTCGGTTGGTGGTGAGGAGGATCGAGACGCACGGTGGTGGGGGGAGCGCGAGCGTGACGACGTCGGCGACGCGCCGCCACCACGCCGCGGTGGAGTGGCCCCGCAGGGCTTCGCGGCGCAGGCGCACGCTGAGGAGCTCGCGAGCGTCGACCTCGTGGGGGACGTCGTCGACGCGTTGCGGCACGAGCGCGTCGAGACGTGGCGAGAGGATCGATCGGAGCGGGTCGCCGGTGTCGAGGACGGGGACCGCGCCGGCGGCGGTGAGGCTGGTGAGCCACGCGCCCCGCGCGGTGGCGTCGGGGTAGTGCTCGGGGGGGAGGGTGACGGCGCGGTGGCTCCGTGCCTGCTCGAGGGCGGGGCGGCACCGCCGGTCGGGCAGCGCGCCGGGCAGGTGGAGGCCGGAGGTCGCGGGGTTCGTGACGGTGGCCTCGATCGCTCGTGGGTCGACGACGGCGGGGGCGCCGATGGGGTTGGCGGTCGCGGGGTCTGCGGGGATCGGGGATCGCACGTCGACCTCGCGCGTGCTCGCGGCGGCGCCCGTCGGTGCGGGTTCGAAGGCGACGCGGGCGTCGGGGGTGATCCCGTCGGTCGGGTCGGTGGAGCCGACGACCACGATGCGTGCGCCGCGCTGCGCCGCGCGCTGGACGGTGCGCGCCTGCGACGAGCCGCCTGCGACGAGGACGTCGAGGTGCTCGAGCTGGTCGGCGCTGCTGTCGTCGGCGGCGTCGTCGTCGACGACCCGGACGGCCTGGCCGACCCATTCGGCGGCGGGTGTGGCGGTGAACGCCACCCAGAGGTTGAGTCGCTCCGCGGGGCTCGGGCGGTGCTGGGCCGGCGGTGGGGGCCGTCGGGTGGGCGATCCACCTCGACGGGTCGACAGCGCGGCCCGTCGGCCGAGGCGTTGGCGAGTCGAGCGGGTGAGCCATCGGAGCGCACGCAGGGCGTCGCGGGGGCTGCGGACGCTGCGGAGCCGTCGCCACAGCGTCGCCATCGGGGACGTGGAGGTGAGGCCGACCCGTGCGCGGGCGACGGCGGTGTCGTGGACGGCGGTCATGCCGAGGAGCCGGTGGTGGAGGGTGTGCTCGCCGAAGAGGCGTGGCGCTTCGAGCTCGACGTCGTCGGGTCGGGTGGCTGTTCGCTGCGCTCGACGCCGTGCTCTCGTGGTGACGGCCCGCAGGGTGGCTCTGCCTGCTCGCCTGGGCCCCCGGCAGGTGAGCGTGCCGGCGCCCCGGTCGAGTCGGTCGACGACGCGAGCGAGGGCCTTGGGACCGAGGCGGAGCGTGGGTGGGAGCTCGACGGTGGCGGCGGCGAAGCGGAGTCGGTCGGGTGTGTCGGCCCGGTCGCTTGCGACGACGACGCGGGGGTCGTCGCCGAGCTGACGGGAGATCCACGTGGCTTCGGGGTGCGTGGGGGGCACGCGCAGGACCACGACGAGGTCGTCGAAGCGGCCGGCGAGGACCGCCTCGACGCTCTCGAGCACCCCGGCACCGGAGGCTGCTTCGCTGTCGACTCGCACGACGAGCGAGGGCACGTGGTAGGAGCGGCCGGGCAGGCGGCGCCGGAAGCTACGTTCGGCGACGAGGTGCGAGATCTTGGCTCGCTGCTCTTCGAGGGAGCGTTGCTCGTCGGGGTCGGGCACGTTGCCGAGCCCCTGGTGCCAGCAGGCGGCCCGGCGCTCGGGGACGAGGAGGGCACCGTCGGTGAAGAGCCGGTATCCGAGCTCGATGTCCTCGGCACCCCATTGGATGAACGTCTCGTCGTAGCGGCCGGCGCGTTCGAAGGTGTCGGCTCGCAGCGCCAGGTTGCCGCCGGTGACGACCCGGAAGAGGTCGGGGTCGTTCGAGGTGAGCGCGGCGGTCCGTTCCATGTGCCACTCGATCCACTCGGGCCGTTCCTGCCGGCGGTTCGAGAAGAGCGGTGCGAGCGAGCCGCGCGCGGCGGCGGTGGCGATGTCGTCGGGGTCGATGCCGTCGAAGTCGACGTGGCGGCGGAACCCGAGGGTGACGGCGTCGTCCACGAGGTGGTGCCAGCGGGCGTGGGCTTCGAGCCACTCGGGTTCGGGCACCATGTCGCAGTCGAGGAAGGCGAGGATCTCGCCCTCGGCGGCGGCGGCTCCGGTGTTGCGTGCCCGGGCGAGGCCGAAGCCCCGCCGTTCCTGGGTGACGACGCGGACGTACATCGGGAGCTGGTCGGGCACGTCGGGGGGTCGGGTGGAGCCGTCGTCGGCGACGACGACCTCGAAGAGCTCGGCCGGGTAGGTCTGGTGGGCGAGCGCGGCGAGGGTGGTGGCGAGAGAGCGTTCGGCCTCGTAGTGGGGGATCACGACGCTCACGGAGCGGTTCGGGCTCCACGAGCCCGGTTCGGGCGCTTCGAGGTCGGTCCAGCGATTGCCGGGAACCCGCGCGGGTGGTGGAGGCGGGAGCGGTTCGTGCGGTGCCACGGAGCTTCTCACCCTACGGCGGTCAGTTTCTGGACGCCTGCTTCGAGGCTGAGGACGTAGATCTCGCCGTCGGGCGCTTCGGCGAACGCGGAGAGAGCGTCGGTCTGGACGCCGAGTGGGGCGACCTCGACGCCGTCGTCGGTCTGGCGGAGCGCCGCGAGCTCGCCGGTGCAGAAGTCGCCGAAGAGGTAGCTGCCGTGGAGCGAGGTGATGGAGGACGATCGGTCGACGTACCCGCCGATGACGGCGCAGCGGCCGTCTTCGTGCGCGTACTCGTGGACGGGTGGGAGGTGGCCGGGTGGGGGCTCCCCTTCCCATTCGTGCGTGCCTTCGACGAGGTTCCAGCCGAGGTTCGCGCCGCCCTGCCCGGCCGGGACGCGGTTGATCTCCTCCCACTGGTTCTCTCCGACGTCGGCGACCCACAGGTCGCCGGTCTCGGCGTCGAACGAGAAGCGCCACGGGTGGCGGAGCCCGTAGAGCCAGATCTCGGGGCGGGCCCCGCCGTCGCCGACGAAGGGGTTGTCGTCGGGGACGGTGTAGGGGAGGTCGCCGTCGGGGGCGGGGTCGATCCTCAGGATCGATCCGAGCAGGTCGCCGCGGTCTTGTGCGCGGTCGTCGGGGTCTCCTCCGCCTCCGCCGTCGCCGACGCCGACGTAGAGGTGGCCGTCGGGGCCGAAGAGGAGGTGCCCGCCGTTGTGGTGGACGAAGGGCTGTTCGAGGGTGAGCAGCTCGCGCCCGTCGCTCGGGTCGATCGGGTCGCCGTCGAAGGGGTACTCGACGACGTGGGTGTCGCCGTCGGGGTCGGTGTAGTCGACGTAGAGGCGGTCGCCGTCCGGGTGGAAGGTGAGGCCGAGGAGTCCCTGTTCGACGTCGTTCGACACGGCGACTTCGAGCACGGGCGGCCCGTCGATCTCCCCGTCGACGACGGCGTGGATCTCCCCACGCGCCCGGTCGGCGACGTAGAGCGCGGGATCGCCGTCCCGGTGGGCGAGCGCCACCGCACGTGGGACGTCGGCGACGGGTTCGAGCTCGAGCTGCGGAGGCCACTGGGTCGTGGGCGTGGAGGCGTCGTCGTCCGACCCCGACTCGGCGCTGCACGCCGTCGCGACGAGGAGGACGGTGAGGAGGGTCAGGAGCGAACGCATCGTGACAGGGTAGGAAGCCACGTCGGTGTCCCGCAGGACAGGACGGGTCCCGCAGGACATCCAGGATGGGGTCGCCGGCGTGGATCGGTCCGCGCGAGCGCGAATACGCGAGGATGATGGGCCATGACGCTCGGACTCGACCTCGGAGATCTCGACCTCGACGGTTCCACCATCCTGCTGACGGGTGGCACGGGCTCGTTCGGGAACGCGTTCGTCTCGTTCGTCTCGAAGCAGTGGCCGGACGCGGTGGTCCGCGTGTTGTCGCGCGACGAGTGGAAGCAGTCGGAGATGAGCGCTCGTCTCGACTTGCCGCAGGTCCGTTACATGATCGGCGACGTGCGGGACCGTGACCGGCTGGTCCGGGCCGCGCAGGGCGCGGACTTCATCATCCACGCGGCGGCGATGAAGCAGGTGCCGGCGTGCGAGTACAACCCGTCGGAGGCGATCCGCACGAACGTGAACGGTGCGATGAACGTGGTCGACGCGGCGATCGACACGGGGGTGGAGAAGGTGGTGGCGCTCTCCACGGACAAGGCGGTGAACCCGGTCAACCTGTACGGGGCCACGAAGCTCTGCGCGGAGAAGACGATCGTCCAGGGGAACGCGTACGCCGCGGCCCGTGAGACGCGTCTCGCCTGCGTTCGTTACGGCAACGTGGTGGGTTCCCGGGGTTCGGTGGTCCCGCTCTTTCGTGAGCAGGCGAAGCAGGGCAAGCTCACGATCACCGACGAGCGCATGACCCGGTTCTGGATCACGCTCGATCAGGGCGTCGAGCTCGTGCTGTTCGCGCTGGCGCACCTCGCGGGCGGTGAGATCTTCGTGCCGCGGATCCCGTCGATGCAGGTGACCGATCTGGCGGACGTCATGGCTCCCGAGGCGGAGCGGGAGGTGATCGGCATCCGACCGGGCGAGAAGCTCCACGAGCTGCTCGTCACCAGCGACGAGGCGCGCCACACGGTGGTGTTCGACGACGTGTTCGTGATCCAGCCCGATCACCCGTGGTGGAAGCCACATCCGCGCTGGATCGAGGGCAAGCCCATCGAGGACGGGTTCGCGTTCACGAGCGACACGAACGATTGGTGGCTGACGCGGGAAGAGTTGGCCGAGATGTTGCGGTGATCCCGTACGGCCGCCAGTCGATCGACGACGACGACATCGCCGCGGTCGTCGAGGTCTTGAAGGGCGACTGGCTGACCCAGGGACCGCACGTCGAGGAGTTCGAGGCGGCGCTCGCCGCGAGGGTCGAGGCTCGCCACGCGGTGGCGTTCACGAACGGGACCGCGGCGCTGCACGCTGCGGTCGCGGCCGCTGGTGTCGGCCCCGGTGACGTCGGAGCGACCTCGGATCTCACGTTCGCGGCGAGCGCGAACTGCCTGCTCTACGTCGGCGCGGAGCTGCGCGCGGTCGACGTCGACCCGACCACGTTGAACCTCGATCCTGCCCGGGTGCCGGACGACGTCGACGTGCTCGTGGCCGTCCACTACGCGGGTCTGCCCTTGGACCTCCGCCGACTCCGCACGCGTCCTCGGGTCGTCATCGAGGACGCCGCGCACGCGCTGGGAGCCACGACACCGGACGGCCCGGTCGGCAACTGCGCCCGATCGGATCTGTGCACCTTCTCGTTCCACCCGGTCAAGCACGTCACGACGGCGGAGGGCGGCGCGGTGACGACGAACTCGGACGAGCTGGCGGAGGCGCTGCGCCGGTTCCGCAACCACGGGATGGTGCGGATACCCGAAGAGGGAGGCTGGTACTACGAGATCGCGTCGGAGGGCTTCAACTACCGCATCACCGACATCCAGTCGGCGTTGGGGACGAGCCAGCTCGCGAAGCTCGACGGCTTCGTGGCCCGCCGGCGAGAGCTCGCGGCCCGCTACCGGAGGCTGCTCGCAGACACCGACGTGGTGCTCCCCCCTGAGGAGCAACCGGGTTTCACCCACGCCTACCACCTCTTCCCCGTGCGGGTGCCGGGCCGTCGCGCCGTGTTCGACCGGATGCGAGCGAAGGGCATCGGGGTGCAGGTGCACTACGTCCCTCTCCACCGCCACCCGCGCTTCCGCTTGCCGGGCGACGCCTTTCCGGCGACCGGGGCCGCCTACGAAGAGCTCCTGTCGATCCCGCTGTTTCCCGACCTGACCGAAGCGGCCCAGGATCAGGTCGTGGAGACCCTCGTCTCGACGGCGTAGGCGAGTGGCTCAGCCCCCGACGAGCTCCCAGCTCAGAGGGGTACCAGCCGGGATCGTGTGCGTGGCTGTTCTGCCGAGAACGTGATCGAGGTAGCGAGGGCCAAGGCCGTCCGCTGGCCGCAAGGCTCGCACGTTCTCGGTGGTGAACTGCTCGCCCGCCGCCATGTCCTGCACGATCCAGAGGGACCGGCGGAATCGGAGGCTGGGTTGTTCCGCTTGGGAGGGGCCGAAGCGTACCTCTCCGCGTGAGGCGTGCGCGTCGCGCACGGAGCGGACGAGACCCTCGAACTCGTCGGGTTCGACGGAGAACGTGGAGTCGGGACCGGCGTGGTCGCGGGAGAGCGTGATGTGCTTCTCGAGGATGGACGCACCGAGGGTCACCGCGACCGTCGCCGCGGTGTGACCCAGCGTGTGATCGGAGAATCCGACGGGCGCGTGCCAGTTCTCGGCCATCACCGGGATCGCATTGAGGTCGAGCTCTGCGAACGGCGCGGGGTACGCGCTGTTGCAGCGCAGCAGGGCGACCCCTCCGGCGCCGTGCTCTCGCGCCACCCGCACCGCATCGTCGATCTCGACGAGTGAGCCCATCCCCGTGGAGATGATGACGGGCTTGCCGGTCTCGGCGACCCTGCGGATGAGTGGTAGGTCGACGAGCTCGAACGACGCGATCTTGTACACGGGCGGATCGAGCTTCTCGAGGAACTCCACGGCCGTCTCGTCGAAGGGCGTCGACAGCCAGTGGATGCCGGACGCGTCCGCGGTCTCCGCGAGCTCTTCGTGCCACTCCCAGGGCGTGAACGCCTCCTGGTACAGGTCGTAGAGCCTCCGTCCCTCCCACACGGTGCCGGTGGCGACTTGGAAGGGCTCGGCGTCGCTGTCGAGGGTCATGGTGTCGGGGGTGTAGGTCTGGAGCTTGATCGCGTCCGCCCCCGCGTCGGCTGCGGCCTCGACGATCGCTTTGGCCCGGCCGAGGTCGTGCCCGTGGTTGGCGGACATCTCGGCGACGACGTAGACGGGCTCCTCACGAGCGACGCGTCGGTCCGCGATCTCCAACTCCGGATCCGGAGCCATCCTTCTCACATCCTCCATCGAAATCGGAGCGCGTCCACACCGGCCCTCTCCTCGGGGCCGAGCTCCTCGAGCCCTGCCGTGCGGAAGCTTCGCAACGACGCCTCGTTCGAAACCTTGACGACGGCGTCCACGTGCTCCACAGCGAGCTCTTCGATCACCCGAGACGAACCTGCCCGAACGATCGCCACACCGTACCCGTGACCGCGCCACTCGCCGGCCACCGAGATGCTGAGCTCCACTGCGCCCGGATCGTCGGTCGGTTCGAACCGGATCTGCCCGACGGGGTTCCCGAGATCGTCCTCCGCGATGTAGATGCGACAGTTCGGGTCGGAGAGGCGCCGACGAAACCACTCGACGTGCGATTCCCAGGGAATCGGCTCCGGCGTGAAGGAGGCCGCGCGGGTCTCCGGGTCGTTGGCCCACCGCCACACGAGCTCCATGTCCTCCGGTGTGGCGCCACGGAGACGGATCCGCGAAGCCTGGAGCGCGCGGACGACGCGCGCTGCGCCTCGCCCGTCAACCAACGCCCGCGCGGCGTGGCTCATCTTCGAGCGCGCTGCGTCGTCGCCAAGCAGTCGACTCACCGCGTCGGCAACTGAGGTGGGATCCAGGTCCTCGTACCATCCGAGGTCGACCGCGGCGCCGGCATCCTGCACCTGACGAGCCACTGGCTGCTGGTTGTCGGCGATCGACATCAGGACCGTCGGAACACCCAGGGCGCACAGCTCCCACACCGTGGTCCCGGCAGCGGACAGGACGACGTCGGCATCACGCATGCGCCTGACCACGTCGTGATCGGAGCCTGTGAGGGCATCGACGTGAACTCCCCGCCGCTCGAGCAGCTCGACGACGGCATCACGGAGGTCCCGGGCCTCTGCGGGCGGGGCACCACCGAGCGTCACCAGCACCCGGGATGCGGGGCCCACGACCCCTGGTGAGCTGCGGTCACGGAACTCGCTGCGCAGGAGGGCGTAGCGCGGCCCGAGCATCAGCCCGGCCCCGGGAGCGTCTTCCCGATATCGCTGCGCCCGCGCTTCTGCCCCGACGTTCTGGTCGATGATCCACGCAGCTTCGCACCGACCGACCCGGTTGTGGTCGTCGACCACCACGAGCCGCTCAGCGGGGAGTCTCTGCTGATGCTTGAGGGTGAAGCGATAGTCGTCGACCACCACCCACTCGGCGTCCTCGACGACCGGCATCGACGCGAAGCGATCGTCATCCGTGTCGCGAGCAGGAAGTCTCCGGACCTCGACACCCCGCTGCTTCGCCTCCCGCTCCAACCAGTCCGGCAGCGAGGCGACAACGAGCACACAATCGCCCCCGGTGGCGCACCATGTCTCACCCAGAGCGATGACGCGCATCGCGTGACCCGCCCCGATCTCCGGACTGGCGTCAGCGCGCACCACGAGGAGGCCTTCCATTCGACTCAACCCTCCTCGAACGTTCTCTGACGCACGTCAGCGTTGAGGGCGACCAGGTCTGGACGCGATCGGAGCAGTGCTACGACCTCTCGCCACGACGGTGGCCGATCGCCCAGCTCTGCGACGAGCGCGTCGAGCAGGGCGGCGTCCTCTTCCGTATCCATCGTGACTCTGAGGTCGTCGGCCGGAGGTTGGTACACCAACGATCCGAGACGAAACTCCGAAGGGAGACGGTAGAGCGTCGCTGTCACGTGCTCCCGCTCTCGCGACGACGCCAGAGCTGATGCGCGCCGCAAGGCGTCCGCCGAGACGACCTCGACACCAACTCCAGTGGGGAGGGAGGACGGATGAGTGGAGCTGAGGAGATCGAAGTCGCCGGAGCCGAACGCGCGGGCCGTTGCCACGAGGACCGCGGGGTCGACCAACGGGTTGTCGGCCGTCAACCGGACCACACCGTCTGCGGGATGTTGCGTCAGCACGCGAAGGAAGCGATCAAGGACATCGTCCTGGGAACCACGCACGCAGGAAACGCCCTCCGCGACACAAAACCCCTCGATCTGGTCGTCGGCCTCGTCCTCCGTCGTCGCCACGACCACGTCGGAGAGCGCAGCGCTCTCGCGTGCGGCGCGCACCACCCATTCCACGACTGGCCGCTCGCCGAGCGAGCGAAGGACCTTGCCGGGGAAGCGACTGGACCCCATGCGGGCCTGGACGACCCCGAGGAGAGATGGGCCTTCGATCGGGCTCATCCACTCGGCTCAAGTCGGCCAGCGCCAGGGATCGAGAACCTCGTCCTCGAGCGTGGGCAGAGATTCGAGTAGGCCATCGACTGCGTCTTCGTCCAGCGTCGTCGCGTGCCCCCATCCCTCCAGGAGACGGCGAACCTGGTCGCGTGACTCACATCCGACGACCACGTTCACGGGCAGCGACTGGCGAGCAACCGCCAAACAGGCATCGTATCGATCGATCCCCCGGTCGGCACTCCAGCGATCGACTCGGTCGAGGACGGCACCGAGCGGCGCGAGGTGTGGCGGCAGACGCGTGGCGGGCAGGAGCAACGCTCCCTGGAGGAAGACACTCCGCAGGAAGACCTCCTTGCCCGCCTCCGCTGCAACGGTGAAGAAACCGCGGTCGGCGAGCCTACGGTCGGCAAGGCTACCCGGAACCTGCAGAACGTCGATCGTTGGATCGTCGAGGAACCGTTCGGCGTTCACGACGTCTCGCACCGAGACACCGATCCTCCCGACGCGGCCACTGTCCTTCTCGGCTCGCAACTGGTTCCAGACCTCGCCTCCCGCCACCTCGCGATGCTCCTCGCGATGGAGCAACACCGCATCGAGGAAGTCCCGGCGCAGGGCGGATCGGCTCTCCGCCAAGCTCTTCCGAGCGCTCGCACCTGTGTGCGAACCCGCTGCTCGGCCAAGATCCGGCGACAACTTCGTCACCACCCGCCAGCGATCGTCGTCGCCCAGGATCGATCCGATCCTCGCTTCACTCCCCGCGTAGCCGCGCGCGGTGTCGATCGTCGAGATTCCAACGGCGAACGCGTCGTCGAGGATGCCCAGCAGCTCTTCGTCGTCGGGGGGCCCAGTCGTGTTCGCGACTCCATAGCGGGCCGACCATTGCGCGCTCCCGAGCGCCAGCCGATGAGCCTCCGCTACCAAGCCGTCCAGCCGCCGTCGACGACGAGGTTGTGGCCGGTCACGTAACTGGCCGCGTCGCTGGCGAGGAACACGACCGCCCCTGCGACCTCTTCGGCCTCGCCGACCCGACCCAACGGAACACGGGCTGCCAACCGGTCTACGAACTCCCGCTCGCCTCTCACCTTGTCACCGGGAAAGGGCCCCGGAGAGACGGCGTTGACCCGAATCCCATGAGGGGCGAGCGTGCAGGCCGCGATCCGAGTGAAATGGATGACCCCTCCCTTGGCGGCACCGTAGGCAGGGTGGCTCTGGAACTGCTCGAACCCCTCGTAGACGGAGGGCACCGGTGACACCATGCCGTACATGGACGCGATGTTGACGATCGCGCCCCTCTCCCGTTCCGTCATCCGTCGCGCTGCGGCCTGCGTCGAAACCACCACATCGGCAAGACCAGCCTGCACGACGGCAGCAACGTCGTCGGCACTCGTTTCCATCAGCTCACCAGTCGGGCCGGAGTACGCGTTGTTCACGACGACATCGACCGGGCCCTCCGTTTCCTCGACCTCATCGAGGATCTGCTCGATGTCACTGCCGACGTCTCCCTCGATCACCGATACGCGCGCTTCAACGCCGGAAGTCTTCGCTCGGCGCTCGAGCGATCGCAGCGGCTCTTCGGATCGTCCGCAGCCCACCACCTGTGCGCCTGCCTGGGCCAGGGCGATCACCATCGACTGGCCGAGATGCCCGCCACCCCCCGTCACCACAGCGGTCTGACCGTGCAGATCGAACATCTTCACCTCTCCGGATCCGAATCCGACTGGAGCGCATCCGACACCGCCGTCGCGATCCAGTCAACTGCCTCTGGGTGCGCGAGCAAGTCGTCGTATCTCGAGAACATCTCCTCGTTCGAGGGGTTCACGCACCCTGGAATGCCACATTCGCGCACGAGATCCACCAGAAAGTCACGCACCTGCTTCGCACCATGGTCCGCAGGTTTGAGGCTCTCCAAGATCGAATCCGCGCCCGAATACGAAGTGACTCCTGGGCATCCTTCGAACCACGGATGCCCGAAGATGACCGCACGCTGACCGAGGACGGCAGCTTCGAGCGCGATCGTTCCACCGACCGTCGCGACCAGGCTGCTGCCACGTACCAGCGTGATGGGATCGATCTCGTGCGACACCAGCCGCGTGTTCGGAAGGCCGTCGATGAACTCGTAGAACCCTGGGCTTCGCCCACGATGGCCTTTCATCGATTTCGAGAACTGCGACGGATGCTCACGGACCCAGAGCTCCATCGAATCCGGAAGCGCCGACCGCAACTCCAGCGCGACATCGTATTGGTTCCAGAAGCGCCCGCCCTCAGGATTCGTCGTCCGCTCCGGCTCATAGTGCAACGGAAACAACACGTACTCTCCAGATGCATGGGCACTTTCGACGCACCGTCTGTAGGCCGTTTCGAGTGCTCGCGCCGTCCTACGGCGATATGCCTGCTGTGACAACCAGCTCGCTACCAATGCTCCACTCGACCGCGCACGTTCCGTCATCGCCCACCGTTTCGGACCTTCCGGGGACTGTCCACCCCTGATCGCCCCAGGCTCACGCCATCCTCGACGCGCCAAGCCCGCACCCATCCTGATCTCCCGTTTGACACGGGACCCCACACCGCCCCCAACGTCAGCGACCGCCTGGCGCGTCATGTATCGGGGTTTCGCCGCCGCGTAATCACCTTGCTCGAATCCCTCAACGAGCTCGTCGATGTCCGATTCGAAGCGAGCATCTTCGAGCGCCGGATGGACAGCACCCCGGCACACCGCTCTCCCGTCGATCTCTCGTTTCGGGAAGAGCACCGGCAGGAAATTCGCACTCACGAAGTGGATCCTCGGCAATCCTGCAGATCTCATGAGCTCATAGATGATGAGCTGTGGCGGCGAGTGCGGCGCCTCCGCAGCTACGAGCACCTCCGGCATTCTTGCACCCAGAACTCCACTGAAGTACGAGTAGAGTTGGTAGAAGGTCGCCTCTCGCTCGAGGAGTCGCAGGTCACCCTGCAAATCCCGGCGGTCCATCATCTTCAACGCACGCAGCTTCAGACCCGCCAGGTCTGCTTCCCCGAGCTGGAACGGGCTTCGCGCCGGAGCGGCTGACGATCCGTCAGAGACGCTCACGCCCTCGTTCGAGGCGGCGAAGCCATACACCGCGCAGTCCGAAAAGCGTTCGCGCGCCCAATCCTGATGTCGGTCATCGCCAAGCCAGATCGTCGGCACCCAGCCGAACCGGTGCTCGAGCACAGCCGGCAGCTCTCGCCACAGCTCTCGACCCGTCGGAAAATAGACGTATCTCATCGTCTATCCATTTTGCGAAAGCGCTCGAAACCCCGCGCTCTCAGCTCTCAACTGCTCGAACGTCCCGACTCCCTGGACGCGGCCTCCTTCGAGATAGACGATCTTGTCGCAATCTCTCACCGTCGACAATCGGTGAGCCACCAACAGTATCGTGTGCTCCCCACGCAGCCTTTCGATCGAACCGATCAGGATCGACTCCGTTACCGAGTCAAGTGCCGAGGTCCCCTCGTCAAAGATCAACACCTCCGGATGACGGTACAACGCTCGAGCGATCGCAACTCGCTGCCGCTGTCCACCAGACACCCGAACGCCCCGCTCCCCCACCTGCGTCTCCAAGCCGGCTGGCAACGAAGCGACGAACTCATCAAGTTGCGCGAGGCGCACCGCCTCCCGCACCGCCAGCTCATCGATCGCGTCGTCTGGAACACCAAGCGCGATGTTCCGACGGAGTGTGTCATCGATGAGGAAAACCATCTGCGGCACGACTCCAAGTTTCTCGTACCAACGAGGAAGCCTCGTGTGAATGTCGACGCCGTCTACCGTCACCTCGCCGTCGGTCGGGGGCAGAATCCCCGTGATGAGGTCCGTGAGAGTCGTCTTGCCGCCCCCAGTGGGGCCGCAAATTCCAACAACTTCTCCCCGTCGGATCTCGAGATCGACGTCGGCCACCGCAGGATGGTCCGTTTCGTCATATACGTAGCCAACCCCTGCCAATCGTATTGCCTGCTGAAAACCGAGCGGCTCGATATCTCGCTCCAAGCCCTCGACTCGCTCCACCAGCAGCAGATCTTCGTAGACCTGCTCGACAGCCGGCGCTGAGAAACGGATGTTGTTCAGACCTGTCACGACCTTCTGAAGCGATGGCATCACGCGAAGACCGACATACGCGAAGAGACCGAGCTTCGAGAGCAGTTCGTCATTACCCACTTCTGTGATCACGCTGAAGCCGAACAGAAGTAGGATGAACCCCACCAACGCCGTCTCGATCACCAACCGCGGCATCTCAGAGACGACGCCTCGGAAGTAGAGCGATCGAGCAAGTCGACGCCGATCCGCATGATACCGGTCACCGAAGTACTTCTCGACGCCCAGTACTTTGACGTCGCGTATTCCATGCAGCGATTGTTGCAAGGTGCCAAGCGTTTGCTTGCGCATCTCTTGCGCTTCTGCTCCCAACCGTCGTAACCGCGGCTGAACGACCTTGAGGAGCAAGAGTGCGGCGCCACCGACCACTACGATGGCCAGTGCCGTACCTACCGGAGCGATTCCCAACATGAGTGCCAAGAGACCCAGGACGATGAGTGCCTCTGCCAGAACGTGAATTGTGGGAAGGAAGCTCTGCCCGGCGAGCATCTCGAGGGTCTGGTGAGCATTCCGTACCAGCTCGGCTGAGCTGCGTCTCAGATGGAATGCATACGGAAGTCTGAGATAGCCCTCCGCGAGGCGCGAGGATATTCGAGCGGCGGCGTTGTGAGCCATCCGGTGCTTGATATACGCCAGTCCGATTTGCACGATGACTCGAGCGAGGAAGAATGCCCCGAGCACCGCAGCGACCGTCAAGAGAAACGTCGTCTCATCGACGCCGGTGAAGCGCTCCCGAAGATTCCCGAGAAGCGGTACGTCCAACTCACTTTCACGGTCGGTAATGAGCGCCAGCAACAGGAAGACCAGGAGCGCGCCAAGCATCTCGAATCCCGTCGCGACGGCAGCACCGAGAATCACAGCCACCCATCGGCCAGGCTTGTCACGACCCACGAGATGGAAGATCTTCCGAAAAGTCTCGACCACAGTTCCCCCGCTGGCTGCGCGCAGCGACTCGTTCGTCAGGAGACGACCACCATACCGGTGGGTCGGCGACCCGGTTGACACGGGGCGACTCCGCCATATGTCATCTCGACCGTTGTCCGTCCCTACGAGCGTCCACCAGTGCCAGCAGGATCTCGAGCACTCCCTCCGAGCTGACGCTCCTCGCGGGCTTCCTCGCGCGGCCTTCGTTCATCAGTTCACCGAGCGCTTCGCGAGCCTGCTCCGAATCACGCGCAGCCCGAACCCAGCCCGAGCGCGTGTACTCCTGGTAACGTCTCGCTGCATTGGTTCCGTACACCACCGACGGTACACCGAACTCGGCTGCCTCCATCACCACGGTCGAGCTCAGCGTCACGTGCACGTCAACGTGTGGCAAGATCCCATACAAGGGAAGGTCCGCCACCCCACCGATCTCCGCGTTCGCAAGCTTCCCAAACCCTTCTCGCACGCGATCGATCTCCACCCGTTCCATCATCGGGTGGTTCCGCACGAGCCACCGCCAGTCACCGGTCGCGGCGATCAGATGCCGGAACTGCCGAATGACCTCGCTGTCACACATTCCGCGCTGGAGTGTGAGCAAAACTATTTTTCCATCCCAACCTCGGAGACCTTCCCGAACCGCTTCCTCGTACTGTCCGGCCAACGAGGGTGAGCGCCGCCACTTCTCGAGCCACTGGTTTCCAGCCACCCACGCTTCATGCCTGCCTCCGACACGACCCGCCCAGCGCCGGATCGTCGCGGCCTCCTGTTCACTCCACACCAGGTAGTCCGATGGCAAGAGCGCATACCCCGAATCGGGAACCTCGCTCCAACGCGCGTACACAGGGTGGAGATCTCCCTGTACGCCATGTTGGATATCCGCCGAGCGCATGCCGAGTTCGGCGCACGCCAGATTGAAGGCGAGCTCCGCGATTCCGTAACCCACGACCAAGCCAAGGCTGGCCTCCGCCTGATCGCACTCCCTTTTGAAGAACTCAGCAACCGAGCGCACCAACCTCGCTTGCCGCTGGATCTGTTTGTAGTCCAAGATCCGGAGTGGAATTCCGGTTTTTGCGACTTCACGCACCACCTGCTCGTGGCTCGGAAGCGACGGCTCGATGCTGCGGCTCCACGGAGCGCGACTGCGCAGGCGAGCACGATCGAGAACAGGTTGAATTCGAATCGACGGTCGGCTTCTCGGCTCCGGACACGCGTCACCCGATTCCAACTGCTTCCACGAGCTACCCACAGATTCAAGCGTCTCAAGAAATGGCTCGATCACGCGGTCATACCACACGCCTTCTAGCTCGACCCGATATTTGCTGTTGCTCAAGGCGACCACGTCTGCGGGTCGGCCTCGCGTGCGCCCCCCGCCGCTCCGAGCCAAAGATCGAGAGATTGCTCGGATGCGCGCGGGCAACTGGGCACGAGAAGCTGACCCTACCCTCCCTTGATTCTTCTTCGCTTCCATCCAGAGGCGAGACCTGATCAAGGGCCAGATCAGAAAGCCGCCGGCCTGCCACTCTTGAACTCTGTATCTGGACTCGAGATCGTTGACGAACTCGAGGAATCTTTCGGCATCGAATGATGCCCCAGCGCCAAACACTGACGTGCCCTCCGACAGGCTTGAGTCATCCATCGGACGACGCCAGCGTTTTGTACTCCTCCAGCAGACGCCGTCCCCACACATCCGTCGAGAACTGGTGCTCGATTGTCGAACGCGCCGCCCGCGAGAGCTGTTGCCACGCACTCTCGTCGAAGTTCACGGCGCGCTTCACGCCGTCGAGCCATCCTTCGCGATCGAGGCTGGTGAGGACGCCGTTGACGCCGTCCTGCACGATCTGATCGGATGCGCCATCAAAGGTGACGATCGGCACCACGCCATAAGACATCGCCTCGAGCAGACCGAAGTTTGCGAAGACCACCTCTGAAGGCAGAAGGAAAAAGCGGGCCCGCTCATAGTAGGGGCGTGGGTCTGTGTAGTCGCGGCAGTGAACACCTGGAATTCGTGACAGTTTCACGCGCACTCGATCTTCGAGACGAGGATCAGTCCCCGTCGAGACGCCGCCTACGGAAAACCCCAGGATCTCGCACCGCAGCGAGCGCTCCTTCGAGAGATCTCGGAGGAGGTCAACCAACCACTCTGGATGGTACTCGGGGATGAGTCTGTTGGCCCAAAGTAGGTCGATATCGCGACCCTGGAGAGGGCCCGGCTCCTGATCGGGCACGGGTACAGCGTTAGGGAGAAGAAAGGTCTTCTGCCCGAGCCCCCACTCATCGAACGCGGACTGCATGTACGGCGCTCGACACCAGATGCGGTCGGCAAGCTGATAACACAGACGCATCGAGAACCTTGTCGACCAGTCGTAGGTTCGCTTCTGATATTGCAGCAAGGCGCCGCGCTCGACGACGAGGATCGGGATCTTGAACCAGCGCGACATGAGCGCGTAGACCGCAGCGAACCGTCCGGCTGGATAGATCTCGACATGGTTGAGCGTCCTTCGGTTCAAACGCAGGAAGCGCCAAACCTGCCGAACCCTTGCCCAAGGTGAAGATTCCAACTGGTGAATCGCAGCACTCGGGTCGGAGACAACCGAGTAGGACTGCCGATGGTTTGTCAGGACGTACACGCTGAACCCGCGTTCGGCCAGCCACCGCGTCTGCGTCAACGTCTTGTGGCGGACGCTCTCGATTCCGAGGATTGCGATGGAGCGACGGTCCAGCACTGTCATCCTCTACGGCGCGGGATCACCGTGCATCAGAAACACCAAGGCTTGATGGTCTTGGTCTACTCGGCGCACCAGCGATCTCGACCCAACGTCTATGCGTGAACAGGTTGGACTCTCGGATAGAATCGTGACGGTCCATGGCCTTGCTCCTTGAGGGAAGCTACGAGTGCAACCCGGCCGACCGCTGAAGATCACCCACGTCATCACCGACCTCAAGGCCGGAGGGGCGGAACTGATGCTCGCGCGGTTGCTCGAGCACTGGGATCGTCAACGGTTCACAGGTACGGTCATCTCGCTCGGCAGTGCCGGCCACGTCGGTGAGCGCATCGCCGGGTCGGGCATCCGGACCATCGGGCTCGGGTTGTCGAGAGCCTTTCCCAACCCGGTTGGGCTTGCTCGACTCGTGCGCCTGTTGCGACAGGAACAACCAGACGTGGTCCAGACCTGGATGTACCATGCCGACGTCGTCGGAGGGATCGCCGCGCGCCTCGCAGGCGTCCCCGCCGTGGCATGGAACATCCGACACAGCGACCTCGATCCACACGCGATTCGGCGACGCACCATCTGGATCGCGCGTGCCGCCGCCCGTCTCTCCACACGAATCCCCGACATCATCGTCTGCTGCTCGCGTCGAGCGATGACGACGCACGCTGGCCTCGGCTACGACGCAGCACGCATGCGCTACATCCCGAACGGGTTCGACACACGAGCTTTTCAGCCTGATCCGGGCGCGCGGGAGGAGGTGCGAAAAGAGCTGAACATCCACCCGAGCGCCCCCATCGTCGGCCTTGTTGGCCGCTTCGCACCGATGAAGGATCACGCGACCTTCTTCGCTGCAGCGGGGTCGCTCCAAAGGGAGCTCCCGGACACCCACTTCGTCCTCTGCGGAGGCGAGATCACAGCCGACAACGCCCGTCTCGTGGAGCTCGCACGCGGTTCTGGGGTCATCGATCAGTGCCGCTTCCTGGGGGTGCGAGAGGACATGTCGCGTGTCACCAACGCCTTTGACGTCGCGGTCTCGGCCTCGTCGTCAGGCGAGGGGTTCTCGAACGTGCTCGGTGAGGCAATGGCCTCAGGGGTCCCTTGTGTGACAACTGACGTAGGGGACTCGGCCTCGATCGTTGCCAACACCGGGATCGTCGTACCTCCTGGCGATCCCACTGCCCTGGCCACGGGCATGGCTGACATCTTGAGTGCTGAGCCACCGCGCCGACACTCGCTCGGCCAAGCCGCTCGAGCACGGATCATCGACCAATTCGGCCTCGAGGCGACGACCGGTCGCTACGAAGCATTGTACGCGGCGCTCGGTACCCGGGCATCCGACCACTCCGCCGACGCTGAGCCCTCCTGAGCGTCCTCACGGGCCGACCCGGGAATCGATCTCGACCGCCTGGCCTGATACCAACGCCACACCGTCCTCGCGCCGAGCGCAGCCAGCAACGCGACCACGTAGACGAACTCACCTCGGTGCCGGAACGCGGTTCCGAAGTTGCCCTCAGCCAGCGCGAACCCGAGGAGCAGACCTGCACCAGCGATCACCGGGAACGCCAAGACCGCGATACGACGACGCAACGCCTCGAAGAGACCCACTCCGGCAAGCGCGAGCACCGGATACCAGATGATGGTCTCCAGCTGGGCGACACCGACATATCTCCCCTCGAACTCCGTCCACGGCAATGGCTCGAGCAACATGACGCGCAATCCGGTGGGGATGTACCCCAAGTCCGAAAGCGAGAGCAACGGAGTGTCGTCGGTCGGATCCCCTTCGAGATCAGAACCGCTTCTCGATGCGGAGGCCCCTGCCGAGACGGAGTTATCTGCCGAGACGGAGTCACCTGCTGTGGCATCGGCGGCGCCGCCCCCCTCACCATCCTCGAGCTCGGCTGACTCGTAGATCGCGGTCGCTCCACGAGCTTCAGCGGCCCGAGACTCGGAAGGAATCTCACGCGGAGGAACATCGCGTCCGAAGAATCCGGCGCCTGTCAGCATCGGAATCAGAGCTGCGATCGCGATCGCCCCAGCGATCCGGAACCAGTAACCGGGACGTCGGGCCACGAACATGGCGATTACCAGTGCCCACATCACCACGACCATGGAGGGATCCCGCAGGTTCCCGAGATACACACCCGTCAGCGCAACCCCCAACCCCAGCGTCAGCAGCCGGAGGCCACGGGCACCGAACGACAACGCCACGAGGAGAGCCATGACGGAGGTACCAGCCCACACCGGAGCATCCCTGAGCGCTACCGACGACCAGAGGATCTGTGAGGGCAGGAGCGCCACCAACGTGCCGGCGAGCACCGCCCAGCCCCGCTCCAGGAACCGCAGACCGATGGCACACACCGCGGTCGCCGCGACGGCACCAGCCAACGCAGCGAAGAGCTGTCCGAAGACCGCATGAGTCCCGAACACCCTGAACAGCCACGTGAGTGGCACGACGAACGCTGCGAAGCGGGAATAGCGGGAGTGTTCTCGCACCTCCCACTCCCCGGTGTCGCCCGTCGCTTTCTCGGCAGCGAGACGAATGTACGTTGCCGCATCCGGCGCGACCTCGTGCATCAAACCGGCGAGCGCGATCAACGCGGCGATCGCGACCCGAACGAAGAGCGCAACCAGGAACACCGACAAGAGCGGGTGGTGGTTCACCAATCCACCGAGTCGACCAGTCTTCGAGAACCAGCCCCCTGGGAGCCGTGTTCTCCGACTGGCCTTGCTCACACGACCTCCCGTCTGCGATGAGGCGGGCCGCGCATCGGCATCGAACAACGTCATCGGTCGACTCTCTGGGCAAAGAGCGCTCCGACCTCTGCCTGTCGGTTCCGCTCAGGCACCTCGGGCCGCGAGGTCTCGGCGGCAACGCCCTCGACCCGGTAGACGGGCACCCGAGCGAGCAACACGGCGAGGAACAACGCCGCTCCCACCACGAGACCGGCCAGCATGTAGGCCGACGCCTGGTCGATCCGGCTGACGACGAGACCGAGGACGCCGAGGCCCACCGCGGCGCCGTAGAGCAGCGAGACCGCCGCGCGTACGGGGATGCCGATGAACACGAGTCGGTGGCTCGGGTGATCGAGGCCACCCTTGAAGGGGCTTCGCCCCACCAACAGCCGGCAGACCGTGACGAGGGTCGTGTCGAAGATGGCGACGCCGAGGACGAGGATCGGCACGAGGAACGTCACCTCGGTGGGGCCGTCGAAGCGCAGTTTGACGCCGAGGTAGGCGAGCACGAAACCCAGGAAGAGACTGCCGGAGTCGCCCATGTAGATCCGCGCCGGATGGAAGTTGTGGCGGAGGAACCCCACGGCGCATCCCGCGAGCGCCACGGCCAGAGCAGCGACGAGGAACTGCCCGTTCACCCCGGCGATCACGAAGAACCAACCGGCGGCGATCGCCGCCACCCCTGCCGAGAGGCCGTCCATGTTGTCGAGGAGGTTGAAGGCGTTCGTGATGCCCACCACCCAGAGGACGGTGACGATCGCGTTCGGGAGATCTGCCGAGAACATGTGCACACCGACGCCGAGCTGCCAGACCGCGACGCCCGCGCCGACCTCGACGGCGAGCCGCACGAGCGGTCGCAGGCTCTTCAGGTCGTCGAACAAGCCCACGATGCTGAGCCCGACCGCGACGAGCATCACGAGCTGGATCTCCCGAAGGCCCGAGTTCGGAGGTCGCAGCGTCGCCGCGAGGACCACCACGGCGGAGAACGCGAGGACGATCGCGAGCCCACCGAGGTAGGGGACGGGTGAGCCGTGGGACTTGTCCTCGCCCGGCTGGTCGAGAATCTGCACGCGCACGGCGAGGCGCAGGGCGAGCGGCGTCAGGACGAGCGACAGGAAGGCCGTCCCAGCGAAGATCGCACCGTAGTGCCAGCCGCTGAGGTCACTCATCGCTCGACCGATCCCGGGCGACGATACCCGCCCGCGCACCCCATGCTCGTCAGGTGCGCGCGACGAGCTGGCCCGTGACCGGGTTCGCGTTGGAGCGTCGACGTCAAGCGGATGCGGAAGGAGAACATGTGCGGATCCTGTCTCTCTGTCGAGGATTTCGACCCGCCCGACCCCCGAAGAGTCGAATCGCCCCGATCACTGCAAGGGTAACCAACCGGGGTCGCACGGGGGAGAACCCCCACGCTCAGAAGACGCCGAGCCCCGGCATCACAGGCGCTCCCGCTGGGAGGCCGGCAGACCCGCCAGCGCGTCGACCGGATCGAACACGGGCACTCCGGCCGCAGCGATCTCGTCGACCGGCCAGTCCGGGTGCTTGACGAGAGCCACGACGAGGTCGAACGAGCCCCACTCCACGGCGTCGAGGGGGAGCACCTTGCGCTCCCCCGAGGTGAGGGTGATCTGCGACACGTGGGTGTCGACGAAGTCGACGACCGCGCCCGCGCTCTCGAGCAGCTCCATCACGTGGACGGCACGGGAGTTGCGGGTGTCGCTCACACCGGCCTTGAACGAAGCGCCGAGGCAGAGCACCCGGGAGCCCTTGAGCACCTGTCCCCGGTCGTTCATGAACGCCAGGATGCGGCTCACCACATACGGCGCCATGCGGAGGTTCGTGTCGGCTGCCAGCTCGATGAACTTGGTCTGGAAGTCGAACTCGCGGGCCTTCCACGAGAGGTAGTAGGGATCGACGGGGATGCAGTGCCCACCCGGCCCGATGCCCGGATAGAAGGCTTCGAAACCGAACGGCTTGGTGGCCGCGGCGTCGATGACCTCCCAGATGTCGATGCCCATCTCGTGGGCGAGGATCGCCAGCTCGTTCACCAGAGCGATGTTGACCGCCCGGTAGGTGTTCTCGAGCAGCTTGCACATCTCGGCCGCCTCGGGGGTGGAGACGACCTCGACGAGCCCCGGCCCGGCCATCACCGCCTCGAGGATCGCCTCGGCGTGCGCGGCGCCCTCGTCGCTCAGGCCACCCACCACCTTCGGGGTGTTGTGCACCGTCCAGGTGGTGTTGCCGGGGTCGACGCGCTCCGGTGAGAAGGCGAGGTGGAAGTCCTCGCCCGCACGCAGGCCGCTCTCCTCGAGGATCGGCTGCACCACCTCCACCGTGGTGCCCGGATAGGTGGTCGACTGGAGGATGACCAGCATGCCCGGGCGCAGCACTCCGGCGACCGTACGGCACGCCTCGTGCACGAACGAGAGGTCGGGCACCTTCGCCGGGTCGAACGGCGTGGGCACGCAGATGAACACCACGTCGGTGGCACCGATCTCCTCGGCGTCTGCGGTCGCTCTGAAGCGCCCGGAGTCGACCACGGCAGCGAGCTGCGCGTCGGCGATGTCGTCGATGTGGCTCCGGCCGTCGTTCAACGCGTGCACACGCTCGGCGTCCACGTCGTAGCCCAGGCAGCGAAACCCCGACTCGGCGTAGGAGACGGCCAGCGGGAGGCCCACGTAGCCCAACCCGACGACGGCGAGGTGGAGCTCGCGACGCTCGACGCGCTGCCGGAAGGTGTCGTCAGCCATGGGTCTTCAACCACCAGCCGATCGTTCGGTCCAGGCCCTCCTCGAGGGAGACCGACGGGCGCCAATCGAGAACGTCTCGGGCACGGCTCACGTCGGGCACACGACGGCGCGTGTCCTCGAATCCCGGGCCGTAGTAGGACTCGTAGGGGACCGACACGATCTCCGAGGAGGAGTCGACGGCGTCCCGGATCATCTCGGCGAGCTCCCGAATCGTGGTCTCGCGCTCCGAACCCAGGTTGAACACCATCCCCTCGGCCTCGGCCACGAACCCCGCCCGCAGCGTCCCCTCGATCGTGTCGTCGACGTAGGTGAAGCACCGCGACTGCTGCCCGTCGCCGTGGACGGTCAGCGGATCCCCTGCGAGCGCCTGACGGAGGAAGTTGGCGACCACCGACCCGTACCCGCGCTCGTCGATCCGCGGGCCGTAGGAGTTGAAGTAGCGCACGATCACGACCGGCAGCTCCTGGGCCGCGAACGCGAAGGCGAGATGCTCGTCGATGGCCTTCGCGGTGGAGTACGACCAGCGGTGCACCGTCGTCGGGCCCAGCACCCGGTCGTCGTCCTCCTGCATCGGCACCTTCGAGGTCTTGCCGTAGATCTCGGAGGTGGAGGCCACCACCACCTTGCGCCAGTACCGGTGACAGGCAGCGAGGACGTGTTCGGTGCCGCGTGTGTTCGTGAGCAGCGACGAGAGCGGATCCTCGACGATGTTGCGGACCCCGACCGCCGCCGCGAGGTGGAACACGAGCTGGCTTCGCTCCACCTCCTGGTCGACCAGGTCCGCATCGAGGATCGAGCCGTTCACGAACCCGATCTCGTCGAGGCGGTGCGAGAGGTTCGCCATCTTGCCCGTCGTCAGGTTGTCGAGCACCCGCACGTCGTGGCCCTGCTCACAGAGCGCGTCGACGAGGTGGGAACCGATGTAGCCTGCGCCTCCTGTCACCAGCACTCGCACGACCGCAGGTTAATCCCTGACGACAGGGACACACCCGACCGGGCGAGGCCTCCGGCCTCACCCGCGTCACCGGAACCCCACCACGAGGACCCACATGAAAGCCCTCGTCACCGGCGCCGCCGGATTCATCGGCTCCCACCTCGTCGAACAGCTCCTCGATGACGGCCACGAGGTGGTCGGCCTCGACACGTTCACGCCCTATTACCCGCGTCCGATGAAAGAGGCGAACCTCCGCAACGCTCGGGACAGGTCGAGCTTCGAGCTCGTCGAGGGCGACCTCGGCGAGGTCGATCTGCGTCCGCTCGTCGACGACGTAGAGGTCGCCTTCCATCTCGCCGCCCAACCCGGCGTACGTCTGTCGTGGGAGGCGGGCTTCCCCGACTACGTGCGGCACAACATCACCGCCACCCAGCGCCTCCTCGAGGCCGTCAAAGGGGCGAGCACCCGCGTCGTGTACGCCTCGAGCTCCTCGATCTATGGCAACGCCTCCCGGTACCCCACCCGCGAGGAAGCTGCACCCGCGCCCCACAGCCCATACGGGGTCACCAAGCTCGCCGGCGAGCACCTCTGCCGCGCCTACGCCGCCAACCATCAGGTGCGCGCGGTCGCCCTCCGCTACTTCACCGTCTACGGGCCACGCCAGCGTCCCGACATGGCGCTGCACCGCATGATCGACGCCGCCCTCCGCGGCAAGGCCTTCCCCCTCTACGGCGACGGCGAGCAGGTGCGCGACTTCACCTTCGTGGCCGACATCGTCTCCGCGACCCTCGCCGCCTCGACCGCCGACGTCGACCCCGGCACGGCGATCAACATCTCCGGCGGCAGCTCCGCCTCCGTCCGGCAGCTCCTCGAGCTGGTGGGCGAGGCCGCAGGCAACGAGGTGCCGATCGACCAGCAGCCCGCGGCGCCCGGCGACGTCGAGCGGACGGGCGGATCCATCGACCGAGCCCGCCAGCTCCTCGGCTGGAAACCCGTGACCGGGCTCCGTGAGGGTGTGGACGCACAGGTTCGGTGGCACGCCGAACACGCCCCGAACGCGGACACGGCCGGATGAGCGCCACGCGCCCGACCGCCCTCTTCGTCGCCAACGTCGACTGGTTCTTCCTCTCGCACCGGCTCCCGATCGCCCTGGCGCTGCGCGACCGCGGCTTCGAGGTCACCGTGGCGTCCCTCGACACCGGGCGCCTCCACGAAGCGGCCGACCACGGCCTGCGCATCGTCCGCCTCCCCATGAGCCGTCAGGGCGCCGGCCCCGTCGAAGCGCTCCGCACCCTCGCAGCGCTCGTCCGCCTCTACCGGCAGCGACGCCCCGACCTGATCCACCACATTGCCGTCAAACCCATCGTCCTCGGGTCGCTCGCCGCGAGGGCCGTCCCCGGCACCCCCGTCGTCAACGCCATCAGCGGGTTCGGCTACACGGGCGGGACGAGCCTGCGCGCCCGCCTCCTCCGCGCCCCGCTGCGACTGCTGTACCGACTGGCGTTGCGCAGGTCCCACAGTTGGACGATCTTCCAGAACCCCGAGGACCGCGAAGCCTTCGTGCAAACCGGCCTCGTGCGCGAAGAGCACACGCGGCTCATCCGCGGATCCGGTGTCGACACCACCCGCTTCGCCCCGGCACCCGAACCCGAAGGGGCACCGCTCGTCCTCATGGCATCACGGATGATCGCTGACAAGGGGGTCCGCGAGTTCGTCGAGGCCGCCCGGCTCGTCCGGCGCGAGCACCCCGACACCCGCTTCGTGCTCGTCGGGTCCCCCGACGACGGCAACCCCACGTCGATCCCCGAGACCGAGCTCGAAGCGGCGCAGCGCCACGGAACGTGCGAGTGGTGGCCCCACCGCACCGACATGCACGAGGTCATCCGCCAGGCGACCGTCGTGGTGCTCCCCACCTCCTACAAGGAGGGCCTGCCCAAGGTGCTCATCGAGGCCGCGGCCTGCGCGCGACCCGCCGTCGCCACCGACATCCCCGGGTGCCGGGAGATCGTGCGCGACGGCGTCAACGGGCTGCTCGTGCCCGAGCGCGACGCGAACGCCACCGCCGCCGCCATCACCAAACTCCTCCACTCCCCCGAGCTGCGCGCCGAGATGGGCGAGCGAGGACGGGCGACGGTCGAAGCGCACTTCTCGCTCGAGACGATCATCGAGCAGACGCTCCGACTCTACGAAGACGCCCTCGAACACGCCGGCAGACCCGTCGAAGCCGACCTGACGTGACGACGCCGACCTGCCACGGCCACTGCCCGCACGACGATCACGCCACGAGCTGCCCGGTGACGTAACCGAACGACGTCACCGCCAACAACGACACCACGACCAAGGCGCTCCGACGGTGCAGGCCGGCGGCCAGGAACGCGAACAGAGCCGGCAACACCGGCAACCCGAAGCGGGGCGGCACGGCGTGGAAGACACCCGCCCGTGCGTTGTCGATCACCACCAGCGGACCCGTCACGAGCATCGCCACCAGACAGCCGAACGCCAAGGGCCCGAGCCGCGGATCGACCCGACCGGCGAGCAAGGCCACGGCCAAGGCGCCGACCAACAACCAGTGGGTGACCTCGACGAGCAGATCGGTGCCCCAACCCTCGAGGAAGCGCCCCATCGGCGGCCGCTGGACCGGGGTCACCAACGCCCCCACCTCGCCCGCCACCTGCTCCGCTGAAGCCCCCTCGATCCCACGCGTGTACTCGGTCTTGGGGGGCTGGGCCTCCCGTGCTTCCTCGGTCACCGGCGGGCTCGGGGCTCTCGAGCTCGTGGTCAGCAGGCCACGAGCTGCCGGCATCACCACGGCGACCAGCAGCACGCTGCCCACAGCGAGGGCACCGACCGCGGCGAGGAGCCGCCGCTCACCACCGAGCGACCGGAGCACCGACGAACGCTTCCAACCACCGTCCGCCAGCCGCTGAGCCAGCCGCGCCACCAGGTAGACACCCGCCGCCCCCACCGCGACGAACGTCGTCTCCTCGGTCACCACCGCTGCGAGCACGACCGAGCCGGCGAGAGCCCAATGGAGGCGGCCCCGCTCCCACAACAGCACGGTGAGCAGCACCGCGGTGCCGGTTGCCATCAAGGTCGCGTCGGCGTTCACGATCGACGACATGTGGAGCACCACAGGAGTCGTCGCGAGGAGCACCAGGGCCGGCCAACGTTGACGGGAGGGCACCGACAACTCGGCCATCAGGAACCACGTGAGGGCCAAGGCGCCCGCCAGCCACAGCGCACCGAGCAGCCGGGCAGCCGTCACGATGCTCCCCAAACCCGGGAGCGCCTGCACCCCCCTGGCTGTGAGGCCGGTCACGAAGTGGTACACGGGGAACCTGCTCGACGCCGTCGCGTCGCCGAAGTCGGTGAAGAACGTGGGGTCGAGCTCTTCGGCGTCGCACGGCGGAAGCTGCTGATCACGCTCGATGCCGCGGCACGCCTGCTCCCGCATCGCCACCTCGCCGACCTTGCCCCCTTGCTCGGGTCGCTCGAGCTGGCTCGACTTCACGAGCAAGTCGACGTGGACCAACTCGTCGATCGTGGAAAGGCTCGTGAACTGCACCACGTGCAAGCTCACGAGGAGCCCCGAGAGCGCGAGGAGGGCGGCGACCGGGAACAGATGGGCCCGGTGCCGACGGAGCCGATCCCCGACGCCACGCCCCATCCGCCGCAGCACCACGCCGAGCCTCGACACCAAACGGCCGGCCGGCGAATCGCGCTCGGTGGACCGGCCGCTCGCTGCGACCGAACCGGAACGAGCAGAGCGACCGCCACGTGACGCGGCGAGGTCGGTGGAAGCGGGCCTCATGGCGATACCGAGGACAATAGCGAGCACGGTTCCAACCGACGGGCACGCAGACGTCGCCGGCTCGGCAGCACCGGCCGCCGCCGGCCCCGCGTGGCCGGACACGCGCCGTTGTCACACCGCGTCCGTACCCTCCACCGGCACGCCTCGGGAGCCGGGCTCATGGCTCCCCGAACGATCCCGACGCGCACGCGATTGCGCGAGCCCGGCAAGGAGGCGAACATGACCGCAGGCGAACAGCAGCGACACGCCCTCTACGAAGCGTTCAGCGAGACCCACGGAGAGGAGGTGGCGGTGAACCTGCTCGAAGCGCTCCCACCCGCCGGCCTCCCCGACCTCGCCACCAAGGACGACATCGCGCTGCTCCGACGCGACCTCCAAGCCCTCGACGACAAGACCGCGCTCCGCTTCGAGCAGGTCGACCGACGGTTCGACGACTTCCAGGCCCAGATCGACCGTCGCTTCGAGCAGGTCGACCGACGGTTCGACGCCCAGGAGACGAGCTTCGACACGAAGCTCAACGACCTGGAAGCTCGTCTCGACGCCAAGCTCCAGGCGGAGCTGCGCCGGCAGACCGCCCGCCTCGCGGCCGGAGCCACCACGCTCGCCGTCCTCGTCACCGCCGTCCTCCGACTCGGCTGAGGAGCGGCAGCGGCCGTCGCCGCTGCTGTCGTCACCGCCGCCCTCCTGGGTCGTTCGAAGTTTTTCGGCTCGTGTCCCGCCCGATGCTTGACATACGAACACCAGTTCGCTATGGTGTGGTGGATCGCTCGTGAGCCGGCGACAACGGCT
>CAYTKN010000014.1:0-69069 GCA_964438505.1 uncultured Burkholderiales bacterium
GGTGTGCATCTCCTCGCAGGCCGGCTGCGCCATGGGCTGCACGTTCTGCGCCACCGGCCAGGCGGGCTTCGAGCGCCACCTCACCACCGCCGAGATCGTCGAGCAGGTGGTCCGCGCCCAGCACGGCTGCGAGCAGCGGGTCTCCAACGTCGTGTTCATGGGGATGGGCGAGCCGCTGGCCAACGAAGGTGGGGTGTGGCCGGCCGTCGAGCGCATCCATGCCGACCTGGGGATCTCGGCGCGCAACATCACCGTCTCGACCGTCGGTGTGGTGCCGGCGATGCGGCGCCTTGCGAGCCGTCCCCTCCCGGTCACCCTCGCCGTCTCGCTCCACGCCCCCGACGACGCGCTGCGCGACGAGCTCGTACCGCTCAACCGCCGCTTCCCGCTCACCGACGTGCTGGACGCCGCCCGCGAGTACGTGGAGGCCAAGGGAAGGCGGGTGAGCTTCGAGTACGTCATGCTCGGCGGCACCAACGACTCGCCCGAGCAGGCCGACCGCCTCGGAGCGCTGCTCACCGGCCCCGCCTTCGGCCTCCCCGCGCACGTGAACCTCATCCCCTACAACCCCACGCCAGGCCTCGACGCGCGCAGCAGCCCGGCCGCCCGCATCGAGGCGTTCGCCGCCGCGCTGGCCCGCCCCGGGGTCACCGTGACGGTCCGCGACAACCGCGGGGTGGAGATCGACGCCGCCTGCGGCCAGCTCCGGCACCGCGAGCGCGGGCGGGACGGGGAGCGCCACGAGCGGGCGATGTCGGTTCGCAGCCCCTGACCTGCGACAATGGGGCTCCCGTGAACGGCGACAAGCGATTCCTCGACCCGTCCCAGCCGCAGACCCTCCAGATCGGGGTCCTGCTCCTCTACGTCAACGCGGCGTTCAAGCTGCTCGGCGGGGCGTTCTTCTCGATCATCGGCCTCGTCCTCGTCGGTGCCCTCGCCGGCGGCGGCTACGGGATCGCCAACGAGCAGCGCTGGGGCTACCAGGTGGGGGTCGGCGCCGCCTTCGCCAACCTGCTGCTCCCGATCGCCATCTTCGGCCTCGACGCCGCCTTCAGCAACGCCTTCTTCCTCCTCGGCGTCATCTTCGACGTCGCGCTGGTGGCCCTGCTGCTCCACCCCCACAGCCGCGAGTACCAGAAGATCTGGTTCCGCTGATCACCCTCCCGGGAGAGCACGTACTCCGCTCGTGCATGTGTGAGTGTGGTGCAGTCGTATTGACTGCACCACACTCACACATGATCCGTCCGACACCACGCGATCGACCCGATGGCACCGGAGCACGGCGAGGAGGTGAGACCCGGGCTCAGCGGAACTGCGGCACGACCTCCTCGGCGAAGCGGCGGAGGCTGTCGGTGGACGGCGCGTCGGCGAACCACAGCACGAAGTACGAGCATCCGAGCTCCGCGTACGTGCGGACCTGCTCGCCGACCTGCTCGGGGGTGCCGACCAGGTTGCCGGCGGCGAACGACTCGTAGGGCTCCCCGCCGAAGACGCTCAGCTCCCCGCGCTCGTAGCGCTCGCGGGCCTCGTCCTCGCTGTCGACGACGAGGCAGTTCGGGTGCCAGGTCTTGGTGACCGTGGCGGGGTCGCGGCCCACCGCGGCGCAGTGTCGCTCGAGCACCTCGGCCTTGTGCGCCCACTCGTCGGGCTTGCCGCCCCAGTTCGAGCAGTCGGCGTGCTCGGCCACGATGCGCAGCGTCGTGCGCTCGCCACCACCGCCGATCCAGACCGGAGGATGCGGCTCCTGGAGCGGCTTCGGGTCACAGTTGGCGTCCTCGATCCGGTAGTGGCGGCCCTCGAAGCTCGCCGAGGGTCGGGTCCACATCGCCTTGACGACCTGCACCGCCTCCTCGAGCATCCCCAAGCGCTCGCCCGCGGGCGGGAACGGGTAGCCGTAGGCCTCGAACTCCTGCTGGTACCAGCCGGCGCCCACCCCCCAGTCGACCCGGCCTCCCGACACGACGTCGAGCGTCGCGACGATCTTCGCCGTCAGGGCCGGGTTGCGGTACGGGGTGGCGCTCACCATCTGACCGAGGCGGATCCGGCTCGTCGCCTCCGCCAGCGCAGCGAGGGTCGTCCAGCACTCGAAGACCGACTCGTCGCTCGGCCGGGGCACCGTGTGGAAGTGGTCGTACACCC
Source organism: uncultured Burkholderiales bacterium (assembly GCA_964438505.1). Lineage (GTDB taxonomy): Bacteria > Actinomycetota > Acidimicrobiia > IMCC26256 > JACPCJ01 > CAYTKN01. The sequence goes on from CAYTKN010000014.1 coordinate 2,140, forward strand.
ACAGCGAGTCGTACCCGGCGTCCTCGGCGGCGAGGGCCACCTCCCGGCTCGCCGCCCACTGGGAGGCGGCGTCGCCGGAGCCGGCCAGCTCCATCTTCCATCCCTGGGGCACGAACGCCCCGAAACCCAGACGATCCATGCCGGGCACCTTATGCGGCCCGCCGCGGCGACACCCGCGCGCCTGACCGGCTGGTCAGGGTTCGTGCCGTCGTCGTGCGCCTCGCTACGGTCCGACACCCATGGCCAGCGGCCGTCGATTCAACCTCGCGGACCTCTTCGAGATCGTGGCCGACGCCGTCCCCGACCGGGAGGCGTTGGTGTGCGCAGAGCGGCGCCTGAGCTACCGCGAGGTCGACGAGCGGACCACCCGCCTCGCCCACTGGCTGTCCGCCCGGGGGATCGGCGCCGGCGACCACGTCGCCGTGTACCTCCACAACTCGATCGAGTACCTCGAGACGATGCTCGCCGCGTTCAAGGTGCGGGCGGTGCCGATCAACGTCAACCACCGCTACGTCGCCGGCGAGCTGCGCTACCTCCTCGACGACGCCGAGGCGCGGGCCGTCGTGTACGACCCGGCCTTCGCGGCGACCCTCGACGCGGCTCGCCCCGACCTGCCGCGCCTGCGCGTCCTCCTCGACCTCGACGGATACGAGGACGCGCTGGCCGCCTCGTCGCCGGAGCGCGACTTCGGCCCGCGCTCGGAGGACGACCGCTACATCCTCTACACGGGCGGCACGACGGGGATGCCCAAGGGCGTCGTGTGGCGCCACGAGGACCTCTTCTTCGCGGCCCTCAACGGCGGGAACCCCGGCGGCGATCCGGCGTCCCACCCCGAGGACCTCGCCCACTCGGCCCCCGAGGGGAGGACCCGCTCCCTGCCGGCCTCGCCGATGATGCACGGCACCGCCCACTGGATCGCCCTCACCGCCCTCTACAGCGGCGGCACCGTCGTCATCGATCCCGACCCCCGCCTCGACGGGGAAGCGCTGTGGCGCCTCGTCGCCGCCGAGCGCGTCAGCTTCCTCACCATCGTCGGCGACGCCTTCGCCCGGCCGCTCGTCGAAGCGCTCCGCCGCCACGGCGACGACCTCGACGTCTCCTGCTGCCGGGTGGTCCTCTCGGGCGGCGCGATCTTCTCGGCCGCCGTCAAGACGGAACTGGCGGAGCGTCTCCCCGGAGCCATCGTCGTCGACAGCTACGGAGCGTCGGAGACGGGAGGCCAGGGGCGGATGGTGGTGACCGCCGGGCAGTCGGCGCGCGCGCCGCGCTTCACCCTCGATGCGGGCACGACCCTGCTCGACGACGACCTCCGGCCGGTCACCGAGCCCGGTCGTGTGGGCCGTCTCGCCCGCAGGGGCCACATCCCGCTCGGCTACCACCGGGACGAGCGCAAGACCGCCGCCACCTTCCCCGTCGTCGACGGCGAGCGGTGGGCCGTGCCCGGCGACTACGGCATCCTCGAGGCGGACGGCACCGTCACCCTGCTCGGGCGCGGCTCGGTCTCGATCAACACCGGAGGCGAGAAGGTGTACCCCGAGGAGGTCGAGTCGGTCCTCAAGGGCCACGAGGCCGTCTTCGACGCCGTCGTGGTCGGCGAACCCGACGAGGAGTGGGGCGAGCGGGTCGTCGCCGTCGTCGAGCCGCGGGCGGGCCACCGGGCGCCCACGCTCGCCTCGCTGGCGTCGTTCGTCCGCGACCAGCTCGCCGACTACAAGATCCCCCGGGCGGTGGTGCTCGTCGACCACATCGAGCGGGCGCCGACCGGCAAGCCCGACTACCGCTGGGCCCGCCACGTCGCCGAGGTCCGCGCCGCGGAGGCCTCCTGACGCGAGCGCTGACGCGAGCGCTCAACTCACCAGGTCCCAGACCTCGGGGACGAACACGATCCCCGCGATCACCGTCGCCCCCAGCGCCGCGACCAGCACCGCCCCGGCCGCCAGGTCCTTGACGACGCCGACGAGCGGGTGGCGGTCGGGGTGCACCAGGTCGAGCACCGCCTCGACGGCCGTGTTGAGGATCTCCGCGAGGAGCACCAGCGTGATCGCGAACACCACGGCCGCCCACTCGAACGCCGGGAGCCGGAAGGCGGCCGCCGCGGCGACCACCCCCGTGGTGGCGACGAGGTGGAACCGCATGTTCGGTTCGTTGCGGAGCATGAACCCGACGCCGCGGAACGCGTCGCGGAACGCCACGAGCCGGGGCCGCCGGTCGAGAGACATCGCCGCGGATCGTAGGCGAGCGCACGCCACCCGGCTCCGACCCGGTGCCCCGGGGACGGCACGACCGCGAGACGACGCCACGACACGGCGACGCGACGACGCGATGACACGACGGCACGGCGATCCGGGAGCGGCGACGGACAGTAGGGTCGGAAGCGTGAACCGCCTCGCCGACGAGACCAGCCCGTACCTCCGCCAGCACGCCGACAACCCCGTCGACTGGCGCCCGTGGGGCGAGGAGGCCCTCGCCGCCGCCCGCGAGCGCGACCGCCCCGTGCTCCTCTCGGTCGGGTACTCGGCGTGCCACTGGTGCCACGTGATGGCCCACGAGTCGTTCGAGGACGACGAGGTCGCCTCGGTCATGAACGACCTGTTCGTGAACGTCAAGGTCGACCGGGAGGAGCGCCCCGACGTCGACGCCGTCTACATGCAGGCGGTCCAGGCGATGACCGGCCACGGCGGCTGGCCGATGACCGTGTTCCTCACCCCCGACGGCGAGCCGTTCTTCGGCGGCACCTACTTCCCCAAGGAGGGCCGCCAGGGCATGCCGGGCTTCGTCGAGGTGATGCGGGCAGTCGACGAGGCCTGGACGCAACGCCGCGGCGAGGTCGACGAGCAGGCGTCCAAGCTGACCGAGGCGATCGCGGCGAGCACTCGGCTGCGCCCCTCCGCCGAGATGCTCACCGACGACGTCCTCACCGCCGGCTACGAGCAGGCCCGCGCCCAGTTCGACGCCCATCACGGGGGCTTCGGCGGAGCCCCGAAGTTCCCCCAGGCGATGACCCTCGACTTCCTCCTCCGCGCGCACGCCCGCAACGGCTCCGACGAGACCCTGCGGATCGTCACCACCTCGCTCGACGCCATGGCCGCGGGAGGGATCTACGACCACGTGGGCGGCGGGTTCCACCGCTACTCGGTGGACGCCACCTGGCTCGTGCCGCACTTCGAGAAGATGCTCTACGACCAGGCCCTGCTGGTGCGCGCCTACCTCCACGCCTGGCAGGCCACCGGCGACGAGGCGTACCGCCGCGTGGTCGAGGAGACCGTCGGGTACGTCCTGCGCGACCTCCGCCACGGGGACGGCGGCTTCTTCTCCTCCGAGGACGCCGACTCCGAGGGCGTCGAGGGCAAGTTCTACGTGTGGGAGGTGGACGAGCTCCGCGACGTCTGCGGTGACGACGCCGAGGCCGTCATCTCCCACTTCGGGGCCACGCCGCGGGGCAACTTCGAGGGCGCCAACATCCTCCACGTCGCGAGCCGCGACCTGGCGCGTCCCCCCGAGGTCGAGCGGGCGCTGGGGACGCTCTTCGAGGCCCGCCGCGAACGGGTCCGCCCCGGCCTCGACGACAAGGTCCTGACCGGCTGGAACGCGCTGTTCCTCGACGCCCTCTCCGAGGCGGGCGTCGTGCTCGGGCGCGACGACTGGCTGGAGGCCGCGCGCCGCAACGCCCGTTTCCTGCTCGACCACCTCCGCCGCGACGACGGGCGCCTGCTGCGCTCCTGGCAGCCCGACGCCGGCGCCCGCCACCTGGCCTACGCGGAGGACCACGCCGCGCTCCTCGAAGCGCTCGTCACCCTCGCCCAGGCCGACGACGTCTCCTGGCTCGACGAGGCCCGACCCGTCGCCGACGCGCTCCTCGAGCTGTTCCACGACGACGACGCCGGCGGGTTCTTCACCACCGGCGACGACGGCGAGGCGCTCGTCGCCCGGGTCAAGGAGCTCTTCGACAACGCGACGCCGGCGGAGAACTCGCTGGCGGCCCACGGGCTGCTGCGCCTCGCGGATCTCACCGGCGACGACCGCTACCGCGAGCCCGCCGTCGGTGTGCTGCGGTTGGTGCGCGACCACCTCGCCCGCCACCCCACCGCCTTCTCGTACCTGCTCGGGGCGCTCGAGCGTCACCTCACCGTCCCGCTCGAGATCGCCGTCGTCGGCGCCGCCGAGACGCCCGGCACCGGCGAGCTGGCGCGCGAGGCGTGGCGCCGCCATCTGCCGGCCACCCTGCGGGTCACGGCGGCGCCGGGCGAGGGCGACGGGCGGACCCCGCTGCTCGACGAGCGGGGGACCTCGAACGGTCGCGCCACCGCCTACGTGTGCGAGCGCTTCACCTGCAAGGAGCCGGTCACCGCTCCCGACGCCCTGGCGTCGCAGATCGACGCGGCGCTCGCGGCGCGGCGCTGAACGACCCGACCGACGCCGAAGCGGGCGGGGCGACGAAGACGCGACGCGCCTGAGTCGGGCGACGCCACTGCCGCAGTGACTCCCGTGCTCACCGCACCCGGGTGAGGCGGACGCAGGTCTCTCCCCGGCTCCCCTCGTCGACGTCGGTCACCCGGTAGCGCGCCTCGTCGCGGGGGACGCCCGCGGTGACGGCCTCGTCGCCGCCGAAGTCTCCCCGGCACCGCACGAAGGGGATGGCGAGCTCCACGTCGTCGCCGTCGAGGAACACGAGCAGGATGCCGGCCTCGTTCTGGATCCTCGGGCCCCCGTCGGGCGCCCGGGCCCCGTCCCACTCGGCGCCGATCGCGTCCTCGACGGCCTCGGGATCGGCGAACGCCGGGAAGGCGTGGAAGGTGTCCCAGTCGCCCGAGACCACCTCGCCGAGGTCCACCACCTCGGGGGCGCCCGGCGCCGCAGCGAGCGAGACGGACTCCGCGATCGCCCGGGCGGCCTCGTTCGAGGAGACCCCACCGCCGCACGCCACCGCGACGAGGAGCACCGCGGCGCCCAGGACGCCGCGGACGGTGGCGGGGGCGGTGCTCAGTCCTCCAGCCGTGCGGCGAGGTCCTCGGCGAAGGCCCAACCGAACGCGACCAGCGCCTCCCCGGCGTCGCGGTCGACCGAGTCGAAGAGGCCGCGAGCGATCTTCGGGGTCTTGCCGTTGATGGGGGTCACGTCGACCACGGGCTCCCGAACCTCCGCGGTGACGTGGAAGCGGTGGTCGTCGTAGCGCTCGCCGCAGCCGAAGCGCCTCGCCAGACGGCGCCCCCACGCGCGCTCCTCGCCGGTGGGCTTGTGGTCGGGCCGCGGGACCCGCCCCTCGAGGCCGTCGAGGAGCCCGTAGCCGGAAGGCTGCGAGAAGCGGCCCCCGACGAGGACGTCCTCGTCGGGGAAGGTGATGGCGGCCCGCCGCAAGAGCTCCTCGGCCATGGAGGCCAGCGCCTTCTTCCCGGGGCGGTTCGCCTTCACCGAGCCGAGACCCCAGATGATGCACGGCGTGCCGCCGATGCGCTCGAGCGACGCGAACAGGAAGCCCTCGGGCGGCGCGTCCTCGTCGTCGCGTGCGGTGACCACGATCGGGTACGCCTCGACCTGGCGGTCGATCTCCGCGTCCTCGATGCCGGGGTCGTTGGCCATCACGATCTGCCCGAGCTCGTCGAGCTCGGGAGGCTTCAGGATGTCGGAGTCACGCGAGTCGATCCTCATGGTCATGAGATTGTGGCCGATCTCGGCCCGCGATGAAAAATGCGGTCAGGACAAGGCGGCCTCCAGGCGCTCGACCGACGCCCTCACGAGCTCGGGCGCCTCCTCGAGGGGGCCGCCCAGGCTGGTGAAGACGAAGAGGTCGATGGCCGGGCCGACCCGCACCGCGTCGAGGTCGGCCACCAGCACGATCTCGAGGCCGGCCGACTCGGAGGAGACCCGGATCGTCGCCTGCACGCCGGCGACGTCGTCGCCGAGCTCCACGGGATCCTCGGCCGCCGCGTCGGTGACCGACACCTCGGCGTCGGGCGGGAGGTCCCCGCCGCTCTCCTCGACCACGAGGGGGAAGACGGCGGCGACGCAGTCGGCGAGCGCGTCGGCTCCCCCGAGCCTCTCGAACGCTTCGGCAGCGGCGCGCTCGCCGTCGAAGAGCCGGATCTCGTTGGAGGCCTGGTCGGCGGGCTCGCGGGTGAAGTCGTCCGAGTCGAGCACCAACTCGGCCTCGTCCTCGAGCTCCTCGAAGGCGGTGAAGCCCTCGCACTGCGGGAGCTCCCCGGCCACCTCCTCGAAGTCGTCGGTCTCCTCGGAGGGCGGCGTGGAGGACCACCCCTCCTCGGCGGGCAGGTCCGCCTCGTCGAGCAGCCCCGCCTCGACGGCGGAGGCCTCGCCGCCGTCGCCGCCGTCGTCCCCGGAGTCGGCGGAGTCGCCGGAGTCGTCGGCGTCCGCATCCACCTCGGTGGTCTCCGCTGCCTCGCCGGAGTCGCCCGTGTCGCCGGAATCTCCGGAGTCGCAGGCTGCCAGGGCGAGGAGGCTGACGGCGAGCAACACGAGGAGACGGCGCATCGGGCACTCCCGGAAGGGTCGGTCGGATCCGGCTGCGGAGGCTAACCGATGCAGTCGGGACCGAGGAGCACCCGCGCCTCCGCGTAGAGCCCGTTGCGGGGATCCACCGAGTAGTCATCGCCGAGGCGCAGCCGGGTGGTGTGCCCGTTGTTCTGGAGGTTGACGACCACCGGCGCGTCGCCCGGGTGGCGGACGAGCAGGTCCTTGAGCTCGTCGATGTTGCTCCCGGTGACCCAACCGACGGGCACCCGCAGCTCGACGGGCCGGACCTCGTCGTCGTGGCTGACCTCGGGCCGCTTGACCTCCATGGCGATGAGCTTGGGCTCGTCGTCGCGGAGGTCGAGGCGGGCCTTGACCGCGACGATGGCGTCCTCCTCGAGGAGCGACCCGTACTCCTGCATGGCGCGGGGGAACACCATCACCTCGGTGGCCGCCTCCAGGTCCTCGAGGACGAAGGTGGCCATGAGGTCGCCCTTCTTCGTGTACCGCCGCTTGAGGGAGGTGACCACGCCGCCCACGACGCGCATGGCGCCGTCGTCGAGCTCGCGCAGCTCGTTGAGGGTGGCGTCGGTGTGGCGGGAGAGCGACCGCTGCGCCCCCATCAGGGGATGGTCGCTCACGTAGAGGCCGAGCATCTCCTTCTCGAACGCGAGCCGCTCGCGCTTCTCGAAGTGCTCGTCGGGGATCTCGACGCGCTCGTCGAACCCGCTCGGCTCGTCGCCCTCGGCGGGCGCGCCCTCGTCGAAGAGGCTCATGACCCCCGCGTCGCGCTCGCGGCGGCGCCGCAGCGTCGTCTCGACGATGTCCTCGTGGACCCACACGAGACCCTTGCGGGGGTGGCCGAGGCTGTCGAACGCCCCCGCCTTGATCAGCGACTCGACCGCCCGCTTGTTGAGCACCATGGGGTCGACTCGCTCGCAGAAGTCGTAGAAGTCGGCGAAGGGGCCGTTGGCCTCCCGCTCCTCGACGATGAGGGCCACGAGGCCCTCGCCGACGTTGCGCACCGCGGAGAGGCCGAAGGTGATGAGCTTGCGCCCGTCGCGCTCGACCACGGCGAAGTCGCTCTCCGACACGTTGACGTCGGGCACGACCACGTCGATGTCGTGGCTCCGGCAGTCGTTGAGGTAGACGGCCGTCTTGTCCTTGTCGCCCTTGACCGACGTGAGGAGGGCGGCCAGGTACTCGACCCGGTGGTTCGCCTTGAGCCAGGCGGTCTGGTAGGCGACGAACCCGTACCCGAACGAGTGCGACTTGTTGAAGGAGTAGTCGGCGAACGGCTCGATGAGGTCGAACATCTCCTCGCCGAACGCGCGCCCGTAGCCGTTGCGCTCGCAGCCGTCGACGAAGCGCTCGCGGTGCTCGGCGATGAGCTCGCGGATCTTCTTGCCCGTGGCCTTGCGGAGGTTGTCGGCCTCCTCCAGGGAGTAGCCGGCGAGGCGCTGGGCCACCCGCATGAGCTGCTCCTGGTAGATCATCAGCCCGTAGGTGGGAGCGAGGACCTCTTCGAGGTCGTCGTGGTAGTAGGTGACGGGCTGACGGCCGTTCTTGCGGTCCGCGTAGTCGGTGTGCATGTCGGCCGCCATCGGCCCGGGCCGGTACAGGGCGACGAGCGCGCACACGTCCTCGAAGCTGGTGGGGGCGAGGGCCCGCATCAGGGCCCGCATCGGCCCGCCCTCGAGCTGGAACACGCCGATGGAGTCGGCGCGACGCAGCATCTCGAAGGTCGCCTCGTCGTCGAGCGGGATGCTGTCGATGTCGGGGCGCTCGCCGCTCGTCTGCTCCACCAGGTCGAGGGCCCGCTCGATCACCGAGAGGTTGCGCAGGCCGAGGAAGTCCATCTTGAGCAGACCGAGCTCCTCGACCCCGTGCATCTCGTACTGGGTGACGATCGGGGCGTCCTCGAGGTCGCCGCCGGGCTCGGGCTTGCGCTGCACCGGCAGGTACTCGGTGAGCGGGTCGCGGGTGATGACCACCGCGGCGGCGTGGATCCCGTCCTGGCGCCGCATCCCCTCGAGGCCCTTGGCGACGTCGATGACCCGCTTGGCGTCGGGGTCCTGGTCGTACATCTCGCGCAGGTCGGCCGCCATCTTGTAGCCGTCCTCGTGCTTGGGCTGCGGTTCGAGGCAGGCGTGCAGCGGCGTGTCACGGCCCATGATCAGCGGCGGCATCGCCTTGGCGATCTTGTCGCCCACCATGTACGGGTAGCCGAGGACCCGCGCCGCGTCGCGCACGGCGGCGCGGGCCTTGATGGTGGAGAAGGTGACGATCTGGGCGACGTGGTCGTCGCCGTAGCGCTCGGCCGCGTACCTGATCATCTCGGCGCGGTGGCGCTCGTCGAAGTCCATGTCGATGTCGGGCATCTGGCGGCGCCCGGGGTTCAGGAACCGCTCGAAGAGGAGGTCGTAGCGGATCGGGTCGATCTCGGTGATCCCGAGGCAGAAGGCGGTGCAGCAACCCGCCGCGCTGCCCCGGCCGGGCCCGACCCGGATGCCCCGCTCCCTCGCGTAGCGGATGAGGTCCCACACGATGAGGAAGTAGCCGGAGAACCCCATGTCCGAGATGACCCCGAGCTCGTAGTCGAGGCGATCGGTCACCGGGCTCGGCAGCGGCTCGCCGTAGCGGCGCCGCGCCCCGTCGAGGACGAGCCGGCGCAGGTAGGAGTCCTCGTCGTGGCCCTCGGGCACCGGGAACCTCGGGAGGACCGGGTTGCCGAACTCGATCTCGACGTTTGCCCGCTCGGCGACCAGGAGGGTGTTGTCGCACGCGTCGGGGTGGTCGCGGAAGAGCTCCCGCATCTCGGCGGCGCTCTTGAGGAAGAACTGGTCGCTCTGGAACTTGAAGCGCTTGGGGTCGTCGCGGGTGGAGCCGGTCTGCACGCACAGCAGCGCGTCGTGGGCGTCGAAGTCGTCCCGGTGCACGTAGTGGAGGTCGTTGGTGGCCAGCAGCGGCGCGTCGATCCGTCGCGCCAGGTCGACGAGCTGCGGGTTGACGGCGTTCTGGTCGGCGATGCCGTGGTCCTGGAGCTCGACGAAGAAGTTGTCCTTACCGAAGATCTCCTGGAACCGCCCGGCGGCCTCCCGGGCGGCCCTCGGGTCTCCCCGCAGCAGCTCCTGGCAGACCAGGCCACCCAGGCACCCCGAGGTGCCGATCAGCCCCTCGTGGTGGGCCTCGAGCAGCTCCCAGTCGATGCGCGGCTTGTAGTGGAACCCCTCGAGGTAGGCGTGGGAGTTGATCTGGATGAGGTTGCGGTACCCCTGGTCGCTCTCGGCGAGGAGCAACAGGTGGTAGCGCTTGGACTCCTCGTCGCGCGCCCGCCGCTCGGTCCGGGGCCAGGTGACGAAGTACCCCTCCATCCCGATGATCGGGTTGATCCCGGCGTCCCTGGCGGCCCGGTAGAAGTCGAGGACGCCGTACATGTTCCCGTGGTCGGTGATGCCGATCGCGGGTTGCCCGTCGGCGGCCGCCCGCGCGACCACGTCGTCGATCCGCGCCGCCCCGTCGAGCATGCTGTACTCGGTGTGCACGTGCAGGTGCGCGAACGAGTCGGCCATGGCCCCCGGAACTACCCCTTTCGTCAGGGGCCTTCCACAGGCCTGTGGAAGCCGTGTGGAGGACCCTGTGGATGAATGACAAGGATGTAACTCCGACCATATTCCCGGGGACCCGAGCCGTCAACGAAAGCTCCCCGGAGACGTCCAGATCCTGTGTGTGGGGTCTAGCCTTCGGCGTCGTGACGACTCCCGTGTCCCACTGCTCCGCCTGCGGCGCGGCGCTCCCCGCTCCACCACCCGTCACCTGCACGGCCTGCGGCACCCCGCACTGGCAGAACGCCAAGCCGTGCGCCGGCACCCTCACCACCCACGAGGGCAGACTCCTCCTGGTGCGGCGCGACGACGAGCCGTGGCTCGACCGCTGGGACATCCCCGGCGGGTTCTGCGAGCACGACGAGCACCCCCTCCTCGCCGCGGAGCGCGAGACCGCGGAGGAGACGGGGCTCGACGTCGAGGTCACGGGGTTCCTCGGCATCTGGCTCGACGACTACCCGGACCCCACCCACGGTGCCGACGCGGTCACGCTCAACGCCTACTACCACGCCGTCGTCGTCGGCGGCGAGGAGCGCCCCGAGCCCGGCGAGGTCCGCGAGCTGGGCTGGTTCGAGGCCGGCGAGCTGCCCGAGGAGGTCGCCTTCCCCCACCACGCCCGACCCGTCCTCGACGCGTGGCGCGAGCAGTGGCGGTCCGGGCGCACCACCACGCCACTCCCCGATCACCCGACCAGGCCCTGAACAGGCCCCGGCAGGGCCCGGCAGCCGGCAGGCACTGCCAGGGCCTGACCGGACCGCCGGTCAGGAGCGCCGGCCCCGCCCGCGCCCGGCGAGCAGCGGCACGTACATCTCGTCCGGCGTCAGGCTCCCGTGGCCGGCGAGCATCTCGGTCTCGTAGCCGTGGGTCGGGTCCTCGAACGCCACCGGCTCGCGGGCGGCGAGCACCACGTCGCCCAGCCGGCGCCGCACCCGCGACGACGGCGGGGTCGGTCCCAGCCAGCCCTCGTCGCAGAGCTGTGCCCGGCTGAAGACCCACGCCACGTCGTCGAACTCCTCCCGGGCCGCCGCGAGGAGCTCGTCGGAAGCGCCCGACACGGCGTGCAGGGACCGGAAGCGGCCGTCGCCGCTGTACTCCTCGACCATTCCGGAGAGCACGTCCAGCGAGGTCCAGCCCTCGTGGCCGAAGTGCACCTGCCCGTGGTCGGAGGTCACCACGAGCGCCGTGTCGCCGGGCAGCTCGTGCAGGAGCTGGGTCACGATCCGGTCCGTGGCGACGAGCTCGGTCTCGAAGTACCGGTCGACGATCCCCTGGGTGTGGGCGACCTGGTCGACCCCGTCGTAGTACGCGTACACGAACGGCTCCCCCGCTTCGACCAGGACCCGGCAGTGCTCCACCAGGGTCGAGGCCGTCTTCCAGCCGTGGACGCCGAGGCCCCGCATGTGGGCTCCGGTGAAGCCGCCGTGGCTGAACTCGCGCCGGGTCACCACCGGCACGGAGCGACCACCGAACGCCTGGTGCGGTTGCACGTCGACCGGCTCGGGCGACGGCGCACGCCGGTCGACCCGCCACTGCAACACGTTGAGGATCCCGGTGTCGATCCTCATCCGGTACCCGACGATGCCGTGCTGGGCGGGCGCGAGGCCGGTGGTGATCGACGTGAGCGCCGCGGCGGTCGTCGAGGGCGCCACGGTCGTGATCGCCTGCCCCGACATCATCGAGACCATCGGCATCTGGTCGCGGTGCGATTCGATCGCGCTCCAGCCCAGACCGTCGAGCACCAACAGCACGACCGCGCGAGCGCCGCGGACCTCCTCGGGGAGCCACGGCGTGTCGGCCCGACGCTCGAGCGCGCGCACGACCTCCGCGATCGAGGCGCCTCCGTAGTCCGGTCGGATCGGATCCACGATTCGAGGCTACTGCCCACGGGGTGTGCTCCCCGCGCCACCCCCGACGCCCCACTCCCCGACCCCCCGGAGGGAAACAGCGACGAGTCGGAGACCGGGTGTCGAGCCCGGAATCGGCGCCGAGTTCGGGACCACCCCCTCCTGCGCGTGCGAACATGGAGGCGTGAAGGTATCGACGCGGGGTGACTACGCGACCCGGGCGCTGCTCTCGATGGTGCTCCACGACGAGGAGACCCGGTCCCCGACGTCGGTGAAGGAGATCGCCGAGCGCACGGGCCTGCCCCAGCCCTACCTCGAGCAGATCCTCCTCGCGGTCAAGGGTGCCGGCCTGGTGAAGTCGAAGCGCGGCGTCGGCGGCGGGTACGTGCTCGCCCGCCCACCCGAGGAGATCACCCTCGCCGACGTCATCGTCGCCGTGGACGGCCCCATCGCCACACGGCTCGACTCCTACGACCACCACGAGGGCCATTGCGTCGTCCAGGACGTGTGGGTGGAGGTGTCGGAGAAGATGCGCGCCCTCCTCGACGGCATCACCCTCGCCGAGCTCGCCCGCAAGACCAGCCTGGGCGTCCACCCCCACCAGACCGCCTCAGACGACGGGAGTGACGGGGGCGCCGACCCGGCCTAGGGCCGCCGAGGCGGGCGACCCGCCACCGCGGTCTCCTCGGGCCGGACACCCCGCGCCTGCCCGGAGGCCCCCTCCGGCACCGGATCGACCAACCGAGCCCCGTCGGCGCCGGCCAGGGCGCGCAGGTCGGCCGCCTCGGCGCGGACGACCACACCGAACACGACCGGAACTCCCTCCTCGAGCCCCTCGACGGTGGCGCGCGCCGCGGCGAGGTCCACCTCGTACTGGCGCAGGAACTCCTCGCCGATCCCTTCGGGCTCCTCCAGGTACCTCGAGAGCTCCACGACCTCGCGGCGCGCCTGCGCGAGGGTGTCCTCCCTCCATGCCCGGACGTCGGCGGTCACCTCCGGCTCCGCGCCCGGCGCCGCGACCAGGTACAGACCCGGCGCCGTCCCGGCCAGCGTCCCGGTGCCGTCGACCCCGGTGCCGTCGACCCCGGTGCCGTCGACCCCGGTGCCGTCGAGGTCAGCGCCGCCGACCTCTTCCGCGGAGCGGTACTCCGTGAACGACACCACCGCGTCGCGGACGCCGCGCGCCTCCTCGAGCGCGGCGAGTCGCTCGGCCCGGTACCGGTCGAGGTCGGTGCCGGGAGCGGGACCGGGGCGGACCACCCGCTCGGGCTCCCCGCCGCCGTCCCCCGTCCCGGCCAACACGACCCCGCCGGCGACGAAGACGACGATCGCCACCAGGAGGTTGCGCACCAGCCGGTGCGGGACACCCGACCCGTCGGGAGCGTCAGGAGCGTCGGGCTCTGGCGCGGATCCCGAGCCCGGAGCGCTCACCGGGGCTCGCTCCCGCCCCGGAGACCGACGAGCACCGACTCCAGCTCCTCGGGCAGTGGCTCCTCGACGGCGACGGCCCCACCCGTGAACGGGTGCTCGAACGAGATCCGGTGGGCGTGGAGGAACGGCCGGTCGAGTCGCAGCGAGCGACGGTCCCGCCCGTAGGCGGCGTCGCCGACCACGGGGTGGCCGATGGCCGCGAGGTGGACCCTGATCTGGTGGGTCCGTCCCGTGTCGAGGCCGACGTCGAGGAGGGCGACCGGCACCTCAGCGAACGCCTCCACGACCTCGTACACGGTGCGCGCCTCGCGCCCGCGGGGGGTGACGGCCATGCGGGTGCGCCGCCGGGTCGAGCGCCCCACCGGCGCCTCGACCGCCCCCGCCGGCGGCTCGGGCCGCCCCCACACGAGCGCCCGGTACCGCCGCTCCACCCGGCGCTGCGCCATCAGCCCCACGAGGCGCTCGTGGGCCTCGGGGGCGCCGGCGACGACGAGGAGCCCGCTGGTGCCCTTGTCGAGCCGGTGGACGATCCCCGGGCGCATGGGGTCGCCCGCCTCGGCGAGCTCCGGATACCGGGCGAGGAGCCCGTTGACGAGCGTGCCGCCCTCGTTGCCCGCCCCCGGGTGCACGACCAGACCCGCGGGCTTGTCGACCACGAGGAGCCAGCGGTCCTCGTGGCGCACCTCGAACTCGAGGGGCTCGGGGCCCGGCGGCCGCTGGGGCTCGGGAGCGGCGGTCACCGTGACGGTCTCCCCGGCAGCGAGCCGGTGGCTCTTGGCGGCGGTGCTGCCGTCGACGAGGACCGCGCCGGCGCGCACCAGCGCCTGGACCTCGGCCCTCGACCACCCCGTGAGGAGCGCCACGGCCCGATCCAGGCGCTCACCGGCCAGCGAGTCGGTGACCGGGAACGCAGCGGGCACCGACTCGCCGGTGGCGGCGCCGTCGGAGCCACCGGTCCCGGGGTCAGCTCCGGCCACCGGGACCTCCGCCCTCAGCGTCACCCCGCTCGGTGCCACCTGGAGCGGTGCCTCCCTCAGCGGTGCCACCGTCAGCGGTGCCGTCGGTGCCAGCCTGCGACGTGCCGTCGGTGCCACCCTGCGACGTGCCGTCGGTGCCACCCTGCGAGGTGCCGTCGTCGGGCTCGGTGGTGTCCTGCCCGCGCGCTGCGGGCCGGCCGAGCCGCCAACCCGTGAGCACCAGGATCGCGGCGCCGATCGTGATCGCCGAGTCGGCGACGTTGAAGGTCGGCCACCGGCCCACGTCGACGAAGTCGACCACGGCCCCCTCGAGGAAGCCCGGCGCCCGGAAGATCCGGTCGCCGAGGTTGCCGAGCGCGCCACCGAGGACCAGCGCCAACGCCGTGGAGGCCAGCGGGTCCGTCTCGCGGCGCCCCATCCGGAAGATGACCACGACGAGCACCGCGGCGACGACGGCGAGGACGGGCGCGTAGCCGGTGAACAGGCTGAAGGCGCTGCCGGAGTTGCGCAGGAGCCGGAAGCGGACGGTGTCCCCGACGATCTCGACCGTCGTCCCGTCGGCGAGGGCGCTCGCCGCCCAGGCCTTGGAGAGCTGGTCGGCGACGAGGACCGCCCCGGCCACGAGGCCGAGACGGCCGAGCGACCGCGCCGGGGCGCCTACCGGCGTCGTTCCTGAAGGGACTTGCACTCGATGCAGAGCAGCGCCTGCGGCACCGCCTCGAGGCGCGCCACCGGGATGCTCTTCCCGCACCGGTCGCAGACGCCGTACGTGCCGGCGTCGATCCGTGCGAGCGCGGCGTCGATCTCCTCGACGGCGGCCCGGGCCGCCGTCGAGAGCGCGATGTCTCGCTCACGCTCGACGTTGATGGTGTCGCCCTCCCCCGACTCCTCGTCGAACTGGGTGTCGCCCGGCTCGCGGTCCGCCATGAGGGCCTCGGCCTCGGCGGCGAGCTCCTCGGCCTGGCGGACGTAGGTCTCGCGCTCCTCCTCGAGCCGCCCCCTCAGCTTGTCGAGCGTGCGCGCCGCGATCGGGCTCTTCCGCTTGCCCTGCTTCGCGGCCGGGGCGGCGCTCTTCTTCTTCTTCTTCTTGGCGGTGGTCTTGCTCACGGTCCGTCGCTTCGACTGGTCCTTCGATCGCTTCTGCTTCGACGTGCTCTGCTTCGACTTGCTCTGCTTCGTCTGCTTCGTCTGCTTCGAGGACTTCCGGGAGCTCGTGCGTCCGGTCGACCCCGCCCCCTTCGAGTCGGCAGTGCCCCCCTTCGAGGGACCCCCCTTCGAGGGACCCCCCTTCGACTTGCCCTGCTTCGCGTCCTTGGCCTGCTTCGCGTCCTTGGCCTGCTTGCCCTGTTTGCCCTGCTTCTTTTGGCTCTTCTGCCCGGAGGCCGCCCGCCCGGACGCCTCCGACGCGCCCGAGGACTTCCGCTTCGAGTTGGAACGCGATCTCGGCATGGAATCTTCCCTCGCTCCGAAGGCCGCGGATGGTATCACCGGCCGCGGAGGCGCTCGACGACCACGATCACGTGGGCCGGGGACGATCCTCCGGTGTCACCAACAGGTGGAGGCGCCGCTGGAAGTCCTCGGTGTCCACCGCTCCCAGCCGGAAGCGCTTCGACCGCGACCCCTCCCCCGCCTCGACGCTCACCTGCCGGTCCTTCAGCCCGAACGTCTCCGCCAGCAGGCCGCGTGCCGCGTCGTTGGCGCGTCCGCCGACGGGCGGAGCGGCCACGCGCAGCTTGAGCGAGTCCCCGTGACGGCCGACCACGGTGCTGCGTCCGGCCCCGGGGGACACCTGGACCCGCAGCACCACGTCGTCCCCGTCGATCTCGTAGAGGGAGCCGAGCTCGACCATCCCGGTAGTGTACGAGCCATGCCCCTCGAACCGGTGCACAACGAGCTCGACCTCCCCGCGCTCGAGGAGCGGGTCCTCGCCAGGTGGCGGGACGGAGACGTGTTCGCCCGCAGCGTGGAGCGGCGCGAGGGAGCCGAGCCCTGGGTGTTCTACGAGGGGCCCCCGACCGCGAACGGGCGGCCCGGCATCCACCACGCGTGGGCGCGCTGCTTCAAGGACCTGTTCCCCCGCTTCCACACCATGCGCGGACGCTACGTGACCCGCAAGGCGGGCTGGGACTGCCACGGCCTGCCGGTCGAGGTGGAGATCGAGAAGGAGCTCGGCCTCTCCTCCAAGGCGGAGATCGAGGAGTACGGGATCGGCGAGTTCAACCGCCGCTGCCGCGAGTCGGTCCAGCGCTACGTCGAGGACTGGGGCGCGTTGACCACGCGCATCGGCATGTGGCTCGACATGGACGACGCCTACTGGACGCTCACCAACGACTTCATCGAGAGCGTCTGGTGGCACCTCCGGCAGATGTGGGACCAGGACCTCCTCTACGAGGGCTTCAAGGTCGTCCCGTACTGCGCCCGGTGCGGCACGGCTCTCTCCAGCCACGAGCTCGGCCAGCCCGGCGCCTACCGCGAGGTGATCGACGAGTCGGTCTACGTGCGCTTCCCGGCGCTGGGCGCCGACTTCGACCTGCTCGTCTGGACGACCACCCCGTGGACGCTGATCTCCAACGTCGCCGCCGCGGTCGGTCCCCACGTCCGCTACGTGCGGGTCGCCGTGGAGGGGCGCCGCGACGTGGTCATGGCCGCCGACCGGGTCGCGTCGGTCGACGGCGACGACGCGGCCGTGGTCGGCGACGTCGGGGCCGCGGAGCTCGTCGGGCTGCGCTACGAGCGCCCCTTCGACTTCCTCGACCTCGCGGACGACGCCGCACGGGTCGTCGAAGCGGGGTTCGTCACCACCGAGGACGGGACCGGCATCGTCCACCTGGCCCCCGCCTTCGGCGAGGTCGACCGGGAGGTCGCCGACGCGGAGGGCCTCCCCACGCTGAACCCGGTGGGCGCCGACGGCTGCTTCACCGACGCCGTCCCGCCCCACGCCGGGACCTTCGTGAAGGACGCCGACGAGGGCATCACCCGCCGGCTCGACGAGGCCGGCAAGCTCGAGACGGTCGAGCGCTACGCGCACAGCTACCCGCACTGCTGGCGGTGCGACACCCCCCTCGTCTACTGGTCGAAGCCGTCCTGGTTCGTGCGGACGACCGCTCGGCGCGACGCCATGCTCGAGCAGAACGAGACGATCGGCTGGCACCCCGGCCACCTCAAACACGGCCGGTTCGGCGACTGGCTGGAGAACAACGTCGACTGGGCGCTGTCCCGCGACCGCTTCTGGGGCACGCCGCTGCCGGTCTGGCGGTGCGACGACGGCCACGACACCTGCGTGGGCTCGGTGGCCGAGCTCTCGGAGCTCTCGGGGACCGACCAGTCGGACCTCGACCTCCACCGACCCGCCGTCGACGAGGTCCTCCTCGCCTGCCCCCACGAGGGATGCGGCACGCGCGCTCGTCGCCTCGAGCCCGTCCTCGACGCCTGGTTCGACTCCGGCGCGATGCCGGCGTCGCAGTTCCACCACCCCTTCGAGCAGGCGGACCTCTTCGAGCGGCGGTTCCCCGCCGACTTCATCTGCGAGGCCATCGACCAGACGCGGGGTTGGTTCTACTCCCTCCTCGCGGTGAACACCCTCGTGTTCGGCTCCACGCCCTACCGCGACGTGGTCTGCCTCGCCCACGTGGTCGACAAGGACGGCCAGAAGATGTCGAAGTCGCGGGGCAACGTGATCGACCCCTGGGACGTCCTCCGCTCGCGCGGCGCCGACGCCCTCCGCTGGTACTTCTTCTCGTCGGGGTCTCCGTGGACCAACCGCCGCGTCTACGAGGAGGGCATCGACGAGTCGGTGCGCAAGTTCCTCCTGACGCTGTGGAACACCTACGCCTTCGCGGTGACCTACGCGAACCTCGACGGCTGGTCTCCCGGCGACAGCCGACCGGGAGACCACGTCCTCGACCGCTGGGCGATCTCGCGGCTCCACTCCACGATCGCGGACGCCACCGAGGCGCTCGAGGGCTTCGACGCGCTCCGCGGCGCCCAGGCGCTCGAGCGCCTCGTCGACGACCTCTCGAACTGGTACGTGCGCCGCTCCCGGCCGCGGTTCTGGAACACGAGTGGGTCGGACGACCACAGCGCGCACGCCACCCTCCACACGTGCCTGGTCACCCTGACCAAGCTCCTGGCACCCTTCTGCCCGTTCGTCGCCGACGACATCCACGCCAACCTGGCTCCGGAGGGCTCCGACTCGGTCCACCTCGAGGACTGGCCCGAGGCCGATCCCTCCGCGATCGACGCAGCGCTCGAGGCCGAGATGGCCCTGGCCCGCCGCCTCGTGCAGCTCGGGCGTGCCGCCCGCACCGACGCCCGGATCAAGACCCGCCAGCCGCTCCCCCGGGCGCTGCTGCTCGCGGACGGCGCGCTGTCACCGGAGACCCGCGAGGAGGTCGCCCGCGAGCTCAACGTCAAGTCCGTCGAGATCGTCGACTCCCTCGAGGGCCTCATCCACGAGTCGGTCGTCCCCAACTTCCGAGCGCTCGGGCCGCGCCTCGGAGCGCGGATGCCCCGGGTCAAGGAAGCGCTGGACGCCACCGACGGACGGGACGTCCGAGACACCCTCGAGGCCGACGGCGTCTACCGCCTCGAGCTCGACGGCGAGACCGTGGAGCTCGGCCCCGACGACGTCGAGATCCGCGCCGAGGAGCACGAGGAGCTCGCGCTGGCCCAGGAGGGCTCCTGCGCGGTGGCGCTCGACCTCGAGGTCGACGAGGAGCTCCGCCTCGAGGGACTCGCCCGCGAGGTGGTCCGGGCGCTCAACGACCACCGCAAGGCGATCGGTCTCGACATCTCCGACCGGATCCGCGTCACCCTCGCCCCGCGGGGGCCGGTGGGCGACGCGCTGGAGCGCCACGGAGACTGGGTGGCCGGCGAGGTCCTCGCCGAGGAGTGGCGGGTCTCCGCGGGCGCCGACGACGGCTTCACCGAGCTCGAGGTCGAGGGATCGCCGCTCGGCGTGCACGTCGAGCGGCTCTGAGCCCGACACCACCCGAGCGCCCACTTCCTGTGTGTGCACAGGGTCGCTAGCGGCTCGCCAGCTCCGACTCGATCTTGTTCAGCACGCCCTTGCGGTTCTTCTTGCGCTTCTCGTACGTGCGCACCTGCTTGAGCTCGGCCGCGCCCAGCTTCTCCAGCCGCTTGCTCACGTCGGGGACGGTGAGGTCGTCGTAGCCCGCGATCGGGAACTCGGCGCTCTTCTTCGCGGACCCGGACCGCTTCGACGAGCCGGACTTCTTGGTGGACCCGGACCTCTTGGATCCCGCGGAGCTCTTCTTCGCGGACCCGGACCTCTTGGCCGCGGTCGACTTGGCCGGCGCCGCCGCCACGGGCTCCCGACCGAGCAGCTCGTCGACGCGGCCGAGGACGGTGGCGCGCGCCTTGCCGGCCTCCTCGCGCTCGCGGACCATCTCCAGCTCGTCGTCGTCGAGCTCGGGCAGCAACGGCACGATCTCGCTCACCCGCAGGTCGTCGTAGTCCGCGATCGGGAAGTACTCCTCGTCCTCGAGCGGCTCCTCCTCGAGGGGCTCCTCGAGCAGCTCGTCGACGCGGCCGAGGACGGTGGCGCGCGCCTTGCCGGCCTCCTCGCGCTCGCGGACCATCTCCAGCTCGTCGTCGTCGAGCTCGGGCAGCAACGGCACGATCTCGCTCACCCGCAGGTCGTCGTAGTCCGCGATCGGGAAGTACTCCTCGTCCTCGAGGGACTCCTCCTCGGTGGCGTCCCGGTCGCCCGTGGCCACCGCCGCGGCCGGAGCCGCCGCGGCTGTCGACCCGGCCGGCTCGGGGGCCGCCTCACCTGCCGTCGCCGCTCCCGCACCGGCCATCGCCTCGGCCTGCGGACGATCGCGGAGCACGGTGAGGATCAAGAAGACACCCGCCAAGAAGCTCGCGACGATCGACACGATCACGAGCGGGAGGCCCGAGCTCAGGAGACCGATCACGAGCGTGACCGCCGCGATGATCACCAGGACGAGGCTCACGTAGAAGAACACAACAGCGCCCTCCTTCAGGGTGTCGAGACGCGGTGCATCCTAGTCACAGCGCACGCGCCCACCGGAGTCCGGGCCCCGCCGCTCAGCGCCTGAACACCGAGCGCCGACCCCTGGCCGCGCCCGCTCGCGGGCTCTCCTCGTCGAGGTCGACCTCGGGGTCGTCGGCGCCCTCGCCGCCGGGATCACGACCGGGATCGGCGACGGCGTACCCGTGGAGGTCCTGGTCGTAGGGCACCCCGGAGCCGACGTGATCGCCGAGGTGGTCCCCGCCGTGGGCCACCTCGCCACCGGCGCTGTCGTCGGTGTCGTCGGTGTCGTCGGTGTCGTCGGTGTCGTCGGTGTCGTCGGTGCGGTCGCCGGTCTCGACGCTGCCGGCGGTGTCCGCGACGTCACGCGGGTCGGCCGCGTCGGCCGTGCCGTCCTCGTACGCGGGGGCGTCTGCGGGGCCGTCCGCCGGGTCGTCCGCCGGCCCGAGTGGCGAGCCCTCCTCGACCGCGCGGCGCAGATCGGCGAAGAAGTCGTCGTCGGGGCCCGGCTCGGACCCGCGCGCCGTCCGACGCCGGAGCCGCCGCTTGGGCAACAGGTCGGCGAGGTGCTGGTCGTCCTCGGCGTCGAGCTCCGCCCGGGTCGCAGGGTCGTCGGCAGGGTCGTCGGCTGGGCCCTCCGCGTGGCCCTCCACAGGGTGCTCGACGGGCCTGCCGGCGCCGGCACCGGTGTCCGCGGCCTGCACGGCGCCCAAGGCCTCCAGGGCGTCCAGGGCGTCCCCGCTGTCGGTCGTCCCGCTCTCCGCTGTCCCGCTGTCGGCCTCGCCGCCGGCCACCTGCCGATGCTCGTGGTCGACCTCGACCTCCGCGTCCTCCACGGGCACCTCCCGATCCCGGGACCCGGCGGCGTCGCCGGTCTCGGCGGGCTCGCCATGCTCGCCGGTCTCGCCGGTCTCGGCGGGCTCACTCCGCTCGCCGGACTCGCCCGGCCACCCCGGGGGCTCGCCCGGATCCGCGACGTCGCCGTCGGCGGACCCGGCAGACTCGTGGGGCTCGTGGGACTCGGCAGGTTCGACAGGAGCGGACGGGTCGTCGGCGCGCACGTCGTCGAGGTGGACCTCGCTGAGCTGCACCGGCGTCGAGGGCGTGGGCAGCGTGCGGTGCTCGAGGCGGGCGATCTCGTCCTCCAGCACCTCCCGCATGCGACGCCGGTAGCCCGAGGCGGCGCCCTCGAGCGCCTCGAGGTCCTCCAGCAACAGCTCCCGGCGGGCAGCGAGGTCGCGCACCTCGTCCTCGAGCCGCTGGCGCTCGGCGATCGTCAACCGCCGGGCCTCCTCCTCGGCGCCCGAGACGATCGAGTGGGCGTGGGCCTCGGACTCGGACAGCACGCGCCGGGCGCGCTCCTGGGCCTCGGAGACGGCGGCGTCGGCGGTCCGCTGGGCCAGCAGCAACGTGCGGCGCAGCATCTCGTCGGCCTCGCGACCGAGGCCGACCTCCTCCTCCGCCTTGCCGAGGCGATCCCCCAGACGCTGCACCTGCCCCTGGAGTCGTTCGATGGTGGTGGCGACACGGTCGAGGAGCTCGTCGACGTCGTCCTGGCGGTAGCCGCGCCACGCCTCCCGCAGCTCGATCGTCCGCAGCTCGTGCGGGGTCACGTCCATGCACCGGATCGTACCGACACCCGGATCGCGGCCGGTGGATGCCGCCGAGGGACCGCCGAGGGACCGACACAGCGACGCCGCCGCCGGGAACCCGCGCTCGGGTGCTCAGCAGATCGCGCCCCGCAGGATGGTGAGGGCGACGAAGACGATGATCGGCGAGAGGTCGAAGGCCATCCCCGACCCGCCCAGCGGCGGGATCAGGCCCCGCACCGGCGCCAGCACCGGCTCGGTGAGGTCGTAGAGCACCCGGTGCACGCTCGCGAGACCGGACCCGGGCTCCATCGGGAACCACGAGAGGATGATCCGAGCGAAGAGCACGAAGAAGTAGACGAGGAGGAACGAGCAGAGGAGATCTAGCATCGGGCGGCCTGATGGGTGGGGTCGGTGGGGTCGGTGGGCACGGTCGGTCGATCGCTCGTGGTGGGCTCGGGTCGGCTCGTCTCAGGCGCTGTAGAGGCCCCGCGCCTGGAGCCTCTCCTTCTCCTCGGCCGACACCTCCACGTTCGCCGGGGTGAGCAGGAACACCTCGTCGTGGACGCGCGCCATCGCCCCGCCGAGCGCGTAGGTGAGCCCGCTCGAGAAGTCGATGAGCCGGCGCTGGAGGTCGCGGTCGAGGCCCTGGAGGTTGAGGATCACCGGCTGGGTGACCTTGAGGCGGTCGCCCACCTCCTGCGCGTCGTTGAAGCCCGCGGGCTCGACCACGTGGACCTTGGTGGAGGCCTGGTTCATGGTGCGCACCACCGACGGGCGCTGGGGCGCCGGCAGACCGGACTCCGAGGGGGCGACGGTCCGCACCGCGGAGCCCTCGTCGGGAGGCGGTGGGACCTCGGGCTCCACGGGAGCGCGCGGCGCAGCGGGCTCCTCGTAGTACCCGTACCCGTACTCGTACTCCTCGTCGTCGACGAGCCCCAGGTAGATCATGGCCCGTCGCCACAAAGAAGCCATCCGGTGCCCTCCTCGTGCGGTCGTCAGATTAGTGGCTGTCGGGGCGCGGCCCGAACAGGGTCGTCCCGAGGCGGACGACCGTCGCCCCCTCCTCGACCGCGACCTCGAAGTCGGCGGACATCCCCATCGACAGCCCCGCCACCTCCGCGTCGGCCGCCAGCTCCGCCAAGCGGGCGAAGTGGGGCCGCGGATCCTCGTCGAGGGGCGGGACCGTCATGAGCCCCTCGACCCGCAGTCCGAGGTCGGCCAACGCGCCCACGAGGTCGCGCGCCTCGGAGGGCGCGCACCCCGCCTTGGTGGCCTCCCCCGCCACGTCGACCTGCACGTGGACGCGCGCCCCCGGCGCGCGCCGCGCGACCTCCTCGCCTGCGGCCAGGCGATCGACGCCGTGCCACACCGTCACGAGCGGGGCCAGCTTCTTGACCTTGTTGCGCTGGATCCTGCCGACGAAGTGCCATTCGGGGGCGACGTCGTCGGGGAGCTGCGGGGCCTTCCCCAGCAGCTCCTGCGCCCGGTTCTCGCCGACGGCGGGGATCCCGGCCCGGATCGCCGCCGCCACGACCTCGGCCGGGAAGCCCTTGGTCACCGCGACGACCCGACCGCCCGCCGGGTCGCGACCGGCGCGGCGGGCCGCCTCGTCGATGCGGCGGGACGCGTCCTCGAAGCGTCCGCGGATCTCGTCGACGCCCGGTGTCGCCGGGCTCACGGCCGCGCTCGCGACGCCAGGCGCGCGACCAGCAGCCCCTGGCGGCCCGTCTCGCCGTCCCGTCGGTGCGAGAAGGAGTCGGCGTCGCACGCGGTGCAGACGCGCAGCTCGCGCACCGCCACCCCGATGCCGGCGCGGGCGACCGCGGCGCGGACCGCGGCGGGCAGGTCCAGCGCCGGACGCCCCGCGGTGGTCGTGGAGCGGACTCCCTCGCCGAAGCGCTCCACCAGCACGTCGAGGTCGTCGGGACCGAACTCGTAGCAGCACGGGTGGATGCACGGACCGAGGAGGGCGTGGCGGACGGCGCCGCCGCGCGCGGCCAGGGCGCGGGCGGCGGCCTCGACCACACCGTCGAGCAGGCCGCGCCATCCCCCGTGCACCGCCGCGACGGCCTCCTCGGAGATCAGCGCCAGCGGGGCACAGTCCGCGGTGAGCACGACGCCGGTCCGGCCGGGCCGCGTCACCACGACGGCGTCGGCCTCGTGGGTGCCGCCATGGTCCGCGGGGTCGTCGGTGAGCACCCGGGTGCCGTGCACCTGGCGCATCGGCACCCAATCCGAGGGATCGCCGAGGCCGAGGAACCGGGCGGCGCGCCGGCGGTTCTCGGCCACCGCCGCGGCGTCGCCTCCCGCGCCGTGCGTCAGGGCGAGGTCGAGGGAGTCGCGCGGTGGCGGCGAGACGCCGCCTCGCCGGTCGGTGAAGGCGACACGAGCTCCGCAGAGGTCGACCCGGTAGCGGCCCAGGGCTACTTGAGGAACGACGGGACGTCGAAGTCCTCGTCGAGCTCGAGGCCCTCGTCGTCGAGCTCGCTCTCGAGCCCGATGCCCCGCTCGGGGCGCCGGCCGTTGTCGAAGCGGTCGAAGCCGGCGGCGATGACGGTGACCCGGACCTCCTCGCCCAGGGCGTCGTCGATGACCGCGCCGAAGATGATGTTGGCGTCCGCGTGCGCCGCCTGGGCGATGATGTCGGCGGCCTCGTTGACCTCGAACAGGCCGAGGTCGGAGGGCCCCGACATGTTGAGGAGGATCCCCCGCGCCCCTTCGATGCTCGCCTCGAGGAGCGCGCTGGAGATGGCGGCCCGGGCCGCGTTCACGGCCCGCCCCTCGCCGGACGCGTAGCCGATCCCCATCAGCGCGGAGCCGGCATTGGTCATGATCATCTTCACGTCGGCGAAGTCCGTGTTGATCAGCCCCGGCGTGGTGATGAGGTCGGTGATCCCCTGCACGCCCTGGAGCAGGATCTCGTCGCACATCTTGAAGGCGTTGAGCATCGACGTCTTCTCGTCGGAGACCTGCACCAGCCGGTCGTTGGGGATGACGATCAGCGTGTCGAGCTTGTCCTTGAGTCCGGAGACGCCCTGCTCCGCCTGCACGGCGCGGCGGCGCCCCTCGAAACCGAAGGGCCGGGTGACCACACCGATGGTGAGGGCACCGAGGCTCTTGGCGACCTCGGCGATGATCGGCGCGCCGCCGGTGCCGGTGCCCCCGCCCTCCCCGGCGGTCACGAACACCATGTCGGCGCCCTTGAGGACCTCCTCGATCTCCTCGCGGTGCTCCTCGGCGGCCGCGCGGCCGACCTCGGGATCGGAGCCCGCGCCGAGCCCCCGGGTGAGCTGGCGACCGATGTCCAGCTTCACGTCGGCGTCGCTCATCAACAGGGCCTGGGCGTCGGTGTTGACCGCGATGAACTCGACCCCCTTGAGACCGGCGTCGATCATGCGGTTGACGGCGTTGCACCCGCCACCACCGATGCCCACGACCTTGATCACTGCCAGATAGTTCTGGGGCGCTCCCACCATGACCGGCTCCCTCCCCCCGGACACGACGGAGCCGACCCGCGGCGCATGCTCGTGTGCTCGTCGCACGTCGCGCACGGATCGGCGTTCGCTCCGAAGAGGCCTCAACCTGTGGTTGAGGGTTATGTCAACCTGTACTTGAGGTCAGAGTACTGCAAGTGGCGGGCGTGGTCAATGATGGGTTCCGCGCTCCCACGATCCAGCCGCCGCGCCCACGGCCGCGCCGTGGAGACCGCCGGCACTGTCGGCACTGTCGGCAGCTTGACCCCCGGTCTCGCCTTCGGCGCCGTCGCCGTTGGTCTCGCTGCCGGTCTCGCTGCCGGAGTCGCCGTCGGCCTCGCCGTCGGCCTCGCCGTCGGGCTCGTCGTGCTCGCGGATCGCCGGCACGCTCGGGACGCGCACGTCCACGAGGCGGACCTCCCGCTCACCGAGCTCGGCGAGCACCGCGCCCAGCGCCGCCCACTTCTCCTGGATCTCCTCGGCCGGACCGAAGCGCACCACCTCGGCGCCCTCCACCTCGAGCTCGAAGCCACCGGGGACGCGCTCGAGCGCGACGACGCGCCCCCGCAGCGACGGCGGGACGGCCGCGGCGATCGCGACCGCACCCGCCCCCTCGCCGAGGCGATCCCCGGGAGCAGGCACCGCCACGTCCATCCGCAGCTCCACCAGCCGCTCCGGTGGTGTTCCCCGCAGCTCCAGCACGCGTGCGTCGCCGTCGACGAGCGCCACCGGCGCCCGCTCCCCCTCGGGCGACTCGAGGGCCACCCACGCCACGGGGCTCCGCTCCTCGATCTCGATCACGAGCCGGCTCGGGAGGGAGAGCGACACGTCGGCCGCCAGCACCCACGGCAACTCCTCGACCCGGTCCGCCACGGCACCGCGGTCGACGAGCAACAGCGCCTCCCCCGACGTGACTCCGGAGACCTCGCGCACCTCCGCGGGATCGGCGTGGTGCGCGCCCCGCACCTCCACCGAGTCGACGTCGAGGAAGCTCGACTGGATCAGCAACCAACCGGCGCCGCCCAGCGAGAAGAGCCCGAGCAACGCCACCGCGGCGCGCACCCGCCGGCGTCCCCGCCGCCGTCGCACCTCCTCACGGCGAGCCTGGACCCGCGGGTGCGGGCGCGCCGCCGTCCGTGTGCTCACGGCGTCCTCCCCCGAGCACCGTCGTGCCCCGCGAACCCCACGAAGGTGATCTCCGGGAGCAAGCGGATCCCGGTCCGCTCCTCCACGCGGGTCTGGACCTCCCGGACGAGGCGGTGCACGTCGTCGGCCGTGGCCGAGGGCCCGGCCCGGAAGAAGTTCGCGTGCTTCGGCGACACCTCGGCCCCTCCGACGCGGAACCCCTTGAGGCCGCAGGAGTCGATGATCCTCCCGGCCGAGTCGCCCGGCGGGTTGGTGAACACCGAGCCGGCGTTCGAGCCGCCGGGTTGGTGCTCGCGGCGCCAGCGCACCACCTCCTCGATCCGCGCCCGGCACGCACCGGGCTCCTCCGGGATCGCCGAGAGCTCGGCGCGGGTCACCACCTGGCGCGGACCCAGCGCGGAGCGGCGGTAGCCGAGGTCCAGCTCCGCGAGGCTCCACTCCCGCTCCGCCGGACCGGCCGCCAGGTCCACCACCCACGCCCGGATCAGCACCTCCGCGGTCTCGCGCCCGTGGCCGCCCGCGTTCATCCGCACCGCACCGCCCACCGAGCCCGGGATGCCGACGTAGAACTCGAGCCCGCCGCGACCGGCCGCCGCGCAGCGGCGGGCCAGCACCGGCAACGCGAGGCCGCCGCCGGCGAGCACCCGTCGCTCCCCGACCTCCAGCTCGGAGAGCTCTCCGCCCAGGTGCAGCGCCAGGCCCTCGAAGCCGGCGTCGGCGACCAGCACGTTCGACCCCCGCCCCACCACCAGCACCGGGACGGGATGGCGCGCCAGGGCATCGGCGACGGCGCCGAGCGCCGCCCGGTCCTCGACCTCCACGAGGAGCGCCGCCGGCCCACCGAGGCCGTACGTGGTGCGCTCCGAGAGGGGCACGTCGCGGCTCACGGCCGGGCCGAGCCGGTCGACCAGCACCTCGTGCAAGCGCTCCAGCGCAACCGCCGTCACGGGCCCACCCAGACGTCCGCCACCGAGGTGATGTCCCCGGCTCCGAGGGTGAGCACCACGTCCCCGGCACGGGTGAGCCGCGGCACCACGCGCTCGACGTCGGCGCGGTGGGGCAGGTAGACGACCCGCGCGCTCGGGTCGGAGTCGAGGACGGCTCGGAGGATCAACCTCCCCGAGACCCCCGGCCGCGGCGCTTCGCCCGCGGCGTACACGTCGGTGAGCACGACCACGTCGGCCTCCGAGAAGGCGTCGCCGAAGTCGCGCCACAGGGTGGCCGTCCGGCTGTAGCGGTGGGGTTGGAAGACGGCGACCACCCGCTCCCACCCGCCCTCCCGAGCGGCCGACACGGCGGCACGGATCTCGGAGGGGAGGTGGGCGTAGTCGTCGACGACGGTGACCCCGTCGTAGCGCCCGCGGAACTGGAACCGTCGCGCGACCCCGGTGAACCGGCCCAGCGCCGCCGCGACCTCGTCGAAGCCGACGCCGAGCTCCAGTGCCGTGGCGGCGGCCGCCGCGGCGTCCAGGACGTGGTGCCGTCCGGGCACCGCCAGCTCGATCGGTCCTCCCCGACCGCCGGGGCCTCGCAGCTCGAAGCGCACCCCGCCGTCGCGGGGCACGGAATCCGTGACCCGGTAGGTGGCGTCGTCGGCGAAGCCGAACGACACGGCTCCGGGGTGGCCCTCGACGAGCGAGCGCGCGAGCCGATCGTCGGCGGCGACCACCGGGCGCGGGGCCTCCGACACGAAGCGGCCGAAGGCCTCGACCAACGCGTCGAAGCTGCCGTAGTGCTCGAGGTGGTCCGGCTCCAGGTTGGTGACCACCGCCACCTCGGCGTCGAGCTCGAGGAAGGTCCCGTCGCTCTCGTCGGCCTCGACCACCAGCCACTCTCCGTCCTCGAAGCCCGCGTTGCCGCCCACCTCGTTGACGTCGCCGCCGATGAGGAAGGTGGGCCGCCATCCCGCCTGCCGGAGCACCAGCGTCAGCATCGAGGTGGTGGTGGTCTTGCCGTGGGTCCCCGAGACGGCGACGGTGCGGTGGACGGCGGCGAGCAGCGCCAGCGCCTCGGCCCTCCGCAGCACCGGCACGCCGCGCTCGCGCGCCTCGACCACCTCGGGGTTCCGCTCCGGGATCGCGGTCGAGACCACCACGGCCTCGACGCCGGCCGGCAGGTTCCCGGCCGCGTGACCGACGCTCACCGCCATCCCCTGGGCCCGGAGCCGCTCCAGGACGGCCGAGTCCTTGAGGTCGGAGCCGCTGACCCGGTGGCCCATGCGGGCGAGGACCGACGCGATCCCGCTCATGCCCGCGCCCCCGATCCCGACCACGTGGACCGAGCGCGAGCCCTCGAGGTCGAAGCGCGTCACGTCTCCACCTCCTCCGCGGACCGCTCCACGAGGTCGGCCAGCTCCGAGGCCGCACCCGGACGCCCGAGGCGTCGCGCGGCCTCCGCCATGCGGTCGAGGCGCTCGGGGGCGCCCAACAGCGCGTCCAGCTCGCGATCGAGGCGCGCCGCGGTGCACTCCTCGTCGGGGACCACGACCGCGGCGCCGGCCTCCGCGAGCGCCTCGGCGTTGCGGGTCTGGTGGTCGCCGGGAGCACCGGGCAGCGGCACCAGGACGGCGGGGACACCCGCGACGGCCAGCTCGGCCACCGTCACCGCGCCCGCCCGACAGACCGCGACCGAGGCCTCCTCGTACGAGCGCTCCATGTGGTCCTCGTACGCGAGCAGCTCGTAGTCGAGCGCCGCGTCCTGCCCGGCCGGACCGGCCGGACCGCCCGCCCACCGCGCCTCGCACTCGGCGTGGTCGCGGCGTCCGGTCACGTGACGGAGCCGGACGTCGCCGCGGTGCCGCCAGCGCTCGGCCAGCTCCACCACCGCCAGGTTGATCCGGCGCGCGCCCAGGCTGCCGCCGAAGACCAGCACGAGGGGTCGGGCCGGGTCGGGCCGGCGCGCGAGGCGGGTGATGGCGGAGCGCACCGGGTTGCCGACCAGCACGGCGCCGCGCAGGGGGGTGTCGGGCAGCGACACCGCAGCCCGAGCGCCGAGGCGGACGGCGACGCGGTTGGCGAGGCCGGGCGCGGCGTTCTGCTCGTGGACGACGGTCGGCACCCGCCGCAAGCGGGCGGCGACCACGCACGGCAGCGACGCGTAGCCGCCGACGCCCACGACCACGCGGGGCCGGTCGCGGCCGACGAGGCGCCACGCGGCGAGCAGCGCGCGGACCGCCCCGACGAGGGCGGCGACGTTGGCGAGCGCCAGACGGCGCTGGAGCCCGCGTCCGGGCAACAACGCGATCTCGTAGCCGGCGGCCGGCACGGCGTCGGCCTCCAGGCCCCGTGCGGCGCCGACGAAGCGGAGCTGTCCGCGCGGGACGCCCCGGGCGACCAACTCGTCGGCGAGCGCGAGGGCCGGGTAGACGTGGCCGCCGGTGCCGCCGCCCGTGATCAGCGCGAACACGCCTCAGGCAGCCCGGGCGACCCGGGCGCGCGCCCCGCGACGGTCGGGCGCGCCCACCCGTCGGGCGACGTTGAAGAGCAGGCCCGCTGCGACCATCGTGAAGAGGAGCGACGAGCCCCCGAAGGAGACGAACGGGAGGGGCACCCCGGTGATGGGGAGCAACCCGATCGCCGCGCCGATGTTCACCAGCGCCTGGCCCACGATCCACGTCGTGATCCCGGCCGCGAGGAGCGCGCCGAAGCGGTCGGGAGCCCGCATCGCCGTGCGGTAGCCGAGCACCCCCACCACGCCGAACAGCGCCAGCACCAGGAGCGCCCCGACCAGACCCAGCTCCTCGCCGACGACGGCGAAGATGAAGTCGGTGTGGGCGTTGGGGAGGAACAGCCACTTCTGGCGACCCGCGCCCAGCCCCACCCCGAAGAGGCCCCCGCTGCCCAGCGCGATCAGCGACTGGACGGCTTGGTAGCCGGTGTTGCCCGCGTCCGCGAACGGATCGAGGAAGGAGAGCACCCGGGCCCGGCGGTACGGCGCGGCCACCGCCAGGGCCCCCGAGAGCACCACCCCGGCGCCGGCGAGGGGGAGGAGCTGGCGGAGCCGCACCCCACCGACGAAGAACACGGTCACGGTGACGAGCGCGAGGATCATCGTCGTGCCCATGTCGGGCTGACGGATCACCAGCAACGCCACGGCGGCGAACACCAGCAACGCCGGGCGCAGCACCCGGCGCCAGTCCCCCACCGAATCGGCGCGGCGGGCGAACAGGTCGGCGAGGAACAGGACCAGCGTCAGCTTGACCAGCTCGGAGGGCTGGAGCGTGATCGGGCCGAGGCCGATCCAGCGGGTGGCACCGCTGGCGCTCACCCCGACGCCCGGCACGAAGACGACGCCGAGCAGGACGACGCTGACGAGCAGGGCGGGGACGCTGAAACGCCGGAGCCGCCGGAGGTCGACCCGGGCGGCCAGCACGAACGCGACCGCCCCGACGGCCGTCCAGAGGAGCTGGCGCTGGAAGAACACCCACGAGGACCCGTGCTGCTCGAGCGCCACCACCGACGACGCCGACATCACCATCACCAGGCCGACGACGTTGAGGGCGATCACCACCGCCAGGAGCATCACCGCCGACCCGTTGCGCGACCGCGAGCGCGGCCGGGACGTCCGGTGCTCAGCCACCGGCACCACCACCGGCCCCCGGGACGGCGGAGCCGGTGGCCCCGACGAGCCGACTGACCTCGGCCCTGAAGTCGTCGCCGCGGGCCGCGTAGTCGGAGTAGGCGTCGAAGGAGGCGCACGCCGGCGAGAGCAGCACCGCGTCGCCCGGCTCGGCGAGGCGGTGGGCGGCCTCGACCGCCTCGCGCATGGAGGCGGCGTGCGTCACCGGGCGGCGTCCGGCGAACACCGCCTCGACGTCGGGGGCGGCCTCGCCGAAGGCGACGACGGCGCGGATCCGGTCGGCGACCTCCGCGAGCGGGTCCAGCGCCGTCCCCTTGCTCCGACCGCCGGCGAGGAGGACGACCGAGGGGAAGTCGGACACCGCGGCGACCGCGGCGTGCGGGTTCGTCGCCTTCGAGTCGTCGTAGTAGGCCACACCCCCAGCTTCGCCGACGAGCGCGAGCCTGTGGGGGAGGCCCCGGAAGGAGCGCAGCGTCGCGGCGACCGGCCCGCTCCCCGCCCCCGCAGCCCGGGCCGCCGCCGCTGCCGCCAGGGCGTTGGACACCTCGTGGGGGAGGGAGCGCCCCAACTCCCCGATCGGGACCACGGACTCCCCGTCCGGGTCGACGATGGAGCCACCCGACACGTGCCAGGCGCCGGCCTCGCACCCGGTCGTGCAGCGCACCACCCGGGCCGGCGCAGCCGCGGCCATGCCGGCCACGACGGGGTCGTCGGCGTTCACGACGAGCACGTCGTCGTCGTCCTGGTTGGCGAAGATCCGCGCCTTCGACTCCGCGTAGTGCTCGAAGCTCGGGTGCCAGTCCAGGTGATCGTGGGCCACGTTGAGGAGCACGGCCACGCGTGGGTGGAACCGGCGGGTGAAGCGGAGCTGGAACGAGGACACCTCCGCGACGATCACCTCCGCCCCGTCGTCGATCGCCTCGATCAAGGGCCGGCCGATGTTGCCGGCCGTGCTCACCCGCCTGCCCTCCGCCTCCAGCATCGACGCGACGAGACTGGTCACGGTGGTCTTCCCGTTGGTGCCGGTCACGGCCACCACGGGCACGTCGGTGGCGGAGCTCGCCAGCTCGATCTCGGAGACCACCGGCACGCCCGCCCCCTCCGCGGCAGCGAACACGGGATGGGCGGCGGGCACGCCCGGGCTGACCACCACGAGCTCGGCCTCGGCGAGGGCGTCGACGACGGCTCGCTCGCCGCCCCCGACGACCACCTCGGCGCCGAGGCGCTCGGCCTCGGCGCGGCGCGCCGCCAGGGCCTCCCCGCCGTCGAAGTCCTCGAGCACGGTCGTGGCCCACCCGCGGGCGGCCGCGTGGGCCACGACCGCTCCGCCGGTCACACCGAGACCGACGACCACCACCTGCATCAGTCGAGCGCTCCGGGGATCGTGATGAAGTCCGCGTAGAAGACGCCGAGGCCGAACGCCACGAGGAGGCCGGCGACCAGCCAGAACCTGACGATCACCGTGAACTCCGGCCAGCCGCCCAGCTCGAAGTGGTGGTGGATCGGGGCCATCCGGAACCACCGCCGCCCGAAGCCCCGGAAGGTGACGATCTGGATCATCACCGAGAGCGTCTCGATCACGAAGAGGCCGGCGAGGATCGGCAACAGCAGGTGGGTGCGGGTGAGCAGCGCCAGGCCCGCCACCGCCGCGCCGATCGCCAGCGACCCGGTGTCGCCCATGAAGATCTGCGCCGGCGCGGCGTTCCACCACAGGAAGCCGGCGCAGGCCCCCATCATGGCGGCGGCGACGATCGCGAGGTCGAGGGCCTGGTCCGGCGGCACGCCGTAGACCTCCGGGTTCCGCACCTGCCAGAAGGCGATGATCACGAACGCCGCGAACACCATCGCACCCGTCCCGCTGGCGAGGCCGTCGAGTCCGTCGGTGAGGTTCACGGCGTTGGACGTCCCCATCATCACCAGCACCGCCCAGATCCCCCAGGCCAGGAACCCGAGGTCGAAGTCGAGGTCGCGGGTGAACGAGAGGTGGGTCGACGCGTCGACCCAGAACAGCGCGAGGAGCGCGAATCCGCCGCCCACGATGAGCTGACCGGCGGTCTTCTGCCGCTTCTTCAGGCCGAGGTTCCGCCGATGGCGGACGCCGAGGTAGTCGTCGACGAACCCGACCAGCGCGAGGCCGACGATGGCGAGCATGAGCACCAACCCGGCCCGGCCGAAGCCCCCCGACCGGATGTGGGCGACGGCATAGCCGAAGACCGCGCCGCCGACGATGGCGATCCCTCCCATCGTCGGGGTCCCCGCCTTGGTGTGGTGGCCGGCCGGCCCGTCCTCGCGGATGAGCTGCCCGATCCCCCGCGACCGCAGGAACCCGATCAGCACCGGGGTGCCGACGAGCGCCAGCACCAGCGCGCTTCCGGCGGCCAGGAGCAGCGCGATCACCGGGGCGCGCCTCCCGAGAGCACCCGGGCGACCTCCTCGAGGCCGACCACCCTGCTCGCCTTGACCAGCACCACGTCACCGGAGCGGACCTCGCGGGCGAGCAGCGAGGCCGCCTCGCCGGCGTCGCCGACCACGGCCACGTCGGGCCCGTCGCCCGCGCCCGCCACGATCGGCTCGGTCCCCTCGCCCACCACGACGAGGCGGTCGACACCCAGGGCGGCGGCCTGCTCGCCGACGCGGCGGTGCGCCTCCTCGGACCCGTCGCCGAGCTCGGCCATGTGCCCGAGGACGGCGATCCGGCGTCCCGGCCGCTCGAGCGCGGCGAGCGCCTCGAGCGCGGCGGCCGTGGAGGACGGGTTGGCGTTGTAGGCGTCGTTGATCACGGTGACCCCGTCGGGGCTGGTCTGGACCTGCATCCTCCAGCGGGAGCCGCGAGCGCACGAGAGCCCGGCGGCCACGTCGTCGAGCGGCACCCCGAGCGAGAGCGCCGCGGCGGCCGCCACCGCCGCGTTGGTGGCCTGGTGGGCCCCGCGCATCGCCAGGCGCACCGGCGTCGAGCCCCACGGAGTGCGCAGATCGAACCCCGGTCGGAGGTCGTCGTCCAATCGGAGCCCCTCGTGGGCGACATCCGCGCCCGGTCCCGTCCCGGCGAGGAGGACGCGACCCGAGGCCCGCCGCGCCAGGTGCTCGACCCAGTCGTGACCGGTTCCCACGACCGCGGTCTCGACGCCCTCGAGGAGCGCGCCCTTCTCCTCGGCGACCGCGCCGAGATCGCCGAAGAACTCCATGTGCGCGGCGCCCACGTTGGTGACCACGCCGACGCGGGGCCCCGCGACGTCTCGCAGCTCGGCGATCTGGCCGGAGCCCCGCGCGCCCATCTCGACGACGAGCACGTCGGTGCCCGCCGGGGCGCGCAGGACGGTGAGCGGCACCCCGAGCTCGTTGTTGAAGGAGCCCTCGCTGGCGTGCACCGTCCGGCGGGTCCGGAGCGCCGCCGCGGCGAGGTCCTTGGTGGAGGTCTTCCCGGTCGAGCCGGTGATGCCCACCACGTCCGCGTCGGACCGGCGCCTCACGTCCGCGGCGAGCCGGCCGAGCGCGCGCACCGTGTCGTCGACCCGGACCACGGGGAGTCCGCCGGAGCGGCGCCCGGGCTCCTCGGGGACGTGCCGGGCTCGGTCGACCAGCGCCGCCGCCGCGCCCCGCTCGGCGGCGTGGCCGACGAACTCGTGGCCGTCGCGCTCGGCCCGCACCGCGACGAAGAGCTCGCCGGGCGCGATCCGCCGGGAGTCGATGTCGACGCCCACGACCTCGAGCGCGGGATCGCCGAGGACCTCCCCCGCGGTCGCGTCCGCGATCGCGCGCAGCGTCAGCCGCATCGATCCCCCAGGCCGTCCCGCCCGGACAGCCGCTCCGACCCAGTCGGTCCCTCCGACTCAGGCAGCCCGGTCAGCCCAGACAGCCCAGACAGCTCGTCTGCGACGACCAGGCGGTCGTCGAAGGGGTGGGTCTCGCCTGCGATCAACTGTCCGGTCTCGTGGCCCTTGCCGGCCACGACGAGGACGTCGCCGCGGCGCGCCTCACGGACGGCCCGGGCGATCGCGGCGCGCCGGTCGAGCTCGACCACGCCGCGACCCGAGTCTGCTCCCTCCAGTCCCTCCAGTCCCTCCAGGATCTCGTCGGCGATCGCGACCGGATCCTCCCCTCGGGGATTGTCGGAGGTGACCACGACGACGTCGGCCAGCTCCGCCGCGACGCGCCCCATCTCGGGCCGCTTGGCGCGGTCGCGCTCGCCCCCGCAGCCGAACACCACGAGCACGCGGTGCTCGCCGGCGATCTCCCGTGCGGCGCCCAACGCCTGCACGAGCGCGTCGGGCGTGTGGGCGTAGTCGACGACGGCGGTGAAGTCCTGGCCCCGTTCGATCCGCTCGAACCGGCCGGGCACGCTCAGGGGCGATTCCAGGCCGGCGACGACCGCCTCCGCGTCGAACCCGGCGGCCAGGGCCGCCCCGGCGGCCGCGAGGAGGTTCTCCACGTTGAACCGCCCCACGAGCGGGCTCCGGACCCGGAGGTCACGACCGACCGCCGGCCCGGTGAGGGTCGCCACGGTGTCCTCTCGTCCCGCCACGACGTCGGTGGCGGTGAGATCCGGGGCCGGACCCTCCGAGCGACGCGCGCCGGGCACCGCCCCGCCAGGACCGGAAGCGGACGACGGCCCGGACGCGGACGACGGCCCGGAAGCGGACGACGCTGCCGACGGCCCGGAAGCGGACGTCGGCCCGGACGCTGCCGACGACGCTGCCGACGACGCTGCCGGTGGGGCGGGCGCGGCGAAGCGCATCACCGGAACACCGGCCGTGGCGCAGCGCCGCGCGAGCTCGGCGCCGCGGGGGTCGGCCACGTTGACGACGGCGTGCCCGGTGCGGCGCGGGTCGAACAGCGACGCCTTCGCCTCGAAGTAGTCGTCCAGCGAGGCGTGGAAGTCGAGGTGGTCGTGCGAGAGGTTCGTGAACACCGAGACCGCGAACCAGGTGCCCTCCACTCGGCCGGTCGCCAGCGCGTGCGACGACACCTCGACGGCCACGAGGCCGACCCCGGAGTCCCGCATCCGGGCGAGGAGCTCCTGGAGATCGGTCGCCTCCGGAGTGGTGAGACCGACCCCGGCGGCCTCGCCGTCGACGCGGACCCCGACCGTCCCGACGACGCCGGGACGGGTCCCCGCGGCGCGCGCGATCGCCTCGAGGAGGTGGGTGACGGTCGTCTTGCCGTTGGTCCCGGTGACCCCCACCACGGCGAGCTCGCGGGAGGGATCGCCGTGCACGCGGGCCGCCAGCGGCCCCATCGCGTCGCGCACCTTCGGCACACGGAGCTGCGGGACGTCCAGATCGAGCCAGCGCTCCACGACCAGCGCGGAGGCGCCCGCGTCGAGCGCGGCCGGAGCGAAGTCGTGGCCATCGTGGTGGCTGCCCGGCACGCAGCAGAAGAGGGTTCCCGGCTCGACGCGCCGGGAGTCGTGTGTGACCGACCTCACCACCACGCCCGAGTCACCGCGCACCTCCACGCTTGCGACGCCTGCTGCGCGCCTGTCGACGCCCTCTGCGAGCTCTCGAAGATCCACGGGACCGTCCCCGTCACGGCTGGTCCAGGGTACCCACGGGCGCCACCGGCGCCACGCCTTCCAGCCTCAGGGCGTGGCGCATGATCCGGGCGAACGTGGGAGCGGCGACGACACCGCCGAAGATGGGCGTCGGCTCGTCGAGCACCACGATGGCGGCGAGGCGCGGCTCCGCGGCGGGGGCGAACCCCACGAAGGACGCCACGTGCTCGTCACCATAGCCCCGCCTGCCGTCGAGGGGCTTGCGCGCCGTCCCGGTCTTGCCCGCGACCCCGTAGCCGGGGATC
The DNA here is from genome assembly GCA_964438505.1 of uncultured Burkholderiales bacterium. Taxonomy (GTDB): domain Bacteria; phylum Actinomycetota; class Acidimicrobiia; order IMCC26256; family JACPCJ01; genus CAYTKN01. The sequence goes on from CAYTKN010000014.1 coordinate 39,063, forward strand.
GAGGCGTTCGCCCCGGTGCCCTCGGCGACGACGTCGGTGAGCATGGAGCGCACCTGCTCGGCGGTGGCCTCGGAGACCACCCGCCGGGTGGGCCCGAAGGGCAGGTCGCGGCGGCGGCCCTCGTCGTCGACCGCCTCCCGCACCAGTCTGGGCTCGCGCCAGACGCCGTCGTTGGCGACGGTGACGAACACCTCGAGCATCTGGAGCGCGGTGACCGCGAGGCCGTTGCCGATCGGCACCGTGCCCATGCTCGTCGGGTACCACTCGTCGGGCTCGAGCAGTAGCCCCGGCGACTCGCCCGGGAACCCGAGCCCGGTCTCCTGCCCGAACCCGAAGTCGCGCAGGTACCGGTCGAGGCGCGCCTTGCCGAGCATCTGGCCGATCTTGATGGCGCCGACGTTGGAGGACTCCACGAGGATGCGCCGCACCGACCACTCCTCGGTGGGGTGCGGCTCGTGGTCAGTGAAGACGTGGTCGGCGACCCGGAGCCGGTCGGGGACGGTGAGACGGGTGCCGGGCGCGACGAGGCCCTCCTCGACGGCCGCCGAGACGGTGATGACCTTGTTGGTCGAGCCCGGCTCGTAGACGTCGGTGACGGCGCGGTTGCGCCCGCTGCGACCGTCGGGAGCGGCGCGCTCCCCGTCGGTCCCGGCGGTGACGTTGGCCATGGCGAGGACGTCGCCGGTGGCGACGTCCATCACGACGGCCCGCCCGGCCGCCGCGCCGTACTCCTCGACGGCGTCGACGAGGGCGCGCTCGGCCTCGAACTGGAGGCCCTGGTCGACGGTCAGCAGCAGGTCGGAGCCGGGGACGGGCGGCTCGTACCGCCGGAGCCCTTGGGGGATGTCGCGACCCTGGGGATCGCGCTCGACGACGAGCTCTCCCGGCTCCCCCGAGAGCACGTCCTCGTAGCGCAGCTCGAGCCCGCTCAGGCCCTGGTTGTCGACACCCACCATCCCGAGGATCGACGCGGCCAGGTCCGAGGGGTAGTGCCGCTCCGACTCGGGGACGAAGCGCACCCCCGGGAGCCCGAGCGCCTCCACCTTGCCCGCCGTCGTGTCGTCGACCTTGCGCTCGAGGTAAACGAACGCCGCGTCCTCGCTCGCCAGGCGCGAGCGGAGCTGCTCCTCCTCGTCGGCGACGTCCTCGTCCTCCCCGGCGAGCAGCGGAGCGAGCTGGCGCGCGTAGCCGGCGGGGTCGGCGACGACGCGGGGATCGGCCCACACGGTGTGCTGGGGGACCGAGAGCGCGAGCTCGTCGCCGTCGCGGTCGAAGATCGTGCCCCGCTCGGCGGCGAGGGTCACCCGGCGGACCCGCTGCTCGCGCCCGAGGGCCTCGAAGCGCTCGGACGAGAGGGCCTGGACCTCGACGAGGCGCCAGCCCACCGCGGAGAAGGCGAGCGCGAGGACCACGAGCAACCACGGGATCCTCCGGCGAACCAGGAGCCGGCTCCCCGTCTCGGATCGCCGCGGCGCCACGCCGGCCCCTTACGGCTCCGCGGCCAGGAAGGGCTTGACCTCGGCCCAGGATCGGGCACCGCCCGGCGGCGCTCCCTCCTGCGATCCGGAGGCCGGGGCGGTGAGGTGCGTGACGCCCTGGGGATCGACCATCCCGAGCTCGCGGCGCGCGAGGTCGAGGATCCGCTCCGGGGAGGAGAGGCGCGCGGCCTCGAGCCTCAGGCGCTCGTACTCCTGGCGCTCGGCGTCGACCTGCTGCTCGATGCGCTCCAGCTCGAACTGCGACTGGACCAGGAACACGTTGAAGGTGACCAGGCCGAAGATCGCCACGAGCGTGAGGACCACGGCTCCGACGACCAGGGCGCGCGTCGCGCGCCGCCGGGAGGAGCGCGGGACGACGCGCAGGTGGCGGGGCGCGTCGCGGCGTGTGTCGCGGCGGGTGTCGGGCCGGCGCAGCGGGGCGGGAGCGAGGGCGCGGGCGGTGGTCACGGTGCCTCCTCCGGTAGCTCGTGCTGCTCGTGCTGCTCGTGCTGCTCCTCGGCCTCGTCGTCGAGGCGCTCGACGGCCCGGAGCCGGGCGCTGGCGGCTCGGCGGTTGCGCGCCACCTCCTCGGTGGTGGGTCGCAGCGGCCGCCGGGTGAGGAGCCGGACCGTGCCTCCCCGTTCGGTCCGTCGCACGGGGAGGCCGGCGGGGTGCGTGCCTCCGGTGGACCAAGAGCGGAAGCGCTCCTTGACGATCCGGTCCTCCAGCGAGTGGTACGAGAGCACGGCGAGGCGCCCCCGCGGGGCCAGCAGCGCTTCCGCCGCGTCGAGGCCGCGCTCGAGGTTGGCGAGCTCGTCGTTGACGGCGATCCGCAGCGCCTGGAACGCGCGTCGGGCCGGGTGGCGCCCGGTGCGCCGGGCGGCGGCGGGCACGGCGCTGCGGATCACGTCGACCAGCTCGCCGGTGCGGTGCAGTGGACGCCGGGCGACGAGAGCCGCCGCGACGGCCCGGGCGTGGCGCTCCTCGCCGTAGCGCCGCAGCACGCGGGCGAGCTCGCGCTCGGGCAGGGAGTTGACGAGCTCCGCCGCGCTCGGCCCCCGCGTCGGGTCCATCCGCATGTCGAGGGGAGCGTCGTGACGGTAGGAGAAGCCCCGCTCGGCGCGGTCGACCTGCGGGCTGCTGACGCCGAGATCGAGGAGCACCGCGACCACACGCGTGGGCTCCCGGTCGCCCTCGGCGGACGCCGCGCCGGGTGCTCCGGCGCCCGTCCTCGCTGCGTCTCCTGCTGCATCCTGGTGCTCCCTCACGACCTCGGCGAGGTCCTCGAACCCCGCGTGCACCACGGTCACCCGGTCACCGAAGGCGGCCAGCGCCTCGGAGGCCGCCGCGACGGCCTGCGGGTCGCGGTCGAGCGCGAGGAGGCGGAGGTCGGGGCGGGCCTCGAGGAGACGCCGTGCGTGTCCTCCCGCACCGACGGTTCCGTCGACGGCGAGGCCGCTCGGGACCTCCGAGAGGGCAGCCGCCACCTCGTCCGCCATCACCGGCTCGTGCTCGAACTCCTCGGTCACCGGTCCCCCGAACGGCCTCCGGGTCCCCGCGATGCCCGTCCAGCCCTCCGGTCGGCATGGCGCCGTCCGGTTGTCTCTCCGGATCGACTCGGATGGAAGCGGGCGGAGTAGGGGCCTCCCACCGTGCCGACCAGAGGGCTGGACCGACGTCGCGGTGTCCGTCGTGCCGGTCTCGTCCGTGGTGCTCTTGGTGCTCTTGGTGCTCGTGGTGCCCGTCTCGTTCCTCTCGTGGTCGCTCGCGTGGTTCCCGTCGTCGCTGCTCTCGTGGCTCCTGTCGTCACATGCCGAGCTCGGGCAGGTCGTCGGCGCTCTTCAGGTCGGTGTCGCCACCGGTGCTCTCGTCCGACCAACGCTGCGCGTTCCAGATCTCGAAGTGCGTGAAGCTGCCGGCGACGACCACGTCGCGGTCGATCCCCGCGTACTCCCGGAGGTTGGCGGGGATGGCGACCCGGCCCTGCCGGTCGGGAACCACCTCGGTGGCCCCGGCGAAGAGCGCTCGCGCCATGCGCCGCTCCCGCTCGCCCTGTCGCATCAGCTCCCTGGTGCTCATCGCCACCTTCTCCCACTCCTCGGGCGGGTAGACGGCCAGGCAGGGATCGCGTCCCTTGACCACGACCGCCCCGTCCTCGAGGAGCTCGCGGAACTTGGCCGGGAGGATGAGCCGCCCCTTGGCGTCCACCGTGTGCTGGAACTCGCCGAGGAACTGCATCCCCACCTCGTCACCGGGTCTCGCACGGGGCGATCACTCCCACGTCGGGGGGACTCGGACGACCCTCGGCTCGTTCCATCGTCCCCACTGCTCTCCACTGCGCACCACCATACGCCACCATTCACCACCCGTCAACACCCCGATCCACCACTTCGCGCCACGGGCCGCGAACGAACGCACGCGAATCCGACATATCGACACGCGCGTGTGGGCACTCAGGGGGACCGCGCGCGTGGGCGCCGGGGGCACGGTGAGCGCTCGGAGCGCGCGACGAGCACCCGCCGGGATGCAGGGGAGCCGGCAGGACGGAGCGCGCTCGGTTGCGCCGGCCACTCGACGGGACGCCTCGCCGGTACGGCTCGGCAGGACTCCCCTCGGCTGCGCAGGCCTGCTCAGCGCTGCCCGGGGCAGCGGGTCAGATCAGGCCGAGGCGATCGCGAGGCCGTCGAGATCGAGGTAGGGCTCCCAGGTGGGCTCGATCCGCCCCACCGCCACCACCACCCACATCGTCTGCTTCGGCGCCACGGGGAAGCGACCCAGCCTCAGGCCGGTCTCGTGGAGCAGACGGTCCTCCTTCGCCGAGTTGCACCGGCGACAGGACGCCACGACGTTCTCCCACACGTGCTCGCCCCCTCGGGAGGTGGGGACGACGTGGTCGATGCTCTCGGCCGAGGCCCCGCAGTACTGGCAGCGGTGGCCGTCGCGGACGAACACCGCCCGGCGCGTCAGCGGGATGCGGGCCCGGTAGGGGACGCGCACGTAGCGCCGGAGCCGGATGACCGACGGGGTGCGCAGCGTCAGGCGCTCCGAGTGGAGGATGCCCTCGCCGTCGTGGACGACGTCGGCCTTCTCCTTGAGGACGAGGACGACCGCGCGCCGGATCGGCACCACGCTGAGCGGCTCGTAGCTGGCGTTCAACACGAGCGTGCGTCCCACGCCCGATCCTCCCGGGGCGGCCGATCGGTTGGGGGCAGTGTAGTTCCGCCCCGGCGTGTCGTCGTGGCCTCTACCGCGCGAGGTCGCGGCGCGGCTCAGCGGGGCAGGGTCCGGCACCAGCGCAGGTACGTCACCACGTCGCCGGCCTCGGGCGGGTGGTGCGGATCCCCGTACATCGTCTCGAGGCGGAAGCGCAGGTAGTCGCGGTCGGGCACCGGGAGGAAGGGTGGTCGGCGCCACCAGCCGCGGCCCGCCAGGCGGAGCACCTGGACGACCGCCGTCGGCCACAGCGGGGGACGCCGGAGGACGGCGAGGGCGGCGGCCAGCCAGGGCATGGCGCCACGTTCCAGCCAGGGCATGGCGCCACGTTACTGCGTCCTCCCGAGGTGGCGCTGGGCGTGCTGCGGGCGTGCTGCGGGCGTGCGGCGGGCGTGTGGCGCGCGTGCGGCGGGCGTGCGCGGACCCGGACGCGAAGGCCACGATCGAGTCCGAACGTAGACTCGCCGGGATCCGGCCGGCCCAGCCGGCCCACCAGCCGGTCCACCAGCCGGCCCGGCCGGCCGACCCGAACAGCCACCCAGACCAGACGGAGATCCCGTGGCCAGACGCGCGACCGACCGGAGCGCGGCGTTCCGACGCCGCTTCGAAGCGCTCGTCGACAACGTCGACCGCGTCCTCAAGGGCAAGCGGGACGCGATCGAGCTGGTGCTCACGTCGCTGCTCGCCGAGGGCCACCTCCTCATCGACGACGTGCCGGGGGTCGGCAAGACGACCCTGGCCAAGGCGCTCGCCCGCTCGATCGACGGGACCTCCCAGCGGATCCAGTTCACCCCCGACCTCCTCCCCTCGGACGTGACCGGCGTGTCGGTCTGGCACCAGGCGCGCAAGACCTTCGAGTTCCGCCCCGGACCGATCTTCGCCAACTTCACGCTCGCCGACGAGATCAACCGCGCGTCGCCCCGTACCCAGTCGTCGCTCCTCGAAGCGATGCAGGAGCGCCAGGTGACCGTCGACGGGCAGACCTACGAGCTCGGCGACCCGTTCATGGTGATCGCCACCCAGAACCCGGTCGAGCACGAGGGCACCTACTCGCTGCCCGAGGCGCAGCTCGACCGCTTCCTGATGCGGATCCAGATCGGCTACCCGAGCCGGGAGACGGCGCTCGAGATCCTGGGCGCTCAGGCCGACGCCGTGGAGGTCGACGAGCTCGAGCCCGTCGTCACCCTCGGCGAGGTCGTGACGATGAGCCGGGTGGTCCGCGGCGTGCACGTCGCACGCTCCCTCCAGGGCTACATCATGGACGTCGTGGAGCAGACCCGCGAGCACCCCGACCTGACGCTCGGGATCAGCCCCCGGGGGGCGATCGCGCTCCAGCGCGCGGCCCGGGCGCTGGCTGCGGGGCGCGGCCGGGAGTTCGTCGTCGCCGACGACCTCAAGGCCCTGACGGGCCCCGTGCTCGCGCACCGGCTGCTCGTGGCGCCCGAGGCGCAGCTCCGGGGCGTCACCGCCTCCGAGGTGCTCGACGAGATCCTCGCCGCCATCCCCGTGCCCCGGGTGAGGAACCGCCCGTGAAGCCCACGACCCGCGGTGGAGCGCTCGCCGGGGTCAGCGTCGTGCTCTACGCCGGTGGGCGGGTCCTCGGCGCCGTCGAGCTCTCGATGCTCGCCGCGGCGGGGATCACCGTCCTGGTGCTGGCGTTCGCGGTGGCGCTGGCCGGCCGACCGGAGCTGCGCCTCGAGCGGCGGCTGCATCCGCCGCGGGTCCACGCCGGGACGCCCGCCCACGCCGAGATCGTGGTCGAGAACGTGGGCCCGAGACGCACCCCGGTGCTCTCCGTGGTCGACGGGTTCACCGACCGCCACGACGTGCGCTTCGCCGTGCCGCCGGTGCCGCCGGGCGGCCGTGCGGCCGGTGCCTACCGGCTGCCCACCGACCGTCGCGGCGTCTACGAGGTGGGTCCGCTCTCGGTCGCGGTGACCGACCCGCTCGGCCTGGTGGTCCGGACCGTCAGCGCTCAGCCGGCCCGCCACGTGACCGTCTACCCCCGCGTCGAGGCGGTGCGGTCGCTGCCCGTCACGGTCGGCCGCGACCTCGTGGGAGGGGCGGTGACCGACTTCTCCCGCTCGAACTCCGGCGACGAGTTCCACAGCCTGCGCGAGTACACGGTGGGCGACGACCTCCGCAGGGTGCACTGGCGCTCGACGGCCCGCACCGGCCAGCTCATGATCCGGGAGCACGACGTGCCGTGGCAGACACGCGCCACGATCGTCGTCGACCAGGGCTCCTCGAAGGTCGCTCCCGCGACCTTCGAGCACCTCGTCGCCGCGGCGGCCGCCGTGGCGACCGCCCTGCACCGGCGGCGGTCGCTCACCCGCCTGGTCACCACCGAGGGCCTCGACACGGGCTGGGGGTCGGGGCGCGAGCACTTCGAGGCGCTGCTCGAGCGCCTCGCGGCGATCCAGCCCGCCCCCGCGGACGGGCTCGACCGGGTCGCCGCGCGCTTCCACCGCGGGGCCGGGAGCGGCGCGCTGGTCGTCGTCACCGGCGCGGCGGGCGACGACGAGCTGCGATCGCTGGCGACGCTCGGACGGCGCTTCGAGCTCGTCGTCGTCGTGCGCGCCGTGCGGCGCGACGAGGGCGGGACCCACCGCGCACCCGGATGCGTGGTGGTCGACACGGTCGCCGGCGAGGACCTCGGCACGGCCTGGGACGCGGCCGTCGTCGGGCACCTCGGCCGCGGCGCGGGTGCGAAGCGAGCGCGCCGATGACCGCCCCGGTCCTCGCGCTCACCTCCGTCACCCTCGTCGCCTCGCTCGGGTTCACGCGCGTCTTCGCCGAGACCTCGTCGGTCGTGCCGGCGCTGGTCGCGGCGACCCTCGTGCACCTGCTCCTGTGGGCCGGGCGTCGAGCGGCCCGGGCTCCCGCGGCGAGCTGGATCGCGTGCGCCGCGGCCCTCGCGCTCGTCGGGGCGTGGATGCTCGTCCCCTCCACCACCGCGTACGGGATCCCCACCGGGGAGACGGCGGCCGAGCTGTGGTCGCGCCTCGTCGAGGGCTTCGAGGGCATGCGCTCCGCCCGGGTCCCCGTCGGGCCCCACCACGGCGTCGTCACCGTCACCACCGCCGGTGTCTGGCTCGCGGCGCTGGCCGCCGACTGGGTGGCGTTCCGCGCCCGCGCCACGCTCTCCGCCCTGATCCCCGGGGTGACGCTGCTGACGGTCGCCGCCGGCGTCGGCCTCGACCGCCACGCGGTGGCGCTCACCGTCGGCTTCGTCGTCGCCTCGCTGGCGTTCCTGCTCACCCACGCGCCGGCGCAGGCCGCGGATCCGGCGGCGTGGTTCACCGGTAGCCGGACGCGTGGCTCCGGTGCGGTCGTGCGGGCGGGGCTCCCGCTCGTGCTGGCGGCGGCAGTCGCCGCCCCGCTCGTCGGCCCCCGCCTCCCCGACGCCCGCTCCTCGGGCGTCCTCGACCTCGGCGAGGGAGGCGGTCCGAGCACGAGGGTGACGGTGAGCCCCCTCGTCGACATCCGCGACCGGCTCACCCGCGAGCCTCCCGTCGAGGTGCTCCGCGTCCGGGCCGACAGGCCCGCCTACTGGCGGATGGCCGCGCTCGAGGACTACGACGGGCAGATCTGGTCGTCGCTCGCCGACTACGAGTCGGCGGACGGCGAGCTCCCCGCCGACACCGAGGAGGCTCCCACGACCCGGCTGGTCCAGGAGTTCGAGATCACCGGACTGAACCAGTTCTGGCTCCCGGCAGCCTACCGACCCGTCTCCATCGACCACCCCGACGCACGGGTGAACCCCGACTCGCTGACGCTGCTCACGGAGCGACCCACCGCGGCGGGTCTGCGCTACCGCGTCGAGTCGGCCGTCCCCTCCTACACCGCCGAGGACCTCGCCGCCCAGACCGGGCGCGTCCCCGACTCGGTGCGCCCCCAGCTCGAGCTGCCCGGCGACGTCCCCGACTCGGTGCGGCGCCTCGCCCGGGAGGTGACCGCCGGGGCCACCGACCCCTACCGGCAGGCGCTCGCCCTCCAGGACTTCTTCCGCCGGGAGTTCACCTACACCGAGGAGATCCCGGCCGGCCACGGCAACCTCCGCATGGAGGACTTCCTCCTCGAGCAGCGGGCCGGCTACTGCGAGCAGTTCTCGTCGTCGTTCGCGGTGATGGCGCGCTCGCTCGGGATCCCCGCGCGGGTCGCGGTCGGCTTCCGACCCGGCGAGCGCGGCGCCGACGGCGCCTACCGGGTCAGCTCCGCCGACGCGCACGCGTGGCCGGAGGTGCACATCGACCCGTTCGGGTGGGTGGCATTCGAACCGACCCCCACCCGCTTCGATCCCGCACCCGGCAACCACACGGGCACCTTCGACCCCTCGGCGGTGCCCGACGCGCCCGCGCCGGGAGCGGGCGGCGAGACCACCGAGAGCTCACGGCCCTCCGGGGAGCCCAGCGCCTCGACCGTGCAAGAAGCACCGGAGGCCGGAACGGACGGCGCGAGCGAGGAGGGCGCGGAGACCGCCCCGAACCCCTGGCCCCGCCGGGTCGGCCTGCTCGTGGCGACGGCGGCGCTGATCGCCGCGGGTTGGGCCGCCTCCCGCCTGGCGCGCCGTCGCGCCGCCCGGCGACGGCGGCGGTCCGTGCCCGACCCCGACGGGTCCGTGCTCGCCGCGTGGGAGGAGGTGGTGGAGCACCTCCGCCTCGACGGCGTCGAGGTGCCGGACTCGCTCACCACCGCCGAGGTCGTGGAGCGCGCACGGGCGCACCGCGCCGCGGTGGCCGGGCCGCTCGACGGCCTGGGGTCGCTCGTCGACGTCGCCGCCTACTCCCCCGCCGCGCTCGAGCGGAACGAGGCGGGCCGCGCGTGGGCCGGCGCCGGCGAGGTCGTCGCGATCCTCGGCCGCGAGCACCCGCCGGCGGTTCGCGTCCGCCACGCCCTCGGCATCGCCGGCCACGGGAGCAGCCACGGGAGCAGCCACGGGAGTACTGGCGCCGAAGAACCCGGTGACAGCGGCGACCGCGCGCCCGACGACGGGCGACCCGGCGGGGCACCCTGAGGCGGTGAGCTCCGCGGGCTACTCGTCGACGGCGCGCAGGCTCTCGACGAACGCCTCCCGCTCGGCGGTGTAGTCGCGGACCTCGGCTTCCACGTCCGCGGCGACGGCGTCGACCGAGACGAAGAGCGCGAGCTGCCCGTGGCCGAGCGCGTCGAGCACCTCGCCGTCGTCGCGGCAGGCGAACACCGTCGACCCGTCGGCGACGAGCCGGAGGCCGGCGAGGTCGTCCTCACCCACCGCCCGGAGCTGCTCCACCGCCCGCCGGATCCGCCGGAGCGGCAGCCCGGCGTCCAGCAGGGAGCGCACCATCCGGAGCGCCACGAGGTCGGGGAACGTGTACCGCCGGGAACGTCCGCTGCCGAGCGAGGGGGTGACGAGGCCCACCCGGTCCCAGTACCGGATCTGCGAGACGGAGCAACCGGTCAGGCGGGTGGCCTGGATCGCCGTGAACTCGAGCTCGGCCACACGCGTGGGACCTCAGTCGTCGCCCGACTGCCCGCGGCGCCGACGCTCGATCGCGTCGCGCAGGCCCCCCACCTTGAACGAGGAGGTGAGGCTGTCGAGGCCCGCCTTGCCGACCCGGCGGACGTTGCGCTCGACGAGGAAGGCCGACCCCAGCATGATGAGGAACCCGACGATCCCGACGACGAGGTTGACCGCGAAGAACCCGACCAGCACGGCCAGACCGACGACGAACCCGAGGACACCCCACTTGATCATCCGTGCGGCGTGCCGGTAGACGGTCGTCTCCTCGACCTGCTGCACGAGCTGCGGGTCGCTCTCGTAGAGCTTGGCCTCGATCTCCTGCAGGATTCGCTGTTCGTCTTCGGAGAGCGGCATACAGGCGCCATTGTCGCGCAGGGGCGCCACCCCGACAACGCGCCTGGTCGGGGTGCCCGGGTTTGGGACCGCTCCGCCCCGTTCGCGCCCAGGCGGAACCGGGGGTCGGCGCGACGCGGCGAGCACGCGGCGGGGACGCCCTCGCGGCGGGGACGCGGCCCGGACGCGCACGCGGCGACAGCCGACGAGGGCGCGCTCAGCGCAGGGCACCCGGTCCGAACCGCTCGCGCACGGCGTCGACCGCCGCGTCGACGGAGCGTCGATCCGTGGCGGGCCCGAAGGGCAGGCGCTGCTGCTGGAAGCCGTCCGTCCGGAGGTTGGAGACCCCCACCCCCACGAGGCGCAGGCCCGCGGCGGCGTCCACCGACGCGAGCAGGTCGAGTGCGGCGCGAGCGAGCGCCTCGTCGTGGTCGGTCGGCTCCTCGAGGGTCGCGGACCGCGTCGAGGTTCGGAAGTCGCCCGAGCGCACCTTGAGCGTGACGGTGCGGCCGTGCAGGCGGCCCTCGCGCAGCCGGGCACCGACGCGGCGGGCGAGGCGCCGCACCTCGCCGCGGAGCACCCCGACGTCCGCGACGTCGTCGGGGAACGTCTCCTCGGCGCTGATCGACTTGGCGGCCCGGTCCGAGGCCACCGTCCGCTCGTCGTCGTTCCAAGCCAGCGCGTGGAGGTGCGCTCCGTGGGCGGCGCCGAGCGAGCGGACGAGGCTGTCGAGCGGCACGCGGGCCAGGTCGCCGACCGTGCGCACGCCGAGGCGCTCGAGGCGCTCGCGGGTCGCCGGGCCGACCCCCCACAGGTCGCCGACCGGCCGGGGGTGCAGGAAGGAGAGCTCCTCCCCCGGCGCCACCACCGTCGACCCGTCGGGCTTGGCGTCCCCGCTGGCGAGCTTCGCCACCAGCTTGGTGGTCGCCACACCCACCGAGCAGGTGAGGCCCGTCTCGCCGTGGACCCGCTCCCGGATGCGGCGGGCGATCTCCGGGCCGGACCCGAAGAGCCGCCGGACACCCGCGACGTCGAGGAACGCCTCGTCGATCGAGATCGGCTCCACCAGCGGGGTGAACGACTCGAGGATCGCGAGCACCTCGGCGCTCAGCTCCCGGTACGTGTCCATCCTCGGCGCCAGGAACACCCCGTCCGGGCACAGACGGCGGGCCCGCTCGGTCGGCATGGCCGAGCGCACGCCGAACCGCCGTGCCTCGTAGCTGGCCGCCGAGACGACGCCCCGCCGCCCGGTGCCGCCGACGACGACGGGCCGGCCCCGCAGGCGCGGATCGAGGAGCTGCTCGACCGACGCGTAGAACGCGTCGAGGTCGACGTGGAGCATCGACGGCTGGGCCACGCTCACGCGCCGTCGAGCCGCTCGACCCGCAGCGACCGGAGGTCGCGCCCGCGCACCGAGTAGCGGTAGCGCCGGTGCCCGGCGGCGTCCCAGCGTGCGCCGATCCACTCGTCCAGCGGCTCGCGCACCCACCGGTGGCAGCCGGCGAGCAGCGACGAGCACTCGTCCTCGGTCACGAACGCGGCGTCGACCACGATCCCGTCGGGGTCCTCCACCGCGAGCTCGCCCTCGTAGCGCCGGGCGACGAACACCTGGGCGAGCAGCTTCCAGCCCATCTCGGGCGCCGCGGCCGACACCTCGTAGACCGGGCCGTGCCAGTCGGTGACCGTGATGCCGGTCTCCTCCCGCACCTCCCGGGTGAGACCCGCGACGACACCCGCGTCGGAGTCGTCGATCACACCGCCGGGCGGGCTCCAGTCGTCGCCGCCCCACCGGCGCCGGTTGCGTACCAGGAGGATGCCGTCAGGGCCCTCGACGAGCCCGCCGGCCACGACCCACTCGTGCACGCGACCAGTGTGCCAGCCTCGTCAGCCGCTCGCGCGCCCCCCACCACGTGACCAGCACGAGCGCCTCGACGACGATGAGACCCGACATCTTGGAGTGCCCTCGGGTGCGGTCGCGGAAGACGATCGGGACCTCCGTGACCACGGCGCCCGCACGCTCGAACCGGTAGAGCATCTCGATGAGGAACCCGTACCCGTCGGCCCTGACGCCGCGATGGTCGATCCGCTCGAGCAGGTCGGTGCGCACCGCCCGGAACCCGGTCGTCGCGTCGTGGCCGCGGAGGCCCAGGAGCGCACGGGCGTAGCGGTTGCCCCAGCGCGACAGTGCGCGGCGGTACCAGGGCCAGTCGGGGATCGCTCCCCCCGGCACGTACCGGGAGCCCACCGCCACGTCCGCGCCGCCCGCGAGCGCGCCCACCAACTCGGGCAGCACGGCCGGGTCGTGCGAGAGGTCCGCGTCCATCTGCACGATCGCGTCGTAGCCCCGCTCGATCGCCCACGACATCCCCGCCTTGTAGGCGGGACCGAGACCCTCCTTGGCGGCGCGGCGCAGCACGTGGACACCGCCGGTCTCCCTCCCGACCTGCTCGGCGAGGTCCGCGGTGCCGTCCGGGCTGGCGTCGTCGACGACGAGCACCTCGGCGTCGGGCAGGACGGAGCGGATGCGACGCAGCAGCACGGGGACGTTGTCCGCCTCGTCGTAGGTGGGGGTGATCACCAGCGTGCGCACGGCGGGAGCCTACCCACCCGGTGCGGGGACCGGTCGCGCCGCCGGTAGCATCGGGGCATGACCTCGGGTCTGCGGCCGTCCCGCAGGGCGTTCGCCCTCGCGTACCTCTCGGTGGTCGCCGCGGGGGTCCTCGGCGGCTCGATCGGAGCAGGCCTCGTCGACGTCATGTGCACGGGCTCGTGCGGGCCGAACGTGGCGCTCGGCGCGGTCGCCGGCGCCGTCGTCGCGGCCGGCGGGGTGGCCGTCGTCGCGGTGCTGGTGCTGCGCGCCATGGCCGAGTGGAACACCCACCAGGCCCGCGAGCTCGCCGACACCGCCGAGCGCGAGGCGTCCACGGCCGCGGGTCCCGAGGACCGGGAGCCGCCCGAGCCCCCGGCCGCTGAGCCCGGCCGCTGAGCCCGGCCGCCGAGCCCGGCCGCTGAGCTCAGCCTCCGAGCTCAGCCTCCGAGCGAGAGCCTCCGGAACGCCTCCGCGTAGCGCACGCCCGCCCGCCGACCGCCGTCCTCGGCCCGCTCGCGGAGGAACTCGCGGAACCAGTCGCCGGTCTCGACGAGCTGGCTGGCGTGCCGGAACAGGGCGTCGATCTTGGTCTCGATCGTGTCGCCGATGTCGACCCAGCAGTTGGGCTCGAAGGTCGCCGACAGGAAGACCTCGGAGACCTCGTGGGTCTCCAGGCCGGCGGCGAGCTGCTCCCGGAAGTAGTGGGGGTTTCCGGCCGCCGGTGCCACGGCGTCGAGGGCCGCCCACCCGGTGACGCGGTGGTCCCGGTGGTTGAAGTACCGGTCGCCGAAGAACACCGCCGTGGGGTCGGGACAGACGACGGCCGCGGGGCGGAGGCGGCGGATGTGCTCGACGATCTCGCCGCGCAGCTCGACGTCGTTCTCGACCTCGCCGTCGGGGTGGTCGAGGTGGAAGTGGTCGGCGAATCCCATCAGCTCGGTGGAGGCGGCGCTCTCCTCCACCCGCAGCCGGATCAGCTCCTCGGGGTCCTGGTCCGGGTCCTGGGAGCCCTTCTCGCCGGTGGTGCACACCAGCAGCCAGACCGTCGCCCCCGCGCGGGCCCACCGGGCGAGGGTCCCGCCCGCCGCGATCTCGGCGTCGTCGGGATGGCCGTAGACGGCGAGGACGCTGTCGGGAACCTCGGTGTGGAGCACTCAGACCTCCACGCCGTTGACGACGTTGCGGGGCGGCTCGCCCCGCATCACGCGGCGGACGTTCTCCGCGGTCATCTTGATGATGCGCACCTGCGCCTCGGCGGGCGTCCCCGCGGTGTGCGGGGTGAGGATCACGTTGTCGAGCTCGGTGAGCGGGTCGCCGGATCGCAGGGGCTCCTCCTCGAACACGTCGAGGGCGGCCGCCTTGATGGTGCCGTCGCGCAACGCCTCGACCAGGGCGGCCTGGTCGACGATCTCGCCGCGGGCGACGTTGATCAGGTACGCCGACTCCCGCATGCGCGCCAGGGCGTCGGCGTCGACGAGGTGCCTGGTGCCCTCGGTGAGCGGGGTGTGGAGCGAGACGACGTCGGCCTCCCCCAGCAGCTCGTCGAGGTCCCGGCGGACCGCCCCCAGCTCCTCCTCGACCTCGGGGGGTGCGGCCACCGGATCGAAGTAGCGGACGTCGACGTCCCAGCCCTGCAGGCGCGTGGCCAGCTCGCGGCCGATGCGACCGAACCCGACGATGCCCCACACCTTCCCCGCCAGCTCGAAGTGGCCTCTCGCGCCGACCTCGAGCTGGGGCCACCCGCCCTTGCGGACCTCGGCGTCGAGCCACAGCGGGTGCTTCATGAGGGCGAGGGCCATCATGATCGTGTGCTCGGCCACGGCCACGTTGTTGCCGCCCGCGGCGTTGCAGACGGGGATCCCGCGCTCGGCGGCCGCGTCGACGTCGATCTGCTGGTAGCCGACCGACGGCTGCTGGATCAGCCGGCACCGGTCCATCCGCTCGACCACGCGGCGGCTGATCGGCACCTCGAAGAGGTAGTCGCCGATCACGACGTCCGCGCCGGCGACCGCGTCGACGGCGGCGTCCTCGGTGCGCGGGTCGACCACCACCACGTCGAAGTCGCCCGCCTCGTCGCCGACGAGTCGCGCCACCGAGTCGGCGTCGAGCGCGGCGGTCGACACGACGGTCCAACGTTCGGGCAACGCTGCGGTCATCGCTCCTCCGGTTCGCTCATCCGGTTCGCTCATCCGGGTCGCTCCTCCGGAGCGCTGCTCCGGGTGCCCGGCTCTCGGCGGGTCGCCGCCGACAAGCTAGTGGAGTGCCCCCGAGCTCTCCCCGGTCCGGCAGAGCTCCCGGAGCCCGCGGACCCCTCAGAGCAGGCCGGGTCAGGCCGGTCGGACCGGCCGGATCAGGCCCTCCTGGATCACGGTCACGGCGTGGCGGCCGTCGCGGGTGAAGATCAGTCCCTCGGCGAGGCCGCGGGCGCCGGCGTCGCTCAGGGGACGCTGGTGGTAGAGGAGCCACTCGTCGGCGCGGAAGGGCCGGTGGAACCACATGGCGTGGTCGAGGCTGGCCATCATCACCCCGTCGTCGGCCCTGCCGTGGGGCAGCAGGGTGCTGTCGAGGAGGGTGAAGTCGGAGGCGTAGGTGACCACGCACGCGTGGAGCGTCGGGTCGTCGGGGAGCTCACCGTCGGCGCGGATCCACACGAGCTGCTCGTGGCGCGGCTCGAAGTCGCGCGCGAGCCAGATCGGCTCGTCGACGTGACGGATGTCGATCGGCCGGGGCCGGTCGATCCACTCGGCGAGACGCTCGCCGTGAGCCTGGAGCCGCTCGTTCAGGGTCGGCACCGACTCCGGAGCGGGAGCGGGCGGCATAGCCGACTCGTGGTCGAAGCCCTCCTCGTGGCGGTGGAACGACGCCTGGAGGTTGAAGATCGCCCGGCCGTGCTGGACGGCGACGACCCGCCGGGTGGTGAACGAGCGGCCGTCGCGGATGCGGTCGACCTCGTAGACGATCGGGGCCCGCGGGTCGCCCGGTCGGAGGAAGTAGGCGTGGAGCGAGTGGACCGTGCGGTCGCCCCCCACGTCTCCTCCGGCGCGCTCGGTGGTCATCTCGACCGTCCGCATGGCGGCCACGAGCGCCTGGCCGGCCACCTGGCCCCCGAACACGCGCTGGCGCTCCTCGTCGGGGCTGACGCCCCGGAACAGGTTCACCTCGAGTCGCTCGAGATCGAGCAGCTCGATCAGTCCGTCGAGTGCGGTTCCCACGGACCTGACTCCTCTCTACCGGTGTTGCTGCCGGTCTGCCGGTGTTGCTGCCGGTGTTGCTGCCGGTGTCGCTGCCGACCTCTGCTGGTCTGTTGGCGTTCACCGGCCTGCCGGCGTTCGCTGGTCTGCCCGAGTGTCGCGAGCCGTCGCGACCGTCAGCCGAAGAAGACGCTGGCGACCTCGTAGACGCGCATGTCGACGGTCTTGAGCTCGGCGACGGCGTCGGCGAGCGGCACGCGCTCGATGTGCTCGCCGCGCAGCGCCATCATCTTCCCGAAGTCCCCCTCGTGGACCGCGTCGACGGCCTCGACCCCGAAGCGGCTGGCCAGCACCCGGTCGTAGGCCGTGGGGGTGCCGCCCCGCTGGATGTGACCGAGGATCGTGACCCGGGTCTCGAAGCGGGTGCGCTCCTCGATCGCCTCCTGGATGGCGTTGCCGATCCCGCCGAGGCGCACGTGGCCGAACTCGTCGGTCCCGGCCTCCTGCACGCTCATCGTGCCCTCCTTGGGGACGGCGCCCTCGGCCACCGCCACGATCGAGAAGCTCGCCCCCCGCCGGTGGCGGCGCCTGATGTGGTCGCAGACCTCCTCGATGTCGAAGGGCACCTCGGGAATGAGGATCACGTCCGCGCCCCCGGCCAGACCCGAGTGGGTCGCGATCCAGCCGGCGTGACGGCCCATCACCTCTACCACCATCACCCGGTCGTGGGACTCGGCGGTGGTGTGGAGGCGGTCGATGGCGTCGGTGGCGGTCTGCACCGCGGTCTGGAACCCGAACGTGAAGTCGGTGGACGACAGGTCGTTGTCGATGGTCTTGGGCACGCCGACCACGGGGAAGCCCTCCTCCGCGTGGAGCCGGTGGGCGACGCCGAGGGTGTCCTCGCCGCCGACCGCCACGAGCGCGTCGACGTGCTCTCCCCGGATCGTCTCGAGGACCCGCGCCACGCCGTCGTCGCTCTTGTAGGGGTTCGTCCGGGAGGTCCCGATGATCGTGCCGCCCCGGTGGAGGATCCCCCGGGTGTTGGTGATCGTCAGGTCGTCGAACTCGCCGTCCATGACGCCCCGCCAGCCGCTGCGGAAGCCGACGACGTTGTGCCCGTAGCGGCCCTCTCCCTTGCGCACCACCGCACGGATCACCGCGTTGAGGCCGGGGCAGTCGCCGCCGCCGGTCAGCAGTCCGATTCGCATCCGCGCTCCTTCGACGTCCGGTGCTGCTCAGGCCCGTCCTGCTCGGGACCGTGCCGCTCGGCCCGTGCTGCTCGCCGGGTGCCGCGGGAGCGAGCGCGCGCCGCATGTGAATCTACAGCGGCGCAGCCGCCGGCGAACCTGCCCTGTCTCCGACAACCCGGTGACCCTGCGTCCGGCTCCCTAGGATGCACGCCGTGGGAGTCGTCATCGCCATCGACGCGGGCACCACCGGCGTGCGCGCCATCGCCTTCGACGAGCGCGGGCGGCCCGGATCATCCTCGTACCGGGAGTTCCCCCAGCACTTCCCCGGCCCCGGGTGGGTCGAGCACGACCCCGAGGAGATCTGGCAGGCCACCGCGACGGTCCTCGACGAGGTCGTGCGCTCCCTGGAGGGCGAGCCGGTCGCCTGCATCGGCATCACCAACCAGCGCGAGACCACCGTGGTGTGGAGCGCGGCGACGGGCAGGCCGCTGCACCGGGCCCTCGTGTGGCAGGACCGCCGCACCGCGGCGCGCTGCGAGGAGCTGAAGGAGGCCGGAGCGGAACCCGACGTCCGCAGTCGCACGGGGCTCGTGCTCGACCCCTACTTCTCGGGCACCAAGCTCGAGTGGCTCCTCACCGAGGGCGGTGTGCCCGCGGACGCCGATCTGGCCTTCGGCACCGTCGACTCCTGGATCCTCCACCGCCTCACCGGCGGCGCGGAGGGTGGCGTGCACGCGACCGACCCCTCGAACGCGTCCCGCACGCTCCTCTACGACATCGGTCGCCTCGACTGGAGCGACGAGCTGCTCGAGCGCTTCGGCGTCCCGCGCTCGTGCCTGCCCGAGGTGCTGCCCTCGAGCGGGCACTTCGGGACGACCCGCCCCGAGTGCGCCGCCGGCCTGGAGGTGCCCGTCACCGGCATCGCCGGCGACCAGCAGGCGGCGCTCTTCGGCCAGGCGTGCTTCGACCCGGGGCTCACCAAGAACACCTACGGCACCGGCTCGTTCGTGCTGATGAACGTGGGCGCCGCGCCCCCGCGACCGGCGGAGGGCCTCCTCACGACCGTCGCGTGGGACCTGGGCGGCGAGACGACCTACGCGCTCGAAGGCGCCGTGTTCGTCACCGGAGCCGCCGTCCAGTGGCTGCGCGACGGCCTCGGGATGATCGGCGACGCCTCGGAGACGGCGCCGCTGGCCGAGAGCGTGGAGACCACCGAGGACGTCTACTTCGTACCGGCGTTCACCGGCCTCGGCTCCCCCCACTGGGACCCGTACGCCAGGGGCACGATCGTCGGCCTCACGCGGGGCACGACCCGAGCCCACCTCGCCCGCGCCGCGGTCGAGGCGATGGCGTACCAGACCCGCGACGTGGTCGACGCCATGGGCGCGGCCTCCACCACCGAGGTGGCCGAGCTGCGCGCCGACGGGGGCGCCAGCGTCATGGACGTGCTGTGCCGCTTCCAGGCCGACCTGCTCGGCGTCCCGGTGCTCCGTCCCCGCGTGGCCGAGACCACCGCGCTCGGCGCCGCCTACCTGGCCGGCCTCGCCCGGGAGGTGTGGGGATCCACCGACGAGCTCGCCGAGCACTGGCTCCTCGACCGCGAGTTCGAGCCGAGGCCCGACGACACGATCGAGGGCCGCTACGCCGACTGGGCCCGGGCGGTCGACCGGGCGCGGGGCTGGGCGAGGTGATCCCTGCCGCGCCTACGCGGCGACCTCGGGGGTGAGGCGCGCGACCTCGACGGGCTCGCTCGGCACGTCGCGGGCCCGCTTGGTCGCGTAGGTGTCGACGTACTCCTGACCGGAGAGCTCGCGGATCTCGAACATCACCTCGTCGGTGATCTGGCGGAGCACCATCCGGTCGGACTCGCGGCCCGCGTGGCGGGTGAAGTCGAGCGGCCTGCCGAACCGGATCGTGACCGGACGGAAGAAGCGGGGCAGCGTGGCGTCGGGCGGCTGGACCTCGCGGGTGCCGACCAGGCCGACCGGCACCACCGGAGCCCCGGAGCGCAGCGCCAGCCTCGCCACCCCGGTGTGCCCGCGGTGCAGGAGGCCGTCGCGCGAGCGGGTGCCCTCCGGGTAGATGCCGAACACACCGCCGTCGCGGAGCACGTCGAGCGCGGAGGCCAGCGCCCGCTCGCTCGCGCTGCCGCCGCCGCGGCGGATCGGGATCTGCCCGACGCCCCGGAAGAACCAACGGGTCTTCCGGGACTCGAAGTACTCGGCCTTCGCCACGAAGGTGACCCGACGGCGGACGACCAGCGGGACGAGCAGCGAGTCGAGGAACGACAGGTGGTTCGCCGCGACGATCACCGGGCCCTCGGCGGGCACGCCGTCGCCGCCCTCGACCCGGATGCGCAGCAGGAGGCGCAGCACGGGTGTGAGGATCGCCTTGAGGATCCAGTACAGCACCACGCCATGATTACCACGCCACGCGGCTTCGGGCACCTGCCACCCGGGGCCGCAGCGCCACACCCGGGCTCGGATCCCATGTCTTGACCGCCCAGTCAAGAGACTCGTACGCTCGTCGCCGATGAACGCGTCCGCACCGCGGCGGCTCACCCAACGGGGTCAGAAGCGGCGCGCCCAGCTCATGGACCAGGGTGCACGTCTCTTCGCCGACAAGGGCTACCACCCGACGTCCGTGCAGGAGATCGTCACCACCCTCGGTGTCGGCAAGGGCGTCTTCTACTGGTACTTCTCCTCCAAGGAGCAGTTCTTCGTCGAGATCCTCCGCGGCGCCCAGACCGACCTCCGCCGCGCCCAGCAGGCGGCGATCGCGGAGATGGACGACCCCGTGGCGCGCATCGAACTGGGCATCGAGGCGTCGCTGCGCTGGTTCCGGGACCACCGCGAGATGTTCAACCTGTTCCAGTTCGCGGCCACCCAGGAGCAGTTCTCGCCGATGCTCCGCCAGGGCGAGAACGTCGCCGTCTCCGACGTCACCCGCCACGTCAAGGACGCCATCGTCGCCGGCCGGATCCGCGACCGGGACCCCGAGATGCTCGCCCAGGCGATCGTGGGGGTCATGTCGCACTTCACCCGCACCTACCTCTACGAGCGCGACGAGCCCCTCGACCAGGTCACCGACGCCGCCAAGGGGTTCTGCCTCCACGGCCTGCTGGGCTGACCAGCCGGGCTGACCAGCCGGGCTGACCACCCCCTGGGGGGTGGGCTACGCGAGCTTGGTCAACGCCTTGCGGAGGCCCCGGATCGCCTGGTTGGTCCGCTGCTCGTTCTCCACCAGCGCGAAGCGCACGTGGTCGTCGCTGTCGGGCCCGAACCCGACCCCGGGCGACACCGCGACCTTCGCCTCCTTCACGAGCATCACGGAGAAGTCGAGGCTGCCCATCTCGCGGTAGGCGTCGGGGATGCGTGCCCACACGAACATCGTCCCCTTCGGCTTCTCGACCTCCCACCCGATGCGGCCGAGGCCCTCGCAGAGCGTGTCGCGCCGCCGGAGGTAGATGTCGTTGACCTCCTTGGGGTACTCGGGCGCCTCGTTCATCGCCACGATCGAGGCGATCTGGATCGGCTGGAAGGTCCCGTAGTCGAGGTACGACTTGAGCTTGGCGAGCGCGGCGACGACCTCGGGGTTGCCCACCAGGAAGCCCACCCGCCACCCGGGCATCGAGAAGCTCTTGGTGAGCGTGTAGAGCTCGACGGCGACGTCCTTGGCCCCCTCGACCTGGAGGATGGACGGCGGCACGTGGCCGTCGAACGCCGTCTCCGCGTAGGCGAAGTCGTGGACGACGAGGACCTCGCGCTCGCGGGCGAACGCGACCAGCTCCTCCATGAACGACAGGTCGACGCACGTGGTGGTCGGGTTGTGCGGGAACGACACGAGGATCACCCGCGGCCGGGGCCACTGGCGCTCCCACGACGCCTTGACGTTGTCGAGGAACTCCTCCCCGGTGCCGTCGGAGCCGAGGTCGACCTGCTGCACCTCGGCGCCGGCGAGGAACGGCGCGTAGATGTGGATCGGGTACGACGGGGAGGGCACCATCGCCGAGTCGCCGGGCTGGACGAGCACCCACATCAGGTGCGACAGGCCCTCCTTGGCGCCGATCGTGGTGATGGCCTCGGTCTCGGGGTCGAGCTCCACGCCGAAGCGCCGGATGTAGAGGTCGGTGATCGCCTTGCGCAGGTTCGGGATCCCGCGGCTGGCCGAGTAGCGGTGGTTCCGCGCGTTGTGGGCCGCCTCGCAGAGCTTCTCGACCGCCACGTCGGGCGAGGGGATGTCGGGGTTGCCGAACCCGAGGTCGATGACGTCCTCTCCGGCCCGTCTCGCCTCGAGCTTGAGCTGGTTGATGGTGGAGAAGACGTAGGGAGGGAGGCCCTGGATGCGACGGAACTCGTAGGGCATGCGCGCACGGTACCAGAGGCCGGATCGGCGCCGAGGCGCGCTCCGGTACCCTCGTTCCGGTGTCAGTCTCGTCAGTCTCGTCAGTCTCGTCAGTCTCGTCAGTCTCCTCGTCGTTCGACGCCGTCTTCATCGACGTGGGAGGGGTGCTGCTGCTCCCCCGCCACGAGCTGGTCTCCGCGGCCCTCGAGCGGGCAGGCCACGACGTCGGAGACGACCTCGACGCGGACCTGCTCGACCGCGCCCACTACCACGGCGCCGCCGCCCTCGCGCAGTGGCCGGTGGCCCGGCGGGGCACCCACCGCGACGCGGCGATCTACGAGGTCTTCAACGCCGCGTACACGAGGGCGGTGGGCGTGCACGACCACCTGCTCGACGACGCCAGAGCCGCGCTCGGCACCGCCTTCGGCCACCCCGACATGTGGACGCGGCCCGCGCTCGGCGCGGCCGAGGGCCTCGCCCGCCTCGGCGCGACCGGCGCGAGGCTCGCCATCGTCTCCAACGCTGACGGCCAGATCGAGAGGATCCTCTCCGAGCTCGGGATCTGCCAGGTCGGCGAGGGCCCCGGCACCCCCGTCGACGCGATCCTCGACTCGCACGTCGTCGGCGTCGCCAAGCCCGACCCGCGCATCTTCGAGATCGCCCTCGAGGAGCTCGGCGTGGAGCCCGAGCGCGCCGCCCACGTCGGGGACATCGTGGGCGCCGACGTGGAGGGCGCGCGGGCGGCGGGCGTCCACCCGCTCCACTACGACCCCTACCGGCTCTGCGACCTCGACGACCACGACCACGTGGCCTCGCTCGACGAGGTGGCCGAGCTCGTCACAGCAGCGGCCGGATCACCTCGCTGACGATCGCCGCGTTCTCCTCGCGGCCGGGAGCGACCGGCGCCAGCACCAGCCAGCGAGCCCCGGCGTCGACGATGCGCCGCAGCGTCGCGGCCATCGACTCGAACGGCCCCGCCAGCACGTCGGGACGCCGGCGCGCCTCGTCCCAGCGGTCCTCGCGCAGCTCCACGAGGCCGGCCCAGGTGGGCACCACCTCGCCCTCGCGCCGATCCGCCGCCGCGCACGCCGCCCGGAGGCGCTGCACCTCGCGGGCGAACGCGTCGGGCGAGAGCCCCCACCCGTTCCACCCGTCGGCCAACCCGGCGACCGTGGCGAGGATCGGCTCGGAGCGGCCCCCGACCCACACCGGGTACCCCCGACCGTGGAGCGTCTCGATCGTCCGCTCGAGCGCGCCGACCCGCAGCGCCATGCCGCCGGTGGGCAACCCGAACATCTCCTGCTCGGGGTCCGAGAGCCGGTCCCCGCTGCCGACGCCGGCGATCACCCGGCCGGGCGCGAGGCGCTCGAGGGAGTCGAAGCTCGCCGCGAGCGTCGCGGCGTGGCGGACACCCGCGCGGGCGACCAGCGACCCGAGGGCGATCCGCTCCGTCTCCACCGCCAGCGCGCCGAGCACCGGCTCGAGCGCCAGCGACGGCCCGCCGGCGTCGGAGCCGATGCGGTAGAGGTGGTCGAAGGTGAACACGCCGTCGACACCGGAGCGCTCCGCGGCCCGCGCCACGGCCACGAGCACCTCGGGGTCCTCGACGAAGGTCGGCAGCGTCAACCCGAGACGAACCGGTGCGCGCTCGGTCACGGCTGCCCGCCCCCGGCCAGCTCGCGCGCCAGGGCCGCCGCGCCGATCGCGCCCGCCCGCTCGCCGAGCGCGGCGGCGACGATCGGCACCTCCGGGCGGTCGCCCGGCGCCTCGATGCGGCCCCGGAACTCGTCGCGCACCGGGTCGAGCAGCACGTCGCCGAGCCGCACCAGGCCCCCGCCCACGACGACCAGCTCCGGGTCGAGGACGTTGACGAGTCCGGCGAGGCCGACGGCGACCCACCGGGCCAGCTCCGCGACGATCCGGGCCGCCTCGGGGTCGCCGGCCCGGGCGGCGTCACCGACGAGCACGCCGGTGACCGCGCCGGCGTCGCCACCCGCGCGCTCCACGACCTCGCGTGCCCGACCCGCGGCCGCCGCCTCGCGCCCGAGGCGCCCCAGCGCCTGCCCCGAGGCCATCGCCTCCCAGTGGCCGCGCTCGCCGCACGGGCACCGCGGCCCGTCGTCCGCGACCTGGAAGTGGCCGATCTCCGCGGCGAAGCCGTGGGCGCCGCGCAGCAGCCGGCCACCGCTGACGATCCCCCCGCCGACACCGGTCCCGAGGGTCACGACGAGCACGTGCTCGTGGCCGCGGGCCGCGCCGTGGCGCACCTCCCCCCAGGCCGCGGCGTTCGCGTCGTTGTCGACGAGCGCCGGGGCTCCGAGCGCGCGCCCGAGGCGCTCGGCGAGCGGGAGGCCCTGGAGCGCGGCGACGTTGGGGGCCCCCAACGTGACGCCTCCCGGACCGACCATGGCGGCAGCGCCGACACCGACCGGGAGGCCCTCACCGAGGCGCCTCGCGAGGCCCGCGAGCGCGTCGACGAGCCCGTCGGCCGTCGTCGGAGTCTCGACGCGGTGCTCCTCCACGATCGTCCCGCGGTCGTCGACCCGCGCCCCGAAGATCTTCGTGCCCCCCAGGTCGAGGCCGACGGTGTCCGACACGCGCGGTCCGCCCTCAGAAGCGCAGCAGGGCGCCGACACGGCCGAGGACGTCGAGGTCGGCGTTCTCGCAGATCTCGACGCGGGAGCCGCCGGCGAGGGCGACGTCGATGGCCTCGCCCACGACGTCGTCGACCCGCTCCATCTCCCCCTGGCACATCGGGCACTCCTTGCCCCGCACAGCGAGGAAGTCGCAGCGGGTGCAGTGCCAGCCCTGCTCCTCGTAGCCGTGCGACACCACCAGCAGGTCGACGCGGCGCTCGTAGATCGCCCGCAGCGTGTCGTGGAGACCCGCGACCCCACGCTGCTCGGCGCCGACCGCCTCCTTGAGCGCCTCGACCACCTCGGCCTCGTGGCGGCGCTCGACCTCGAGCTCGACCTCGAGGGCGGCCTGCTTGATCTCGGACTCGGAGGCCTGGAGCGACACCGACACCCGGTCGACGACCCGCTCGCGCACGTAGCTGTGCAGCAGGTCCTCGAACTCGGAGCGCGCCTCGTCGGGCCCGCCGAGGATGACGCGGTCGGCGTGGGAGCGCTCGAGCTCGTGGAAGGTGACCTCGGCCGCGTGGCGGAGGTGCCGCCGCGCCAGCTCGTCGGTGTGGCGCTGCACGTGGGAGGCCGCCCGTCCACCCTCGTCGGTGGCGTCGACGCGGGCCGGCACCGGATCGAACACCTCGCTGCGCTCGACCAGCTCGCCCAGCTCGAAGTGGAACAGCCGCGCCCGCTGCCGGTCGACGAGGACCACCATGAACCGCTGGAACTCGTCGAGGACGAACTCGAGCTGGCGCAACGCCGGAGCCTGGTTGAGGACGACCTGGTTGCGCACCGGCCTGGGGACCTCCACCACCTCGAAGAGGTCGCCGCAGACGAAGAACGCGAGGCCCCGCACCCGGGAGCGGTCGAAGCCCCGGAAGATCCACGAGCGGACCTTCTCGAGGTCCTCGTCGATCCGGGAGCGCTCGATCCCCCGCTCCTCGGCGAGGCGGACCGCACGGCGCACCAGGTCGTCGAGGTGCGGGTCGACGTCTGCGAGCTTCGGGAAGCGGCTGCCGTCGACATCGAGGTACAGGCTGATCACCGCCGGGTCGCCTCGGAACGACGCCAGCTCCCGCAGGTGCTCCTCGGTGATCATTCGGCGTCGTCGATCATCGGGGGTCGTCCTCCACTCGGATCCGCTGGACCCGCGACGCTCCGGACCCGGGCCGGGACTCGGGCCGGCGCTGCTGCTCGATCACGTGCTCGGCGACCTCGATCATCGACTTCGCCGCGGCCACCAGCTCGGCGGCGGCGCCGACGAGGTGGTCGAAGGTCTCCGGGCTCGTGCTCCTGGCGGTCAGGAAGAACCCACCGATCGGGCACGCGTAGCACTCGTCGTGGTGTCGGTGATCGTCGTCGCTCATGGCGTCTCCCGAGCAGGCATGTCGGTGCTCGCAGGCATCTCATGCCTCGACACGGTCATCCTTCGACGAAGGCGACCTCGAGGCGCTCACCGACGATACGAGCACCGTCCACCTCACGTCGACGCAGGCTGTCGGGGAGCAGCACCGACCGCCGGTAGGGGCCCAGCGCCACGAGCAGCTCGCCGTCGGCGCGGGCGAGGTCGAGGTCGGCGCCCTCCGCGAACGGCAACGGCAACGAGAGCACGAGGCACCCGTCGCGCGCCTCGACCCGGAAGCTCTCGCCCTCGTGGAACCGCCCGTCGGCCTCCGCGTCGCCGTACACGCCGGCGGCCAACTCGGCGAGGCGCTCGGCGCCGACGGGCTCGTCGGGCGCGAGCGGGGCCTGGAGCACGGGCACCGGGGAGAAGGCGTCCTCGATCTCGGCGAGCTGCTCCTTCTGGATCCGCCGCCACGACGCGAACCACGGGTCGGTGACCGCGTCGGGCAGCAGCCGGTTCGCGATGACCGCGTCCACGTGGTACCCGAAGAGGGCGAGGTAGGTGAAGGTGCGCCGCGCCTCGGCCACCACCATCCGCTCCGGGTTGACGACGAGCCGGGCGCTTGTGACCTCGGGGTCGGCGAGCAGGTCGCGGACGCCGTCGAGGCGCCGGTAGAAGCGCTCGGCGGCGGAGAACACGCCGTCGCCCGCGATCGGGACGTCGGTCATCCGCCGCAGCACCGGCGCCGCAGCCCGGGTGAGCGCCCGCTGGGCGGGGAACACCCGCTCCATGTACCGGGCCATCACGTCGGGCAGCGAGAGCAGCCGGATGGTCTCGGCGGTCGGCGCGCAGTCGACCACGAGGAGGTCCCACTCCCCCGAGTCGGCCCACGCCTTGATGTCGGAGAGGGCGAACACCTCGTCGAGGCCGGGCACGACGGCGAGCTCCTCGGCCTCGAGGCTGTCCGCGCCCGCCCAGTCGAGGACGTGCACGAGGTAGTCGCGGATGCCGCTCCACGCCTCCTCGAGCCGGCCGCGGGCGTCGAGCTGCTGGGCCGCGAGGCGCGGCGCCAGCTCGACCGGCTCGTCACCGAGGCCGGTGCCGAAGGCGTCCGCGAGGGAGTGCGCCGGGTCGGTCGAGAGCACGAGCGTCCGGCGCCCGGCCCGGGCCGCCTGCACGGCGGTGGCGGCGGCGACCGTCGTCTTCCCGACGCCGCCTTTCCCGGTGAACAGCAGGATCCGCACGGCGGGGCAGGCTATCCCTCGACGACCTTCTTGAGTTCCTTGAGGGCGTTGTTGACGATCCGCCCCTCGGCCCGGCGCTTCACGAGGCCCGGGAGCGGCAGCGCGAGGTCGACGGCGAGCTCGTAGGTGACCCGCGTGCCTCCGTCCTCCTCGTCGAACCGGTAGGTGCCGTCCAGGCGCTTGACGAGATCGCCCTCCACCAGCGACCACGACAGGGCACCGGGCGCGTCGGCGTAGTCGTACGCGAGGGTGTAGGTGACGCTGCGGCCCATGGCGGCGGCGCGGTAGCGGACCTGGTCGGGGCGTCCCTCGTCGTCGCGCTCGACGACGGTGACGTCCTTGATGTCCTTGGCCCACTCCGGGTACCGCTCGAAGTCCGCCGCCACCTCGTAGCAGCGCTGCGGGCCGGCGTCGATGTGGATGCGTTCGGTCGTCTGCTCGGCCACGGGCGCGCAGCGTAACCGCTCGATCCGCTCCGTGTGCCGGTTCAGCTCTCCCCGAGCGGCGTCCGGCGTTGGACGACGTGCCAGAAGTAGCCGATGAGGACGGCGTTGCCGACCAGCAGCCAGGCGGTGGCGACCGCCGCCCACAGCCAGCGGATCCAGGAGCGGCGGTCGTCCCCGCCGCCGGCGAACTGGTCCGGGCGTCGCTGGTAGCAGTCGAGGAGGGCGACGAGGGCGGGGAACTCGAGCGCCAGGGCGACCAGCACCAGGTCGCTCACCGCCGCCGCTCCGGGAACTCCCCGTACCGGGCGCCCCACAAGCCGGCGAGCGCCAGGGGCAGCACGGGCTCCAGCACCCCGAAGGGGGCGTCCACGGCGGTGGCGCCGGCCACGACGAGGGCGACGGCGAACGAGCCGAGGAGATGCACCTGCACCGGCCTCGGCGCGGTGCCCTGAAGGAAGAACAGGCCGACGAGTTCGATCTCGTCGTAGCGGCTGCGGCCGACCGCCCGGGCGAAGGCCAACGCCCACACGATCACGCCGGCGACGAAGCAGGCGAGGGCGACCGCGGCGGCGGGGGTCTCGAGCGCGTCCACCCCGGCGCGGTCGGCCACCGCGGTGGCGGCGAAGAGCCCGGTGGTGGCCCACGAGGTCCACAGCACCCGCGCCCCCGGCAGCTCGCCGGCCCGCTGCGACCGGTGCCCGCTGCCGGACGTGCCGCCGGGCTCGTCGCCGGGCTCGTTGCCGGGGGTGCTCTCAGGCGTGCCGTTGGGTGTGCTGTGAGGCGCGCCGTTGGGTGTACTGCCGGGCTCGGGAGGAGGCTGGCGGGGGTCGCTCACGCCCGCAGGCTACCCAGCGACGGCCTGCGACCCCGTGCCACCGGGCGACTCGACCGGGCAACGCGACCCGGCTTCTCGACACTGCTACTCGACACTGCTACTCGACGCTGGGGTCGTGGCGGAGGCGTCCCGCCGGGACCGGGGGCTCGACGGGCACCCAGTCGTGCGGGCCGGGCACCGCCACGAGGGCCCCGTCGTCCCACCGCCACGGGCTCACGCCGGCGCCGCGGGCGAGGAGCCGGCCGTCGCGGTCGCGCGCGAGCGACACCCCCGGGAGCGGCACCGTCACAGCGCCACCCGCAGTGTCTCCCGCATGGTCTGTCGCACGGTCGCTCGCACGGTCCCTGCGAGCGCCAGTGTCGGCGGCAGTACCAGCAGCAGTGCCGGCGGGAGTGTCCGCGGCAGTGTCGGCGGTCGTGTCGAGCGGGCGGGTGATGCCGAGACCGCCGGCGGCGTGGACGGAGACCACGAGGTCGGCGACCTGCACCCCCTCCGCGGCCAGGCGGCGCAGCAGCCCGCCGTCGGCGCCCACGGCCAGGGGCGCCGGGCATCGGTCGAGGCCGAGCTCGTGGGCGAGGCGGGCACCCATGGTGGCGCGGAGCAGGCGGGAGTGGGGCCGGCGCCGGTAGGCGGCGAGCAGCCCGGGCGGCGCGCCGACGTCGGTGACGGCCGACGCGACCTGCGCGACCCGCGCCCAGGCCTCCCGCTCCCCCACCACCACCTCGGGGCGGGTGGCACGCAGCGATGCCACGACGTCCGAGGCGGTCCTGCCAGCCCCAGCCCTGCCGGAGCCAGCCGTGCCGGAAGCAGCGCTGTCGGGCGTGGCAGCAGCCATCTCGAGCGAGCCTCCGAGGAGGGGGTGCAACGCCAGCGCGACGAGGAGCCCGGGCCGGGCGCCGAGCGGCACCCCGCACCACACCGCCGACGCGTCTCCGGCGCCGAGCCACTGGAGCAGGGAGCGGGCGGCGTCGGCGACGTCGCCGTGGCGGATGACGACGGGTAGCTCACCCGGCACGGCGCGGAGGAAGGCGGGATCGGGGGGCGTCACGGCGGAGGCGAGGACCTCGAAGTGGTCGGGGTGGTCGGCGTCGACCCGGCGCCCGAGCTCCTCGAGGTGCTCCGCGTCGGCGGCGCGCACGGTCTCCTCTGCGAGTCCAGGGGAATCGCCGGAAGCATCGCGGGGGGAATCGCCGCGGGAATCGCTGGGGGCGTCGACGACGATGCCGCCGGCGGCGAGGACGGCGCGGAGGAGGTCGAGGTGCTGCTGCGGGTCCGCGGCGTCGACCTCCACGGGGGTGCCCGGCTCGAGCCCGGTCTCGGCGAGGCCGACGGCGAGGGCGCGGACGCCGAGGCCGTCGAGACCGGGGACGCGGGTGTGGACGGCCCGCCGGAAGGCCTCGACGACGGTCGCGGGCCCGCTCACGGGCCTGTCCCGCTCGTCACGGGTCGAGGCGCTCGAGCACGTCGAGGTCGCCGGCGGCGAGCGGCGCGAGGCGTGCGGCGAGGTGGTCGTACGCGAACCGTTCGACGGCCCGGCGCCGCGCGGCCTCGCCCATGGCGCGGCGGAGCCGGTCGTGGGGGAGCCGCACGCCGAGATGGTCGGTGACGGCGGCGACGTGGCGGGGCGAGTCGGCGTAGCCGGTCCGGGCGTGGTAGCCGGGCGCGGGG
>CAYTKN010000015.1:0-68087 GCA_964438505.1 uncultured Burkholderiales bacterium
GACAACCGAGGTTCCCGGTGGTGATGGCGGCGGGGCAACACCAGTTCCCATTCCGAACACGGCCGTTAAGCCCGCCAGCGCCGATGGTACTTCGACGGAGACGTCGTGGGAGAGTAGGTCGCCGCCGGGTCATTCCTGGAGAGCGCCGCCCCTCGGTCGAGGGGCGGCGCTCTCGCGTCCGACGGCGCCGACGTGCGAGACTGGCGCCATGAGCAAGCCGCCGCGACACCGCCGCGCGCCCGCAGCGTCCCCGAACAAGGGTGGGTCCCCGAACAAGGGCACGCCGCGTGGCGCGGGGCGCAAGGGCACGAGCCGCCGGGGCGGCGGCCCCGGCGGCCGCCAGGACGCGCGCAAGGAGATGGAGCAGGTCGCCGGCCCCGTGGCGGCACGCGAGTACCGGCGGCTCCTCGACGCGGCCGAGCACTTCGAGAACGAGCGCTACCGGGACGCCCGGCGCACCCTCACCGCCCTGCGTCGGCGCTACCCGGACGCCCTCGCCGTCCTCGAGCTCTTCGGCCTCACCCTGTACCGGCAGGGCGACTACGCCCGGGCCCGCGACGAGCTCGAACGCTTCCGTGCCCTCTCGGGCACCACCGAGCAGCACCCGGTGCTCATGGACTGCTACCGCGCCCAGGGCGCGCTCGCCGAGGTCGAGGAGCTGTGGCGGGAGCTGCGCGACGCCTCGCCGGCGGGGGCGCTCGTCGTCGAGGGACGCATCGTGATGGCCAACGCCCTCGCGGAGGCCGGACGCCTCGAGGAGGGCCTCCGGCTCCTCGACAAGGGGCCCACCGAGCCCAAGCGCGCGAAGCCCCACCACCTGCGGCTCTGGTACGCGCTCGCCGACCTCGAGGAGCGGGCGGGCAACCTCCCCCGAGCCCGCTCCCTCTTCGAGCAGATCCGGCGTCGCGACGCCTCGTTCGCCGACGTCGCCGAGCGCGTCGCCGGCCTCGGGTGACCACGCACCGTCGACGGGGACCTGGCGGATTCGCGCGGTCCGGAAGCGCCTGACCGGGAGGCGGCGCCGTTACAATCGGTGGTGAAACGGCCTCGCGCCGGGACCACGGGCCGACCGACACGCCGGCCCGAGCACACCGCCGCGGGCGCCGACAGCGCACACGAGAGCACAGCGCACGAGAGCACAGCGCACGCGAGCAGGACGGCAGGATCCGACGGCCGGGCACGCCGGAGGCGGCGCCCGTACAACAGGTGAGCGACGTGGCCGACAGCAGCCAGGCACCCCCCGCAGCAGACCCGACCGACGCCGAGCGCGTCGAACGGGTCGTCATCCGCTTCGCCGGCGACTCCGGTGACGGCATGCAACTCGCCGGCGACCGGTTCACCAACGTCTCGGCGCTGTTCGGCAACGACCTCGCCACGATGCCCGACTTCCCCGCCGAGATCCGCGCTCCGGCGGGGACCCTCGCCGGCGTGTCCGTGTTCCAGATCCACATCGCCGAGCGCGACATCCTCACCCCGGGTGACCAGCCCAACGTGCTCGTCGCCATGAACCCGGCCGCCCTCAAGGCCGAGCTCGACGACCTCGTCAACGGCGGCACGATCGTCGTCAACTCCGACACCTTCGACGAGCGCAACCTCGCCAAGGCCGGCTACGAGTCGAGTCCCCTCGAGGACGGCACCCTCGAGGGCTACTCGGTGTACGAGGTCCCGATGACCTCGATGACCCGCGAGGCGACCAAGGAGCTCGGCGTCAAGCCCCGCGACGCGGACCGCTCGAAGAACTTCTTCGCGCTCGGGCTCCTGTCGTGGATGTACACCCGCCCGATCGAGCCCACCCTCGAGTGGATCGAGGCGAAGTTCGGCGCCAAGGAGCAAGTGCGCGACGCCAACCTCACGGCCTTCAAGGCCGGCTACCACTTCGGGGAGACCGCCGAGCTCTTCGACCATCCCTACGAGGTCAAGCCCGCCAAGCTGCCGCCGGGGCGCTACCGCAACGTCACCGGCAACCAGGCGCTCGCCATGGGCCTCGTCGCCGCCGGCAACCTCTCGGGGCTGCCGATCTTCCTCGGCTCGTACCCGATCACCCCCGCCTCCGACGTGCTCCACATCCTCTCGGGCTACAAGGAGTTCGGGATCCGCACCCTCCAGGCCGAGGACGAGATCGGAGCCGTCGGCATGGCGCTCGGCGCGGCCTTCGGCGGCTCCCTCGGGGTGACCACCACCAGCGGCCCCGGCCTCGACCTCAAGGCCGAGACCATCGGCCTGGCGTTGAGCCTGGAGCTGCCGCTGATCGTCATCGACATCCAGCGCGGCGGCCCGAGCACCGGCCTGCCCACCAAGACCGAGCAGAGCGACCTGCTGCACGCCATGTACGGACGGCACGGCGAGTCGCCGCTGCCGATCGTGGCCGCCCAGTCGCCCAGCGACTGCTTCGCCACCGCCATCGAGGCGGTGCGCATCGCCGTCAAGTACCGCACCCCGGTGATCCTGCTCTCCGACAACTACCTGGCCAACGGCTCCGAGCCGTGGCTGCTGCCCGACGTCGAGTCGCTGCCCGAGATGCCCGTCGAGTTCGCCCGGGAGGTCAACGGCACCGACAGCGAGGGCAACCCCTCGTTCCTGCCCTACGAGCGCGACCCCGACACGCTCGCCCGGCCGTGGGCGATCCCCGGCACCCCCGGCCTCGAGCACCGCATCGGCGGGCTCGAGAAGGCCGACCGCACCGGCAACGTCTCCTACGACCCGGCGAACCACGAGCGGATGACCCGCCTGCGCGCCGAGAAGGTCGCCGGGATCGTCGACGACATCCCCGGCGCCGACGTCGACCACCAGGAGGGCGCCCGGGTGCTGCTGCTCGGATGGGGCAGCAGTTGGGGAGCGATCAAGGCGGCGACCCGGCGCCTGCGGGCCCGCGGGCGCACCGTGGCGCGGTGCCACCTCCGCCACCTCAACCCGCTCCCCGGCAACCTCGGCGAGATCCTCGAGCGCTACGAGCACGTCCTCGTCCCCGAGATGAACCGGGGCCAGCTCACCCGTCTGGTGCGCGCCGAGTACCTCGTCGACGCCCAGGTGCTCTCGAAGGTGCAGGGCCTGCCGTTCCGCTCCGCCGAGATCGAGCACCGCGTCCTCGAGCTCCTCGGCGACACCGAACCGTACGAGGGTGCCGAGTACACCGAGGACGACCTCGTCGGCCACACGGGCCACGCCGGCGACGGCGCCGGCGACGGCGACGGCGACGGCGACGGCAGCGAGCCCAGCGAGCACGAGGAGAAGACGGCCTGATGGCACCCACCGACACCACCGCGGGCAACGGCGACGGCAACGGCGAGGTCGCCGTCAAGCTCGGCCGCAAGGACTTCAAGAGCGACCAGGAGGTCCGCTGGTGCCCCGGCTGCGGCGACTACTCGGTGCTCACCGCCGTGCAGCTCCTCCTGCCCGAGCTCGGGGTGCGGCCCGAGTCGCAGGTGTTCGTCTCCGGCATCGGCTGCGCGGCGCGGTTCCCCTACTACATGAGCACCTACGGGATGCACGGCATCCACGGCCGGGCGCCCGCCATCGCCACGGGCCTCGCCGTGACCCGCCCCGACCTCGACGTGTGGGTGGTCACCGGTGACGGCGACTCGCTCTCGATCGGCGCCAACCACCTCATCCAGGCCCTGCGCCGCAACGTGAACATCACGATCCTGCTGTTCAACAACCAGATCTACGGGCTGACCAAGGGCCAGTACTCGCCGACCAGCGAGGAGGGCAAGGTCACCAAGTCGACGCCGTTCGGCTCCCTCGAGCAGCCCTTCAACCCGATCTCGCTGACGCTCGGGGCCGAGGCCACGTTCGTGGCGCGCACCCACGACATGGACCGCAAGCACATGATGGAGACGTTCCGGCGCGCCCACGAGCACCGCGGGGCGGCGTTCGTCGAGATCTACCAGAACTGCAACGTCTTCAACGACGGAGCGTTCTCGGCGGTCACCAACAAGAAGGTCCGCGACGACATGCTGATCGACCTCGTCCACGGGGAGCCGATCCGCTTCGGGGTCGACGGACAGCACGGCGTGGTCCTCGACGACGGCGGGGAGGCCCGCACCGTGGAGGTCGACGAGGTCGGCGAGGAGCGCCTGCTCGTCCACGACGAGACCCGCCGCGACCCGTCGGTGGCGTTCGCGCTGTCGCGCCTCGCCGACCAGCCGACCACGCCGACCCCCGTCGGCGTGTTCCGGGCGGTCGACAAGCCCGAGTACGGCGCCCAGATGCGCGACCAGATCGACGCGACGGTCGAACAGCGCGGCGAGGGCGAGCTCGGGGCGCTCCTGGCATCCGGGCCGGTCTGGGACGTGCCCGGACGCTGAGCGCGACCGGTCGATCACGGTCGAATCACGGTTGAAACGCCCGAACGTGGGGTAACATCTGGGTCGCGGGCAGGCATCGGGCGCCTCGGCGTCGAAGTGCTCCCTGTCCCACCGCAGAACTCAGTCGCACCACACGAGGGGCACCAACCAGTGAGTCGTACCAGCAACCTCGGGATCCCCGCCGAACGCGCCCGCGCCGCACCGCCGCAGGCACGCCTGCGCCTCGGTGTGCTGCTCGTGGTGCTCGCGCTCGCCGCCGTGCCGTTCGGCTTCGCCTCCGGCGCGGCGCACGCCCAGGAGGCGGCCGATCCGTCGAAGGCCAAGCCCCTCTCGGTCGACAAGGTCGCCACCTACACCCACAACCTCGGCAACACCGCCCCGCCGTCGATCACCGACCAGTTCCCGCCCCAGGCGCTCTGCCTCGTCGCGCCCCCCTTCTGCAGCGAGGACGCCGAGCAGATCAGCGACCCCGTCAACGACGTCGTCGCCGGCGACGACGGCGAGGACGACAACCCGATCGAGGACGCCGTCGACCCCGAGGACGACGGGACCCAGCCCGAGGACACCGTGCCGTCCGACCCGGCGACGCTCGCCCGCCCCGGCGACCTGCCGGTCTCGATCCTGCTCGGAGCCCCCCGCCACGAGTCGGCGATCAAGTTCGAGCTGCCCGAGGTGCCCGACGACCACCAGGTCAGCTCGTTCCGGGTGTTCCTCCGCGAGACCGACCCCACGTACCACTCCGACTCGCCCGCGTTCCGTCAGGGCATCGTCGCCGCCCTCCAGCTCGCCGCCCGTCAGGACCCCTCGGAGATCGACAAGATCCCCGAGAAGGACCTCGTGCAGAACGAGGAGCTCCAGGGCGTCGAGGCGTGCCCGATCCTCGAGCCCTTCGAGGAGGGGCGCGGCCGCCCGGGCTCCGAGGCGCCCCAGGACTCGACCGAGGCCGACGAGCCGGGCCTCGACTGCGCGCTCGGCGCCAACGGCCAGCGGATCTTCGACGAGGACGGCACCGTGCTGTGGGTCTTCGACCTGACGTTCGCCGCCGACGCGTGGAACGAGGGCGAGATCCCCAACGAGGGCGTGCTGTTCCGGCCCGTCGCCGCTCCGAACCTCGCCCACGGCGACCCCGACCTCACCACCAGCGAGCAGGTGACCTTCGAGGGGCCGGCCGAGGAGGGCGCTTCCGACGAGGAGCAGGCCGCAGCCCCGGCCTTCACGATGGCGACCGAGCCGAAGCCCGAGCCGGTCAGCTTCGACGACTTCCCGACCGTCCAGCAGCAGAGCGGGACGACCTCGGCGCCCGAGCCGACGTCGAGTCCGAGCGCCCCGCAGACCTTCACCGAGACGGTCGGCGCTCCGCCGTCTCCGAGCGCGCCGGTCTCCACCACGCAGCCGTCCACGCCGCCGCCGACCTCGGACGAGACGCAGGTCGCGGCCCCCGCGCTGTCCACGAGCGACCCCGTCACCGAGCCGTGGGTGTGGCTGTTCGTGCCGGCGCTGCTCGCCGGCGGGTACCTGACCACGCAGGCGCTCACGGCCTCGCCGCAGGTCGCCGTCGAGCGCTCGGGAGCGATGACCAGGCTCATCGAGAGCCGTCGCTAGGAGTCACGGACAGACAGCAGGCAGGACGCCCGGCAGGCACCGGGGGCGCGGAGCGCTCGAACGCCCCCTGAGCAGCCGAGGCAGCCGACCATCCGACGAGTCGAGGGTTCGACAACCATGCTCACCGGTCACAGCAAGCGGATCACGGTCCTGGTCTTCGTGGTGGCGCTCGTCGCCGCCGCCTGCGGCCAGAAGGAAGGGACGCACGTCGCCGCGGGCGACCCCGCCGCGTCGCGCTCGACCGAGGCCGGAGGCATCGACACCGCCGCGGGCGACGCGGCGCGCCAGACCGGCGACGCCGCGGCCTCCGGGGTCGACGGGACGGCCGATGCGGCCGAGCGCACCACCCGCACCGTCACCCGTACCGCCGGCGGGGGCGAGGGCACGACCGGTGGCGGCACGGCCGGCGGCGGCACGGCCGGCGGCGGAGGCGGTACCGCCGGCGGAGGTGGCGGTGGCGACGGCGGCGCCCTCGAGCCGCAGGGCTCCGACCGCACCGGCGTGTCCGAGAGCCGGATCACCCTCGGCGTCCACGCCCCGGTCACGGGCGCGGCCCCGCTGCCGAGCACCTCGTTCGAGAACCTCCGCGACATCTACTGGAAGTGGAAGGTCGACCAGGGCGGCGACGTGCTCGGGCGCAGCGAGGTCGAGGTGCTCTTCCGCGACGACAAGTACTCGCCCTCCTCGGCCCGGCAGGTGTGCCGCGAGATGGCCGACCGGGCGTTCCTGCTCGTCGGCGGCGGCGGCACCGACCAGATTCAGGCCTGCGGCGACTTCTCCAACCGGGCCCAGGTGCCGTACCTCTCCGCCGGGGTGACCGAGCGCGGCCTGCGCGGTCTGCCCTGGTACTACGCCACCTCGATGTCGTACAAGCAGCAGGGCGACCTGCTCGGCCAGTACGTGTCCAAGAGCTTCCCCGACTCCAAGGTGGCGATGATCGTCACCGACACCCCCAACTTCGACGACGCCGTCGCCGGTTGGGAGGCGGCGGTGGAGCGCTACGGGATCGACTACTACAAGACGCTCTCGCATCCCAAGCAGGACCAGTCCTGGTACAACTCCTACGGCAACGAGCTGAAGAACGAGGGCGTCGACGTCGTCTACATGCTCACCTCGCCCGTCGACTACATCCAGTTCGCGCAGCAGAACGAGAACGACGACGGCGGGCCCGGGTTCCAGTACGTGGGCGTCGGCATCACGATGGCGCTCAACGCGATCCTCCCCACCGGCTGCACGTCGGTCGACGGCGGCATCTTCTTCTCGCCGTTCCCCGGCCTCGACTGGGCGCGCCAGAACGTGCCGACGTACTTCGAGGCCGCCGAGGAGTTCGGTGGCGGCGCGGAGGCCGACGACCTCGGCCTGGCGCTGTGGATGCTGGCCGCCCAGCAGGACCTCATGTTCGACCGCTATCAGCAGACCTTCGGGAACGACCTCACCCGCGAGGACTTCCGGGCCGCGCTCGAGCGCCAGCAGGGCATGGAGACCGGGATCGGTCCGCCGCTCAGCTACACGCCCGACGACCACTTCGGCGCCGGCCAGGTGCACGTCCTCCAGGCCGACTGCTCCGAGGACAAGGACCGCGACGGCGACGGCGAGGAAGACGGGCCCGAGTACGTCACCCTCCAGACCTTCGCCAGCGGCTTCTGAGAGCCCGCCGCCCGGCGTCGTGACGGGCGCATCGCTCCCGCGACCCGACCCGGCGAGAACTCACCGCGCGTGAGCGGCTAGCCTGCCACCCGACACCGTGCGTACCGGGGGGTCGGTCGCAGTGGAGGTCGAGTGCCGACGACCAAGGGTGACGTGAGCGACGACGTCCAGGACGCGGACGAGGCCCCCGAGGCGGCCGCGCGGACGTCCCTCGAGGAGAGCGTCGAGCGGGCGCGCTCGACGGCGACGAGCCTCGTCGAGAGCCGAACGGCACAGCTCTGGGCCGGCGCGGCGCTCGCCACGCTGGTCCTGCTCCTCCTCGCCGGGGTCTCGGTCTCCAGCGTCCTGGTGATCGGCCTCCAGCGCGGCGCCGTGTTCAGCCTCATCGGCTTGGGCCTCGCCCTCGTCTACAAGGCCACCCGCGTCCTCAACTTCGCCCAGGCCGCGCTCGGCAGCGCGCCGGCGTTCCTCGCCTACGCCGTCATGGTCGGATCGCTCGGCGCCGACATCCGCGCGAGCCTCGACACCGGTCGGCTCTGGTGGGCGACGCTCCTCGCCATCGCCTTCGGCGTCCTCCTCGCCCTGCTCATCAACGTCCTCGTCGTCCAGCGCCTCGCCAACGTCACCGGCGTGACCACGCTCGTCGCCACCGCCGGCGTGCTCCTCCTCATCGTGCAGGGACAGGTCCTCATCTTCGAGGCCCAGCCCCGGCCCTTCCCCCGCTACATCGAGGGCGACCTGTTCAGCGTGGGCAACACCGCGGTGCCCTGGCACACCGTCCTCATCGTGGTCGTGCTGATCGCGGCGGCGACGGCGCTCGCCCTCTTCTTCCGCACCCCCCTCGGCATCGCGCTGCTCGCCACCGCGCAGGAGCCCTTCGCGGCCGAGCTCGCCGGAGTCTCGGTGCGGCGGATGTCCGCCCTGGCGTGGGGCCTCGCCGGCGCGCTCGGCGCCATCGGAGGCCTCCTGGGCGCCGGGGTGTTCGAGGGCATCACGCCCGGGTTCATGCTGGCCCGCTTCTTCATCCCGGCGTTCGTCGGCGCGGTGCTCGGCGGGCTGACCTCCATGGTCGGCGCGGTGCTCGGCGGGCTGCTCATCGGCCTCGTGGTCGCCCTGGCCACCGAAGCGGGCCTCGCCGTCAGCTTCCTCAACGACGTCCCCGGCATCCCCCAGATCGCGACCCTCACCGTCCTCGTGGCCGTGCTCCTGTTCCGGCCCCGCGGGCTGTTCGGCCAGGAGGCCTGAGCGGTGGCCGCCCCCGCTTCGCAGCGTGACGGTGGCAGCGGCGCCGCCGGCGGCTCCGGCGGTGTGGCCGTGACCCGCGGCTACCTGGCCTCCGACCCGCGGACGCGCTGGTGGCCGTCGCCCCAGGGGGTGGCGGCCCGCCTGGCGGTGCTGGCCCTCATGGGCCTCGTGGTCGTCGCCGTGCCCCACGTGGTGCCGAGCATCCAGATCAACATCGTGGCGCGCGCCGCCGTGTTCGCCGTCATGGCGCTGTCGATGAACGTCCTGATCGGCTACGCCGGGCAGATCTCGCTCGGCCACCAGGCGTTCCTCGGGGTCGGCGCGTTCACCGCCGCGTACGTGCTCACCACCGCCCAGATGCCCTACGCGATCGCGCTGATCGCCTCGATCGCGACGGGCGCGGGCGCCGCCCTGATCCTGGGCGTCGTGGCCCTGCGGGTCCGCGGCCTGTACCTGGCGTTGGTGACGCTCACCTACGGCCTCTTCGCCCAGGAGGTGATCTTCAACCTCCGGGCGCTGACCGGCGGCGGGGCCGGCCTGCGGGCCCCGCGCCCGGAGCTCTTCAGCGGCGACATCGCGTACGTCTACTACTGCATCGCGGTGCTCGGCGTGGTGCTGCTCTTCGACTGGCGCCTCACCCGCACCAAGGCCGGGCGCGCCATCCAGGCGCTGCGCGACGACGAGCGCGTCGCCGCGGCGTGGGGGATCAACGTGACCGGGTACAAGCTGCTCGCCTTCGTGATCTCCGGCTCCGTCGCCGGCCTCGCCGGCATCCTCTTCGCCGGGATCGAGCAGGTGGTGGCGCCGGCGGACTTCGGGCTCACCCTCGGGTTGACGTTCCTGCTCATGACCGTCGTCGGCGGCACCGGCATCCGCTCGGGAGTCGTCCAGGGCGGGATCCTCTTCGCCGTGCTCCCCACCCTGCTCGACGAGGCGCACCAGAACTGGGACTTCTTCCCCTTCACCGCCATCGACGCGCTGTGGGAGCCGCTGATCGGGGCCCTGCTGCTCATCCTCACCCTGGTGGCCTTCCCCGGTGGCCTCGCCCAGCAGCAGGCGCACGCGCGACGCTGGCTGAGCTTCCAGCCCTTCGCCGATCACGGGCACGCCGACGACGAGGGCGAGGGCGCAGCGCAGGCCCGGGAGGCTCCCGGGAACGCCGGCAACACCGGCGACAGCGACGCCGCCGGCGACAGCGGGGGCAGCGGGGCCGCCGTGGCCTCGGGTCGCCGGTCGAGGGGCGCCAGACGCGTCCGGGGAGGCCGCTGACCGTGGTCGAGGCACCGATCGAGCTCCCGATGCTCGCCACCCAGGCGATCTCGGTCCGCTTCGGCGGGCTCCAGGCGCTCGACGCCGTCGACTTCCAGGTCAACGACGGCGAGATCGTCGGCCTCATCGGGCCCAACGGCGCCGGCAAGACCACCTTCTTCAACATCATCACGGGCTACCAGGCGCCCGACAGCGGCCGCGTGTACTACCAGGGCCGCGACGTCACCTCCCTGCGCACCGACGAGCGGGCCCACCTCGGCATGGGGCGCACGTTCCAGCAGGTCGGCCTGGTCCGCTCCTTCACCGTCCTCGAGAACGTGATGGTCGCCCAGCACCAGAAGATCGGCTACGACGTCGCCGGCGGCATGTTCGGCTCCCCCCGGAGCTGGGAGGAGGAGCGGGTCGTGGCTGACCGGGCCTTCGAGGTCCTCGACTACATGGGTCTGCTGCACCTCGCCCACGAGTCGCTCGACGGGCTGCCCTACGGGCTCCTCAAGCAGGTCGAGGTGGCCGCCACCCTGGGCACCGACCCGGAGGTGCTCCTGCTCGACGAGCCCCTCGCCGGCCTCGCCCCCGAGGAGGTCGACGTGTTCGGGGAGCGGCTCCTGTCCATGCGCGAGGACCTGGGCCTCACCATCGTGGTGATCGAGCACCACGTGCCGTTCGTGCTGCGCGTGTGCGACTACATCTACGTCCTCAACTTCGGGCAGCTCCTCGCCGAGGGCGAGCCGCCCGACATCCGCAGGAACTCCGCCGTGGCGGAGGCGTACATGGGAGCGGGCGCCACGGCGCTGGGGTGATCCGATGGCCGAGAAGCGCAGCGACACGACGAGGACGCCACGGCGGGCGAGGAGCCGGACGGGGACCCGCGCGACGACCGGGTCCGGGAGCGGACAGCGCAGGCGCCGGCCGGTGCGCGCCGGCGAGCGGCGGGGCGGGGACGGCGGCCGCGGGGAGCCGCTGCTGCGCATCCGCGAGCTGCGCTCCGGCTACGGGACCCTCCCGGTGCTCCACGGCATCGACCTCGACGTCGGCGAGGGCGAGACGGTCGTCCTCCTCGGCCTCAACGGCGCGGGCAAGACCACCACGGGGCTGAACATCTGCGGGGTGGTGCAACCCTGGAGCGGCTCGGTCACCTTCGACGGACGCGACATCACCACGTGGGGCACCCAGCGGTGCGTCGACGCGGGCATCGTCATGATCCCCGAGGGCCGCCGGGTCTTCCCGGACCTCAGCGTCGAGAAGAACCTCCAGGTGGGCGCCTGGTCCAAGCGCTCGGAGGCCGGGTGGTTCGAGTCCCAGCGCGACGTCGTGTTCGGCTACTTCGAGCGGCTGCGGGAGCGGCGGAACCAGATGGCGGGGACGCTCTCGGGTGGCGAGCAGCAGATGCTGGCCATCGCCAGGGGCCTGATGGCACGCCCGCGGCTGCTGATCATCGACGAGGCCTCCATGGGGCTCGCCCCGGTGATCGTGAAGGACCTCTTCGACATCGTCCACCAGATCAACGAGGACGGCACCACCGTCTTCATGATCGAGCAGAACGTGGCCGCCCTCGAGGTCGCCGACCTCGGACTGCTCATGGAGCAGGGGACGATCATCTCGGTGCTCTCGGGCGACGACCTGCGGGACCCCACCGAGGTCCGCAAGGCGTTCCTCGGCTGAGCTCCGAGGCGCGCCTGCTCCGGCCGGCTCGGCCGCCCCGAGGCGGCGCCTCGCGACGATGCCCCGAGAGGCTCCGAGATGCTCCGCGGAGCGTGCGCCGCGACTAGGTGGTCTTCGTGCGGGCTCGCCTGGGCGCCTTGCCGGCCTTCGACCGCCGGGACCTCCCGGACCGTGAGGAACCGGCGCGTGAGGAGCCCGCGGAGCCGGCCTTCTCGGAGCTGCTCCCGGTGGCCTTCTTCGCGCGGCTCTCACGGAAGCTGCCGACCCGGTCGGGGGCTTCGCCGGCGGAGCCGTCCACGTCGCCGCCGAGGTGCTCGAGCAGCCGGTCGATCTTGGCGACGAGCTCGGCGGTGTCGCGCCGGCGAGCCTCGACCACCGCCACCGCGATCCCGATCGCGACGATGCCGAGCCCCGCGATGCCGCCGGAGATCAGGTAGGGGAGCTGGCCCTCGACGAAGTCCCGCTCGGCGGCGCCGTTCCATCCCAGGAAGATCACGACGAAGCCGACCGCGACGATGCCGACGGCCACGTAGATGGTGCTCTTGTTGTCGAACTTCATGGATCCCAGCGCTCCTCGGACGGGTCCGCCTCTGATCCTCGGGCGTCCCCGGGCGGGTCCGCCTCCCGGCAGGCTACCCGGTGGACCGGAACCGGCGCTCGGTGCACCCTGTCCCGGTGCGCCCTGTCCCGGTGCGCCCTGCCCGTCCCGTTTCGATCCTGTCCGTGCCGTTTCGATCCTGTCCGTGCCGTTTCGATCCTGTCCGTGCCTCGTTCCCTCGTTCGACGCCGGGTGGTCGGGATCCCTCACGTCACGTCGAGGGAGCGGAACACCAGGCCGGTGCTGGGCTTGGGGTGGAAGAAGGTGGTCTTCTGGGGCATCAGGGCGCGCCGCTGGGCGACCGCCTGGAT
Organism: uncultured Burkholderiales bacterium; assembly: GCA_964438505.1. Taxonomy (GTDB): domain Bacteria; phylum Actinomycetota; class Acidimicrobiia; order IMCC26256; family JACPCJ01; genus CAYTKN01. Next base: position 12,639 of record CAYTKN010000015.1, read on the forward strand.
GGTCGGGACGTCCACCGGGCGGAGCAGCACCGCCGCGACGGCGTCACCCTTGCGGACGAGGTCGGCCACCGCGGCGGCCGAGTGCCGGTACTCGACCTCGGCGCCGAGATCCTCCAGGCCGGGCGCGACGGCGGCCTCGAACCGGGCGGTGTCCACCGTGCGGAGCGGTTCCGGCTCGTCGGCGAGCACGGGGTCGAGCACGTCGGAGCGGGGGACGAGCAGCGCGACGCCCTCGCCGTCGACGAGCGCGGGGCACTCCGCCTCGAGCATGCGTGCCTCGACGTCGGCCACCACGTCGGGCTCGTTGGGACCCACGTCGACCACCTCGAACCACGGCTCCACCACGGTGCGGACCGGGGTTCCACCTTCCAGGTTCCGGATCACCCGGTGGATCGGCTGGACCGCCAGCTCGTCGGCCGAGAGCTCCACGACGAGCGCCATGATGCGGTCGTGCTCTCCCGGGCCGTCACCGGCCTCGTGGCGCTCGTTCCGGTAGTGGAGGGAGGTCTCGTAGCGGTGGTGGCCGTCCGCGAGCACGACCGGCGCTGCGGTGACCGCCTCCGCGATCGACTGGACGGCTGCGGGCGCGACGATCGGTCGGAGCTCGTGGCGGGCGCCCCGGGTGTCGGTGACCACGGCGACCGGGGCCTCGGCGTCGTCGAGCAGCTCGGTCAGACCGGGAGCGAGCGAGAGGCCCCAGATGGGCTCCAGGTTGGCCCGTGTCGTGCGCAGCAGCTCGAGGCGGTCGCCCTTGGGCTTGGGCATCGTCCGCTCGTGGGGGAGGACGTCGCCGTCGCCCGGCCGGAGCAGCTCGAGGGCACCGACGACGCCGGTGGTGGTCCGCACCCGGCCGTCGTCGTCGACGAGCTCGGAGCGGTATCGGTAGAAGCGGGGTTGCGGGTCGGCCACGAGGACCCGCTCGTCGATCCACCGGGCGAGCAGCTCGGCGGCGCGCTCGTAGCGGTCGCCGGGCTCGACGTCGGCGGGGAGGGTGAGGTGGACGGCGTTGTGCTCGTCGAGCTCGCCGAGGCGCGCACGGCGCTCGGGGTCGATCACGTCGTATGGTGGAGCGGCCACCGGGGTGAGGTCGGGGCCGAAGCGTTCGGTGTCGTAGCGGATCCCTCGGAACGGCCGGAAATCAGGCACGTCGCTCCCGTCGGTCGCGGTCCGCCGGGATTGTCGCACAGCCGACCGTGGCCCACGCGAAACCGGCGAGCGAGGTGCCACGACGGGTCGTGGGACGACGACGGGGAGGTCACCGATGGCGACGAGGAGCGCGTACGAGGAGTTCGGCCGGGGCCTCGACCTGCTCCGCGACGGGCATCCCCACGCCGCCGTGCAGCCGCTCGAGCGCGCCCGGGAGCTGGAGCCGACCAAGAGCTCGATCCGGGAGGCCCTCGCGCGCGCCTACTTCAACTCGCAGCAGGTCGGCGCGGCCCGGGAGGAGTTCTCGAGCACCCTCGAGATCGACCCCGCCAACGACTACGCGCACTTCGGCCTCGGCCTGGCGTTGCTGCGCCTCGGCGACCTCCCGGCGGCTCGCGGGCACCTCAAGCTGGCCGTCGTCATGAACCCCGAGGAGGAGCACTACGCGAGGGCCCTCGCCCGCGCGACGTAGCCCCAGGCCCCAGTTCCTGCACACACCGGAAGTGTCAGGCGCCCCAGCCCGGGACGGGGCGGGGTTTCGGCGGTCCGCTCGCCCGGAGCATCCACGCCACGAGCACGCCGACGACGAACCCGCCGATGTGCGCGGCGACCGCCACACCGCTGCTGGGGTTGAAGACGTCGAGGAACTGGAGCAGGAACCAGATCCCGAGGACCACCGCGGCCGGGAGCCGGACGAAGTGGATGAAGAAGAAGATCGGGATCACCGAGAGGACGCGGGCGTGGGGGAACAGCACCAGGTAGGCGCCCATGATCCCCGCGATCGCGCCCGACGCCCCGACCACCGGCACGACCGAGCCCGGGTTGAGGAACACGTGGGCGAAGGTCGCGAGGATCCCCGCCACGAGGTAGAAGACCGCGAAGCCGAACGAGCCGAAGCGGTCCTCGATGTTGTTGCCGAAGATCCACAGGAACAGCATGTTGCCGCCGAGGTGCAGGAGACCCCCGTGCATGAACATCGAGAAGAGGATCGAGAGGGGGACGCTCTTGTCGGGGAAGAGCTCGCGGGCTCCGCGGTCATCGACGCCCACGTCGGCCGGGTCGCACTCACCGGTGGCGAGCTGGGCCTCGTCGAGGGGGGTGAGGGAGGTGACCTCGCAGGGCACGGCCGCGTGCTCGTAGAGGAACCGCTGCTGCTCGACCTGCGCCTCGACCGCGGACTGCCGCGACTCCGAGGGGAGCAGGCCGATGCCGCTGCCCGGCTGCACGAAGAAGAACACGAACACGTTCGCCACGAGCACGGCGATCGTGACCACCGCCCTCCGCCGCGTCGGGTTCTCGTCGCGCAACGGGATGACCATGGCCTCCGCAGGGTACTGGTATCCTCACCGTCCATGGCGCAGGCGTCGAAGCAGCTCCGCGGAGCCGGGATGCGGCTCACGAGCCGGAAGTCCTCGTCGGACTCCGGGTAGCGGACGGGCGAGTGGCTCGGCGCCGCCGCCTCGACGTGGAGATCGTTCGCCGTGGCCTCCTCCCGAGCCGGGCGCAGGCCGCGACGGCGGTCGCGGAGCGCCAGGTGCTGGTCTCGGGTGCGATCGCGGAGAAGACGAGCCGCCTCGTCGACCCGGGCGAGCCGATCGACCTCCGAGCGCCGAGGAGGTACGCCTCGCGGGGCGGCCACAAGCTGGAGGCCGCCCTCGATCGGTTCGGCATCGAGGTGGCGGGCCTGCGCTGCCTCGACGTGGGTGCCTCGACCGGCGGCTTCACCGACTGCCTCCTCCAGCGCGGCGCCCGCGAGGTCGTCGCGCTCGACGTCGGGCGCGGCCAGCTCGACGGTCGCCTCCGCGGCGACCTCCGCGTCGAGGTCCGCGAGGGGGTCAACGCCCGCCACCTGGAGGCCGAGCACGTGGGCGAGCCGGTGGACCTCGTGACCGTCGACGTCTCGTTCATCTCGGTCGCCCTCGTGGCTCCCGCGCTGGTGCCGCTGTTCCGCCCCGGCGCTCGCGGGGTGGTCCTGGTGAAGCCGCAGTTCGAGGCGGGTCCCGAGCAGGTCGGCCGCGGTGGGATCGTCCGCGACGAGGACGTCCACCGAGCGGTGCTCCGGAAGGTCACCGGCGCGCTCGGGCGCGAGGGCCTCGAGGTCACCGCTCTGGCGCCCTCGCCGGTGCGGGGCCGGGAGGGCAACGTCGAGTTCCTCGCCGCCGTCGCCGCGCGACCGGCTCCGTCCCCCGACGGGGGGAGCGGCGCGCGGGCGGTGGACGACGCAGCGATCGCAGCGGCGGTGGCCGAGGCGCACCGGGCTCCGGACCGGGAGCCGGGCCCGGAGACAGACCGGGCGCCCGACCGGGAGGGGGGTCGGTGACCGCCGTCGGGCTGGTGCCCCACCCGGGTCGGCCGGCCGCCAAGGAGCTGGCGCTGCGCGTGGCCGGCGTCCTCGCGGCGCGCGACGTGGAGGTGCGGGTGCCCGAACCCGACGCGGCGGCGGTGGGTCTCGAGCGCCACGGCGTCGACGCGGAGCGCTTCGGCGAGGGTCTCGACTTCGCGGTGTCGCTGGGCGGGGACGGCACGATGCTGCGCACCGTCGACCTCGTCTACGAGGCGCAGGTGCCGGTCCTCGGCGTCAACCTCGGTCAGCTCGGGTTCCTCACCGACGTCGAGCCCGACGACGTCGAGACCTCGATCGAGCGGGTCCTCGACGGCGACCACGCCATCGAGGAGCGGATGGTGGTGCGGGTCGAGGTCGAGTCGCAGGGGAGCGCGCGGGGCTCCTGGTGGGCGCTCAACGAGTGCCTGATCGAGAAGGCGCACTCGGGTCGCCTCGTGCGCCTCGCCGTCTCGGTGGGCGGGGACTTCTTCACGACCTACGCGGCCGACGGCATGATCGTCGCCACCCCCACCGGCTCGACCGCCTACGCCTTCTCGGTGCGGGGGCCGATCATCTCGCCCAGCCTCCGGTGCCTGCTCGTCACGCCCGTCTCGCCGCACATGCTCTTCGACCGCTCGCTCGTCCTCGGCAGCGAGGAGGACGTCGGCCTCGAGGTGGTCGAGGAGCCCGAGGTCGAGCTGTCGGTGGACGGACGCACCCTGGGCAGCCTCGACGTCGGGGACGTCGTGACCTGCCGGTCGGGACGGCGGCCGGCACGGTTGATCGTGTTCTCCGAGCGCCACTTCCACCAGATGCTCAAGGCGAAGTTCGGGCTGGCGGACCGCTGACGTGCTGACCGAGCTGCGGGTCGAGGACCTGGGGGTGATCGAGGAGCTGGGCCTCGTCCTCGGTCCCGGGATGACGGTGCTCAGCGGCGAGACCGGCGCCGGGAAGACGCTCGTCGTGGAGGCGATCGAGCTGCTCGTCGGCGCTCGCGCCGACACGTCGCTCGTGCGCTCGGGAGCGGACGAGGCCAGGGTCGAGGCCCGCTTCGAGCTCGACGACGCCCTGTCCGAGCGCATCGCCGCGGATCCGGCCCTCGAGAGCCTGGACGTCGGCTCGGGTGAGCTGGTGCTCACCCGCGTCGTCGCCGAGGGGCGGAGCCGGGCGTACGTCGACGGCCGGGTCGTGCCGGTCGGGCTCCTCGGTGAGCTGGGCCGCCATCTCGTCGACCTGCACGGCCAGCACACCCACCACGCGCTGTTGAGCCCGGGGGCGCAGCGCGCCGCCCTCGACCGCTACGCCGGCGCCGCCGCGGCGGACACCCTCGACTAGGACCTCCGGGAGCGCGAGCGGCTGCTCGAGATCGCCGACGAGCTGGCGGAGCTCGGCGGCGACCAGCGCGAGCGCGCCCGCGAGATCGAGCTCCTCGCGTTCCAGATCGAAGAGATCGACGCCGCGGAGATCCGCGGTCCCGGCGACGACGAGGAGCTGGCGCGCGAGGAGCGCCTCCTCTCCGACGCGGGCGCGCTGCGCGACGCCTCCCGCGAGGCGCACGAGATCCTCGAGGCCGGCGGGCTCGACGCGGTCGGAGGCGCCGTCAAGGCGCTCGAGGGCCGGGAGCACTTCGCCGACTCGCTCGAGCGCCTCCGCGTCCTCCAGGACGAGCTGGCCGACCTCGCTCGCGGCATCCGGGTCGCGGGGGAGGGGATCGAGGAGGACCCGGAGCGCCTCGCCGAGGTGCAGGCGCGCCGCGCGCGCCTCGCCGAGCTGCGCCGGAAGTACGGAGCGACGCTCTCGGAGGTGCTCGCGTACCGCGACGACGCCGAGGCGCGCCGCGGCCACCTCGAGCACGCCGGGGCACGCGCCGGCGAGCTGGAGGAGGAGCGCGCGGCCGTCCTGGAGCGGGCGCGCGGCGCCGCGAGGCGCCTGAGCGAGGTCCGCCGGGACGCCGCCGGGGGCCTCGGCGAGGCGATCAGCGAGGTGCTCGTCGAGCTGGCGATGCCCTCGGCGGAGTTCTCGGTGGAGGTCGAGTCCCGGGAGGTCGGCGACGACCTGCCACGCGACGGCGCCGACGACGTGCGCTTCCTGCTCAGCGCCAACCGCGGCGAGGTGCCCCAGCCCCTCTCCCGCGTGGCCTCCGGCGGGGAGCTGGCGCGTACGATGCTCGCGGCCCGGGTCGTGCTCACCGAGGCGCCGCCCACGCTCGTCTTCGACGAGGTCGACGCGGGCATCGGCGGGGAGGCCGGCGTGGCGGTGGGACGGAGGCTGGCGGTGGTGGCACGCGGGCACCAGGTCCTCTGTGTCACGCACCTCGCGCAGGTCGCGGCGCACGCGGACGCGCAGGTGGTCGTGACCAAGCACGAGCACGAGGGACGCACGCGCGCCGAGGCGCGACCGGTCGAGGGGAGCGAGCGGGTGGCCGAGCTGTCGCGGATGCTGGCGGGCAGCGGCACGGAGGCGGCCCGCGACCACGCGGAGGAGCTGCTCGTGGCGGCGAGACGGGAACGCGGACGATGAGGCGGCGCTGCGGTGGACGCGCCCGCGCGCGTGTGTGAAGCCGTGGACGTCGAGACCTCCACCGTCCGGGCGCCCTGCCGGATCGACCGGCGGACGAAGCGGATCATCCGCCGGATCCAGCCCGGCGAGATCGCGGTGATCGACCACCGCGACGTCGACCGCGTGGCGGCCGAGGGCCTGGTCGACCGGGAGGTCGTCGCCGTGGTGAACGCCGCACCCTCCATCTCCGGCCGCTACCCGAACCAGGGCCCCCGGGTGCTCGTCGGGGGCGGCATCGTGCTCGTCGACGGCGTCGGCTCGGAGCTCCTCGAGATCCTCGACGAGGGCGACGAGATCCGGATCGAGGGCGCCGAGATCTGGCGGGGCGGGGAGCTGGTCGCTCGCGGCGTCCTCCAGACCGCCGAGACCGTCGAGGAGTCGATGCGCCGGGCGCACCGGGCGATCGGCGACGAGCTCGAGCGGTTCGCCGAGAACACCCTGGACTACATCCGCTCCGAGGCGCGCCTCACGTTCGAGCCCCTCGAGCTGCCGCCGCTGCGCACCGCCTTCGAGGGTCGCCACGCCCTCGTGGTGGTCCGGGGCCACGACTACAAGGACGACCTGCGCGCGCTGCGGCCCTACATCACCGAGTTCAAGCCGGTCCTCGTCGGCGTCGACGGCGGCGCCGACGCCCTGCTCGACGCGGGCCTCACACCCGAGGTGATCACCGGAGACTTCGACTCGCTCTCGGAGCGGGCCGTGCGCTGCGGCGCGGAGCTGGTCCACCACGTGCACCCCGACGGCCGCGCGCCGGGACGCGAGGAGCTGCTGGCGTGGGGCGTCGACTACCACGAGTTCGTCGCCGAGGGGATGAGCGAGGACGTGGCCATGCTCCTCGCCTACGAGGCGGGCGCGACCCTCATCGTCGCCGTCGGCACCCACGCGACGATGGTCGAGTTCCTCGACAAGGGCCGCAAGGGGATGGCCTCGACGTTCCTCACCCGTCTGCGCCTCGGGCCGGTCCTCGTCGACGCCAAGGGTGTCAACCGCCTCTACGAGGCGCGCATCCGGCGCCTCGACGTGGTGCTGCTCGTCGCGGCGGCGGTGTTCGCCGTGCTCGTCATCGTGCTGGTCTCGGAGCCGCTCCAGGTGTTCCTGCGGGGCATCGAGGTGACCCTGCGGGACCTGTGGTTCTCGATCACGGACGCGTTCTGACGGCGACGAGGCACCCATGATCAACTTCAGGTTCCATCTGGTCTCGCTGATCGCGGTGTTCCTGGCCCTGGCCCTCGGCGTCGTCGTCGGCTCCACGGTCATCGACCGGGCGATCGTCGACGGCCTCGAGGCCCGGATCGACGTGGTCGAGCGCAACGCCGAGGAGGTGCGCAGCGAGAACGACGAGCTGAGGGAGCGCCTCGGCGAGCTGGGCGACTTCGTGGAGCAGGCGGCGCCCTACGCGATCGACGGGCACCTCGACGGCGAGTCGGTCGTGGTGCTGGCGGTGCGGGGGATCGACGAGGACGCCGTGCGCTCCGTCGTCGGCACGCTCCGACAGGCCGGCGCGCACGCTCCGGCGATCCTGTGGTTGGAGCCCTCGTGGGCGCTCGTCGAGGACGACCGCCGGTCGGCCCTCGCCGAGATCCTGGAGATCGCGCCCAGCCGGGAGCTCCTCCGGGAGACGGCCGCGCGGCTGCTCGCCCGGAGGATCGTCGACGGTGGGCCCGACGCCCCCGTGGAGGGCGCGGACGACGACGGGACCGGGGAGCCGGACGGCGCCGCGGAGCCGGAGGGCACGGACGGGGAGGCGGGCGTCGGGGAGGCCGACAGCTCCGAAGGCACCGACGGCACCGGCGCGCGGGCCGAGGAGTCGGGTGGGAGCGGGACCACGACGAGCACGGAGGCCACGGCGGAGCAGCCGGAGGCGGGGACCGACTCGACGACGCTTCCCGAGGTGGAGGGCGACCTGCTGGTGCGCCTCGACGAGGCCGGGTTCCTCGCCGTCGACCGGGCCGGGGCCGAGGAGTTCGACCTGGGCGCGTACCCGCGACCGGGCAGCACCGCCGTGATCGTGGACGGGCCCGGCGCGCAGGTCTCGGCCCAGAGCCTCTTCCTCCCCGTCGCGGAGGCGGTGGCGGAGCTGAGGCTGCCGGCCGTGGCTGCGGAGATCCCCGGCTCGGGCGACGACGCGGAGGCGGCCGCGGTGATCGGCCTCGTCCGAAGCGACGAGCGCCTCGCCGACCGGATCTCCACCGTGGGACGCGCCCACACCACCCAGGGGCGCACGGCGGTCGTGCTCGCGCTCGAGCAGATCACGCGCGGGCAGGCCGGCCACTACGGCGCCGGTCCGGGCGCGTCACGCCTCCTGCCCGAGATCCCCGGCGAGGTGTGAGGTGGGGGCGCGAGGAGCGCGCGGGACACCCGCGCCCGGCGACGACCGCGACACCGGCAACGACAGCAACAGCGGTGACGACGGCATCGCCGGTGACGACACCTGCGCAGCGACCGGGAGCGACGTCGGCAGCGACACCGGCCGAGACCCGAGCCGGGCCGGCGCGAACGGCGTCGGTCGCTCGGCGGCGCGGATGGGCCTCGCCACCGCGACCTCCCGGGCGTTCGGGTTCGTGCGGGTCCTCGTCGTCGCGGCGGTGCTCGGCACGACCGACCTCGGCAACGCGTTCCAGGGGTCCAACCTCGTCTCCAACGTCCTCTTCGAGCTCCTCGCCGCGGGCGCGCTCTCGGCGGTGTTGGTTCCCGAGTTCGTGGGCCTGTTGCGTCGCGCCCGCGACCGCGACGCCGAGATGCTCGCCGGCGGACTGCTCGCCTACGGCATGCTCGCCATGGGCGCGGTGGCCGTCGTGGGGGTCGTGTCGGCCCCGGCCCTGGCGAGGCTGCTCACCGCCGGGGTCGAGGACCCGGCGAGCGCGGCGGCGCAGCGGGAGCTGGCGACCTTCCTGCTGCGGTTCTTCGTCCCCCAGGTGGTGCTCTACGCGATCGGGGCCGTGGCGACGGCGGTGCTCCAGGCCAAGCGCCGCTTCGCCGTGGCGGCGGCGGCGCCGATCGGGAACACGGTGGTCGTCGTCGCCGGCATGGTGCTCTTCGCCGTCCTGCGGGGCGGCCAGGAGCCGAGCCTGGAGGTCTCCTTCGCCGAGCGGCTCACCCTCGGCCTCGCCGGCACGCTCGGCGTCGCCGCGTTCGTCGGCGTCCCGACGGTGGCGTTGCTGGTGCGCGGGTTCCGCCTCCGTCCTCGCCTGCGGTTCGCCGATCCCATCGTGCGCCGGACGGTCCGCCACGCGGCGTGGGCCGGCTTCCAGAACGCCAGCGTCGGCATCCTGATGGCGGCGGCGCTGGTGGTCGGCATGGGCGTGTCCGGCGGGGTGGTCGCCTACTACGTCGCGTACACCTTCTTCCTCGTCCCCTACGCGGTGCTGGGCCAGTCGATCCACGACGTGATCCTGCCGGAGCTGAGCCACGACGTCGCCGCCGGCGACCTCGAGGGGTTCGGCCGCGACCTGCGCTGGGCGCTCGACGCGATGGCGCTCCTCGTCGTCCCCGCCGCGGCGGCCTACCTGGCGCTCGGCGGCCCGCTCATGGAGGTGGTGGCGTTCGGCGAGACCACGCCCGGCGGGGTGGAGATGATGGCCAGCGCGCTCGGAACCCTGGCGCTCGGCCTGCTGCCCTACAGCGCGTTCCTGCTGCTGACGCGGGCGTCCTACGCGCTCGGCGACAGCCGGACGCCGACGCTCGTGTCGGTGGCGACGGCGCTCGGCGGCGCCGCCTTCATGATCGTGGTCGGCCCCCGCTTCGGGCCGGAGGGCCGCCTCGCCGCGATGGGCGGCGGTCTGGCGCTGGCGTACACCGCGGCGACCCTCACCCTCGGAGCACGGATCGCGCGCCGCTCGCACGTGTCGCTCGTCCCCCGCGCGCTGCTGCGCTCCGTGCCGACCGCGGCGCTCACCGGCCTGGCGGTGTGGGCGGCCTGGCAGGGACTCGACCCCTCCGGGCGCCTCGTGAAGGTCCTCCTGCTGGCCGTGCTCGGCGGCGCGGGGGCCGCCGTGTACGTCGCCGTGGCTCACCCGCCGTCCCTCCAGCGGCTCCGGCGCGCGCGCACGAGCGGGGTCGCCCCATGAGGCGCTGCGCCGCTGCCGTCTCGATCGTGGTGGCGCTCGCCGGCTCGGCGGCGCTGGCGGGCGGCGCGCCCGGCGCGAGGGCCGCCACAGCCGAGCACGGACGAGGCGAGCAGGGACGAACGGAGCAGGGACGAGGCGAGCAGGGACGAGGCGACGAGGCCGCCGCGGACCGGGTGCTGGTGCTGTCGTTGCCGCACCTCACCTGGGAGGACCTCGAGGCGGCCGAGACCCCCAACCTCGACCGCCTCTTCGAGGACAGCGCCCTGGGCAACCTCTCGCTGCGGGTGCGGCGACGCAAGACCGACCTCGAGACCGGCTACGCCACGATCGGGGCGGGCACCCGCGCCGAGGGGCCCTCCACCGGCGACCTCGCCCTCCAGGCCGGCGAGACGTTCGAGCACGGGACCGCGACCGACGCCTACCGGCGGCGGATGGGCCGGGTCCCCGACGCTCCCGTGCTCGTGCTCTCCTACCCCGACTTCGTCGACCGCAACGAGGGCCTCCTCTTCGACGCCGAGATCGGAGCGCTCGGGACGGCGCTCGCGGAGGCCGGTCACCACCGCGCCGTGATCGGCAACGGCGACCGGCGCCTCGACCCGTTCGAGACCTCCGAGGTCCGCCGCCCGGTGGCCGCCGCCCTCATGGACGGCGCCGGCACCGTCCCCGGCGGGCGGATCGACTCGGGCCTGCTGCGTCGTGATCCGGGCGCGCCGTTCGGCCTGCGCCTCGACCACGGCGCGGTGCTCGACGCGTTCGACGAGGAGTGGACCGACGGGTCGGTCGTGGTCGTGGAGGCGTCGGATCTCGCCCGCGCCGAGGCGTACCGCGGCTTCGTGGCGCCACGCCTGCGCGACGCCACGACCGCCGACGCGATCGAGCGGACCGACCGCCTCGTCGGCGAGCTGCTCGCGCGCGTCGACGCCGGGCACGACGCCGTCGTGGGCGTCGCACCCGGTGCGCCCCGCGGCGCGCCGACCCTCAACGTCGCGGCGGTGCGCGCGCCCGGGGTGGAGCCCTCGCTGTTGACGAGCCCCACGACCCGCCGTGCGGGGTTCGTCACGATCTACGACGTCGCCGCCACGGTGGTCGACCTCGTCGGTGTCGAACGCCCGGGCTCCATGGAGGGGCGGGCGTTCGAGACCGGCGGAGCCGTTGGTCCCGCCGCCGAGCGGATCGAGCACCTCCGCTCGGAGACCGAGGAGGCCGAGCTGCGCGACCGGATCGTGGGGCCCGTCACCGCCACGTTCGTCGGTCTCCAGCTCGCGCTGGCGCTCGCCGGGGTGCTGGCGCTGCGCTTCGGCCGCGGCCGCGGCGTCGTCGGGGCGGCCGCGACGGTCGTCCTGGGGATCCTGCCCGCCACCTACCTGGCGGGCCTGGTCGACTTCTCCGGGGTCGGCTTCGCGGCGTACCTGAGCTTCGTGTTCGCGGTGGCGGTCGCGATCGCGGCGCTCGCCCGGCTGGTGAGCCGGGGCGATCCGGTGATCGCCGTCGCCGCGGTCCTGGTGGTGGTCGTGGGGGTGATCGTCGGGAACGTGGTGCTCGCCGACTCGGCGCTCCAGCTCAACACCGTGTTCGGCGACTCGCCCATCGTCGCCGGCCGGTTCACCGGGATCAACAACCTGTCGTTCGCGCAGGTCGCCGGCGGCGGCATCCTGCTCGCCGTCCTCCTGGCCCACCGCGCGCCGGGGCGGCGCGGCGCGCTCGGAGCCGCCGGGCTCCTGGCGCTGCTCCTCGTCGTCGACGGGCTCCCCGCCTGGGGCGCGGACGTCGGTGGGGTCCTCACGGCGGTGCCGGCCTTCGGCTACGTCGCCTACCGGCTCTGGGGTGCCAGGGTCGGCCCGCGCACCCTCGTGCTCCTCGGCGTGGCCACGCTCGTCGTCCTCGGCGCGTTCACGCTCTTCGACCTGGCGCAACCTGCGGGTGAGCGCTCCCACCTCGGCCGCCTGGTCGAGCAGGTCGACGCGGAGGGAGCCGACGCCCTCGTGACGGTGGTGCTGCGCAAGCTGGCGGCGAACATCCGGGTGATCACGAGCTCCGTCTGGCTGCTGATGGTGCCCGGCGCGCTGGCCTTCGCCGCCTACCTCGTGTGGCGCAGCCCCCACCAGCGCCGGATCGTCGAGGCGCGCATCCCGCGGTTCCGCATCGCGCTGGTGGGCGTGCTCGTGGCCGGGACCCTCGGGTTCGCGCTCAACGACTCGGGGATCGCGGTGCCCGGCATGATCCTGGGGGTCCTGAACCCGGTCATGGTGTACCTCGCGATGCGCCTCCAACCCGACGCGGACCCGCTGGGATCCCACGCGACCCGCAGCGCGGCTCGCGCAGCGGCCGGCCCGGCGGCGGAGGTCGAGTCGTGAGCGGCGGCGGGGGAGCGCCGCGGTGAACATCGCGATCGCCTTCGTCGTCGGCTTCCTGGCCGTCCGGCTCGTGCGGATCGCCGGCCGAGCGTTCCTCGACGCGGCGTCGCTCCAGCGGGAGAACGTCCACGGGAAGATGGTCCCCACCGGCGCGGGGGTGCTGCTGGCCGTCGGCCTCGTCGTGATCGAAGGCGGCCGCGTCGTGCTGGCCTCCTTCGGCGTCGGCAACGTCGAGGGCCTCACCGAGGCCCGCGCCCTCGTGCTGATCGCGGTGCTCGGCTACGTGCTGCTCGGGTTCATCGACGACGTGGCCGTCGAGCAGGGCGCATCCGGGTTCCGGGGGCACCTGCGCGCGCTCGCCCGCGGGGAGCTCACCACGGGGGGGCTGAAGCTGGCCGGCGGCGGGCTGCTGGCCCTCGTGGTGGCCTCGCCGGTCGCGGCGGGCGACCTCGACCGGCTGGTGCTCGACGGGCTCCTCGTCGCGCTCGCCGCCAACCTCGCCAACTTGTTCGACCGCGCGCCGGGCCGGGTCATCAAGGTGGGGATCGTGGCCTACGTGCCGCTCGCGGTGGCCAGCGGCACCGACGCCGTGGGGGTCGCGCTGGCGCCCCTGATGGGCTCGGTGATCGGACTGTTCCCCGACGACCTGCGCGAGCGGATCATGCTGGGCGACGCCGGCGCGAACGCGCTGGGCGCGGCGCTGGCCGTCGGCGCCATGCTCACCCTCGAGCCGGTCGGCCGGGACGTGGCCGTCGCGGTGCTCGCCGCCCTCAACCTCGCCGCCGAGCTGTTCTCGTTCAGCCGGGTCATCGAAGCGGTGCCGCCGCTGCGGGCGCTGGACCGCTGGGGCCGGCGCTGAGGTGTGCGCTGGGTCCGGGGCCGGTCATCCGCCCGGTGGCGCAGCGCACGCCGGCCGCACGAAGAGCCGTCGGGGGCCGCCGTAGGTCGCCGTGACCTCGTAGCCGTCGAGGCGCGGGCCGAGGTCGAGGTCCCCGAAGCGGTGCGACCAGACGAGGACCGCGCACACCCGGGGGTCGGAGGCCGCGCGGGAGACCGACGCGGCCGTGATCCGGCCCTGCTCGATGCGCAGGATCGACGCGTCGACCAGGTCGTCGGGGGCCCGCAGGCCCGCTCGCCACACGAACCCGGGCTCGTCGCTGAGCGCGAGGGCGTCGCCGGGCAGCGCGGCGAGGTCCCGGTGCGCGCGAGCGGCCTCCCCCGTGTACCCGCCCGGCCACAGGATCCCGGTGACCCCGGCGGCGTGGACGAGCGCCGCGACCGCGACCACCGCCACGAAGCGCCGCACCGCGGGGCTCGCGCCGAGCGCCGCCAGGGCCGCGGCGGGTGGGACGACGTGGACCAGGTGAGGCCTCCACAGCGGATGCTCGAGGAGCAGGACGAGCAGGATCGCCGCCAGCCACACCACGACGGGACCGCTCCGGCGGAAGGCCCCGCTGCCCTGCCCGAGGGTGCTGCTCTGCCCGGGGGTGCTGCGCTGCCCGGGGGCGCTGCCCGCCCGTCCGCGGGGCGCGCCGAGGCGCGCCGCGAGCGACAGGCCGGCCGCGGCCGCCCCTGCCACGAGCAGCAGGAGGTCGCGGTCCCACAGGGTGCTCACCACCTTGCGGGCGTTCGCGCCCGGCGTGCGCTCGTCCGCCGCGTCGAGGTGGTAGCGGACCGCCTGGTCCCACACCTCGGCGAGACCCCACGGGAGCGCGGCGGCGAGCACCACCGCGGCGGACGCGGAGACGGCGACCAGCAGGTGGCGCCAGGCGCGGGACTCCAGGAGCACCCAGGCGATGGCGAGGCCGGGCGGCACGGCGAAGAGGCTCTTGATCGCGAACGCGGCGCCGATCAGCGCGCCGAGCGCCACCGCCTTCGCGGTGGAGGGGCGGTCGCGGTGCGAGAGCGCCACGGCCACCGCGACCGTCGCCAGCGCGACCCCGGGCCCGTCCGCTGCGAGGGGTCCCGACGTCCACAGCAGCGAACCGCTCGTCGAGGCGACCGCCGCGGCGACGAAGGCGGCCGACGGCTTCGCCGAGAGCTGCCGGGCGAGCGCGTAGACGCCGACGGTCACCGCGACGCCGGCGGCCACCGCGAGGAGCCGGGGCGCGACCTCGGCACGGCCGCCGAGCAGGTCGAAGACCCACACGAGGGGGAGGAAGAGGGGTCCCTGGCTGGAGAACACCTCGCGGAAGGGGACGCCGCCGTGGCGCATGGCGACCGCGGAGGCGCCGAAGACCCCGTCGTCGAAGGTGAGGTGCCGGCCCGCGAACAGCGCCGGAAGGCGCACCACGAGGGCGAGCGCCGCGAGGGCCAACGGGGCGCGCGCGGATCCGAGCGCGGAGGCGAGTCGGGAGGAGAGGTGGGATCTGAGCATGTCCGGGTCTCGGGTGGGCCAATGATACGGTCAGCACGTGCGAGTCGGGTCACCGGGTGCGACGCCACAGCGGCCACGGTCGGGGCTCGCTTCGGCGCCCGGAGCGCTTCCCGCCGTGGCGATCCTGAAGGGGGCGAGCGTGTGACGAAGCACATCTTCGTGACCGGGGGAGTGGCGTCCAGCCTCGGCAAGGGGCTCACCGCCTCCTCCATCGGGCGGCTGTTGAGGATGCGGGGCCTGCGCGTCGTGATGCAGAAGCTCGATCCTTACATCAACGTCGACCCGGGCACGATGAACCCCTTCCAGCACGGCGAGGTGTTCGTCACCAACGACGGCGGCGAGACCGACCTCGACCTGGGGCACTACGAGCGCTTCGTCGACGTGTCGCTCACCCGCGCCTCCAACGCCACGACCGGATCCATCTACCGCACGGTCCTCGCCAAGGAGCGCAAGGGCGCCTTCCTCGGCGACACCGTGCAGGTGATCCCCCACATCACCGACGAGATCAAGGAGAGGATCCTCCGCCTCGCCGACGACGACGTCGACGTCGTCATCACGGAGATCGGCGGCACCGTCGGCGACATCGAGATCCTCCCGTTCCTCGAGGCGATCCGGCAGTTCCGCAAGGACGTCGGCAGGGAGAACGTCTTCTACGTGCACGTCACCCTGGTCCCCTACATCGCGCCGTCGGGGGAGCAGAAGACCAAGCCGACCCAGCACTCGGTGACCGAGCTGCGGAGCCGGGGCATCCAGCCCGACGCCATCGTGTGCCGCTCGGACCGGCCCATCTCGCCGAAGCTCAAGGAGAAGATCTCGCGCCTCTGCGACGTCTCCGAGCGCGGCATCATCTCCGCCGTCGACGCCGAGAGCATCTACGAGATCCCGCTGGTGCTGCGCGAGGAGGGCCTCGACGTCGAGGTCTGCAAGGTGCTGTGCCTCGACGAGCGCACCCCGGAGCTCGGCGAGTGGGAGTCCCTGGTGGAGCGGATCGAGTCGCTCGAAGCCACCGTCACGATCGGTCTCGTGGGCAAGTACGTCAACCTCCCCGACGCCTACCTCTCCGTGGCCGAGGCGCTCCGCCACGGCGGCTTCGCCGCCGGCGCCAACATCGAGATCGACTGGATCCAGTCCGACGACGCCGAAGGCCTCCTCGCCGAGGGCCGCCTGAGCGGCCTCGACGCCATCGTCGTGCCGGGCGGGTTCGGAGTCCGCGGCGTGGAGGGCAAGATCGCCGCGGCCACCTACGCCCGCGAGCAGGGGATCCCGTTCCTGGGGCTCTGCCTCGGCATGCAGTGCGCCGTGATCGAGTACGCCCGCAACGTCTGTGGCCTCGAGGGCGCCAACTCGGGCGAGTTCGACTCGCGGAGCCCGCACCCGGTGATCGACCTGATGGACGAGCAGCGAGAGATCGTGGACGTGGGCGGGACGATGCGCCTCGGCGCCTACCCGGCGCAGCTCCTGCCGGGCACCATCGTCCACGGCGCGTACGGCAAGGAGTGGGTCGACGAGCGCCACCGGCACCGCTACGAGGTGAACCCCCGCTACCGCGGGCGCCTGGAGGAGGCCGGGCTCGTCTGCTCGGGGACCTCGCCCGACGACCGCCTCGTCGAGTTCGTGGAGCTGCCCGTCGACGTGCACCCGTTCTTCGTCGGCACCCAGGCCCACCCCGAGTTCAAGAGCCGTCCCGACCGGCCGCATCCGCTGTTCCGCGAGTTCGTCGCCGCCGCGCTGGCCCGCTCCGAAGGACGCGCGCCGCGGCTCCCGATCGAAGCGGACGAGCGCGAAGCCGCGGGCGCCAGCCGGACGAGCTGACACCGATGGCGGGCTTCCGCCCCGTCGACGAGCACCTCCTCAGCCGGGCCGGGTTCCTCGACCTCGTCGAGGAGCGAGTGCGCACACCGGACGGCGACGAGGTCGTGCGCTTCACGGTGCGCCATCCCGGCGCGGTGGTGATCGTGGCCCTCGAGGACGACGAGCGGGTCGTGCTCGTGCGCCAGTACCGGATCGCGGCGCGAGCCGAGCTCCTCGAGCTGCCGGCCGGCAAGCGGGAGCCCGACGAGGAGCCGGAGGCGACGGCCCGGCGGGAGCTCGAGGAGGAGACCGGCCTGCTCGCGGGCCGCTGGGATCGACTCGTCGGCTTCTACAACTCGCCGGGCTTCAGCGACGAGTACTCGCACGTCTACCTGGCCCGCGACCTGGAGGTCTCCGAGCGCCACCTCGAGACCCGGGCCGAGGAGCGCCACATGGACGTCGAGCGGGTGGCGCTCGGCGACCTCGACCGTCTGCTCTCGGCCGGGGAGATCGTGGACGCCAAGACCATCATCGGGACGACCCTCGCCCGCGCCTTCCTCCGCGGCGAGCGCACCGGGAGGCGATGACCCTGATCGTCGGCGTCCCCCGAGAACGCAAGGAGGGCGAGCACCGGGTGGCGGTCACCCCCGAAGGGGTCCGTGAGCTGACCGGCGAAGGCGCGACCGTCCTCGTCGAGGCCGGCGCCGGGGTGGGCTCCGCGGTGAGCGACCTCGACTACGCGGCGGCCGGAGCGGAGATCCTCGACGACGCCGACGAGGTCTGGGGGCGCTCCGAGCTGGTGTGCAAGGTGAAGGAGCCCCAACCCGACGAGTTCGCGTACCTGCGCGAGGACCTGACGCTGTTCGCCTTCCTGCACCTCGCCGCCTACCCGGAGGTCGCCGAGCGCCTCCGCGCGTCGGGGACCACCGGCGTCGCGTACGAGACGGTGCAGGACGCCTCGGGCGCGCTGCCGCTGCTCGCCCCGATGAGCGAGGTGGCGGGGCGGATGACGCCGCAGATCGGCGCCCACTTCCTGGAGCGGGAGCAGGGCGGGCGCGGCGTGCTGCTCGGGGGCGCGCCCGGCGTCCGGCCCGCACGGGTGTTGATCCTGGGTGGGGGCAACGTGGGCTGGAACGCGGCGTGGATCGCGCAGGGCATGGAGGCCGAGGTGGTGCTGCTCGACCGCGACGTCGACCGGCTGCGCTGGGTCGACCAGATCCACCGGGGCAGGATCATGACGCTCGCCAGCAACCGCGGCGCGATCGAGCGCAACGTCGCCGAGTGCGACGTGCTCATCGGAGCGGTCCTGGTCGCCGGTGACCGCGCCCCGGTGCTGGTGAGCGAGGACATGGTGAGCGGGATGCGGCGCGGCTCGGTCGTCATCGACGTCGCCGTCGACCAGGGCGGGTGCATCGAGACGACCCGCGAGACGACCCACGACGATCCCGACGACGAGCACCACGGCGTCCTCCACTACGGGGTCGGCAACATCCCCGCGGCGGTGCCCCACACCTCGACCTACGCGCTGGCCAACTCGACGCTGCCGTACCTGCTGGCGCTCGCGGTCGCCGGCCCGCTCGCGGCGGCCGCCGCGGACCCGGCGCTGGAGGCCGGTCTGAACGTCGTGGGAGGCTCCGTCGTCAACCTCGCCGTCGCCCGAGCGCTCGGCACCGAGGCCGTCGACCCCGCGGAGGCCTGGGGTTGAGCGAGGCCGCGGCGGCGGGCGCCGACGCGCGACCGGCCACACGACCGGCCACACGTCCGGCCACACGACGGGGCGCACGCCGTCGGCACGCGGCGACGGCGGCGCCGTGAGCAGCCGCCTCGCCGACGCGCTGGCCGAGCACGACACCTGGCTCGGCGTGGAGCGGGGGGTGGCCGACAACACGCGGCGCGCCTACCGGCGCGACCTGAGCCGCTACGCGGCGTTCCTCGCCGAGGCGGGCATCGACGATCCCGCCAGGGTCGGCGAGGAGACCGTGGCGGCCTACGTCACCTCCCTGCGCGAGGCGCTGGACGACGAGGGCTCGCCGCGCTACTCGGCGGCGACGGTCGCCCGGTCGCTGGTGGCGGTGCGCTCGTTCCACCGCTTCTGCGCCACCGAGGGCCTCGCGCCCGCCGACCCGACCGAGGACGTCGGAGCGCCGCGGGTCCCCCAGGGGGTGCCCAAGGCGCTGAGCGAAGCCGAGGTCGGGAGACTGCTCGACGGTGTGGTGGGCACCACCCCGAGCGCGGTGCGGGACCGGGCGATCCTCGAGACCCTCTACGGCACCGGCGTGCGGATCAGCGAGCTGGTCGGCCTCGACCTCGACGCCGTCGACGTGGAGACGCGCTTCCTGCGGGTCCTCGGCAAGGGGAGCAAGGAGCGCCTCGTGCCGGTCGGCCGGGGAGCGGCCTCCGCGCTGGGCGAGTACCTGGAGCGGGCCCGCCCGGAGCTGGCACCCGCCCGCTTCGCGCGCCGAGGCGACAGCGACGCGGTGTTCCTCAACGCCCGGGGCGGCCGCCTGACCCGGCAGGGCTGCTGGATGATCGTCCGGCGTCACGCCCTCCGTGCGGGCCTCGGCGACCAGCTCAGCCCGCACGTGCTGCGCCACTCGTGCGCCACCCACATGCTCGAGCGCGGAGCGGACCTGCGCGTGGTCCAGGAGCTGCTCGGCCACTCGCGGATCTCGACCACCCAGGTGTACACGAAGGTGACGACCGAGCGCCTCCGCGCCGCCTACGACGCCGCGCATCCCCGGGCCCGCCGCGCGGGGTGAGCACCGCCCCGGCGCCGGCACCGGGGCGCGCCGCGCCGGCCGGGACCTGCGCCGCAGCGGGTCCGAGCCCCTACACTCGCGGACATGGCCGATGTCACCTTCGACCAGCTCCGCGCGCACCTGGAAGAGGAGCGCACCCGGATCCGCGAGCAGCTCGCGCAGTACGGGTACGGCGACCCCAGCTCGCTCGCGTTCGACGAGGGATTCGCCGACTCGGGCCAGGTGACCGCCGAGCGGGGGGAGGTCGACGCGCTCGTCGGGCAGCTCGCCGAGCTGCTCGGTGACGTCGAGCGAGCGCTGGAGAAGTTCGAGGACGACTCGTTCGGACGGTGCGAATCATGCGGCGACGACATCCCGCCCGCCCGCCTCGAGGCCAAGCCGGCGGCTCGCTACTGCATCGACTGCGCCTCGAAGAAGCGCTCGTGAGCTGCTGAGGCTCTCCCCTTGGACCTCCAGGATCAGCTGATCCTCTACGGCGCGCTCGTCGTCGCCGTCATCCTCCACGAGATCAGCCACGGGGTGGTCGCGCTGGCCTTCGGCGACGACACGGCCCGGCGCTCCGGCCGGCTGACCCTCAACCCGGTGCCGCACATCGACCCGGTCGGCTCCGTGCTGCTGCCGGCGATGGCGGTGCTCGCCAATCTGCCGGTCCTCGGCTGGGCCAAGCCCGTGCCGGTGAATCCCGCCAAGCTCGGGAACCCGCGACGACAGATGGTGTGGGTGGGGATCGCCGGGCCGATCACCAACTTCACGCTCATGTTCGTCGCGGCGGTCGCGGTCCGCTCGCTCATCGACCCCGCCACCGGGCAGGGCTTCCGCCTCGTGGGCACGGTCGCGGAGCTCCAGCTCCTGCCGCAGGTGCTGTGGTCGTTCGCGCTCGTGAACCTGTTCCTCGGGGTGTTCAACATGTTGCCGATCCCGCCGCTGGACGGCTCGTCGCTGATCGAGCGGGTCCTGCCGCGCCGGCACCTCCTCGCCTGGCACAAGTTCCGCCCGTACGGGTTCCTGGTGATCTTCGCCGGTCTGTTCTTCTTCGACCTCTTCGGCACGATCATCCAGCCGTTCTTCGACGTGCTCAGCGACTTCATCCAGCAGTAGGGCCGCGCGCTGCGCCGCGGGCCGCGCCGCGCGCGGGCTCAAGGCCCGGGGCGCCGCCGCCGATGCAGCGGACGTGGAGGACTACACCGTCCGGCTCGAGCGCGCGCCCCGACCGTCCGAGGAGCGGGAGCACCTCCGCCCCGTCCACCGGGCGCGGCGCCGGCGCTGGCCCGTCCTGCTCGGCGTGCTCCTCGTGCTCGCCGTCGCGGTGCAGCTCGAACGCGACTTCTTCTTGGACCTGGTCGACCGCGGCGTCGACTCGGCCACCGAGCCGGTGCGGCGCCTCCAGGGCGAGGACCAGCTCCGGCGGGCCACCGAGGTTGTCGGAGCGCAGTGGGCGGAGGACGGCACCCACCGCGTGAGCGCGTCGCGCCTCGACCAGTTGGAGCCGGCGCTCGACTGGGAGAGAACGCTCGAGTACCGGTCGTGCCTGGGCGGGACCGCGGCGGTGGTCACGGCTGGGACCGCGCGGGGCGACATCAGCCGGCTGTTCGTGCGGGGTGCCAAGCACGGCGACGTCGCGGGGAGCCCCGGATGCCCGGCGTCGTCGCGCGACCTCTCGCCCTGGCCCGAGGTCGGCTACTGAGGCCCTCGCCGACCCCGGGAAACCCTCGTCAACGGTCGTCAACCGTCGTCAACCGTCGTTCTCGACACGGGACGTCAGAACGACGCCGGCTCCCGGTGTCAGGAACGAGGGAGGAAGCCCATCGCCCGGCGGGCGCGGGCGAGCACGGGACGGGCGGTCTCACGCGCTCGCTCGGCGCCCTCGCGGAGGGTCTGCTCGAGGCCCGCGCGGTCGCCCATGAGCTCGGGCAGGCGTGACCGGATCGGCTCCAGGTAGTCGACCACCGCGTCGGCGACCGCCTGCTTGAACGCCCCGTAGCCGGCGTCGCGGTGCTCCTCCTCGAGGTCGGCCACCGGGGTGCCGGTCACCGACGAGAGGATGTCGAGCAGGTTCGAGATCCCGGGCTTCTCGACGGTGTCGCGGCGCACCTCGCGCCCCGAGTCGGTGACGGCCGACTTGATCTTCTTGGTCAGCACCTCGGGAGGGTCCGAGAGCAGCAGCGTCCCCTGCGGCGAGAGCGACGACTTCGACATCTTGTCGGTCGGCGACTGGAGGTCCATCACCCGGGCGCCCACGGGCGGCACGGTGGCGTCGGGCACGACGAAGGTGTCCCCGAAGCGGTGGTTGAAGCGCGCGGCGACGTCGCGGGCGAGCTCGAGGTGCTGACGCTGGTCGTCGCCGACGGGCACGCGCTCGGTGTCGTAGAGGAGGATGTCGGCGGCCATGAGCACCGGGTAGTCGAACAGGCCGGCGGTCACCGACTCGCGCTCGCCCGCCTTCTCCTTGAACTGCGTCATCCGCTGGAGCTCGCTGAAGCCGGTGACGCAGTTGAGCAGCCAGGCGAGCTCCGCGTGCTCGGGCACGTGGCTCTGCACGAACAGGGTGCACCGGTCGGGGTCGAGACCGCACGCCAGCGCGAGCGCCACGGTGCGCAGGGTGCGCTCGGTCAGCTCGTCCGGCGGGTAGTCGACCGTCACCGCGTGGAGGTCGACGATGCAGTAGACCGCGTCGTGGCGCTCCTGGTCGGCGACCCAGTTGCGCACCGCCCCGAGGTAGTTGCCCAGGTGCAGCTCGCCGCTGGGTTGGATGCCGGAGAAGACGCGTGCCATCGCCGCCGGAGCGTAGTCCCGGCGGGTCGTCGCGCCCCGGATCGCTTCCCGCCCGTCCGTCACGGGCGGTCCGCAGCACGGCGCGCGCCGCCCGGTACGCTGGGCCCGATGGCCTACGAGGTCTCGACCGCCGTGTTCGCGGGTCCTTTCGACCTGCTGTTGCACCTCATCACCCGCGAGGAGGTCGACATCTACGAGGTGTCGCTCTCCGAGATCGTCGACGCGTACTTGGACGAGCTGTCGCGCATGGAGGCCCTCGACCTCGACGTGACCACCGAGTTCCTGCTCATCGCGGCGACCCTGGTGGAGCTCAAGGCGCGCCGCCTGCTCCCCGGCCGCGCCGAGCTCGACCTCGACGAGGAGTTGCTCTACGAGGAGCGCGACCTGCTCCTCGCCCGGCTGCTGGAGTGCAAGACGTTCAAGGACGCGGCGGCGACGCTCGACGACCTCCGCCGCGCGGCCGCCCGGTCCGTGCCGCGCGGCATCGGCCCCGAGGAGCCCTTCGCGTCGATGCGACCGGACCCGCTCGCCCAGGCGGGGACCCGGCGGCTGCTCGCCGCCGCCCGCCGCGCCTTCACCCCCCGCGAGGAGCCCCGCGTCAGCCTCGACCACGTGACCCCGATCCGGGTCACCGTGCGCGACGCCATCGACGACGTCCTCGCCGCGCTACCCGACGACGGCGAGGTGTCGTTCCGGCGCCTCGCGGCCGACGCCGGGGACCGCATCGGGGTGGTGGTCCGCTTCCTGGCGGTCCTGGAGCTGTACAAGCGGGGGGTGGTCGACATCGACCAGCCCACCGTGTTCGGGGAGATGGTCGTCCGGCGGGTCGCCGCCGGCGACGGCGTCGACCTGAGCGGTCTCGACGAGGAGTGGGACGACGGGCGCGACCTCGAGCGCGACGACGGGCGCCGCGGCGTCGTGGAGGGCGCGGAGTGAACGGAGCGAACGGAGCCGGCGACACCGGCGACACCGGCGGCACCGGCGAGACCGACCGGGCCGACCGTGCGAGCGATCGGGACCCGACGCTGGCGCGGGCCGTCGAGGCGGTGCTCATGGCGGCGACCGAGCCGGTCGAGACCTCCACCCTCGCCCAGCTCCTGGAGGTCCCCCGCAGCGAGGTCGAGGTGGTCTGCGAGGACCTCGCCCGCGGCTACGAGCGCGAGGCGCGGGGGTTCGTGCTCGGTCGGGTGGCGGGCGGCTGGCGGTACCTCACCGCACCGGACCTCGCGGACTACGTGGAGCGCTTCGTCCTCGAAGGCCAGCGCTCCCGCATGTCGGGCGCCGCGCTCGAGACCCTCGCCATCGTCGCCTACAAGCAGCCCGTGTCGCGGGCGCAGATCGCGGCCATCCGCGGCGTCAACGTCGACAGCGTCGTCACCACGCTGCTCGAGCGCGGCTACGTCGAGGAGGTCGGGCGCGACCCGGGCCCGGGCAACGCCGTCCTCTACGGCACGACGAGGACGTTCCTCGAGCACCTCGGCCTCGACTCGCTCGCGGACCTGCCCCCGCTCTCCGAGTTCGTCCCCGAGCGCGGCGTGGTCGACGCGCTGGAGCGGACCCTGCTGGCGGGGCGCGACACGGCCGCCGAGCGGCCCTCCGACGCCACCTCCGGCGACGATGGCGGCGAGGGGTGACGCCGGGGCGGAGGGTGTCCGCCTCCAGAAGGTCCTGGCGCGTGCGGGCATCGGGTCGCGCCGCGCGTGCGAGGAGCTGATCGCCGCCGGGCGGGTCGCGGTCGACGGCGAGACCGCCGTGCTGGGTCGACGGGTCGACCCGGAGCCCGACCGCATCACCCTCGACGGGGTGCCGGTGCCGGCGCGCGAGGGCCTCGTCTACTACCTCCTCAACAAGCCCCTCGGGGTCGTGACCACCGCCAAGGACCCGCAGGGGCGCCCCACGGTGCTCGACCTGGTTCCCGAGGAGCCCCGCGTCGTGCCCGCCGGGCGCCTCGACCTCGACACGGAGGGGCTGATCGTGCTGACCAACGACGGCGACCTCGTCCAGACGCTCACCCATCCCAGCCGCGGCGTGGAGAAGGAGTACCTCGCGGAGGTCGAGGGCGAGCCGGCGCCCCTGACGCTGCGGAGGCTCCGCGACGGCGTGCGCCTCGACGACGGGGTCACCGCCCCCGCCCGGGCGAACGTGTCGCAG
The DNA here is from genome assembly GCA_964438505.1 of uncultured Burkholderiales bacterium. Classification (GTDB taxonomy): domain Bacteria; phylum Actinomycetota; class Acidimicrobiia; order IMCC26256; family JACPCJ01; genus CAYTKN01. Next base: position 36,938 of record CAYTKN010000015.1, read on the forward strand.
GTCAGCGGCGGTCGCGCCGCCGTCGTGCTCGTCGTGCACGAGGGCCGGAACCGGCAGGTGCGGCGGATGCTCGACGAGGTCGGCCATCCGGTCCGCCGCCTGGTGCGGACGCGGGTCGGCGCGCTCGCCGACCCCGACCTCGCCCCCGGCGAGTGGCGCCGGCTCGACCCCGCCGAGGTGCGATCCCTGTACGAGGCGTCCTCCCCGCACTCCCCGCACCCGGAGCCGGGAGGGGCATCCTCCTAGACTTCCCGCCCGTGAGGCTTCGGGCCCTGAGAGGTGCGATCACGCTGGAGCGGGACGTCCGCGACGAGGTGATGACCAAGACGCGGCGTCTCGTCGAGGCGATGCTGGCGCGCAACGAGGTCGCCCACGACGACATCGTCAGCATCATCTTCACCGCCACCGAAGACATCACGGCCGAGTTCCCCGCGGCGGCGGCCCGGGCCGCGGGCCTGGGGGACGTCCCGCTGCTGTGCGCGCGGGAGCTGTCCATCGAGGGAGGGACCCCGCTGTGCGTGCGGGTGCTGATGCACATCGAGACCGACCGGCGTCGTGACGAGCTGGCGCACGTGTACCTGGACGGTGCGCGCGCCCTGCGCGACGACCTGCCGGAGTAGCCGTGGGCGAGCGCGTCGGCGTGGTGGGGCTCGGACTGGTCGGCGGCTCGCTGGGCGCTGCCCTGCGGCGCGCCGGTCACGACGTGGTCGGCCACGACCGGGACCCGTCGCGCGCCCAGCGGGCCCTCGACGAGGGGATCGTCGACCGCCTCGCCGGCTCGGTCGCCGCGGCCTCCCAGGCGACCGACGTGGTCTTCGTCTGCGTGCCGGTGGGCGCCCTGGTGGAGGTCGTGCTCGAGGCGCTCGAGGCCGGGCAGGCCGTCGTGACCGACGTCGGCTCGGTGAAGGCCTCGATCGTGGAGGCCGTCGAGGCCGGCGCCGGCGCACGGCGACGCCGGTTCGTCGGCGGCCACCCCATGGCGGGCTCCGAGCAGGAGGGCCTCGCCGGGGCGGACCCCGACCTCTTCGAGGGCGCCACCTGGGTCCTCACCCCCACCGAGGACACCAGCGCCGACGTGTTCACGCTGCTGCGCGGGATCATCCGGAGCGTCGGCGCCGAGGTCGTCGCGGTCGACGCCGCCCACCACGACGTGCTGGTGGCGACCGTCAGCCACGTGCCGCACCTCGCGGCGGGCACGCTGATGCTGCGCGCGGCCCGGGAGGCCGCCGACGACCAGGCGGTGCTGCTGCGCCTCGCCGCGGGAGGGTTCCGTGACATGACCCGCATCGCGTCCGGGCACCCCGGCATCTGGCCGGACATCTGCGTCGAGAACCGCGACGCCATCGTCGCCGCCCTCGACGGCTACCTCGAGAGCCTCACCGAGATGCGCGACGTGGTCGCCGCCGGCGACCGCGACCGGCTCCTCGCCTCGCTGGAGTCGGCCCGCGAGGCGCGCACCAACCTGCCGATCGCCGCGCTCGACGAGGGTCCGTTCGTCGAGCTGAGGGTCCCCGTGCCCGACCGCCCCGGCGTCCTCGCCGAGGTCACCACCCTCGCCGGGCAGCTCGACGTGAACATCGCCGACCTCGAGATCGCCCACTCGATGGAAGGGCCGGCGGGCGTCCTCGTCGTCACGGTCCCCGAGGGCCGCGCGGCGGACCTCGAGGAGGGCCTCGCGCGCCTCGGCTACCACTCGTCCCGCAGGGCGATCGAATGAGCCCCCGGGGCGGCAGCACCCTCACCGTGGCGGGCTCGCGGCCGCTGCGCGGCACCGTGCGGGTGCCGGGCGACAAGTCGATCTCGCACCGGGCGTTGCTCCTCGCCGGAGTGGCCGAGGGGCGGACGCGCCTCGCCGGTCTGGCGACCGGCGACGACGTGGCGCGGACGCGGGGACTCCTCGAGGCGTGCGGGGTGCGGATCAAGGGATCCGCCAGCCGGCTGCGGGTGGTCGGTACGGGCTGGGACGGGATCCGCGAGCCCGACGGCGTCGTCGGGTGCGGCAACTCGGGCACGACGCTGCGCATCGGCCTCGGGTGGCTGGCCGGTCGGCCGTTCCACACCGTGCTGACCGGCGACGCGTCGCTGTCGCGCCGCCCCATGCTGCGGGTCGTCGAGCCGCTGCGCGCGATGGGCGCCTCGATCGACGGGCGAAGCGACGCCCGCCACACGCCCCTGGCGATCCGCGGCGGCGGCCTCACGGGCCGGCGCCACGAGCTGAGCGTGGCGAGCGCGCAGGTGAAGTCCGCGCTGCTCCTCGCCGGCCTCCAGGCGGAAGGGACCACCGAGGTGGTCGAGCCGGGCCCGAGCCGCGACCACACCGAGCGGATGCTCTCGGCGCTCGGTGTGCCGGTGCGCACCGGGGAGAGCGTGGCGGTGGAGGCCGCGACGGTGCCGGGATTCGAGATGGAGATCCCCGGCGACCCGTCGTCCGCGGCGTTCTTCGTCGTCGGCGCCCTCGTCACTCCCGGCTCGGAGGTCACCGTCGAGGGTGTGGCGCTCAACCCCCGCCGGACCGCCTACCTGGAGGTGCTCGCCCGCATGGGAGCCGCGGTCGAGGTGGAGCAGACCGGCGAGGCGCTCGGCGAGCCCTACGGGACGATCCGCGCGGCGTCGTGCCCGCTCGAGGGCACCGTCGTGGAGGGCGACGAGATCCCGAGGGTCATCGACGAGATCCCGGCGCTCGCGGTCGCCGCGGCGTTCGCAGCGACCCCCACCGAGGTGCGCGACGCCGAGGAGCTGCGGGTGAAGGAGACCGACCGGATCGGGGCGATCGAGCAGGAGCTCTCCCAGATGGGCGTCGACGTCGAGGCCCGCCGGGACGGCCTGGTGATCCGGGGAGGCCGCCCGTGCGCCGGCCGCTTCAAGAGCCACGGCGACCACCGCATCGCCATGGCGGCCGCCGTCGCCGCGAACGCCTGCGACGGCGAGTCGCGGGTGCAGGGCTGGGGCGCGGTCGCCTCGTCGTACCCGGAGTTCGCTGACGACCTCGAGCGGCTCACGGCGTCGACGTGAACCGCGTCGTCGCCATCGACGGGCCGGCCGGGTCGGGCAAGTCGACCGTGGCGCGTGGGGTCGCCGCGCGCCTGGGCCTCGAGGTGCTCGACACCGGAGCCATGTACCGGGCGGTCACCCTCGGGCTGCTGCGAGCCGGCGTCGACCCGGCGGCGAGCGAGCCCGACACCGTCACCGAGCTGGCCCGCTCGCTGCGGATCGAGGTGGACGAGCGGGTGGTGCTCGACGGCGACGACGTCACCGACGCCGTCAGGGGGCCCGAGGTCACCGCGTCGGTCTCCGCCGTCTCCGCCGTCCCCGGCGTGCGCGTCGAGCTCGTGGAGCGCCAACGCGCCTGGGTCGAGGCCCGCGGCGGCGGGGTCGTGGAGGGCCGGGACATCGGGACGGTGGTGTTCCCGGACGCCCCCGTCAAGGTGTTCCTCACCGCCAGCGACGCGGTGCGCGCCGCGCGGCGCCGCGGCGACGAGCTCGCCGCGCAGCGTCCCTCCGAGGTGGAGGCGATCCGCGCGGCCATCGAACGCCGGGACCGGTTGGACTCCTCGCGCGCGGTGTCGCCGCTGCGGGCCGCCGAGGACGCGATGGTGGTCGACACCTCGGAGCTGGACGTACAAGATGTCGTGGAGCGGGTGTTGGACCAGGTCGACAGGGCAGGGTTGATGCGATGAAGCTCGGCTACCGGTTGGGGTGGTGGTTCGTCTACGGGGTCTCGAAGCTCCTGTGGCGCATCCGCGTCGAGGGCAGCGAGCGCATCCCGCGCCACGGACCCGTCGTGATCGCCCCCTCGCACCGCTCGAACCTGGACGTCTTCTACGCGCCGCTGGTTACCACGCGGCGGTGCCGGTTCATGGCCAAGCGGGAGGTCTGGAAGTCGCGGCTCCTCGGCCGGCTGGCCGAGTACTTCGGCGCGTTCCCCGTGACCCGCGGCGAGGTCGACCGCGCGGCGCTGCGGACCTCGACCGAGGTCCTCGAGGCGGGCGAGCCGCTCGTGGTCTACCCGGAGGGCACCCGCCGGGAGGGCCCGGTCATCGAGGACCTCCACGACGGCGCCGCGTACCTGGCGGCCCGCCTCGGTGTGCCGATCGTCCCGGTGGGCATCGGTGGCACCGAGCGCATCCTCGGGAAGGGCCGGAAGATCCCCCGGCTGCACCGCGTCCAGCTCGTGGTGGGCGAGCCGATCGCCCCGCCGCGGCGCGGCGCGGCCAAGCGCTCCGAGGTGCGGGCGCTGACCGCCGACCTCGAGGTGGCGCTCCAGAAGACCTTCGACGAGGCGCAGGCCCTCCTGCGCTCGTGAGCGCCGCGCAGAGCCGACGGCCGCCGCTGGCGCGCTCGGAGCTCCCGGTCTGCGAGCGGCTCGTCTACCTCAACCACGCCGGGGTGTCGCCGCTTCCCCGCGCGGCCGCGGCGGCGCTGGACGACTACGCGGCCGCCATGCTCCACGAGGGCTCACTGGCCGGCGGGCGCCACGACGAGCGCCTCGAGGAGGTCCGCCGCAGCGGCGCCGCGCTCATGGGAGTCCCCGGCGACGACGTGGCGTTCGTCAAGAACACCACCGAGGGCCTCGCCTTCGTGGCCTCGGGCCTGGAGTGGCGACCCGGCGACCGAGTCGTGGTGCCGGCCTGCGAGTTCCCCTCCAACCTCTACCCGTGGCGGGCGCTCGAGCGCCTGGGCGTCGAGGTGGTGACCGTCGCCCCGGAGGGGCCCGGGGAGGCCGTCACCGTCGACGCGCTCGACGCCGCCCTGGCCGCCGGCGGCGTGCGCCTCGTCGCGGTGAGCTGGGTCCAGTTCGGCCGGGGCCACAGGATCGACGTCCCGGCGCTGGCCGAGCGCTGCCGCGCGCACGGCGCGCTGCTCTGTCTCGACGCCATCCAGGGCCTCGGCGTGCTCCCCGCCGACCTGGAGGCCTGGGGCGTCGACTTCGCGACCGCCGACGCGCACAAGTGGCTCCTCGGGCCGGAGGGAGCGGGGCTGCTGTACGTGCGCGCCGAGCGCCGCGACCTGCTGCGGGTGCTCGAACCCGGGTGGGCCTCGGTGCGCCACCGCGGCGACTACGAGAACCGCGCGCTGGTCCTCGACGACTCGGCGCGCCGCTTCGAGGGCGGGAGCATGAACGTGGCCGGCCTCCTCGCCATGGGCGCCTCGCTCGACCTGCTCGCCGCCGCCGGGATCGCGGCGGTCTGGGAGCACGTCGACCGGCTCTGCGATCGCCTCGCCGGGCAGCTCGCGCGACGCGGCGCGGAGGTGCTCACGGACCGCACCCGGGCGACGGCCTCGGGGATCGTCACCTTCGGGGTGCCAGGCCGGGCGCCCGAGGAGGTCGCCGAGCGCCTCGGGCGCGCCGGGTTCGTGGTCGCCGCCCGGGGCGGCGGGGTGCGGGTGGCGCCGCACGGCTACAACACCGTCGAGGAGATCGACGCCCTCGTCGAGGCCGTCGCGAGGAGCGCGAGCGGGCCGCCCTGAGCGCGGTCCCCGGCCGTGCTCAGGTGCCGCTCACGCGGCGCCGACGAGATCGGCGAGCGCCTCGGAGGCGTCCATGCGCCGGTCGTCGGTGAACGCTCCGCCGAGGCCGCGCGCGGCGGCGGGGTCGCCGCCGGCGGCCAGCGCGGTGAGGCTGTCGAGGAGCGGCATCAGCTCGCGGAGCTGGCGCGGCGGCGGGAAGTACTCGTCCTCGTCGGTGACGTGCACCCGCTCGACGCCCTCTCGGGGATCGAGGCGGTCGATGACCGCGCTGACGAGCTCCTCGGGGGCGCTCGCGCCGGCGGTCACGCCCACGACCGCTGCGTCGCCGATCGCGTCCAGGTCGAGCTGGTCGGGGCCGTTGATGCGCTGGACCCGCTCGCAGCCCGCCTCGCGCGCGACCCGCGCCAGCGCGAGCGTGTTCGAGGAGTTGGCGCTGCCGATCACCACCACCGCACCGGCGCGCCGCGCGATCTCGGTGAGCGCCGCCTGGCGGTTGGTGGTCGCGAAGCAGAGGTCGTTGCGGGTGGCGGTCCACAGCGAGGGGAACCGCTCGCGGGCCCGGTCGAGGAGGCCCTCCCACTCGGAGAGGGCGAGGGTGGTCTGGGCGAGCAGCGCGACGCGCTCGGGGTCGTCGACCGAGTCGACGGCCTCCTCGAGCTCCTCGTCGGACTGGACGAGACGCATGGCGTCGGGCGCCTCGGCGAGGGTGCCGACGGCCTCCTCGTGGCCCTCGTGGCCGACGTAGAGGATCGTGTAGCCCTTGCGGGCGCGGCTCTTGGCCTCGTGGTGGACCTTGGTGACCAGCGGGCAGACCGCGTCGACGACGAAGCCGCGCTCGCTGGCCGCGCGCACGACCTCCGGCGCCGATCCGTGCGCCGAGAGCATCACCGGGGCGCCGGCGGGGACGTCGCCGATGTCGTCGACGAAGACCACGCCCAGCTCGGAGAAGCGCTCCACCACGAGCCGGTTGTGGACGATCTCGTGGTAGCAGTACACGGGCGGGTCGAAGACGCGCACCATCCACGCCAGCGCCTTGATCGCCATCTCGACGCCGGCGCAGAACCCTCGCGGTTGGGCCAGCAGCACCTCGTGAACGGGCATCGCCGCGAGGGTAGACACGTACACTGGCGCCATGGAGACGACTGCCCGCGTCGTGGCGGTCGCGCCCGAGTCTCCGGCGGCACGAGCCGGCGTCGCCCCCGGCGACGAGCTCCTCGCTCTCAACGGAGAGGCTCTGCGCGACGTCGTGCGCTACCAACTCGCCGCCGACGAGGCGGACCTCGAGCTCGAGGTGCGCTCGGGCGGGATCGAGCGCACCGTGGAGGTGCGCAAGCGGACGGGACAGCCGCTCGGGATGGAGCTCGAGAGCGCGGTGTTCGACCGGGTGCGGACCTGCGACAACCACTGCCCGTTCTGCTTCATCCACCAGCTCCCGAAGGGCATGCGGCGGAGCCTGTACCTCAAGGACGACGACTACCGGCTGTCGTTCCTGTACGGGAACTTCACCACCCTCACCCGCTTCACCGAGGCCGACCTCGAGCGCATCGTGGAGGAGCGGCTCGGCCCGCTGTACGTCAGCATCCACGCCACCGACCCCGAGGTGCGGACCCGCCTGCTGCGCAACCGCCGCGGCGCCACCAGCCTGCGGTGGCTGCGGCTCCTCCTCGACCACGGGGTGGAGGTGCACGGCCAGGTGGTGCTCTGCCCGGGCGTCAACGACGGCGACGTGCTCGACGACACCCTCGTCGGCGTCCTCGACCGCTACCCCGAGCTCGCCACGCTCGGAGTGGTGCCGATCGGCGTCAGCGCCCACAACACGGAGTCCGAGATGCGAGCGCTGACCGCCGAGGAGGCGGAGCGCACCCTCGAGACCCTCGAGGCGTGGCAGCGACGGTTCCTCGACGTGCTCGGCCGGCGCCTCGTCTTCGCCTCCGACGAGCTGTACCTGCTCGCCGGCGCGGAGTTCCCCGAGCTCGCCTCCTACGAGGGCCTCGCGCAGCACGAGAACGGGATTGGCATGGTGCGCACCTTCGAGCACGAGGTGCGCACCCGCCTGCGCGGCGGCGAGGTCGAGCCGGTCGGGCCGAGCGACGGGTTCTTCGCCTGGAGCGACGGGGCGGAGGCCTACGCGCCGTGCGGCGCGCCGACCGGGGAGCCGACGGGGGAGTGGCGCCGTGTGGAGGGAGCCCCCGCGGAGGGCTACCGGGCGGAGCGCACCGTCGAGACGCCCGTGCAGCTCGGAGCGCCGCGGACCGACCGGAACGGGAGCCACGGGCGGAACCCGCGGGACCGCCGGGACCGGCCCGTCGGGGTGATCACCGGCGAGTACGGCGCGCGGGTGCTCGAGCCGCTCCTGGCCGCCCTCGAGGAGCAGGCCGGGGTGCCGGTGCGGCCGGTGCGGGTCCCCAACCGGTTCTTCGGGGGGAACATCGCGGTGGCGGGGCTGCTCACCGGAGCGGACGTCGCCGCCGCCCTCGAGGAGGAGCCGGCCGACCACCGGTACCTCCTCCCCGACGTCGTGCTCTCGAAGGACCGGTTCCTCGACGGCACGGCCGTGACCGACCTGCCGGTTCCCGTCGAGGTGGTCCCCACCACGGGTGTCGACCTGGTCGACGCGCTGGCGCGGTGAGGCGGTGAGCCCGAGGCCGCTGGTCGCGGTGATCGGCCGGCCCAACGTCGGGAAGTCGACGCTGGTCAACCGCGTGGTCGGTCGCCGGGAGGCGATCGTGGAGGAGCATCCCGGGGTGACTCGCGACCGCAAGGAGCTCGACGCGGAGTGGCGCGACCGCCCCTTCCGCATCGTCGACACCGGCGGCTGGCTCGAGGGCGAGGGGGACGCCCTCACCCGGCAGGTGAGCGCGCAGGCCGAGCGCGCGATCGCCGAGGCCGACGTCGTCGTGATGGTCGTCGACGTCACCACCGGGGTCACCGACGAGGACGCGGCGGTGGCCCGCCTGCTGCGCCGCCGCGAGCGCCCGGTCCTGCTCGTGGCGAGCAAGGTCGACAACGAGGCCCGCGAGCTCGAGATCTGGGACGCCATGAAGCTCGGCCTCGGCGAGCCGATCCCGGTCTCGGCGATGCACGACCTCGGGACGAGGGACCTCCTCGACGCCCTCGTCGAGGCGCTGCCCGACGAGGAGCGGGAGACGGCGGGCGACGCGGGAAGCGAGGAGGCCGCGACCGGCCGGGAGGACACCGAGGGGGACGACACCGGGCAGGCCGACACCGGCGGGGCCGCGACCGGCGGGGCCGCGACCGGCGGCGTCTTCGCCGTGGCGATCGTCGGCCGGCCCAACGTCGGCAAGTCGACCCTGTTCAACCGCCTCCTGGGCGAGGAGCGCTCCATCGTGCACGAGGAGCCGGGCACGACGCGGGACGCCGTCGACGTGCTGGTCGAGACCGGCGAGGGCCCCGTGCGGTTCGTGGACACCGCCGGGATGCGCCGGCGCAGCCGCGTCGACGAGGCCACCGAGTACTACGGGCTGGTGCGGTCCCTCCAGGCGGTCGACCGCGCCGACGCGGCGCTCCTCGTGGTGGACGCCTCGGAGGGGGTCACCCACCAGGACCAGCGCCTCGCCGAGCGCGTGGACGCCAGCGGCTGCGCGATCACGATCGTGCTGAACAAGTGGGACCTCGTCGACGCGGAGCAGCGCGCCAGGGTCGAGTGGGAGGTGGCCGACCGGCTGGTGTTCCTCGGCTACGCGCCGGTGCTGCGCGTCTCGGGGCGCACGGGCAGGAGCGTCGACCAGATCGTGCCGGCGCTGCTCGCGGCCCGCGACTCGTACCACCGCCGGGTGCCCACCGCGCAGCTCAACCGGGTGCTCCAGGAGGCGCAGCGGAACCACCCAGCGCCGATCGAGCGGGGGAAGCGAGCCCGCGTCCTCTACGGCACCCAGGGCGCCACGGACCCGCCGACCTTCACGCTCTTCGCGAACCGCACCGTCCCCGCCACCTACCTGCGGTACCTGGAGCGGAGCATCCGGGAGGCCTTCGAGTTCGGCCCGACCCCGATCAAGGTCCGGGTGCGACGCCGCTCGTGAGCCCCGGCGGGAACGTGTGGCGGGGCTCCGGGAGCACCGCCCTGGGGAGGACCGCCCTGGGGAGGACCGCACTGGGGAGCAGCGCCCTGGGGGGCACCAGGTAGGCTCGCACCATGCGCGACCTGCCACGACGCGCCTCGATCCGCGAGGTCGGACCCCGCGACGGACTCCAGAACGAGGAGCCCGTCCCCGTCGAGGCGCGCGTCCGCCTCGTCGACGCCCTGTCCCGCACGGGCCTCACCCGCATCGAGGCCGGTTCGTTCGTGCATCCCCGCGCGATCCCGCCGATGGCCGGCAGCGACGAGGTGTTCGCCCGGATCGAGCGGGTCCCGGGCGTGCGCTACACGGCGCTGGTCCCGAACCGGAAGGGCGCCGAGCGGGCGATCGCGGCGGGCGCCGACGCGCTCGAGGTCGTCGTCTCGGCCTCCGAGACCCACAATCGCCGCAACGTGAACCGCTCCGTCGACGAGTCGGTCGAGGAGATCGGCCGCCTCGTGGAGCTCGCAGCCGCCGAGGCGAAGCCGGTGGAGGCGGTGATCTCCACCTCGTTCGGCTGCCCCTACGAGGGCGACGTCGCAGCCGAGGACGTGGCGCGCCTGGCCCTGCGTCTCGTCGAGGGGTACGGCATCGAGAGCCTGTGCCTCGGCGACACCACCGGGATGGCGACCCCGCGACGGGTCGACGAGCTCCTCGCGGTGCTCGGCGAGTGGGGCCTCGCCCCCGCGGACGTGCGGTTGCACTTCCACGACACCCGCGGCTCGGCCCTGGCGAACGTCCTCGCGGCGCTCGAGCAGGGGGTCGCCAGGTTCGACGCGTCGGTGGGTGGCCTCGGGGGATGCCCGTACGCGCCGGGCGCGAGCGGCAACGTCTCGACCGAGGACCTGGTCCACATGCTCGAGGACATGGGCGTCGAGACCGGTGTGGACCTCGACGCGCTGATCGAGGCGGCGTGGCTCGCCGAGGAGATCGTCGGCCGCCGGCTCCCCGGCCAGGTGATGCGCGCCGGGCCGAGGGACCGGCTCGCCGCGGCCTCGTCGTGACGTGAGCGGCGATGGGTGACGAGCGGATCGCCGAGGCCCGGGAGCGGGCGCTCGAGGGCAACGTCGAGAAGTACGGCGACAAGCTGCGCGAGCAGGGCAAGCTCTTCGTCCGCGACCGCCTCGCGTCGTTGCTCGACGACGGCTCCGCCATGAGCGAGGACGGGTTGCTGGCCAACGCGCTTGCCGGTGACCTGCCCGCCGACGGGGTGGTGACCGGGGTCGGTCGCGTCGACGGGCGTCCGGTGTGCGTGATGGCCAACGACCCGACCGTGAAGGCGGGGTCGTGGGGTGCCCGCACCGTCGAGAAGATCGTGCGGATCACCGAGGTGGCGCTGCGCGACGAGCTGCCCGTGGTGTACCTCGTCGACTCCGCCGGCGCCCGGATCACCGACCAGGTCGAGCTGTTCCCGGGCCGGCGCGGCGCCGGGCGGATCTTCGCCAACCAGGTGCGCCTCTCCGGCAAGGTGCCGCAGGTGTGCTGCCTGTTCGGCCCGTCCGCGGCGGGCGGCGCCTACATCCCCGCCTTCTGCGACGTGGTCTTCATGGTGGAGGGCAACGCGTCCATGTACCTGGGCTCCCCCCGGATGGCCGAGATGGTGATCGGCGAGCACGTGTCCCTCGAGGAGATGGGCGGGGCCCGGATGCACACCACCGCCAGCGGCTGCGCCGACAACCTGGTGGCGGACGACGCCGAGGCGATCGCGGGCGCCCGGCACTTCCTCTCCTACCTGCCGGCGCGCTGGCGCGACGCCGCCCCGGCGACGCCGCGGCGCGAGCCACCGGCCGCGGCCCGCCCGATCGCGGAGATCGTGCCCGCCGAGGCCCGCCGCGCCTACGACATGCACGAGGTGCTCGACGCCCTCCTCGACGAGGACTCCTTCTTCGAGCTCAAGCCGGACTTCGCGCGCGAGCTGATCGTGGGCTTCGGCCGGATCGACGGCGAGGCCGTCGGTGTGGTGGCCAACAACCCCAAGCACCTCGGTGGGGTGCTCTTCGTCGACTCGGCCGACAAGGCGGCGCGCTTCGTCTGGCTGTGCGACGCCTTCAACGTGCCGCTGCTGTTCCTCGCGGACGTCCCCGGCTTCATGATCGGCACGCAGGTCGAGCGGGAGGGGATCATCCGCCACGGCGCCAAGATGATCACCGCCGTCACCGAGGCGACCGTCCCGAAGATCTCGGTGATCGTGCGCAAGGCGTACGGCGCGGGCCTCTACGCCATGTGCGGGCCGGCGTTCGACCCGGAGGCGTGCCTGGCGCTGCCGACGGCCCAGATCGCGGTCATGGGTCCCGAGGCCGCCGTCAACGCCGTCTTCTACAACAAGATCCAGGCGATCGAGGACGAGGGGGAGCGCGCCGCGTTCGTCGCCGAGGAGCAGCGGCGCTACGAGGAGGACGTCGACATCCTGCGGCTCGCCTCCGAGCTGGTCATCGACGCGATCGTGCAGCCCGAGTCGCTGCGGAGCGAGCTGGTCGCCCGCTTCGAGGCCGCGCGCTCGAAGCGGCGCGAGGACTTCGACCGCCGCCACGGCGTCCCACCGGTGTAGCGGGGAGCGGGCGCGTGCCGTGGTGCGACGACTGCCGGGCGTACCGGGCCCCCTCGGCGGTGCGGCGCGACGGGAGCTGCCCCACCTGCGGGGCCCGGGTGGACCCCGGTGGCCTCGCCACCGCCTCGGGGAAGGCCGGCGCCGCGGGCGGCGCGCCGGGGACGGGCACCAGGCCGGAGGGCGCCTCGAGGACCGCCGAGCGCGAGGAGGTCGCTCCTCCGGTCCCCTGGCACCTCAAGGTGCTCGGGGCGGCGACCGCCGCCTACCTGGGCCTGCGCGCCTGGCAGGGCGTCGAGCTCCTCATCGACAAGCTCGGCTGACCCGTTCTTTCCTTCTCTCCGACGGCTATCGGGCAGCCCAGGAGGAACGTTCGCCCCGACGCGTGTCCCCACTCGCCGAGGCGCTGCCTCGATCCGTGGTACAAGTGGGCCGTGGGCAACGGTGCAGGGGACGCAGGGGAGATGAGGACGTGACGGGATCGAACACGCTCGCAGAGGTCCAGGCGCCGCTCAAGGAGCGCTACCGCGCCGAGCCGGACGCCGCACGGGTCACCCTCGAAGCGCACGGGAAGCTCGGCGACGAGGGCGTGTCGTGCTCGGTGGAGACCGGGAGGGCGTTGGTGGAGGCGGGCCTCCATCCGGCCACCGGCGGCGACGGGCTCCAGGCGTGCTCGGGCGACATGCTCCTCGAGGCGCTCGTCGCCTGCGCGGGGGTGACGTTGCGAGCGGTCGCGACCTCCCTCGAGGTCCCGATCGAGTGGGGCGAGGTGCATGCCGAGGGCGACCTCGACTTCCGCGGCACCCTGGCGGTCAGCAAGGAGAGCCCGGTCGGGTTCACCGACATCCGGTTGCGCTTCGACCTGGAGACCGACGCGCCGAGCGAGCAGGTCGACAAGCTCGTCGAGCTGACGGAGCGCTACTGCGTCGTGTACCAGACCCTCGTCGGCGGTCCCAGCGTCACCGTCGAGTCGGAGGCCCGGCCGCCGAGCACCTGAGCCGAGCTCGGGGGCGCGATCAGCGGTCGGTCTCGGCCTCCGCGAGCTCGTCGACCGTGTCGATGCGCACCCGCGCGTCGCCGCGCTCGTGGTAGAGCGCCCTGCCGACGAGGTGCGCGCCGACGGGGATCGTGAGGTAGGCGAGCACGACGATGAGGACCAGCTTCACGGCGGTGGCGGCGTCGGAGTCGAGGGCCGCGCCCACGACCACGAGTGTGACCCCCAGCGTGGTGGCCTTGGTCCCCGCGTGCATCCGCGAGATGACGTCGTCGAACTTGAGGTTCCCGACGGCGGCGAGCACCGACCAGGCTCCGCCGGCGACCAGGAGGATGTCGCTCACGAGGTCCATCTCGTCACGCTCCTCTCCGCTCGATGAAGCGCGCCGCGACGCCGGTGCCGACGTAGCCGAGCAAGCCCATCACGACGGCCACGTCGACGAAGGCCGTCGACCCGGTGCGGGCGGCGTCGACGACGAGGACGCTGATCACGATGGCGAGCAGGCCGTCGAGCGCGACCACCCGGTCGGCCACCGACGGGCCGATCACGACGCGGATCGTCATCGCCAGGCCGGCGGCGGCGAGCAGGACGAGAGCGGCGGTCGCCATCAGCGGACCTCCTGGTCGGAGTCGTCGGAGTCGTCGGAGCGGCCGGCCTCGGCGGCGGGGTGGGCCTCGGGGACGTCGTCGGTGCCGGTGGCGCGGAGCGCGAGGCGCTGGAGCGCGCGGACGTCCCGACGCACGCGCTCGTCGTCGTAGAGGTGGAGGACGTGCACGTAGAGGACGGCGGGGTCGCGTCGGGCCTCGAGCGTCAGGGTGCCAGGGGTGAGCGTGATCGCGTTGGCGACGAGGGTGATCACCAGCTCGGAGGCCCCCTCGACCGGGACGGCGATGATGCCCCGCCGGGTGTGGTCGCGAGGCGTGACGATCTCGCGGGCCAGCACGAAGTTCGCCTCGAGGAGCTTCCAGTGGAAGTAGAGGAGGAACGCCAGGAGCCAGTGGGGACGGATCGTGTGGCGCGGGGGCTCCCCGTGGGTGCCCGGGAAGATCGCGGTCACCGCGATCGCCGTGACCAGACCGCTCAGCGCGTTGGCGGCGCTGAGGTCTCGCCACAGGACGAGCCACAGCAGGGTCAGCCACACCACGAGCGCGACACGACGCAGGCTCACGGCGCCAGCACCTCCTCGACGTAGACCGACCGGTCGAGGAGCTCGCCGGCGGTCCGGGTGCTGAGGCGGTGGATCGGCCCCGCCAGCACGGCGAAGGCGAGGCTCGTCGCGGTGAGGACGGCCGTCGAGGCGACCATGAGCCGCGGCAGGCCCCGGGTGAGCGTCCGCCCGGCGGCACGATCCGTGAACGCCGGGGTCAGCAACGGGTCGGGCTCGCGCGACTCCTCGCCCCAGAAGGCGTTGTTCCAGATCTTGGTCATCGAGAAGAGCGTCAGGAAGCTGACGAGCAGGCTCACCCCGACGACCGCGTACTGACCATCGGCGAAGCCGGCGTCGACGAGCGCCAGCTTGGCGACGAAGCCGGAGAACGGGGGGACCCCGGCCAGGCTGAGGGCCGGCAGCAGGAAGAGCAGCCCCACGACGGGAGCAGTGCGCAGCAGGCCGCTCACCCGGTCGAGGTGACCGGTGCCGGCTCCCTCCTCGACGAGACCGCCGGTGAGGAAGAGGGTCGTCTTCACGAGGATGTGGTGGAGGATGTAGAGGATCGCTCCGGCCACGCCGGCCACCGTGAAGATCCCCAGACCCATGACCATGTACCCGATCTGGCTGACGATGTGGAACGAGAGGATCCGCTTGATCTCGTCCTGCGCGATGGCGCCGAGCACACCCACCAGCATGGTCGTCGCGGCGATGGCGAGCAGGAGGACGTCGGGGCGGTCCTGGGCGGGGAGCAGCAGCGTCTGGGTGCGGATGATGGCGTAGATGCCGACCTTGGTGAGCAGACCGGCGAACACCGCCGTGATCGCGACCGGGGCCGTGGGGTAGCTGTCCGGCAGCCAGAAGAACAGCGGGAACACCGCCGCCTTGATCCCGAACACCACGAGGAGGAGGAGGACGAGGGTCTGGCGCAGCTCCCTGGGCAACGCCTCGAGCTGTCCGGCGAGGTGCGCCAGGTTGACCGTCCCGGTGCTCGTGTAGACGAAGGCGATGGCGGTGAGGAACAGGGCCGAGGCGAGCAGGCTGATCACCACGTAGGTCATCCCGCTGCGCACCTGGTCGCGGCGACCACCGAGGGTCAGGAGCACGTAGCTGGCGGTGAGCATGACCTCGAACGACACGAACAGGTTGAACAGGTCGCCGGTCAGGAACGAGGCGGAGACCCCCGCGGCGAGCACCAGGTACACCGGGTGGAAGCCCACGTGGCGACGCTCCGCGCCGCCCTGGCCGATCGCGTAGACGAGCACCGCCAGGAGGATCAGCGCCGAGATGACGAGGAGCACCGCGGCGAAGCGGTCCGCGGCCAGGGTGATGCCGAAGGGCGCCGGCCACCCTCCCGCCTGGAGGACGCTCATCCCGTCGCGGTCGACCAGCACCAGCAGCGCGACCGCGCAGGACAACGTGGCGGTCAACGTGGCCACCGCGAGCGCGCGCTGGAGCGGCCGCCAGCGTCCCAGGACGACGCAGAGGGCCGCGGCCGCGAGCGGCCCGGCGATCGGGAACGCGACGAGGACCTTCACGGGCCACCGCGCCCGGACTCGCCCGGGTCGCCAGCGTCGTTTGGGTTGCCAGCGTCGCCAGCGTCGTCTGGGTCGCCGAGCTCGTCGGTCACGTCGAGGTCGGCTGCCTCGGCTGCGGCCCGGACGTCGACCGACTCCTGGCCGGGTCGGCGCCGGGCGGCGACGAGGCGGTCCTCGAGGTCGTCCTGCACCTCGTCGTCGCGGGTCAGCAGCCAACTCCGGTACGCCATCGCGAGGAGGAAGCTCGTGGTCCCGAACGTGATCACGATCGCGGTGAGGACGAACGCCTGGGGCAGGGGATCGAGGAGGTTCCCCACGGCCTCCCCGTCGACGAACGTCGGCTGACCGCGTCCTCCCGCGGACAGGAGGACGAGCAGGTTGGCGCCGTGGGCGAGCAGGGCGAGGCCGATGATGATGCGCGTGAGCTGGCGCTGGAGGAGCAGGTAGGTGCCGCAGCCGAAGAGGGCGGCCGCCGCCGCGGCGAGCACGACCGTCATCGCTCGTCGCCCCCGGGTCGGACCTCCTCGCCGAAGGCCTCGAACACCATGAACACCAGACCGACGACGATCGCGAACACGCCGGTGTCGAAGACGAGCGTGCTCGTGGTCTTGATCTCGCCCAGGACCGCGACGTCCAGCGTCGCGAGGTCGTGCTCGAGGAGGGAGCCGCCGAGCGCGAGGGAGGCGAGCGCCGAGCCCGTCGACAGCACGAGGCCGCTCCCGAGGATCGTCCACGGCGCCAGGCGGGACACCGCCCGGACGTCGTCGATCCCACCGGCCACGTAGTAGACGGCGACGGCGGCGCCGAACACGAGTCCGCCCACGAACCCTCCTCCCGGCTGGTTGTGGCCGGCGAAGAGCAGGAACAGCGACACCATGAGCGCGGAGTGGAAGACGAGTCGCGCGGTGACGTCGACGATGATCGAGCGTCTCACGCCTCGACCTCCCCGCCGGCGGGCTCCGCGCGTGCGTCCTCGTCACCGCCGGCCGTGTCGCCGTCGCCTGCGCCACCGTCGCCTGGGTCCCCGTCGCCTGGGTCCCCGTCGCCTGTGTCGCTGCCGGCCCGTCCCCGTCCCGCGCGCGCCAGCGCCACCACGCCGACCCCGGCGACGACGAGCACGCTGATCTCCCCGAGCGTGTCCAGACCGCGGAAGTCGACGAGCACGACGTTGACGACGTTGTGACCGCCGGCCTCCGGTGAGGCGCGCTCCACGAGACCGTCGGAGACCGGGCTCGGCACCCGGTGGGAGGCGCTGGCGAGGGTCAGCGTGAAGACACCCGCCGCCACGATCGCGGCCACCCCGACGCGCAGGCCCACACCCAGGCCGCCCTGGGGTCGCCCGAAGCGGGTCGGGAGCCGGCGCAGCACGAGCATGAACACCACGATGAACAGCGTCTCGATCGCGAGCTGGGTCAACGCCAGATCCGGCGCTCCCTGGATGACGAACACCAGCGCCATGCCGTAGCCGACCGCGCCCAGGACGAGGATGGCGGCGAAGCGGCGACCCAGCGTCGCCGCGGCCACAGCAGCCCCGGCGATCAGCACCGCGAGCGCGACCTGCGCCGGGGTCTCGGCGAACTCCGGCCATCGCAACGACCCGTCGTCCCCGAGGAGCATGCTGGCCCCGGTGAGCGCGACGGCGCTGAGCAGGATGACCGCGACGTACACGGGCAGGGACCCGCTCTGGACGACGCCGGTGACCCGCCGGGCGACGGCGGTGAGGCCCTGGACCGCACCGGCGAACACGTCGTCGGCGCCATACCTCGGCGCCAGCGCCGCCTGCCAGCGCGCCACGGCCCGCCGCGCGGCCACGAGAAGCGCCCCACCGGCGACGACCACGACGGAGAGCAGGAGGGGGAGCTCGAAGCCGTGCCACAGCGCCACCGAGACGTGCTCGACGCGGGCGTCGAGGTCGGCGGACGCCTGGTCGAGGAGGGGCCCGACCAGCGTCCCCCCGGCGAGGCCGGTGACGACGGACAGGCCGGCGAGGAGCACCGCCGGCGCGGCGAACAGCAGCGACGGGGGGACCGGCGAGCGTCGGGGCTCGCCTCGCGGGACCAGGATCGCGGTCGCGAAGCGGGCGCTGTAGGCGAAGGTCAGGATCGAGCCGGCCACGAGGCCCGCCAGCACGAGCGCCCCCCACGCGCCCTCGTGGGTGAAGGCCTCGAACGCCGACTCCTTGGCCACGAAGCCGAAGAGGGGCGGCAACCCGGCCATCGACGCCGCCGAGACGAGCGTGACGGCCTTCACGGTGCCCCACCCCTCACCGAGGGGCGGGAGCTCCCTGCGGTCGCGCGTGCCCGCCTGGTGGTCGACCATCCCCACGACGAGGAACAGGGCGGCCTTGAACAGCGCGTGGGCGAGGATCAGCGTCGCGCCCGCCACCGTGGCGTCCGGGCGTCCGGCGCCGAAGAGCACGAGGAGGAACCCGAGCTGGCTGACGGTCCCCATGGCGAGGAGCAGCTTGAGATCCTGCTGGCGCAGCGCCCGCAACCCTCCCGCCAGCATCGTCACCACCCCGATGGTGACCGCCGCGGGTCTCCAGCCGCCGGTGAGGGCGAAGACGGGCGCGAGGCGGGCGGCGAGGTAGATCCCCGCCTTCACCATCGTCGCCGAGTGCAGGTACGCGCTGATCGGCGTGGGGGCGACCATGGCGCCCGGCAACCAGGCGTGGGTCGGGTACTGCGCCGACTTGGTGACCACGCCCACGAGCACGAGGGCGAGGCCCACCACCGCGGTGGTGCCCGAGGGGGCGGCGGCCAGGATGCCGGAGAGCGAGTACGTGCCGGCGGCCTGCGCCAGGAGCACGAGGCCGCCCAGCAACGCCAGGCCGCCCGTCCCGGTCACCAGCAGGGCGTGCAGCGCCCCGGCCCGGGCGGACGGGTTGGCGTGGTCGGAGCCGATGAGGAGCCACGACGTGATCGACGTCAGCTCCCACGCCACGTAGAGGAAGAGCACGTTGTCCGCGAGGACCACGCCCAGCATCGCCCCCGAGAACCACACCAGCAGGCCGGCGATCCGGGCGGCCTGCTCGGTCGCCGAGAAGTACGAGTGGGCGTAGACCATCACGAGCACCCCGACGCCCGCGACGATCGCGGCCATCAGCAGGCCGAACCCGTCCATGCGGAGGTCGACGCCGAGGCGGAGGGAGCCCACCCAGGTGAGGTGCTCCGAGACGGCGTCGCCGTCGAGCACCCGCGGGGCCCGCGCCGCGACGAAGGCGACGACGGCGAGCATCGGGACGGCACCGGCGAGGAACGCCACCCGCCGCAGCCGGTGCGCGCCGGCGAGGATCAGCAGTCCGACGACCGCGTGCCCGAGGAGGAGAGCGGTCAACGTCGCCGGGGTGGGGTCCGGTCGGACGGGTCGAACGCGGCCACCCTCGAGGGCTGTCCGTCACAGCGGAGGGCGTCGAGCTGCGCCGGCGGCGGCGCCGACGACCGCGCCCGAGGCGCGCTCGGAGCCCCGGGAGCGTGGACGGACAGCGAGCTCGAGGGGTGTCGCCTCTGCCTCACGCGGGGGAGGTTAGACCGCGCGGGATGCCGGTCCCGCAGCGGCCGGGGGTCTGCCGATAGGCTGACCGCTCGATGCCCGAAGACGACGTGCGGTCCCGTTCCGGGGACTCGAGGTTCTCCCGTCGACGGGTCGTGCTGGCTCTCGTCCTCGGGATCCTGCTGATCGGCCTCGTCACGGCCCGCGGGATCGCCGGCCTCTACACCGACTACCTGTGGTTCGACCACCTGCGCTTCGGCGGAGTGTGGACGACGCTCATCGGCGCCCGCCTCGGCGTGGCGCTCGTCTTCGTGGCGCTGTCGTTCGTGCTCGTGTGGGTGAACCTCCTCCTCGCCGACCGGATGTCGTCGCCCTTCGAGGCCACCGAGCCCCACGAGGAGTCGATGGCGCAGGTCCACGACGCCGTCGCGCACCGTCGCGGGCTCCTGCGCGCCGGCGTCGCGGTGGTGTTCGGTCTCCTCCTCGGGGCCGGAGCAGCGGGGCAGTGGAACGACTGGATCCTCTTCCTCAACCGCGTCGACTTCGGAATCAGCGATCCGCAGTTCGGCAACGACATCGGCTTCTACGTGTTCCAGCTCCCGTTCCTCGGCTACGTCGTCGACTGGCTGTTCGCCGCGCTGATCGTGACGGCGATCGTCGTCGCCGGGGTCCACTTCTTCAACGGCGGGATCCGCCTCCGCCTGCCCACCAACGAGATGCAGCGCAGAGCGCCCAGCGGGATGATCCAGGTGAGCACCGCGGTCAAGGTCCACCTGTCGGTCCTCTTGGCCCTCGTCGCGCTCGCCAAGGCGGCCAACTACTACCTCGACCGCTTCGACCTCCTCTTCTCGTCGCGCGGCGTCGTCGACGGCGCGAGCTACACGGACGTCAACGCGCAGATCCCCGCCTTCAACCTGCTCATCGCGATCTCCGTCCTCGCGGCGATCCTGCTGCTCGTGAACATCCGCCGTCGGGGCTGGGTGCTGCCCACGCTCGCCGTGGGGCTCTGGGTGCTCGTCGCGCTGGTGGTCGGGACCGCCTACCCCGCCTTCATCCAGCGGTTCCGCGTCGAGCCCGCCGAGTCCACGAAGGAATCCCAGTACATCGAGCGCAACATCGAGGCCACCCGCACGGCGATGGGGGTCGACGACGTCGTCATCCGCGACTTCGCCTACGACGAGGACCTCGACGCCGAGGCGCTGACCCGCAACGAGGAGACCATCCGCAACATCCGGCTCTGGGACCCCCGCGTGCTGCGCCGCACGTACCAGCGCCTCCAGGAGGTGCGGACCTTCTACCGCTTCACCGACGTGGACATCGACCGCTACGAGATCGACGGCTCGCCCACCCAGATCCTGCTCTCCACCCGGGAGCTCAGCTCCGACAGCCTCCCGGCGGACACGTGGGAGAACCGCCACCTCGCCTTCACCCACGGGTTCGGGGCCGTCCTCTCGCCCGCCAACGCGGTGACCAGTGAGGGGCAGCCGGACTTCCTGGTCCGCAACATCCCCCCGCAGGGCGAGCCCGAGATCGAGCAGCCGCGCCTGTACCACGGCGAGTCGCTCGGTGGGTACGCCGTCGTCAACAGCGGTCGCGACGAGATCGACTTCCTGCGCGAGGACGGCACCGCGGTCCCGAACCGCTACGAGGGCGACGCGGGCGTGGGGGTCGGCTCGATCCACCGGCGGCTCGCCTTCGCCCTGCGCTTCGCCGACATCAACCCCCTCATCTCGGGCTTCATGACCTCCGACTCGCGCATCCTGTACCTGCGGGACATCCGCGAGCGCGTCGAGACGCTCGCGCCGTTCCTCCACTACGACCACGACCCCTACCCGGTGGTGCTCGACGGCCGCGTCCAGTGGGTGATCGACGCCTACACCACCACCGACCGGTATCCCTACGCGCAGGGAGCCGACAACAGCCGCCTCGCGTCGGACAGTGGGCTGCGCCACGACTTCAACTACGCGCGCAACTCGGTGAAGGTGACCGTGGACGCGTACAGCGGCGACGTGACCTACTACGTGGTCGACCCGGAGGACCCGATCATCCAGTCCTACACGCAGGCGTTCCCGGACCTGTTCACCCCGAACGAGGAGGTCCCCGACGACCTGCGGGCGCACTTCCGCTTCCCCGAGGACCTCTTCCGCGTGCAGACGAACATGTGGGGCCGCTACCACATCGACGACCCGAACGAGTTCTACTCGCAGTCCGACCGCTGGAACATCGCCCAGGACCCGCGCTCGGGCACCGCCGAGGCCGTGGTCGAGGCCACCGACCCGGAGACGGGCGAGACGACCGCCCCCACCGAGGGCCGGATGGACCCCTACTACCTGCTGATGCGGCTCCCGGGCTCGACCGACACGCAGTTCCTGATCCTCCAACCCTTCGTGCCCTTCTCCGAGGACGACACCCGCCGTGAGCTCTCCGCGTTCATGGTGGCCAACTCGGATCCCGACGACTACGGGCAGCTCGAGGTGTTCGCCATGCCCCGCGACCGGCAGGTCGACGGGCCCGCCATCGTCAACGCCCGCATCAACCAGGAACCCGAGATCTCGCAGCTCATCACCCTCCTGAGCCGCGCGGGATCCGAGGTGCTGTTCGGCAACCTGCTCATCATCCCCGTCGACCAGTCGCTGCTCTACGTGCGGCCGCTGTACGTGCAGGCCACCGGCGCCGACGCCGTCCCCGAGCTCAAGCAGGTCATCGTGGTCTTCGGCGAGCGCATCGCCATCCGCGAGACGCTCCAGGGAGCCCTCGCCGCCGTCTTCGGGGACGCACCGGAGACGTTGGAGGAGGGGACCGGGGCGGACGAGGAGGCCGAGCCCGCCCGCGAGGTCCAGCGCCTCCTCGAGGAGGCCGCCGAGGCGTTCGCCGAGGCGGAGGCTGCGCTCCAGGACGGCGACTTCGCCGCCTACGGCAGGCACATCCAGGCCGCACAGGACGCCATCGAAGAAGCCCGGGGCGCGGCCACGACGGGACCCCTCCCGGATGGGGAGCTGGAAGAAGCGGAATCGGGGGAATCCGGGGAGTCGGAGGACGCGGAGCAGCCGGAGGGCGCGGAGGAAGGGTGAGCCCGGAGGCGCCGTCTCCGGGCCGTCCACCCGAGGAGCCGCACCCGACCCGCCTGCCTCCCGACCACCCGCGGCGTCGCGAGATCCTGGCGGCCCACGCCGCGGCGTTGGCGGCAGGTGAGCAGGGCTATCTCGACCCCGAGACGGGCCTGTTCGTGATGACCTCGGCCACGCTCCTCGAGCGCGGCACGTGTTGCGACTCCGGATGTCGTCACTGCCCCTACGTCGAGTGACGGGTCCGGCCGGGGAGCACTGACGGTAGACTCACGGCCGATCGCGGGCTGTGGCGCAGCTTGGTTAGCGCGTCGGTCTGGGGGACCGAAGGTCGCCGGTTCAAATCCGGCCAGCCCGACTCGGCGTCTCGCCTGGTGAGCGGAGACGGGAGCGTCTTCAGCCGGTGGCCGCAGCGCCCTCTCGGTGCGCGCGCTCGTCGAGGAGGACACGCAGCACGTCACGGAGCGACGCCATCCCGACCGCGGTGCCGCCCTCGACGACGGGGACGTGACGCACCTCGTCGAGGAGCATGCGCTCGGCGACGCTCCCGATCGGCTCCTCGGGCCCCACGGTGAGGAGTTGGTCGGCCATGACCCCGTCGGCCCGGTCGACATCGGGATCCGCGCCCTCCGCCAGGGCCCGCACGAGGTCGCGCTCCGACACGAGACCGCTCAGGCTCCCCTGCGAGCGGACCAGCACCACCCCGATCGTCTCGCCATCGAGCACCTCGGCGACCTGTCGGAGGGTCAGCTCGGCCTGGACGAAGACCGGCGAGCGGCCCACGAGCCGCCGCACGGGCGACGACGTCGTGAGCGGCTCCTGGAGCGGGTGGGCCAACTCGGTCAGCATGTCTCCTCCTCTGCGTGCGCTTCGCACGTCGTGGTCTCGGGGCTGGTGGTGGCAGGCGCTCCCCTCACTCGAAGTGGATGAGCGGCTTGATGATCCCCTCCTCCTTCGTGCCCATGAGCTCGAAGGCCCGTTCGACCTGGTCGAAGGGATACTCGTGGGTCGTCATGCCGGTCGGGTCGAACCTGCCGGCCTGCATCAGGCGGAACAGACGCCGCATCCGGTTGCTGCCGCCCGGGCAGAGCGCGGTGAGGATCTTCTTGTCCGACATGCCCATCCCGAAGGGCTCGAGGGGGATCTGGAGCGGAGCGGGGTTTTCGCCGTGGTAGCCGATGTTGGAGATCCGTCCGCCAGGCTTGGTGGCCCGGATCGCGGCCTCGAAGGTCTGCGGGAAGCCGAACGCCTCGATCGCGGCGTCCACGCCCTCGCCGTCGGTCAGCTCGAGGATCGCCTCGACGGGGTCGCCTTCGGTGAAGTCGACGATCACGTCGGCTCCGAACGACTCGGCGAGCTTCTTGCGCTCATCCTTGGCCTCGACGGCGATGATGAGGCCGGCGCCGAGGAGGCGCGCCCCGATGGTCGCCGAGAGGCCGACGGGGCCCTGGGCGAAGATGGCGACGGTCTCACCGACGGCGAGCTGGGCGTTCTCCGCGCCGGCGAACCCCGTCGAGAGCATGTCGGTCGCGTACAGCGCCTTCCCGTCGGGGAGGTCGTCGGGGATCGGGGCGAGGTTCGCCTGCGCAGCGGGCACGACGAAGTACTCGGCCATGTTGCCGTCGATCTGGCCGGTGTACTTGTAGCCGCCGAGCATCCCCTGACACTGCGAGGTGAAGCCGCGCTGGCAGGGCTCACAGCGCCAGCACGGGGTGACCGCGTTGACCGCGACCCGCTGGCCCAGCTCGAATCCGTGGACGTCGGAGCCCACGGCGTGGAGCACGCCCACCGACTCGTGACCGAGGGTGCGTCCCGCGGGAACGGGGATGGCGCCGCGAACGGTGTGCACGTCGGACGTGCAGACGAGCGCCGCGGTGGTGCGCACGACGGCTTCGTCCGCCGCCGGCTCGGGGATCGGCTTCTCGACGATCGCCACCTCACCGACCGCTCTCATCACGAATGCTCGCATCGTTCCGGTCATGGCTGACCTCCTCGGGTCGGTCGCGGGCGGATCACGGTCGACCCGGTCGGGTCGTCCCGGCCCGCTCCTGTCCACCATCCAGGACGCCACGCGCTTCCACCAGCGTCCCAGGTCCCTCCCCAGCGGGACCTTTGTCACCAGCGCGATCTCCCGTGACCATTCCCGCGGAACGCTCCTCGGAGGCCACACGGGTCCGCGGGTGGCGGAGCAGCTTGTGAGCCTCGATGGCGAGGAGGATCGTGGCGGCGACGACCACGATCATCATCCAGTGCGCGAGGCCGATCGGCTCCACACGGAGCACGTACTGCGTCGGGGGCAGGTAGAGCGCAGCCACGTGCACGCCGAGCGCGCTGAGCGTGGCGAGGAACAGGAAGGGATTGGAGAACGGGTTGACGCGGAAGACGGACCGGTGCTCCGAGCGGGCGTTGCCGACGTGGAACGCCATGAACACGACCATGGTCGTGAGGGCGACGGTCTGCGCCATGGCCACGGACCCACTCCGGTCGAGCTCCCAGCGGAAGAGGGCGAGCGTGCCCGCCGCCATCACCACCCCCGCGACGGCGGTCCGCTCCCACAGGAGTCGCGAGAGAACGCCGTCGTCGGTGCGGCGGGACCGCCGGCGCAGCACGCCCTCCTCGCCCGGCTCGAAGGCGAGAGCGACGTCCTGGAGTCCGTTCGTGACGAGGTTGAGCCACAGGAGCTGCGCGGGCAGCATGAGGAGGGGCCAGCGCAGCCAGACTCCGGCGAGCAGGGCGACGATCATCGCCGCGCCCGTGGAGACGAGGAAGAACGTCACCTTGCGGACGTTGTCGAACGTCACTCGCCCCTCCTCCACGGCAGCGACGATGCTCGTGAAGTCGTCGTCGGCGAGCACCATGTCGGCCGCTTCGCGCGCCACGTCCGTCCCGCTCCGTCCCATGGCGATGCCGATGGCCGCGGCCCGGAGCGCGGGGGCGTCGTTCACCCCGTCCCCGGTGACCGCCACCGTCTCCCCCTGTGCCGAGAGCGCGCGGACGATCCGCAGCTTGTCCTCGGGAGCGACGCGGGCGTAGACGGACACGGTCTGGACGCGACGCCCGAGCTCCTCGTCGGAGAGCCTGCTCAGCGCTGCCCCCGCGAGCACGGCCTCTCCCGCATCGGGGATGCCCAGGCGCTCCGCGACGGCGCTGCCGGTGTCGGCGTGGTCGCCGGTGATCATCACGACCCGGATGCCGGCGTCGTGGCACGCGGCGATGGCTTCGCGGACACCGGGTCGTGGCGGGTCCATCATCCCCTGGAGGCCGAGGAACACGAGGCCGTCCGGCTCGGCGAGGTGCTGTTCGGGATCGGCCGGACCGGCGTCCTCCGAGTGCGCCCGCATCGCCATGGCGAGGACCCGCAGGCCCTGGCCCGCGAGCCGCCGGGCAGTCTCCTCGACGGCGGCGTGGTCGATGGGCGTGCGGCCCTCGTCGGTGAGCATCTCGACGCACATGGGCGCGACTCGCTCGGGCGCACCCTTGACGAAGGTGGTGAGGACCCCGTGGCGCTCCCGGAGCGCCGCCGAGTACCTGCGCTCGGGCTCGAAGGGCACCTCGCCGACGAGCGTGTACGCCTCGCGGGCCGATTCGGCTCTGATGCCGGCGACCTCGGCGGAGAGCAGCAGCGCCACCTCGGTGGGGTCACCGGCCGCCTCGATGCGCGAGTCGTGGTCCCGGGACCGGTACGTGTGGGCCTCGTTGGTCAGGACACCCGCGAGGAGGGTCTGGTGGAGCGCCGGATGCTCGTCGAGCGCTGCGGACTCGCCGTCGACGGTGATCTCGCGGTCGGCCCCCTCGCCGTCGAACCGGTAGAGCCGGCCACCCGCCCACATCTCCTCGACGGCCATCCGGTTCTCGGTGAGCGTTCCCGTCTTGTCGGACCCGATGACCGTCGTGCTCCCGAGGGTCTCCACGGCCGGCAACCGGCGGATGATCGCGCTGCGGCGCGCCATCCGGTGGACGCCGAGAGCCAGGGTGATCGTGAAGGCGACGGGCAGGCCCTCGGGGATGACCGCCACCGCCAGAGCCACGGTGGTGATGAACATGTCGTGGACATCGAGGCCGAGCGCGACGCCCGAGACGAAGGCTGCGAGCGACGCGACGCCGACGGCGACACCGATGACCTGTCCGAACCGGGTCATCCGTCGCTGGAGGGGTGTGGGCGGCGGCGTCTCCCCGCGGATCAGTCCGGCGATGGCCCCGAGTTCGGTGGCCGTGCCGGTGGCGACGACGAGTCCCCTGCCCCGTCCCGTGGTCACGATCGCGCCGGCGTAGGCCATGCCCTTGCGGTCGGCGAGGGGGGTGTCGCTCCCGACGGGATCGGGTCGCTTCGTCACCGGCAGCGACTCCCCCGTGAGCAGGGACTCGTCGATCTGGAGTGCGCTCGCCGAGACGATGCGGAGATCGGCCGGCACGCGGGTCCCGGGCTCGAGCAGGACGACGTCGCCCGGCACGAGCTCGGGGCTGTCGAGCTCCCACTCGCGTCCGTCCCGCACGACGTGGGCACGGGGGACGACGAGGCGTGACAGCGCTCGCACCGCGCCCTCGGCCTTGCGCTCCTGGACGAAGCCGATCGCCGCGTTGATGGCGAGGATCGCGGTGATGACGGAGGCGTCGATGAGCTCCCCGAGTAGGGTCGTGACCACGGCAGCGGCGAGGAGGATGTAGATGAGCGGGCTGCGGAACTGCCGGGCGAGCACGAGCACGGGGTGCGACGGCGGCTGCTCCTCGAGCTGGTTCGCTCCGTGGCGCTCCAGGCGCGCGCGGACGGCCGCGGACGTGAGGCCGTGGGTGCGGCTGGTCGCGAGACGCCCCTCGACCTCGTCGACCGCGAGCGCGTGCCAGTCGACACCTCGGGTGACCCCCCGTGTGTCCACGCGCTCGCGAAGCTCCGATGTGGTCGGTCGGTCCACCCGGCCTCCTCCAGCTCGCCTGGCTCCTGAGGCTCCGTCGGTTGGTACAGCCGACGGAGCGTGTCGAGGAGCGCGAACGCCCGTGACCTCCGGTCAGGACGAGCGTCCGTCGCCCGCGGCGCGGTGCCCAGGGCCGAACGTCCTCATGCCCGGGGCACGGTTCCCGAGCCGGCCGCTCGGGCGTCTGCGAGGAGCCCTTCGACCCTGGCGGGAGGTGCTGGCTCGGCGGAGCATGGACTGATGAGCGAGATCATCGTGGGTGTCGACGAGTCGGAGGCCGCTGCGGAGGCGTTGCGCTTCGCCGTCCGCGAGGGCGAGCTGCACGGATGGGCGGTCATGGCCGTGAGCGCGTGGGGCTTCCTCGACCAGCGCCACGCGCTTCCCGACCAGCCCTTCGACCCCTTGTACCACGAAGAGGACGCCCAGGCCGCGCTCGACCAGATCGTCGTGGCCGCGCTCGGTGAGGATGCGGCGGGAGTCGAGCGCCGGGCGGTCTGCGACCTGCCGGCGCGCGCTCTGCTCGAGGCCTCCGAGGGCGCGGGGCTGCTCGTCGTGGGCTCGCGGGGCAGGGGAGGCTTCCGCGGCCTCCTGCTCGGCTCGGTGAGCCGCCACGTCCTCCACCACGCGCCCGCGCCCACCGCTGTCGTCCGGAAGCTCCCGGAGGCTGCTCCCCGTGAGCAGGAGCGGGTCGTCGTCCCCGTCGACGGCTCGGAGTCGGCACAGCGCGCGCTGCTGTGGGGTCTCGAGGAGGCGAGGCTGCGCGGGGCCGTGCTGGAGGTGGTGCACGTCTGGCGCGATCCTCAGCTCTACCTCTACCCGCCCGTCTCCATGACGTACGACACGAGTGGGTTCGAGCGCTCCGCGCGACAGGTGCTCGAGGACTCGATCGCGCGGGCGGGCGCGTCGAGCGCCGACCTGCCGGTCGAGCCGGTGTTGCGGAATGGATCCGCCGTTCCGGCGATCCTCGACGTGGCGAGGGACGCGGACCTCGTCGTGATGGGATCCCGCGGCCTGGGCGGGTTCAAAGGGGTGATGCTGGGGTCGGTGAGCGACCAGGTCACGCAGCACGCGCGCTGCCCGGTCGTCGTGGTCCGCTGAGGACCAGGTCCCTCGCCGCGGGTCCCGACCAGCGCCGCGCCGCGCGGGCCGACCGGGAGGGGTGTCCCTCATCCGCTGCGGTGGGCCGCGACGAACCGGGAGTGTGAGCTTCGACATCGCGACCTACGAAGAGCAGACGGCACGCCTCGAGTTCGAAGACCTCGACTTCGCCGCGTTCGACCGTCATCCCCTCGCCGACAGCGACCTCCGCTGTCTCCGCTACATGCACGACGTGGAGCAGCACACGGTGTGCTACCTGCGGGACCTGCTGGTGACACGGGCACACCGCGATCCCGACATCACGACGTTCTTGACCTTCTGGAACTTCGAGGAGCACTGGCACGGAGCGGCCATCGGAAGGGTGCTGGCCGCTCACGGCGAGCGCGCCGGGGCTGCCCGTGTCGGTCCGATGCGAACCCGGCTTCCTCGCCGGGACGCCCTACGGCCGGTCAGCTCGATGCTGGCGTCCCTCCTCGTGCGCGACTTCGTGGCGGTGCACATGACCTGGGGGGCGGTCAACGAGTGGAGCACGCAGGCCGGCTACGCACGCCTCGTCGCGCGTGCGGACCATCCGGTGCTCACGGAGCTGCTCCGGCGCATCATGAAGCAAGAAGGTCGGCACATCGACTTCTACTCGTCGGAGGCACGACGCCGGCTGGAAGGCAGCGCCGTGGCGAGGCGGGTCACCCGGCTCGCGCTGGGCCACCTCTGGTCGCCGGTGGGGGCCGGCGTGATGCCCGAACGCGAGGTCGGATTCCTCGTGTCGTACCTGTTCGGCGACGAACAGGGCCGGCGTGTCGCAGACCGCATCGACCGCCGCATCGACCGCCTCCCCGGCCTCGAGGGACTCGGCTTGCTCGCCAACACGGTGCGACGCCGCGAGGGCGCCCCCGCGTAACGATCGCAGAGCCTGGGCCGTCGCCCTCGCCCCGGGGAGCCGGGTCGGTCCGGCCTCGCCGCCGTCGGTCGAGCCCGCTCAGCGGCGATCGTCGACGAAGAGTGACTGCACCGATCGGCCGACGCGCCCGCGCTCGTCGAACAGGGCGCTCTCCGCCATCGCGAAGCCCCGGGCCTCGCCGATCGTCACCGCGTCGAGGGCGACCCTCGAGCCGACCGGGGGCCGGGCGAGGTGGACCGTCAGGTCGGGATTGATGAACACGAAGCGGTCGGGCGGCAGCGACCACGAGATCCCGTTCCCGAAGTCCGCCGCGGCGGCGAGGAGCTGGAGCGGGGTCGCCTCCTCACCATCGACGAGAGGTCGCCGCAGCTCGAACCAGGCTGTCGCCGGGCCCGGGCGGTCGAAACCGCCTCCCACGAAGCGGACGTCCATCCCCGTGCGGTGGAAGGCGGCGTCCTCCGAGACCTCCATGGGGAAGCGTCGCTCGACGCCGTCCCCGACCGGCGGTGGGTCCTCGTCGCCTGCCACGAGAGGCTCGTGGGCGAGCTCCTGCTCGCGCACGAAGACCGTGGAGGCCCGGGCCACCACGGTGGCGTCGCTGCTGACGGTGACGTCGAGGCGAGCGATGTTCGCGCCACCCTCCGCGGGGCGTACGTCGACCTCCAGCGGTTGCCGGGGGACAGGACGCACCAGCTCCAGGGTCGAGCGGGCACAGCGCATCGGCCGCTCGAAGGGGTGCGCCTCGACCGTGCGGGCCACGAGACCGGAGACGGCACCACCGTGGAGGTACCTCGGGTCCCACGGGCCCGCGGCGTGCTCGGTCGGCAGGAACGCCTCGCCGTCGCGGCGGAACACGGGCTCGGTCATCGCGACAGTCTGACCAGCCCACCCCCGACGTGTCGGGTCGGCACGCCGGGGGCGAGCTGGTCAGCCGCTTCCCGGTCTCCTCACCCGTGGATCGTCGCGGGGGAGGAGACGGGTGGGGAGGGCGCTGCTACTCGACGGTGACCTCGGCGAACATCCCCTGGGTGAAGTGGGGCGGGCCGGCGTCCTCGATCTGCGGCGGGCCCTCCTCGGTCTCCGCGGCGGCGTCCAGGTACTCCTGCGGGTCGACGCCGGTGGGGATGGCGCAGATGACGGCGTAGCGACCCGGCTCGTCGAGCACACCGTCACCCTCGACCGCGCCGGGCGTGTTGGTCTGACCCGGCGTCGAGATGACGACGTCGGTGACCTGCTGGCCGAGCAGGGGGATCAGCTCCTCCTGGGGGAGCTGGAGCAGCTCTTCGACGGAGCGCTCCTCGTCGTCGGGGATCCGCACCGCGACGAACTCGTGGAGCTCGTCCTCCGCCTCGTTCGTGAAGGAGATCTCGCTGCCGGCCTCGATGGTGTCGGGCAGGCCCTCGAACTCGAAGTTGACTCCGGTGACCTCGACAGTCGCTCCGGCGGCGGTGTCGTCGCCGGCCGTGGTGTCGTCGGTCGCGGCGTCGTCACCATCGTCGTCGTCCCCGCAGGCCGCACCCACCAGGGCGAGCACGAACACCACGGCCACCAGCTTCTTCCAAGGACTGTGCACAGCAACCCTCCAACATGACACGGGCGGTGCCTCCGCCCTCCGGACAAGGTTCAGGGAGGTTGCAACGATATCGGGCGCTCTGTCAACGACCCGCAGTGCGAGATCCGAATCTGCTCGGGGGTCGCGGTAGGGGGTCGCGTGGTGTCGGGGGTTCGATCGCTGCCCGCTCGCTCGCTGCGCTCCCTCGTCCCACCCGCGGTTTCGCTGCGGTGCTGCGAGTGCTGCGGGGTCAGGGGTCGCGTGGTGTCGGGGGTGCGATCGCTGGCCACTCGGTCGCTTCGCTCCCTCGCCCCATCCGCGGTTTTGTTCCGGTGCTGTGAGTGCTGCGGGGTCAGGGGTCGCGTG
>CAYTKN010000016.1:0-66310 GCA_964438505.1 uncultured Burkholderiales bacterium
GCACGCCACGCCAGCGCCGCGGCGCCGCCGGCCACCACGAGCGCGGCCGCCCAGCCGCTCCACCCCGCCGGCCGGTCCCGGATCGTCGCCCCCGCGGCGACCGCCGCACCCGCGCCCAGCGCCGCCAGCGCGGCGCTCGCCCACCACGGCCGCAGCGCCACCGACAGCGCCCACCGCGCCGGACGGCGGCCACCCCGCGCGATCCACGCCGCCACGGCCGCACCCACGAGCAGCGCCACCCACAGCGCCGTCGCCGGATCGCGGGTCAAGCCCACGACCAGCGCGAGGTGGTAGACGGCCGTCCACAGCGCCAGCGCGACGACCGCCGCGTCCAGGGCGGTGTCCGATGCCCGGGTGAGGCGCGCCGCGGTGGCCGACGGGTTCACGACGGCGCTCACCCTACGGACAGGCGACGCCGTCGCGCCTCCCGGAGCACCGCCACCGAGCGCGCCGGGCTCACCAGCACCCGCACCGCCGGAGTGAGCGCGGCGCTCCGGCGGGTGCGCTCCATCACCGGGAGCCGGAGCGGCTCGGAGAGCTCCACCGACAGGCCCCCCGCCGCGCCCATCCGCAGGTCGACCGTGTCGCCGGCGGCTCCAGCCTCGCCGGCGCCGCTGGTGTCGCCGGCGCCGGTGTCGCCGGTGTCACCCGGGGCCAGCGCCGAGACGCGCGCGACCACCTCGCGGGGCAACAACACCGGATCGGCGACCGTGAGCGGATCGTGGACCACCAGGCCGCCGGGCACCGCGATCAGCCACCGGCGGGAGAGCGCGTGGAGCGAGCGGACGAGGAACACGGCCAGCGCCACCCCCACCACGGTCGCCGGGACACCCACCGCCGGCCGGGCGTCCGCGAGCAGCAGCGGTCCGACCGACACCCCCGCCACCACCACCAGCGCCGCCGCCGGCGCCAGGACGAAGCCCACCACCGGGGGAGCGCTCAGCGGGAAGCGGACCTCGTCGCCGTAGGACGCGCGGTTGGCGAACAGGTGCGCCAGCTCGGACGGCGCCGCCAACGCCGCGACCAGACCGGTCGGCAGCAGCGCCCCCACCGCGTCGAGCGCGTCGAGCGACGGGGCGGCGACCACGGCCGCGGCGAAGAGGCCCGGGCCCACGATCCGGTGCACGGTCAGGCCCCACGGGCGCGGAGCGAAGGCGGCGAGCAGCCCCGCCGCCCACGCCGCCCACAGCTCCACCGCGGCGAGCGCCTGCGGGGCGGGCGCCCATCCGTCGAGCGCCGCGGCCGCCGCGGGACCCGCCACCACCGGCAACGCCACCCACGCGGCGCGGGCGAACCAGATGAGCAGGGCCGACCTCCGTCCCTCGTCCGCTGCGAGATCCCCCATCCTACGGAACCGCTCCGCCCGGCCCGTGGCTGCCCCGTCGCGAGGCCCCGTCGCGAGGCCCCGTCGCGAGACCCCGTTGCGAGGTGGCCGCCGGGCGCGTCCGTATACTGACCGCCACCCGTCCGGGACCGGTGGAGCCACGATGCCCGATGTCCGACTCGTCGACCTCGAGGTGATCAAGCGGTTCAGCCTCGCGGTCCGGGGCGAGCACGCGGACGCCCAGGACGTCCTCGACGCCATCGAGGCCGACCGCGCCGAGCTCCGCAAGGCCCTCGGCAAGCGGGGTTCCGGCGCCACGAAGCGCTCGTCGAGCCGCTCGACCCGGCGCACCGGAACTCGTACGAAGAGCACCGGCACGAAGAGCTCCGGCACCAAGAGCACCCGCACGAAGGGCAGCAGCCGGCAGGGGAGACGCACGTGAGTCGAGGCCGCATGATCAGGGCGATGTCGCCCGGTGTCGCCACCGGGGTGGGCAGCCTGCCTCACACCGACCCCCAGGCCGCCGTCGAGCTGAGCCTCACCACCACCGCACGGCTCCCCGCGGTCCCCCAGCTCCCGGCACGGAGCCCTCGCGAGGGCGTGCTCGCCCAGTGGCTCGACGCGCTCCCGGAGGTCGACGTCGCCGCCGACGGATCCATCCGCTCGCGGGGCCGCTCGAACAGCCCCGCGGAGACGACCCTCCGACCCGACACCCACGCCGGACTGCTCGCCTTCCTCGACCACCTCGGCGGGCTTCCCGGCGCGCCGACGGGCGTCAAGGCCCAGGTCACCGGACCGCTCACCCTCGGAACCGCCCTCGTCGACGCCGGGATGGACGCCCGCGTCGCCTACGGACGCGCCGCCGAGCTCGCCGAGGCGTGGGCGGACACCGTCGTCGGCTCGCTGCGCCGCCACGTCAACTCCGAACCCGTCCTGTTCCTCGACGAGCCCTCCCTGGTGCTCTGGAACCGCGACGGCGAACCGCCCCTCCCACACGAGGACGCCGTCGACCTCCTCTCCGGCGTCCTCGCCTCGGTCGACGCGATCTCCGGCGTGCACGTGTGCGGCGGCGGCGACCGCCGCGTCGCGTTCGAAGCCGGCCCCGACGTCGTCGGCTTCCCCGTCTCGCGCGACGTCCTCGGCGACGGCGTCGCCGTCTCCCGCTACCTCGACGGCGGCGGCTGGATCGCCTGGGGCGCCGTCCCCACCGAAGGGCCCGTCGGCGAGCGCGCCGACCACTGGTGGAACGAGCTCGTCGGCCTGTGGTGCGACCTCACCCGCGCCGGCTGCGACCCCGCGCTGCTGCGCACCCAGGCCCTGATCACACCGGCCTGCGGCCTCGCCCGCCACACCGAGACGCAGGCGGCGACGATCCTCGCCCACTGCGTCGAGATCGGCGAGCGCGTCCGCGAGCAGGCCATCGCCACCCGCCTCTCGGTGGGCGCGTAGGCCACCAGCTACGGCCACCAGCCGGACCAGCACACCGACCACCAGCACACCGACCAGCCGAACCAGCACGACCTCGAGGAACCGCCCATGAGCACCGACCACCTCATCGAGCCGCACGGCGGCACCCTCGTCGACCTGCTCGTCGACGACGACCGCGCCGAGGAGCTCAAGAAGGCGTCCCGCGACTGGCCGTCGTGGGACCTCACCCCACGCCAGACCTGCGACCTCGAGCTGCTCGTCAACGGCAGCTTTTCGCCGCTGCGCGGCTTCCTCGACAGCCGCGACCACGCCTCGGTGTGCGAGCAGATGCGGCTCGCCGACGGGACCCTCTGGCCGATGCCCATCACCCTCGACGTCACCGAGGAGCTCGCCGAACAGCTCTCCGAGGGCTCGTCGCTGGCGCTGCGCGACCCCGAAGGCGTCATGCTCGCCGCGCTCCACGTCGACGAGCTCTACCGCCCCGACCGCCGCGCCGAGGCCGAAGGTGTCTTCGGCACCACCGACCCCGACCACCCCGGCGTCGCGCACCTCCTCGAGGAGACCAACCCGGTGTACGTGGCCGGACGCGTCGAGGGCCTCCAGACCCCCACCCACTACGACTTCGTCGAGCTGCGCCGCAGCCCCCACCAGGTGCGCGCCATGTTCGCCGAGCTCGGCTGGCGTCGCGTCGTCGCCTTCCAGACCCGCAACCCCATGCACCGCGCCCACCAGGAGCTCACCCTGCGGGCCGCCAAGGACCTCGAAGCCAACGTGCTCATCCACCCCGTCGTCGGCCTCACCAAACCCGGCGACGTCGACCACTACACCCGGGTGCGCTGCTACCAGCACCTGCTGAGCCGCTACCCGCGCAACACCGCCGCGCTGTCGCTGCTCAACCTCGCCATGCGCATGGGCGGGCCCCGCGAGGCCGTCTGGCACGGCATCATCCGCAAGAACCACGGCGCCACCCACCTCATCGTCGGCCGCGACCACGCCGGCCCCGGCAGCGACGCGCAGGGCAAGCCCTTCTACGGCCCCTACGACGCCCAGGAGCTCCTGAGCGAGCACCAGGAGGAGATCGGTGTCGAGATGGTGCCGTTCCGGATGCTCGTCTACGTCGAGGACGTCGACGAGTACCGGCCCGAGGACGAGGTGCCCGAGGGCGCCCGCACCCTCTCGATCTCGGGCACCGAGCTGCGCCAGCGCCTCATCACCGGCAAGGAGATCCCCGAGTGGTTCACCTTCCCCGAGGTCGCCCGGGAGCTGCGGCGCAGCTACCCGCCCCGCCACCGGCAGGGCTTCGTGGTGTTCTTCACCGGCCTCTCCGGCTCCGGCAAGTCGACCGTCGCGAACGCGCTGCGCGTGAAGCTCCTCGAAGGCGGCGGACGGCCCGTCACCCTCCTCGACGGCGACCTCGTCCGCAAGCACCTCTCCTCCGAGCTCGGGTTCTCCAAGGAGCACCGCGACCTCAACATCGAGCGGATCGGCTTCGTCGCCGCCGAGATCGCCCGCCACGGCGGCATCGCGCTCTGCGCCCCCATCGCCCCCTACGACCGCACCCGCAAGCAGGTGCGCTCCATGGTCGAGGAGGCCGGCGGCGGCTTCGCGCTCGTTCACGTCGCGACCCCCCTCGAGGTCTGCGAGGCACGCGACCGCAAGGGCCTCTACGCCAAGGCCCGCGAGGGCATCATCAAGGAGTTCACCGGGATCTCCGACCCCTACGAGGAGCCCGCCGACGCCGACCACGTGCTCGACACCACCGACACCACACCCGAGGAAGCCGCCCAGGAGGTGCTCCTCCACCTCGAGCGCCAGGGCTACCTCGCCGCCGAGGCCGACCGTTGAGCGCGTGAGCCCCGGGCGATGACCGAGCTGACCGGCCTCGCCGCCTACGACTGGCTCCTCGTCTCCGCCCACCTGCTCGGCGTCGCCCTCGTCGCCCACGCGTGGCGGCGCCGGCTCGACGAGACCGGCACTCCCGCGAGGTCCGCCAGGTCCGCCCCGCGGCGCTTCCACCCCGCACCGGCGGTGGGGGGCGTCGCCCTCGTCGCGGCGAGCCTCGCCCTCGAGCCCGGGCTCAGCGCCGAGCTGCCCGGCGAGGTCGTCGGCGACCCGGCCGCGATCGCCGTCGCCGCCGTGGTGGCGCTCGGCGTGCTCGGCGCCGTCGACCTGGTCTTCCTGCGGGTCGTCCGCCCGCTGACCCTCGCCGGGGGCGCCGTCTCCGCCGGGTCCGACCGGCCGAGCTCACCGGCTCGCGGCGACGCCGTGGTCGCCGCCACCGTGGTGGTCCTCGTCGTCACCGCCGCGGCCGGCGTCGCGCTCGCCGACCGCTCGCTCGCCTCGGCCCTCGACGAGCCCGCAGGATCGGCGGGCCCTGCCGGTCCCGGCGACACCGACGGTCCTGCCGGTGGCGCCGGCGACCCTGACGACTCCGCCGGAGGCGCGGGCGAGGACGGAGGCGCGGGTGAGACGGGAGCCGCGGGGGAGGGGCTCGGCGTCGCGGCCACCCACGAGCTCCCCGGACGTCCCATGGGCATCGCGCTCGACGGTCCCCGCAGCGGCTACCTCACCCTCGCGCAGGGCACGATCGAGCGCTTCGAGCTCCCCGACGAGGCCGACGGCGCCCTCACCACCGAGACCGTCGCCACCGGCCTGGAGTTCCCCCGCGGCCTCGCCCTCGCCGGCGACGTCCTCGTCGTCGCCGAGCTCGGCCCCGTTCCCTGCGACCACCCGACACCGCCGTTCCAGTGCAAGGGCGAGGACGTCCCCGGCGACGAGGACGACGTCGTCAAGGAGCTGCGCATCCTCAACGAGAGCCGCGGCCGCCTCCTCGCCCACGACGTCGCCGACGACGGGAGCCTCGGCGAACCCCGCGTCCTCGTCGACGAGCTGCCGGTCGCCAACACCGAGCACGGCGTCAACGGCGTCGTCGCCGCGGACGCCGACACCGTCTACGTGTCGATCGGGAACCTGGACCGCGTGAAGAACCGCCCCGAGCTCCTCGACGACATCACCCACCCCCGAGCCGACCTGGTCGGCACCGTGCTGCGCGTCGACGTGGACAGCGGCGACACCGAGGTCGTCGCCACCGGGCTGCGCAACGTCTACGGCCTCGCCCTCGACCACGAGGGCGGTCTGTGGGGCGGCGACAACGACGGCTCCACCCGCAACGGATGGCGGCGCGAGGAGGTCGTCCACATCCGAGAGGGCGAGGACTACGGCTACCCCGACGACGGCTCCCTCCCGCCCTACACGCGGCGCACCGCCGCGCCCGTGTGGATCCTTGACCGCGGCGTGGCCGGCTCCGCCGGGGCCCACTGGATCCCGCCGGCGGAGGGCACCCGACCCGCGCTGCTGCTCGGGACCTGCGGCGGGCTCTGGCGGATCGAGCTGCGCACCATCGACGGCGTCTGGCGCGTCCACAGCGACCAGGACGTCACCGAGGTCCTCACCGACGTCGGCGGCTGCGTCACCGCGGTCGAGTCCGCCGACCACGACACGATCCTCGCCGCGGTCTACGGCGCCGACCGCCTCCACGTGCTCCGCGTCGGCGGGTAGGAGCCCCGGCCTCCCCCGGGGGATCAGCCGATCGCGTCGTCTGGGCCGGCGATCCGTCGGGTCACCTCGAGCACCCGATCGGCGAGCTCCGGGCGGCACACCAGCAGGTCGGGCAGCCACGGCTCGGGCCGGTCGTAGACCAGCGCACCACCGTCGAGGCGCGAGGCGTGCAGGCCCGCGGCGCGCGCCACCGCCACCGGCGCGGCCGAGTCCCACTCGTACTGGCCTCCCGTGTGCGCGTACACGTCGGCCTCCCCGAGGACCACCGCGGCGGTCTTCGCACCCGCCGAACCCAGCTCGACGAGGTCCGCGCCCAGCGCCTCCGCCAGCTCGAGGACCGCCTGCGGTCTGCGGGTGCGGCTCACCAGCAGCCGCGGCGGGTCGCCCGCGGCGCCGAGCACCGGCGGGTCCGCGGTGGAGAGCACGAGCCCGCGGGCCGGCAGCGCCACCGCTCCCGCGACCGGCGTGCCCCCGACCACCAGCGCAACGTGGACGGCCCAGTCGACGCGGCCCGCCTCCGAGAACTCGCGGGTGCCGTCCAGCGGGTCGACGATCCACACCCGCGTCGCGCCGCCGCCCTCCCGGCTGCCGGCGTCGTCCTCGCGTCCCCCGCTGCCCTCATGTCCGGCGTCCCCTTCCTCCGAGAGCACCCGGTCGCCGGGGCGCTCCCCCGAGAGCGCGTCGACGAGGAAGTCGTGCGAGCGCCGGTCGCCCTCGTCCCGCAATCTTCCCGGGTCTCCCGGGTCGGCGAAGCCCGTCCGCTCGCGCAGCGCCACCAGCCGTCGGCCGGCCTCCTCGGCGAGACGCCTCGCCAACTCGTGGTCTTCGGGCTGCACGCTGTCGTCGAGCTCGGCGCTGTCGTCGACCTCCATGCTGTCGCCTTCCACGCCGTCGTCACCCTCCACGCCGTTCATCCTTCACGTGGCTGTTCGCCCCTCCACGCCGGTACCCCCGGGATCGCCTGCCGAGCACGCCATCATCCCAGGACGTCGGTGCCCGCGGAGCACCGGCACGCGACCGGCCTGCCGCGACGTCGCCGTTCCCCTCCCCGCGAGGCCCCGATCCCCGCAGAGCCCCCCCGGGGTGTCACCGCACCTGGGTAGGCTGCGCCGCGATGGCGGTTCCCCGTGACGTCCAGGAACGGATCGAGCGCCTCCGCGACGAGATCCGGCACCACGACTTCCGCTACCACGTCCTCGACGATCCCGAGATCTCCGACGCCGAGTACGACGAGCGGTACCGGGAGCTGCGCGAGCTCGAGGAGGCCCACCCCGAGGCGGTCACCGACGACTCGCCCACCCAGCGGCCGGGCGGCGGGGTCGACCACACGACCTTCGCGCCCGTCCGCCACGAGGAGCCGATGCTCAGCCTCGACAACGCCGCCGACGTCGGCGAGCTGCGCGCCTGGCACGAGCGCATCCGGCGGGTCGCGGACCTCGACTACTCGTTCGTCTGCGAACCCAAGATCGACGGGCTCGCCGTCTCGCTCCTCTACGAGGACGGCCGCCTCGTGCGCGGCGCCACCCGCGGCGACGGCGTCACCGGCGAGGACGTGACCCCCAACGTGATGACCGTCCGCTCGATCCCGCACCGTCTCGACACCGACGACCCGCCCCGCCGCGTCGAGGTCCGCGGCGAGATCTTCATGCCCGTCGACGTGTTCCACGAGCTCAACCGCAGGCTCGGGGAGGCCGGCGAGAAGCTCTTCGCCAACCCTCGCAACGCCGGCGCCGGGTCGCTGCGCCAGCTCGACCCCCGGGTCTCGGCGCGGCGCAACCTCGACGCCGTCTGCTACCAGCTCGGCGCGGTCGAGGGGACGGCGCCGTTCGACAGCCACTGGGAGGGCCTCGTCTGGCTCGAGCGCCTCGGCCTGCCCGTCAACCCCGACGTCGAGCGCTTCGACGACCTCGACGACGTCGAGAAGTTCTGCGAGCAGATCCGGGAGCGGCGCCACGACCTCCGCTACGAGGCCGACGGCGTGGTCGTGAAGGTCGACTCGCTGGAGCACCGGCGCCGCCTCGGCGTCACCAGCAAGGCGCCCCGCTGGGCCATCGCCTTCAAGTTCCCGCCCGAGGAGAAGACCACCACCCTCGAGGAGATCCAGGTGAGCATCGGCCGCACCGGGCGCGCCACCCCCTTCGCCGTGCTCGACCCCGTCTTCGTCGGCGGCTCCACCGTGAGCCTCGCCACCCTCCACAACGAGGACGAGGTGGCGCGCAAGGACGTGCGCCCAGGCGACACCGTGATCGTCCGCAAGGCCGGCGACGTGATTCCCGAGGTGGTCGGGCCGACCCCGGAGAGCAAGAACAAGCGGCCGAAGGGCAGCCGGCCGTGGCGGTTCCCCGACCGGTGCCCGACCTGCTCCGGGCCGCTCGTCCGCCTCGAGGGCGAGGCCGCCCACCACTGCATCAACCACGACTGCCCCGCCCAGCAGGTCCAGCGCCTCACCCACTTCGCGTCGCGCGCCGCCATGGACATCGAGCACCTCGGCGAGCGCACCGCCGTCCAGCTCGTCGAGCGCGGCCTGGTCGGCGACGTCGGCGACGTCTACTCGCTCGGCTTCGACGACGCCGTCGACCTCGAGGGCTTCGCGGAGCTCTCCGCTCGCAACCTGCTGGAGGCGATCGAGGAGTCGAAGGGCCGTCCGCTCCACCACCTCCTCGTCGGCCTCGGCATCGCCCACGTCGGCCGGGCCGCCGCCGTCGACCTCGCCCGGGAGTTCGGGCACCTCGACGCCATCGCCGGAGCCTCCCGCGAGGACCTCGAGGCCGTCGAGGGGATCGGCCCCGTGATCGCCGAGTCGATCCGCCGGTTCTTCGACGCCGAGGCCAACCGGCGCGTCGTCGAGAAGCTCCGCGACGCCGGCGTCAACCTCGAGGGCCCGACCGGATCGGGCGAGGCGGGGTCGACCTTCGACGGGCTCAGCTTCGTGCTCACCGGCTCGCTCGACGCGTACACCCGCGACGAGGCGCGGGCGGCGATCGAGGAGCGAGGCGGCAAGGTCACCGGGTCGGTGTCGGGGAAGACCGACTACGTGGTGGTGGGGGAGGACCC
The DNA here is from genome assembly GCA_964438505.1 of uncultured Burkholderiales bacterium. Taxonomy (GTDB): domain Bacteria; phylum Actinomycetota; class Acidimicrobiia; order IMCC26256; family JACPCJ01; genus CAYTKN01. The sequence continues at coordinate 9,365 of CAYTKN010000016.1, forward strand.
GGGCTCCAAGGCCGACAAGGCCGAGGAGCTCGGCGTCGCCGTCCTCGACGAGGCTGCCCTCACCCGGGCCCTCGACTCCGGCGAGCTCCCCGACCGCGACCGCTGACGAACTTGGCTTCTTTGCTGTCGTAGAACGACAGCAAAGAAGCCAAGTTCGAGGGTCGAGCCGACGCGGAGCAGGTCGAGCCGACGCGGAGAGGCTGCTCAGCCGACGCGGAACTGCCAGGTGAACGACTCGGCGGCGTCGCGGCCCTCGTCGCGGGGCCAGTAGACGACGGTCGCCGAGTGGGTGCCCGGGGAGAAGCGGACGATGTCCCGGTCGGGCCCCGGGTTGAAGAACACCTGCCCCAGCTCGTCGACCACGGTGAGCTGGTCGAGCGGCAACTCCACCCCGTCGATCAGGAGCACGCCCGTGTAGGTGTCGGCGAGGTCGGCGCCCACGTCGCCCTGGGGTCTGATCAGCGCCCCGTGGCTCGGGACGATCCGCTCCACCTCGGCGGGCAGCGTGACCTCGTCGTCGGTGTCGGAGGCGTAGAAGCCGACCACGAACAGGCCGAGCGCCACCGCGATCGCCACCGCCACCAGCCCGCTGCGCAGGTAGGGGTTCACGGCGGGCCTGCGCCCGCCGTGGCGGGACCGCCGATCGCCGTTGGGTGTCGGTGGCAGTGGATCGGCCATCAGTGCGCCTCGGTGTCGACGGGGCGGGGGTTCTCCTCGACGATCATGCGCGACAGCCGTCGCTGGAACACCTCGATCCGGGTGCGGATCTCCGCCCGCGGCAGGTCGTCGTAGCAGGCCTCCAGCACCTTGTAGAGGCGTTGGTAGACGTGCGCCTCCACGTCGTAGGAGAGCTTCTCGGGGATCGGCTCCATCTCCATCCGCATCAGGACGGCGGTGAACACCTTGGCCAGCATCGCGGGGAGCGGGTCCCCGGTCTCGCTCGTCTCCGCCTCGAGGGTGCCGACGGCGGCTTTCATCGCGGCAGCGTCCCACATCTCGCCTCGCTCGATGAAGCCCTCGAGGGTCCGGACCATCCGATCGCTCACGGGGCTCACCGTACTCGTGCGCTTTTGGTCGAAGCAGGGCGCACCCGTCCCGCCCGCGTGTTTGTCATGTGGTCTATGATGGAGATGATGCTGACGATGTCGAGCCTCGACCGGGCCGGGCACACCCTCGCGGGTCGCTACCGGCTCCTCCGGCCCCTCGCCGCCGGCTCCAGCGGCCGCACCTACCTCGCCGAGGACACCCAACTCGGCCGCCGCGTCGCGGTCAAGGTGCTCCACGACGGCCTCGCCGGCGACGACGGCTTCCTCGAGCGCTTCCGCGCCGAGGCGCGCGCCGTGGCGTCCCTCAACCACCCCAACATCGTCACCCTGTTCGACTGGGGCGAGCGCCCCGTCCCGTTCATGGTCTTCGAGCTGCTCACCGGCGGCAGCCTCGCCGCCCTGCTGCGCGACGGGCACCGCCTCACCCCGGCCCAGGCCGTCCACGTCGGCCGCCAAGTCACCGCCGCGCTCGAGCACGCCCACGCCCAGGGCCTCGTCCACCGCGACGTCAAGCCCGCGAACCTGCTCTTCGACGACCGCCGCACCGTGCGCGTCGCCGACTTCGGCCTCGCCCGCGCCCTCGCCGAGTCGGGCGCCACCGAACCCCTCGACTCCGAATCCGGCCTCGTCGGCACCGTCCGCTACGCAGCACCGGAGCAGGCCGACGGCCACTCCCTCGACGGGCGAGCCGACCTCTACTCCCTCTCCCTCGTGCTCTGCGAGGCCGTCACCGGCGAGGTCCCCCTCACCGGGGAGACCCCCCTCGCCACCCTCACCGCCCGCGCGGACCGACCCCTCGAGGCGCCCGTCGAGCTCGGAGCCCTCGGCGTGGTCGTCGAGCGGGCCGGCTCCCCCCACCCGGTGGAGCGCTACGCCGACGCCGCCGCCATGAGCCAGGCCCTCGACGCCGCCGGCACCATGCTCCCCGAGGCCGAGCCCGTCCCCCTCGCCGGGCTCGGAGTCGACCTCGACGAGCCCGAGCCCACCGAGCTCGCCCGCCGCCGCCCCGCCCACACGAGCGACCCCGCGGATCCCGACAGCGCCGACCCCGCCCGTCGCGCCGGTGCCGACCCGCCTCCGGCGGGTGCCGCGGCCGCGGGCGCGACGGGCATCGCGACCGGCGCTGACACCTTGACCGACACGTCCGGGGCCGGGGGCGGCGAGTCGGGAGGATCGCGCCGGGTCGCCCCCGCACGTGCGCCCGGCAGCAGGCGCCTCGTGCCCTGGGTGCTCGCCGTGCTCGTCTCCGGCGCCATGTTCGCCGCGGCATACGCCTGGAACCAGGCGTCCACGCCGGTCGTGCACGCCCCCAACCTCGTCGGCCAGAGCGAGGAGGCCGCGTCGGCCACCCTCTCCGAGTCGGGTCTGCTCGTGCGCCACGTCCGGCAGGTCCAGGCGGGCGACCCCGCCGGCACCGTCGTCGACCAGGACCCCGAGGCCGGCTCCTCCCTCGAGCGGGGCGGGGAGGTGACCCTGGTCGTCTCCACCGGTCCCGAGCCCGTCGCCCTCCCCGCCGTCGACGGGCGACCCGAGCAGGAAGCCGTGCAGGCCCTCCGTGACAGCGGCTTCGAGGTGACCGTCGAGCGGCGCTTCCACGGCGAGGTGCCCCCCGACGCGGTGATCAGCCAGGAGCCCTCCGACGCCGAGGCCCCGCCCGGCTCCGTCGTGCGCCTCGTCGTCAGCGACGGCCCCGAACCCGTCGTCGTCCCCAACCTCGTCGGCGAGGAGGCCGGCGCGGCGCGCGCCGCCCTCGAGGAGCTCGGCTTCACGGTCGTCGCCGCCGAGGAGTACAGCGACAGCGTCGAGAAGGGGAAGGTGATCCGCCACGACCCCGTCACCGGCGCCGAGGCGGTCCCCGGCAGCGAGGTGACCCTCATCGTCTCCCAGGGCCCCGACCGGGTGCTCATCCCCGACGTCCGCGGGCTCACCATCGAGGAGGCCACCCGCGAGGTCGAGTCGGTCGGCCTCGAGGTCGACGTGGTCGGCTACTCGCCCGGCGCCCTCGTCAAGCGCCAGGACCCCGAAGGCGACCTCATGCTCGAGCGCGGCCGCACCGTCACGCTGTTCCTCTGACGCCGCGCCCGGCAGCGCCCCCGAACAGTGCCCCCGAGCAGTGCCCCCGAGCAGTGCCCCCGAGCAGTGCCCCCGAGCAGTGCCCCGGAGATGATCCCGGGCGCGGGATTTCTTGACCGATCGGTCAGAGAAGTAACGTTGCGACGTCCACTCTTCCGAACGATCTCGAAGCACAGGAGAGCCACCCATGGGAGAACTCGACGGGCGCGTCGCCATCATCACCGGAGCGGGCCGGGGCATCGGCCGTGAGCACGCACTGCTCTTCGCGCAGGAGGGCGCCAAGGTCGTCATCAACGACCTCGGCGGCGCCGCCGACGGCAGCGGCGAGGACGTCGGCCCCGCCCAGCAGGTCGTGAACGAGATCGAAGCGATGGGCGGCGAGGCGGTCGCCAACACCGACAACGTCGCCGACTGGGAGGGCGCGCAGCGCCTCATCAACCAGGCCGTCGAGCACTTCGGCGACCTCCACGTGCTCGTCAACAACGCCGGGATCCTGCGCGACCGCGTGATCGTCAACATGACCGAGCAGGAGTGGGACTCCGTCATCAACGTCCACCTCAAGGGCCACTTCTGCCCGACCCGCTTCGCCGCCGCCTACTGGCGCGAGCAGACCAAGGCGGGCAAGGAGGTCAAGGCCAACATCGTCAACACGTCCTCCACCTCCGGCCTCCTCGGCAACGCCGGCCAGGCCAACTACGGCGCCGCCAAGGCGGGCATCGCCTCCCTGGCGATCATCGCCGGCATGGAGCTGGAGCGCTACGGCGTGCGCGCCAACGCCATCGCCCCCGCGGCGCGCACCCGGATGACCGAGGCGACACCCGGCCTCGGCGACGTCATCCAGCCCCCCGAGGAGGAGGGCCAGTTCGACGTGTGGGACCCGGCCAACATCTCGCCGCTGGTCGCGTACCTCGCCACCGAGGACTGTCCGTTCACCAAGCAGACCTTCTTCATCCAGGGCGGCACCGTCCGCTACTTCCAGCCCTGGACGATGACCGACACCATCGAGAAGGACGACCGCTGGACGGTGACCGAGCTCCGGTCGGAGATGAAGCGCTTCGTCCAGTGACGAGCCGCGGTGGCCGCCCGGCGCGGCGATGAGCGAGGGGAGCGCTCCGAGGGGACGGTCGAGCCCCTTCGGCGCTCGAGCGCACCGACACCACCCGCGAGACCGCCCGAGAGGATGAGCGAGCCCCCGCTGCGCGTCCGCGTCCTCGGCGAGCCCCTCGACTACCGCGACGGCTCCGAGCACCACGTGCTCGCCGCCGTCGAGGCGGCCACCGACCGCTCGTCGTGCTCCGACGAGCTCGCCGCCTCGATCGTCGACTGGCCCACCCGCTACCACCTCTCCCGCGAGCGCGCCCAGCTCCTCCTGCCCCTCGAGGTGGGTGCCGGAGATCGGGTGCTCGACGTCGGAGCCGGCACCGGGGTGCTCGCCCGAGCCCTCGCCGAGCGCGGCGCCGAGGTCGTCGCGCTCGAGGGAAGCCGCGAGCGCGCGGAGGTCGCCGCCGCTCGCTGCGCCGGCCTCGACGGCGTCCAGGTCGTCTGCGGGAGCCTCACCGACCTCGAGGACCGCGACGGCGACAGCGCCGCCGGCGGCGGCAGCGGGGGCTTCGACCTCGTCCTCGTCGTCGGAGTCCTCGAGTACTCGGCCGCCTCGATCGGAGGCTCCGAAGGTCCGGCTGCGCTGCTCGCGCGGGTCCGGCGCCTCATGCGTCCCGGCGCGGCCGTCGCCGTCGCCATCGAGAACCGCCTCGGCCTCAAGTACCTGCTCGGCCACCCCGAAGACCACCTCGGCGAGCCGTGGGTCGGCGTGACCGACTACCCCGGCGGCCACGACGTGCGCACCTGGTCGCGGCGCGAGCTCCACGGACTCCTCGCGGAAGCCGGGCTGACCCGGCAGCGGTGGCTCCACCCCTTCCCCGACTACAAGCTGCCCACCGCCGTCCTCGCCGACGAGCTCTACGACCGTCCCGACGCCGAGTGGCTCGTCGACCAGCTCGTGCGCGCCCCCGTGCGCGACCCCGCCTTCCCCGACGCACGGCCCGTCGGCGACCCGCGGCGCGCCCACCGCGGCTTCGTGCGCGCCGGCCTCGGCCCCCAGATCGCCAACTCGTTCCTCGTCGTCGCCGGCGACGACGAGGCCACCCTGCCCGTGGCCGGGGACACCCTCGCCTGGCTCGGCGACCGCGAACGGCGACGGCGGTGGCGCCGCACCAAGCGCCTCGTCGACGGCCCCGACGGCCTCCACCTCGACGTCGAACCCGTCGACGGGCCCGACGTCCGGGCGGAGGGCTGGCTCACCCAGCAGACCGAGCGCAGCGACCCCTGGCGGCCGGGCCGCACCATCGAACAGCTCGTGCTCGACCGCCTCGCGGCCCACGACGTGTTCGCCGCCGCGGAGGCGCTGCGGCGCTGGCGCGACCACCTGCGCGCCCGCGAGTCGGACACCGCGCACCCCGAGACCACCCACCCCTACCTGGGTGCCGGCACCGAGCGGGTGCTCCCACCCGACTGCCTCGACGTCGAGGCCGCCAACTTCGTGGCGGACGGCGACGACATCGCCCAGGTCGACTCGGAATGGCGGGCCGCGGGAGGCGTCGACGCCGAGCTCGTGCGCGTGCGGGCGCTGCGCTACCTCGCCGAGCGGCTCGTGCTGGAGAGCGGCGAGCACCCGTGGGGTGCCGACGCCACCGTCGACGACGTCACCGCACGCCTCGGCGCCCTCTGCAGTGTGAGCGTCGACGATGCCGCGCTCCGGCGGATGCACCACGCCGAGGGGCGGTTCCAGGCGGCGGTGCGCGGCGTCGACGCCGAAGCCGTCGCCCGCGACCTCGCCGCCTCCGGCCGGAGCCCGTCCCCGGCACGGGCCGCGCGCCCCGGAGGGCCCCGGTCATCCGGTCCGGCAGGGCCGGCAGGGTCGTCCGCAGGGTCGCCTGCGGGGGAGCGGGAGCCCGCGCGCTCGGTGCGCCGGGCGATCACCTCGCGGGTGGCCCGCGCCCTGCGGCGCCTCGCCGGCCCCCGCCGCTGACCTCGCCGCCCGCTCAGGGACCGCGGGGCGCGTCGAAGCCCTCCACGGCGCGGGCCCGCGAGACGAGCGCACCCCGACCGATCCGGACGCGCTGCCACAGGGCGCGGGGAAGGCGGGCGATGACCGCGAGCAGCACCCTCGCCCGCCGTCTCGCGAAGCGCGGATGGGGCCGCCCACCCCGCCGCAGCGGCAGGAGCACCTCGGCGCGGACCATGCGTCCCAGGTCCGCGACGTAGCGGCGCAGCTCCCGCCGCGCCGTCGCCGCCGGCGCGTTCTTGACCAGGGTGACCAGACCGTTGCGGTGGGTGCAGTGGTCGGCGAGGGGCGTGCGGTGCCCGGCGAGCGCCCCGTGCGCGTGGCGGGCCCGAGACTCCGGGACGTAGCGGTATCGCCACCCTCGCAGGCGGCCGCGCCACGACAGGTCGAGGTCCTCCGAGTACATGAAGAAGCTGTCGTCGAAGAGGCCGACGTCGCGCAGGTACCGGGCGTCGAGGAGCACCACCGCCCCCGACCACGCGAACACCTCCGCCGGCTCGTCGAAGGCGGGGCCGTCACGCTCGCCGAAGCCCCGGTCGGCGCCGTACGCGCCGTCGACGAGGTCGTTGCCGGCGCTGTTCACCACGTCGAACGCCTCGGCGTCGGATCGCAGCTCGACCCACCGCGGCTCGGGCCCCACCACACCGGTGGCGACCGTCGTGCCGGAGCGCAGCACCACCTCCTTCTCCTCCGGGGCGTCCAGGCGCAGCTCGAAGCGCGCCGTCGCGCCCTTCGCCGCGCCCGGCGTCGGGTCCGGCGCGTCCGCGGGGAGCGGCAGCCACAGGGTGGCCTCCGGCTCCGACCAGTGGAACGCCGGGGTGGCCGGGTCGGCCTCGAGGTCGAAGAACCCGTCGCGGAAGAGCGTGCGCTCCAACGCGTCGCCTCCGGGTTCGCTGGCGGGTTCGCTGGTGGCGCTGCGGACCCCGCTCACGCGGACGCCGAGGGTGCGGGGGTCGCCCCGGCCGGGCCGGAAGCCCGCGGTCTCGAGGGTCGCCTCCACGAAGCGGGGCTCGAGGAGGAGGCGGGGGTTCGCCGCCCCGACCGCCGGGTCTCGGCCGACCGCGTCGACCAGCGGCGCCAACCACCCGGCCTCGACGAAGGCGTCGGGGTTGACCAGCGCCACGTAGTCGATCCCGTCGAGGTCGGCGAGCGCCAGGTCGTTGCCCCCGGCGAACCCCAGGTTCTTCCGGCTGCGGACCAGCTCGACGCCCGGGTAGCCCGCCTCGATCCGATCCGGGCTGGCGTCGGTCGACGCGTTGTCGACCACCACGACCTCGAGGGCCTCCGCCGGCCAGTCGGTCGCGAGGAGGCGGTCGAGGCAGCGCTCGACGAGTCGGCCGCCCTCGTAGTTGACGATCACCGCGCGGACCCGGGGCGTGCCCATCGCACGCAGGTTAGACACCCCGAGCGCGCCGACCCGGGGGCACCCCTCGCGCGGACCCAGCGCGTGGGCCTCGCACGAAGGTCGAGGAGCGGGCGCGCCGCGTACGCTGACGGTGCGACGCGGGAGGTGTCCTCTCATGGCTGACGTGCGCTTCGACCGGGTGGGTCACGTGGTCCTCAAGGTCCGGGACCTCGATCGATCCGTGGACTGGTACCGCCGGGTGCTCGGTCTCTCCGAGGTCGGACGCGTCGACTCGCGGATGGCGTTCCTCTCCTGGGGCGAGAACCACCACGACGTGGCGCTGATGCAGATCGGCGACGTGCCCGGCCCGGTGTGGGAGACCGTCGGCATGTACCACTTCGCGGTGCGCATCGAGGGCGGCGACGACGAGCTGCGCGCGGCCATCGAGGAGATGCGCGCCGAGGGCGCCGAGATCGTCGGCCTCACCGACCACCTCGTGAGCCACTCCGTCTACCTGAAGGATCCCGACGGGATCGAGATCGAGGTCTACGTGGACACGCCCCGCCACGAGTGGGAGGACGTCGACAACGCCGTCGCCACCATCCGCCCGCTCCGCCTCTGAGCCGGTTCCCGCCCCGGCTCCGCGGGGCGGGGCCCGTGGAAACGGCACGAGCCTCGAAGGGGCGGTCACGTAAGCTCATCGCCTCGCAGCGCGCCGACGATGGGGACGGGAGACCGCACCGTGCGCACCGATGCCGACGACGCGGGGCCCGACGGCGACGAACCGGCCGGCGACGAACCGGGCGACGGTGGCCGCGAGCGAGACCTCCACCCCGAGCTCGACGGCGAGGTCCCCGGAGGCAGCGAGGTCCCCGGAGGCAGCGAGGTCCCCGGCGTCGCCTGGCCGCTGCTCCTGCGCCGGCGCGTCCAGCGCAAGCTCGACCGGTCGGACCGCCACCGGTGGTGGGTGCTCTGGAGCGTCCTCTCGGGGCTCTTCGCCGCCGGGTTCTCCTTCACGATCCTCGCCGTCTCCATCCCCGACATCGCCGAGGACCTCGGAGCCTCCGAGACCGCGCTCACCTGGACCGTGTCGGGGCCGCTGCTCATGTTCGCCGTCGGCATGCCGGTGCTCGGCAAGATCGGCGACCTCCACGGCCACCGCAAGGTGTACCTCACCGGCATCTCCCTCTTCGTCGTCTTCACCGGCCTCTCCGCTCTCGCCTGGAACGCCACCGCCCTCATCCTGATCCGGGTGCTCGCCGGACTCGAGGGCGCCGCCACGGGTCCGGCCTCGATGGCGCTCATCAACCGGACGTTCCCGCCCGCCGAGCGCGTCAAGGCGATGGGCTTCTTCTCGCTCGTCGCCGCCGGCGCTCCCGTCATCGGGCTCGTCGCCGGCGGCGTCGTCGTCGACGCCTTCGGCTGGCGCACCCTCTTTCTCATGCAGCTCCCACTCGCCGCCTCCGCCGTCGTGGTCAACGCGGTCGTGCTGCGCGAGACCCCGCCGCTCCCGCGGGTGTCGCTCGACCTCAAGGGCGCCATCGCGCTCGCCGTCACCGCTGTCTCCGCGCTCCTCGCCCTCGAGCGCGGCAACGCGCTCGGGTGGGGCCACCCCGTCGTCGCCGGCGCCGTCGCGCTCGTCCCCCTCGGCGCCGTCGCCTTCGTGGCCGCGGAGCGGCGCGCCCGCGACCCGCTCGTGCCGCTGCGCTTCTTCCGCCGCCGCAACTTCTCCGCCTCCCTGATCGCCCAGTTCTTCGCCAACGTCTCCTACATGGGCGGCTTCATCATCAGCCCGCTGCTCATGCAGCACGTCTTCGGGTACTCGGTCGCCGCCGCGGCGGTCACCATGATCTGGCGTCCCCTCAGCTTCAGCCTGTCCGCACCCGGCGCCGGGTACCTCGCCACCCGCATCGGCGAGCGGACCGCGACCCTCGGCGGAACCGGCGCCATCGCCGCCTCGCTGCTCGTGCTCGCCGCCGCCGCGTCGAGCCGGTCGGTGACCCTCGTGGTGGCCGGGCTCGTGATCTCCGGGATCGGCATGGGCCTCGCCAACCCGTCGCTCCAGTCCTCGGTCGCCAACGCGGTCGAGGAGGAGCACCTCGGTGTGGCCGGCGCCGCGCAGCAGATGATGTTCACCGTGGGAGCCTCCGCCGGCATCCAGGGCCTCTCGGTCAGCCTGGGCGGCTCGCGCACCGCCGGAACGTTCGTCGACTCCTACCTCCTCGGCTTCGCCCTCGCCGTGGTCGCCGTGGTCGCCTCGCTCTTCGTGCGCAGCTTCGAGCGCGACCGTCCGGTGCCGACGGATCGCGTCGACATCCGCGCCGAGGTCGAGGAGTCGGCCGCGGCGCCGTGAGCGACCCCGGCGCGACCCCACCGGAGCGGCCCGAGGAGGAGCGGCGGGCGGCCGCCGAGCGCGAGCACCCGATCGTCGTCGTCGACGAGCTCGAGACGCAGGTCTGGGCGATGCGGACGGGCCGCCGCGTCGCCCGCGTCGTCGACCACCGCCGCCGCGAGCTGCGGACCCGGATCGAGGCCCGCCCCGGCCACCGGCGGTGGGTCCTCGTCTCGGTGCTCTCGGGCCTGTTCGCCACCGGCTGGACGATCACCGCGCTGACCGCGGCCGTGCCGTTCATCCGGGAGGAGTTCGCCACCACCAACGCCGCCGTCTCCTGGGTGATCGCCGCGCCCTTCCTGCTCCGCGCCGTCTTCGTTCCCGCGTTCGGCAAGCTCGGCGACCTCCTCGGTCGCAAGCGGGTCTGGGTCGCCGGCCTGGGCTTCGCCACCGCCTTCAACCTGCTCTCGGGCTTCGCGCCCGACATGGGGTCGCTCGTCGCCACCCGGGTGCTCGCCGCCGTCGGCGGCGCGGCGGTCATGCCGTCGTCGCTGGCGCTCATCGCGGAGGCCTTCGAACCCGAGGAGCGTCCCCGGGCGATGGGGTGGTGGCAGGCCACCGTCGCGATCTCGCCGCTGGCGGGCGTGATCACCGGCGGCTTCCTCATCGAGGCGTTCTCGTGGCGCTGGCTCTTCTACAGCCAGTTCCCGCTCAGCGTCGTCGCCCTCGTCGCCGGGGTGGTGGTGCTGCGCGACTCGCGCTCGACGGTCCGGCAGCGCTTCGACCACCTCGGTGCGGCGCTCTCGGTGCTCGGGCTCTCCGCGCTGATGCTCTGGCTCAACCAGGGCGCCGAGTGGGGATGGACCTCACCGGTGCTGCTCACCGCCGGCGCGGTGGCCGCCGTCGCCCTCGGTGCCTTCGTCGCCGTCGAGCTGCGCTCCGAGCATCCCGTGATCCCGGTGCGGTACTTCCGCGACCTGCGGTTCAGCGCCGCGGTGGCGATGAACTTCTTCGGGATGTTCTCGTACGTGGGGGCCTTCTTCGTCACCTCGCTGATGCTGCGCGACGTGTTCGCGTACGGCGCCGCCGGCGTGTCGTTGGCGATCGCCCCCCGAGCGGCGGCGCTGGGTCTGATGGGACCGATCGGCGGCAGCCTCACCGGACGCCTCGGCGGCAAGACCTTGGCGGTCGTCGGCACCCTGATGATCGTCGTGTCGATGTTCCTGCTCGCCGCGATCGAGCCCGCCTCGGAGTATGTGCCTCACATCCTGCCCGGCCTCGTGATGGCCGGCCTCGGCCTGGGCCTCGTCGCGCCGCAAGCGTCGGCGACGGTGACCAACGCCGTCGACGCCGACGACCTCAGCGCCGCGGCCGGCACGCTGTCGATGTTCATCTCGGTCGGGCAGTCGCTGGGCATCACCGTGATGCAGGCGCTCGTCGCCGTCCACGCCGGCGGCCTCGCGCCCACCGCCGACGACTACGCCTTCTCCTACCTCGTCGCGGGCGGGATCTGCGTGGCGGGCCTCGTCGCCGCGCTGTACATCCCCATGTGGCCCGAAGGCCGCGAGGGGCGAGTGCGAGGAGCCACGTCAGGGTCGTCGGCGGCGCCGACGGCGCCGCTCCCCGGCGCCTGAGCTTCCCGGCTGCTGTCCGCGACTGGCCGTCGGCGGGTTGCGCTCAGTGTCGCGGCAGCGTGACGCAGCAGCGGCCGGGTCGGGGATCGAGCACGGCGTCGGCGGCGTCGAGGCCGAGCGCGCCGACGAGGCCCTCGAGCAGCGCCAGGTTCATCCCGCAGACGAGGTCGCGGTGCTCCTCGGTGAGGTGGTCGAAGGGGCAGTTGCGCATGGCCAGGCGGTCGCCCTCCTCGTGGGGCTCGTATCCGCGCGCGTCGAGCACCTGCCACAGCGCTTCCCGGAGGCGGCGTGCAGCGGGTCGCCGTCCGGCCTCACGGCGCGCGGCTCCCCCGAGGTCCTCGCCCACCCGGCGCGCCTCCCGGTGGGCGGCCCGCTCGCCCGCGCTCGCCTCCACGGCGCGGGCCAGGATGCGCCCGGCCAGCTCGTCGTCGCGAGGTGGCAGCGTGACCGCGGTCTCGCGCTCGCTGCGTCGGTAGAGCTTTGCCGGGCGTCCCGCGCCGGGACCCCCGGGACGGTCGGTCTCGAAGCCCGCGTCGAGGAGGCCCTCCTCGACGAGGCGGTCCAGGTGGTAGGCGGCGAGCGACCGGGAGATGCCGGTGGCCTCGGCGGCCTCGTCGCGACGGACCGGCCTGGGGGAGGTCGCGACGTACCGGTAGAGGGAGCGCCGCACCTCGTCGGTGAGCGAGCCGAGGCGCGCGAGGTGCTCCTCGAGCGGATCGGGGGCCGTGCCGGGGGAGGGGCGAGACGGCGAGTCGCGTGGGGAGTCCGAACGCTCCATGGATCCACTCTAAAAGCAACAGCTCTTGACAACAAGGCACGGCCGCGATTACAAAACTAATCAGCACTAGTTTTGGAATGACCACACCCGCACACGCACACACGCACGAGGAGGACGACCCATGGCGAGCGTGACCGACGAACGCAGCACCGGACACGGCAGGGGAGACGACGCGACCCAACGGCGGGGAGCGCTCCTGCGCGATCCGGCCTACCAGGCCTACCTCGTGCTCTGGGTGGGCTTCGCGCTCGCGCCCGTGCTCTTCGGCGTCGACAAGTTCCTCGACTGGATGACCGACTGGGACCTCTACCTGTGGTCCGGGATCAGCGACGCCGTCAACGTCGAGGCCGGGGACCTCATGCTCGTCGTCGGGGCGATCGAGATCCTCGCCGGCATCCTGGTCCTGCTCCGACCCCGCTACGCGGCGCCCGTCGTCGCGGCCTGGCTGACCGGCATCGTCGTCAACCTCCTGATCGCCAGCGCGGACGGCCCCTTCGAGTTCTGGGACGTCGCGCTCCGCGACTTCGGCCTCGTGCTCGGCGCCGTGGCGCTGGCCCGCCTGGCGACGCGCTTCGACCCGGACTCGGGCCCGCTGACCGGCTCGCTGCGCGACGCCCGGACCTGAGCAGGGCGACTCGGTGAGGGCTACTCGGTGATGTCCTGGAGCGCCTGCTGGAGCGTCGGGTTGCCGCCGAGGCCGCCGCCCTGCTGGATGGCCATGAGCTTGCTCATGTCACCCTGCACCGTGATCTTCCCGGCCATGAACGCCTGCATCCCCGCCTGCTGGTCGCCGGAGACGAAGATGTCCTTCGCGGTGGGGTAGTCGAGCGTGAGGGTGACGTCCGCGTCGTCGCGGTGGCCGTCGCCCCAATCGGGGCTGCCGCCCTGGCTCCCCATGTGCATCTCCTTGTCGCTGCCGAAGGGAGTGTCGGTGATCACGAGGTTCACCATGATGTCCTGGGCCGGACCGTCGCCGGTTCCGTGCTCGTCGACGAGCTTCGACACCTGATCGAACCAGTCGTCGGCGAGGAACTGATACTTCGACACGCTGCTGCCTCCTGTCGGGACGCCGTCCTCCGAGAACCGGACCGGGCGGTCCAGCAGACTACCCGCTCGCCACCCCCTGTCCAGACCGCGTGCGGACCCCGCCGGCCGCCCGCACGAGCGCCTCGAGTCCGAGCGCGACGCCCACCGCCACCGCCAGCGCCACCGCCCACGTGAGCGCACCCGCGGAGGCCGGCTCCGGGCCCCCACCCGAGGGCACCAACCCCGAGATCGCAGCATCGCGGGTGTCGCCGGTGTCGCCGGTGTCGCCGGTGTCGCCGGTGTCGCCGGTGTCGCCGGTGCCCGTCTCGTCGCTCACCCGCTCCAGCGCCTCGACGCCCACCACCCGCCACGGGGCGGGATCCCCGCGCCCCGACAGCTCCTCGACCTCGAGGAGGCCGTAGAGCTGCGAGCCGTCGCCGTCCTCGAGCACCGCTCGGAACGGGACCCGCGCCGTCCCCGGAGACGGCACCGCCTCCGAGCCCTCGGGGTCGCCGAGGCGGCGACCGACCTCGGAGGCGGAGAACCAGTCGCCGTCGGGGTCGTCGCGGGTGAACAGCCGCGAGGTGAGCTCGGCCGCCAGCGTCGCGTCGCCGTACTCCTCCACGGCGCCCGCGTTCTCGTCGGAGACGCCCCGCAGGAAGCGCTCGGCGGCGCCCTCCGGCCGGCGCACGACCTCGTTCGCGGCCTGGAGCCCGCCGACCACCAACCCGACGACGACGAGGCCGACCGCCACGCCCAGGAGCGTCCGGCGGTGACGCACCCGAACCGGAGGCGTCGCCCGACCCCCGGCTGGAGCGTCGCGACCGTCGGTCGCCGCCACCGGGCTTCCCTCGTCCGCGCCGCGGGGCGCGCCGCGCTCGACGTCGACCTCCATCACCGCGCCCGCCGCCTCCACCTCGGCGTCCACCCCGGCGTCCACCTCGTCGCCCGTCCCGTCGTCGTCCCCGACGTCGAGCTCCCGACCCCGCGTCTCGGGCAGGTACCGCCACATCAACCAGACCGCCGGCACGAAGCCGATCACGATCAGGAACGTCACCGTGTCGCCCACCGAGCCCAGCAACCCCGAGTAGTGGTCGCCCACCACCCCCACCACCAGCGGCCCGAGGATGAACCCGCCGATCTCGAACACGTTCCGGGACCACGCCATCGCCTGGTTGCGGATCCGCGTCGGGAACAGCTCCGTGGCCATCGCCCCGAACAGCGGCTGCTGGCCGAGACCGAAGAAGACCGCGGCGACCAGACCCACCGCGATCACGACGACCGAGCGGCTCTGGAACAACAGCACCGGGAACACCAGCGCCCCCGAGGCGTACACCACGGCGGTCGGACGCCGCCCGATGCGCTCCATGAGCACACCGCACAGGGCGTAGCCGAGGATCCCCAGCCCGAACGCGCCGATGAAGATCACGAACATCAGGATCCGCTCCACCCCCGCCTCGCGCTGGGCGTAGAAGAAGAACCAGGCGTTGGCCGCGAAGATCGGCAGCGCCCGCAGGAGGTGCAGCGAGCCCACCAGCGTGAGGTTCCCCCGCGACTCGCGCTCCCACGGCTCCCAGAAGCTGCGACGCCGGACCCGGCCACCGCGGTGCACCTGCTCGCGGAGTCGCTCGAAGCGCACCGTCTCCTTGACCCGGCGGCGGAACCAGCCCAGGACCAGCAGCGGCGCCACACCGATCAGGTAGAGGACCCGCCAGCCCAGCGCCGTCTGGTCGACCCCCGCCACGAGGAACACCGCCACCGCCAGCGCGCCCGCCGCGGTCATCATCAGCAACCGTCCCAGCGCCGTCGAGCGCCGGTGCACCGGGAACTCCTCGACGATCATCGTCACCGCCACCGCGTATTCGGCGCCGAAGAACACGCGGGCCAGCGACTGGAACACCGTGAAGCTCCACAGATCCCACGAGACGACCGTGAGCGTCGTGAAGAACGTGTAGCCGAACACCGACCACAGCAGCAGCGCCCGCCGCCCGATGCGGTCGCCGAGGCGGGCCAGGAAGAACGCGAAGAACAGGCCGAGCTCGATGAAGCCCCGCGAGACGCCGAGCTGGCTCTCGGCCACGTCGAAGGTCTCCTGGATGTCCGGCAGGACCAGAGCCAGGATCGACGAGTCGTACCCCTCGAAGAAGCTGGCCGCGATCAGCAGCCAGAACAGCGACCGCAGGTACCGGTCGCTGCGCGGCTCGAAGCCGCCCTCGAGGCGACCCCCGGCCGGCGGTGGCGCGGCGCGGGTCGCCACGTCAGGCGCCGGGGACCGCCACCGCCGTCGCGTCGCGCTCGGCCGCCTCCGCCAGCTCGTCGGAGGCCGCCACCGCGCGCACCACGAAGCGGGCCACCGTGGTGGCCAGCTCGTCGACGCTCATCTCGAGCCGGCCGGTGCGGTGGAAGTACACCCAGTGCATGACCGTGCCCGCCACGCCGTAGGCCAGGGTGCGCGGGTCGTCGTCCGAGCGGACCAGGCCGGCCTCGCGAGCCCGCTCCAGGACCCGGGCCGTGTCGGCGGCGTGGATCGCGGTCGTGTCGCGGATCGCGTCGGTGAAGCGCGACCCCGTCTGACCCTCGATCTGCATCAGGGCGTAGAGCTCACGGTGCTCCACCATGAACCGGACCGACGCCGCCGTCGCGGCGAACACCTGCCCGAGGAGGGTCGTGGCTCCCTCGAGCGCCACCTGCTGCTCGTGGCGCAGCCGCCGCCGCGTGTTGCCCACCAGCTCGCGGAACAGGGCCTCCTTGTTGTCGAAGTACCAGTAGAAGAGGCCCTTGGCGACCCCCGCGGCGCGCACGATGTCGGCGACCCGCGTCTGCTGGTAGCCGCGCTCGGCGAACAACGCCGTCGCGTGCTCCATCAGCTCCCGCTTGCGGGCCCGTCCCTGCCGGGTGAAGCGCCGTGCCACGCGGGTCATTGAACCGGGACTTGACCCGCCGGTCAAGGCGCCGGGGATGCGCGGGCCCCTGCAGTCTTTGGGCTCCGGCGGTCTCCCGGCTCGGGACGCCCGACCCGGTTCCGGGCAGATCTCCCGGGAGGCCGTGCACGCGGGGCCGCCCCGGCGATGGGACGGGCATGCGACGCGTGCTGCGAGACGAGACCGGTGCCACCGCCGTGGAGTACGGGTTCGTGGCCAGTCTGATCGCGGTCGTGATCATCGTGGCCGTCACCTTCCTCGGGGAGCAGGTGCGCGCCATCCTCGACGAGGTGACGAGCTGGCTCTGAGCCCCGCGGCTCGCCGCACGTGACCACCGGTCCACCGGCGCGCCCCGCGGACGGCGCGGGATGGACGCAGCGCAGGCGGCCGAGGGTGCACGCCTGGCGGCACCCGCGGCCGGGGACCGTAGACTCGCCGCCGTGAGCGAGCGGATCTCCCGCAACGACGTCGAGCACGTGGCCCGCCTCGCGCGCCTCTCGCTCTCCGACGAGGAGATCGACCTCTTCACCGATCAGCTCGGCGACATCCTCGACCACGCCGCCAGGGTCTCCGAGCTCGCCACCGACGACGTCCCGCCCACCGCCCACCCGATCCCCCTCGAGAACGTGCTCCGCCCCGACGAGGTGCGACCGGGTGTGGAGCGCGACGAGGTCCTCGACCAGGCGCCCTCGGCCGAGGACCACCGCTTCCGCGTCCCCCGCATCATGGACGAGAGCTGATGGCCCGCGTCGTGCCCCCCATCACGGGCGAGCCCATCGCGAGCGGGCCCATCACGGACGGACCCGTCACCGAGGGGCACTGATGGCCGCCGACGAGCTCCACGAGCGCTCCGCCGCCGAGCTGGCCGCGTCGGTGCGCGCCGGCGACGTCTCCGCCGTCGAGGTCCTCGACGCGCTCGTCGAGCGGATCGGCGCGCTCGACGACGACCTCCACGCCTTCCTCTCCCTCACCGACGCGGACGCCCGCGCCGAGGCCGAGGCCGTCGACCGGGCCGTCGCCGCGGGGGAGGACCCCGGTCCCCTCGCCGGCGTCCCCGTGGCCCTCAAGGACCTGCTCTGCACCCGCGGCACCGCCACCACCTGCGCATCGAAGATCCTCGAAGGCTGGAAGCCCCCCTACGACTCCACCGTCGTCGAGCGGGTCCGCTCCGCCGGGGGCGTCGTCGTGGGCAAGACCAACATGGACGAGTTCGCCATGGGCTCCTCCACCGAGAACTCGGCGTTCGGCGTCACCCGCAACCCGTGGGACCGCGCACGGGTCCCCGGCGGCTCCTCCGGCGGCTCGGCCGCCGCGGTGGCCGCCCGGCTCTCGCCGCTCTCCCTCGGCTCCGACACCGGCGGCTCCATCCGCCAGCCCGCCTCGCTCTGCGGCGTCGTGGGCGTCAAACCGACCTACGGGCGCGTCTCCCGCTACGGGCTCGTCGCGTTCGCCTCCTCACTCGACCAGATCGGGCCCTTCGGGCGCGACGTGCGCGACGCCGCGCTCCTGCTCGAGGCGATCTGGGGTCACGACCGGCGCGACTCCACCTCGATCCCCACACCGGCCGACTCGCTGGCCGACGTCCTCGACGACGGGGTCGACGGCCTCCGCGTCGGCGTCGTCGAGGAGCTCACCGACGTCGACGGCATCCAGCCGCCGGCGCGCGCAGCCGTCGACGACGCCGCCGCGCTCCTCGAGAAGGCCGGCGCCACCGTCGAGCGGGTGTCGGTCCCCTCCACCACCCACGGGCTCTCCGCCTACTACCTCATCGCGCCCGCCGAGGCGTCGAGCAACCTCGCCCGCTACGACGGCGTCCGCTACGGCCTGCGCGTCGACGCCCCCGACGTCGAGCGGATGAACGCCGCCACCCGCGAGGCGGGCTTCGGGCCCGAGGTGAAGCGGCGCATCATGCTCGGCACCTACGCGCTCTCCGCCGGGTACTACGACGCCTACTACGGGCAGGCCCAGAAGGTCCGCACCCTCATCATCCGCGACTTCGAGGCCGCCTACGAGCGCTTCGACGCGCTCGTCGCCCCCACCTCGCCCACCACCGCGTTCCCCCTCGGCGACCGGACCGACGACCCGCTCTCCATGTACCTCTCCGACGTCTGCACCATCCCCAGCAACCTCGCCGGAGCCCCCGCCGTCTCGCTGCCCTCGGGCCTCGACGACGACGGCCTGCCGATCGGGGTGCAGGTGCTCGCCCCCGCGCTCGGCGAGGCGGTCATGTTCCGCGTCGCTCGCGTCCTCGAGGACGGCTTCGCCTTCGACGCGGCGCCGCAGCTCGCCACCGGCGGAGCCGGGGGGGCCACGGGAACCAGGGGAGCCTCGGGAGCCGGGGGAGAAGGGGCGCGGGCCTGATGGGCTACGAGACCGTCATCGGCCTCGAGGTGCACGTGGAGCTCGCCACCCGCACCAAGCTGTTCTGCGGTTGCCCCAACGAGTTCGGCGCCGAGCCCAACAGCAACGTCTGCCCCGTGTGCCTCGGCCTGCCCGGCTCGCTGCCCGTCCTCAACGAGCAGGCCATCGAGTACGCGCTGAGGGTGGGGGCCGCCTTCGGGTTCGACGTGCCGTCGACGTCGATCTTCGCCCGCAAGAACTACTTCTACCCGGACATGCCGAAGGACTACCAGATCTCCCAGTACGAGGAGCCGATCCTCACCGACGGCCACCTCGAGCTCGACGGCACCCGCGTCGGCATCGAGCGGGCGCACCTCGAGGAGGACACCGGCAAGACCACCCACGTCGGCGGTGGCGGACGCATCCACGACGCCGACCACTCGCTCGTCGACTACAACCGTGCCGGCGTCCCGCTCATGGAGATCGTCAGCCGGCCCGAGATCCGCTCCGCCGAGCAGGCGCGCGCCTACGTCACCGAGCTGCGCTCCACCCTCCAGGCCATCGGTGTCTCCGACGTGAAGATGGAGGAGGGGTCGCTGCGCGTCGACGCCAACGTGTCACTGCGGCCCGAAGGCGACGGCGCCTACGGCACCAAGGTCGAGGTCAAGAACATGAACTCGCTGCGCTCGCTCGGCCGGGCGCTCGGCTACGAGGTGGAGCGCCAGTCGGCGCTGCTCGACGACGGCGAGGCGGTCGTCCAGGAGACCCGCCACTGGAACGAGGACGACGGCCGCACCCACGGCATGCGCTCCAAGGAGGAGGCGTTCGACTACCGCTACTTCCCCGAGCCCGACCTCGTGCCCGTCGCACCCTCGCAGGAGTGGCAGCAGCGGGTGCGCGAGGCGATGCCCGAGCTGCCCTCGGCCCGCCGGGCCCGCCTCACCTCGGAGTGGGGGATCGACGAGGACGACGCCCGGACCTTGCTCGGCACCGGCGGCTTGGCCGACTACGCCGAGGCCGCCGTGGCGGCCGGCGCCGCCCCGGCGGCCGTCGTCAACTGGGTGACCGGCGAGCTCATGGCGCACCTCAACGAGACCGGCGCCGCGGTCGACGACCTCGCCCTCGGCCCCCGACGCCTCGCCGAGCTCGTCGGCCTCGTCGAGGACGGCACCATCTCGCGCAACATCGCCAAGGACGTCTTCCAGCGTGCGCTGGGGGAGGACCGCTCGCCGGCCGAGATCGTGGAGACCGAGGGCCTGGTCCAGGAGTCCGACGAGGGAGCCCTCGCCGGCGTCGTCCAGGACGTCCTCGCCGCCCACCCCGACGAGGTCGAGGAGTACCGGGCCGGCGACGACAAGCGACGCAAGAAGCTCCGCGGCTTCCTCATGGGTCAGCTCATGAAGGAGACCAAGGGCCAGGGCAACCCCGAGGTCCTCAACCGCCTCCTCGACGACCACCTCTCCTGACACCCCGTTTCCACCCCACTTCGAATGTGTGAGTGTGGTGCAGTCATATTGACTGCACCACACTCACACATTCGTGAGCGTCGCAGCGGGCCTCGCAGGAGGCGGTGTGGGTGTTCTGGTCGCGGGCGTTCCTGTCGGAGGCTCGTGCTGTGCTCTCCGCCATGGATCCTCGACTGCTCGATCTCGCAGCCCGGCAGCGCTCCCTCTTCGCACGGCACCAGGTCTTCGACCTCGGTCTCACGCGCACGGCCCTCGACGGGTACCTGCGCCGCGGACGGTGCGTACTCGTCGCACCACGCGTGTACCGGATCCCGGGGACGGGTGACTCCCCGGAGCAGGAGTTGTTGCGAGCCGTGCTTTGGGGTGGGCGTTCGGCCGTCGCCTCGCATCGCAGCGCCGCCAGGCTCTGGAACCTCGACGGGGCTGAACCGACGCCTGGTGCTCATCGAACGGCCGGCGGTCGCGCCGGCATCGGCGGTGTCGCCGATGCCGCCGGTGGGATCGAGATCACCGTCCCCTACTGCCACGACGACGTGCTCGGCGGAGTCCGGGTCCACCGGACCCGCCGTCTCGACCGCGTGGATCGCAGGCTCCGCAGCGGTGTCCCCGTGACGGCGCCGGAGCGTACGCTCGTCGATCTGGCCGCGGTGCTCGACGAGGAAGCGCTCGAGATGGCCCTCGAGAGCGCGCTCCGTCTCCATCTCACCGATCCGGCCCGGCTGGGCCGGCGGATCGAGCGGCTCGCTGGTCGCCGAGGCCTGAGGGTGTTGCGGCGGCTGTTGCGCGAGCGCCCGGACCGCCCGGCCGAGAGTGGCCTCGAGGTCCGGGTCCAGCGCTTCCTGCGCGAGCGGGGGATCGACGGCTTCCTCCGCCAGTACGACGTGTGGGACGGTCGGCAGTGGCGCCGTCTCGACTGGGCGAACCCCGACACCCGGGTCGCTCTCGAGGCGGACGGTTGGCAGTGGCACAGCGACCGGATCGCCTGGTCACGCGACCGGACCCGCTCGGACGCACTGGCAGCGCTCGGATGGCGGTTCCTGCACGTCACCGCCCACGACCTCGACGACCCCGACGCCGCCGATGCGCTGACCGAGCGGATCCTCCGCAGCACCGACCCGGCTGCCTGACCGTTCGAGCGCACCGTGTGGGTGGTCACGCTGTGGGATGGCGGGCACTGGTGAATGTGTGAGTGTGGTGCAGTCATATTGACTGCACCACACTCACACATTGCACGTCACCAGGGTGTGGCTGGTGGGTCGCGGGTTGCGCACTGCCCGGCAAGGGCTTCGGGGGTTACGCTTCGGACATGGCTGAGGAGACACCGGTCAACGTCCGCAAGCCCCGGAGCCACGAGGTCACCGACGGGATGCACCGGGCACCCGCCCGGGCGATGCTGCGCGCCGTGGGGATGACCGACGACGACTGGGACAAACCCCAGGTCGGGATCGCGTCGAGCTGGAACGAGGTCACCCCCTGCAACATGCCCCTCGACCGGCTCGCTGTGCGCTCCAAGGACGGCGTGCGCGCCGCCGGTGGGTTCCCCATCCAGTTCACGACCGTCGCCGTCTCCGACGGGATCTCCATGGGGCACGAAGGGATGCGCGCCTCGCTGGTGTCACGGGAGATCATCGCCGATTCCGTCGAGTGCGTGATGCACGCCGAGCGCCTCGACGCCATGGTCACCTTCGCCGGGTGCGACAAGAGCCTGCCCGGCATGCTCATGGCCGCCGCCCGCACCAACCTCCCCAGCGTCTTCCTCTACGGCGGCTCGATCCTCCCCGGCCGCCACCGCGACCGGGCCGTCGACCTCGTCAGCGTCTTCGAGGCGGTCGGCTCGTGCGCGGCGGGCACCATCACCGAGGAGGAGCTCGGCGAGATCGAGCGGGTGGCCTGCCCCACCGAGGGGTCGTGCGCCGGGATGTTCACCGCCAACACCATGGCGAGCGTCGCCGAGGCGCTCGGGATGAGCCTGCCGGGCTCGGCGAGCCCACCCGCGGTCGACCGCCGCCGAGACGACTTCGCGCACGCCAGCGGCCGGGCGGTCGTCGAGCTGCTCGACGCCGGGATCCGGCCGCGCCAGATCATGACCAAGGAGGCGTTCGAGAACGCCATCGCCGTCGCCATGGCGGTGGGCGGCTCCACCAACGCCGTCCTCCACCTCCTCGCCATCGCCAACGCGGCGCCGGTCGAGCTCGAGCTCGACGACTTCAACCGCGTCGCGGACCGCGTCTCCCACATCTGCGATATGAAGCCCCACGGCAACTACCACATGACCGACCTCGACCGCGTCGGCGGCGTCCAGGTCGTCATGAAGGAGCTGCTCGACGCCGGCCTGCTCCACGGCGACTGCCTCACCGTCACCGGCAGGACCGTCGCCGAGAACCTCGCCGAGCTCGACCCGCCCGAGCCCGACGGCGACGTGGTGCACCGCCTCGACGACCCCATCCACGCCGACGGCGGCATCGTCGTGCTCCAGGGCTCGCTCGCCCCCGACGGCGCGGTGGTCAAGGTCGCCGGCATCGACGTGACGACCTTCGACGGCACCGCCCGCGTCTTCGACGGCGAGGACGGCGCCATGGAGGCGATCATGGCCGGCGAGATCCGACCCGGCGACGTCGTGGTGATCCGCTACGAGGGTCCCAAGGGCGGCCCGGGCATGCGCGAGATGCTCGCGGTGACCGGCGCCATGAAGGGCGCCGGTCGGGGCGGCGACGCGGCGCTGATCACCGACGGCCGGTTCTCGGGCGGGACCCACGGGTTCTGCATCGGCCACGTCGCGCCCGAGGCGCTCGACGGAGGCCCCATCGCGTTCGTCGAGGACGGTGACCGGATCGTCATCGACGTCGACCAGCGGCGCATCGACCTCGACGTCGACGACGACGAGCTCGAGGCGCGCCGGGCCGACTGGAAGCTGCCCGAGCCTCGCTACACGACCGGGTTCCTCGCCAAGTACGCGCGTCTCGCCCGGGGAGCGGACCGGGGCGCGATCACCAGCGCCTGACGGTGCCCGCTGTACGACCGTGCGCTCGGATCCGCGACGCAGCCGACGCGGCGCGCGCAGGGGCGCAGGGAGGCAGCGGACGCAGCGCCGCAGCCCGCGCGGCGGTGCAGACCGGGCGACGAGGCGGTCCGCTCGGTGTGCGTTGCCGGGCGCCATCAGCGCACCGGAACCGGACAAAGCGTTGGTTCCGGCTGATAGTGTGCGCCGATGAACGAGCGCGTCCCGGGAGGAGCACCCCGAAGGGGGCATCTCGGCGGCGCATCGAGCAGGGGCCGAGCAGGAACGGGCAGGAGATCGAGGTCCGTGTGACGAACAACACCTCGTAGACCGCGACAAGGCGTGTGAGCACTCGGGGGGTCGAGCTCGCGGCATCACATCTGGTTCCACCGCACAAGACACCACAGTCGTACGGACAACAGGGGCCACAGCGATGAAGCGAACGAGCGCACATCCCTTCCGACGCACGGCCGTCGTCGCTCTCGTGGCGATGGTCGCCACCGGAGCCGCCGGCGTCGCCGGCCTCGCCGGGCCGGCCAGCGCCCAGGAGGACTTCGTCGGCGGATCGGGGCGCGCCAAGACCCAGATCCTCAACGTCGGGCCCACCGCCTCGCAGCTCTCCCTGGCCCCCAGCGTCGGGGTCGCCCTCGCCGACCACATCGGGAGCCTCGGTCGCGGTGAGAGCCTGATCTTCGACTACGCGGCGCTCGACACCGCGATCGACAACAGCTTCCCCTTCCTCAAGGAGGAGTTCCCCCCGCTCAAGATCGGCTCGACCGCCCCGAACTCCGAGGCGGGCATCCGCTGGGAGCCCAAGCCGAGCATCGTCGAGGACGTCGCCGCCACCGACGCTCCCGTCGGCCGCTCCGCGGTCAGCGTCGGGAAGGTCCTCGACATCCCCGGCGTCATCGAGGTCGAAGGCGCCCGGGCGCGTGCCTTCTCCGGCGTCTACGAGCGCACCGACCCCGACACCGAGCAGACCGAGCCGATCCGCGCCGCGGGCGGCACGGTCAGCATCGCCAAGATCGTCATCGGCGGCGGCGAGCTCCAGCTCCACGACCTCCGCTGGGAGGGCGCCCAGGTCACCGACCGCAACGACGACGACGACGTCGAGCAGCTCGGCGCCTTCGTCGTGGGACGGGTCGTCGCGCAGGGCGAGACCCACAGCCACGTCACCCACGAGGAGCTCATGGAGATCGTGGGTCCGCTCAACGAGGAGGTGCTCTCCCACCTCGGCATCCGCATCACCGAGCCCACCGTGGACACCGAGTCCGGCGTGGTCACCGTCGGCCCGCTCGGCATCGTCATCGCCAGCGACCACCTGTCGGACCTCGGCCCCCACATCCAGGAAGTGCGTGGCACCCCGGTCCCCAACGACAGCGACGAGGAGGGCGAGCCCGAGGAGGAGCCGCTCTCCAAGAACATGGTCGACCGCTGCCAGACCTTCGAGGAGAGCGGCGAGGAAGACGACGGCGGTGAAGGCGACGGTGACGGCTCCGAGAGCCAGGGCGGCGGTACCACGCCCGGTGTCCTCGGCCGGGTCGACCCCGGCGCCACCGTGCTCGCCCACCACGGCGGCGAGCACGAGGAGTTCGACGAGTTCAGCAACGACGGGCCTCGCGGCGAGCGCGAGCCCGCCGACTTCACGCCGCCCGAGGGCGCGGACCGCAGCAACTGCGGCCTCCCGTTCCTCGTCGCCGACCTGGCCATCGCGCCCTTCACCGGCGCGGGGACCCTGCGCCTCAACTTCGGCGGCGTCCTCGGCTTCACCGAGGGCACCTTCTTCGAGGGCTTCGAGCTCGGTGGAGGAAGCGGCGGCTTCGGCGGCTTCGGCGGCAACGGCAACGACGGCGGCGGCTTCGAGGTGAGCAACGAGCCCGCTCCCGCCCCCGAGCCGGCACCGGCTCCGACGACGAACGTCCAGGGCGTGAGCACCGACACCATGCCGTCGACCACGCCCTCCAGCCAGCCCCCTGCCCCGTCGGCTCCGCCGACCGACGCCAACCAGCAGGCCGCCGGCCAGCAGCAGCCTCGGATCATCGAGCTCTCCAGCTCCGCCGAGAGCGCCATGTGGGCGCTCGGCCTCCTCGGCCTCGCAGCGGCCAGCGCCATGGCGGCCAGCGACTACCGGCGCCTCCGCTCGCGGAGGCGGTCGGTGAACCCGATCTCATGACTGCCTTGCTCATGAGCCCATTCCGTCCACCGCAGCCCGTGCACCACGTCGTCGAGCGAGGGCAACGATGAAGCTCCTCAACCTCAGGAACCGGTCCGGAACGTCAGGCGGCGACAGCGAGGGTGGCGCGGTCGCCGCCGGGTCCCTGCTGCGCGGCTACGGCCCGCTGGCCGCGTTCGGCGTCCTCTTCGTGCTCATGGCCGGCTTCGTGCCGAGCGTCGACCAGACCATCGCAGCGGGCGGCCCCGGCACCGGAGCTGACACCGAGTACGTGAACCCGGTGACCGAGGGACCGGGCGTGCAATCCGCCGACCCCGGCAGCGGCTCCGACGACCCCGCAGCCCAGGGCTCCGACGGGGCCCCCACCGACAGCCAGGCGGCCGCCGCCGGCCCGAGCGAAGTCCCGGCGACGGGCGGGCCGAGCGTCGGTGGCGGTGGCGGTGGCGGTGACGGTGGCTCGGGCGCCGCGCCCGGCCGCGGCGCGGGCTCGTGCGCCGGCAAGGACAAGCAGGTTCCCGGCGACCCCTACTCGCCTCCCTGCATCGAGTTCACCGGTCAGAACCCCGGTGCCACCCACCAGGGCGTCACCGAGGACACCATCACGGTCACCTTCCGCACCACCGGCGAGAAGGGCTTCAACCAGACGCTCGCCGAGCTCGCCGGCGCCCAGATCGTCGACGAGCCCGAGGACATCGAGCGCACCGCCAAGGTCTTCGAGGACTTCTTCAACGAGCAGTACCAGTTCTACGGGCGCAAGCTCGACATCCAGTTCTACGACGGCTCCAGCAACACCACCTGCGAGCTGCTCGGCGGCTGCCGCGGCGAGGCCAACGCGGACGCCGACAAGGTCGAGCAGGACTTCGGCGCCTTCCTCGAGATGAACTGCGCCTCCGAGCCCTACTGCGACGCCCTCGCCGACCGCGGCATCGTCAACTTCGGCAGCCCCTACCTGTCGCAGCAGTGGCACAACGAGCGCCACCCCTACTCGTGGAGCATCGCCACCGACGGCACCATCGTCGCGGAGGCCGCCGCGCAGCTCGCCGTCAACACCCTCCAGCACAAGAAGGCCCGCTGGGCCGACGGGGAGCTCGCCGAGCAGGATCGCTACTACGCCGGGCTCTCCCCCGAGAACGACTGGTACCAGGTCAGCCACCAGCGGGCCATCGACATCCTCGAGGCCAACGACATGGACCCCGGTGAGCGGATCAACTACAAGCTCGACATCAACTCGATGTCCAACCAGGCCGCCAACGTCATCGCCAAGATGAAGAGCGAGGGCGTCACCACCGTGTTCTGCGGCTGCGACCCGATCTTCCCCGTCTTCCTCACCTCCAAGGCCAAGGAGCAGAACTACTTCCCCGAGTGGGTGGTGCTCGGCACCGCCCTCACCGACTGGGACGTCGCCGCCCAGCTCTACAACGACGAGGCGTGGTCGAACGCCTTCGGGATCAGCTCGCTCGGCCAGCCCCGGCCCATCCGCGCCGGCCTCGGCTACAGCGTCTACAAGTCGATCCGCGACGACGAGCCCGCCTTCGCCGTCGAGCTCATCTACGGCACCATGGTGATGATCGCCAGCGGCATCCAGATGGCCGGGCCCAACCTCAACCCCAACAACTTCGCCGAGGGCCTCATGGCCTGGCCCGGCGGCAGCGGCCCCTACGGCACGTGGGCGTTCAGCCCGGGCCACCACACCCCGACGGTCGACTACCGGGTCGTCTACTGGGACCCGAACGACATCTCCATCGTCAACAGCCAGGAAGGCGCCTACCAGACCGCCTACGACCAGCAGCGGTTCCCGATCGACGCCCTCCCGAGCGGCGACCTCCAGGTCTTCGAGCGGGACCAGTAGGAGGCCGCGGCGACCGTGCTCGACGAACTGCGGATCCGCGCCCGGCCGCTGACCGAGACCCGGTCGCGGCTCGTCGGCACCGTGATCGCCGGAGGCCTGCTCTTCTGGGTGCTCGCCGCGGCGATCCTCCCCGACGGGGCGCCCATCGGGGTGGTGCTCCAGGGCGTCGTCTTCGGCACGGTGACGGCGCTGCTGGCCATGGGTCTCATCCTCACCTACCGCACCGACCGGATCATCAACTTCGCCTACGCGGCCATGGGCGGCGTCGGCGGCGTCCTCGCCGTGCACCTGTTCCTGGAGGCGGGCTGGGACTACTTCGCGTCCATCGTGGCGGGCGTCCTCGTCGGCCTCGCCGTCGGCGGCCTCACCGAGGTGGTGGTGATCCGCCGGTTCAAGAACTCGTCACGCCTCGTGCTGACCGTCGCCACCATCGGCCTCGCCCAGATCTTCGGTGGCCTCCAGCTCTACATCCCCCGGTGGTTCGACGCCGAGCAGGGCGGCCTCATCGGCGGCCTCGAGACCCCCCTCAGCGGCACCAGCTTCACCATCCACCCCGTCATCTTCAACGGCAACCACTTCCTGATCATGGCGGCGGTGCCCCCGATCATCGCCGGGCTCGCCTGGTTCCTGCTGCGCACCGACGCCGGCGTCGCCGTGCGCGCCGCGGCCGAGAACCGCGACCGGGCCCTCCTGCTCGGCATCCCCATCCAGCGCCTCACCACCCTCGTGTGGATCATCGCCGGCGGCCTCGCCGCGCTCACCTTCATCCTCAAGGCCCCCTTCGCCGGGGCCGTCTCCACCGCCCTCGGCGGGCCCACCCTGCTGCTCCCCGCCCTCGCCGCCGCGGTCATCGCCCGCATGGAGTCGCTGCCCCGCGCCTTCACCGCCGGCATCGGCCTCGGCGTCCTCGAGCAGATCGTGTTCTGGAACACCCAGAAGGCCTCCTCGATCGACGTCGCCTTCCTCGTCGTGATCCTCGTCGCGCTCCTCGTCCAGCGCGACGCGCTCTCCCGCGCCCAGGAGGCCGCCGGCGGCGGCGCGCTCGCCGAGACCGTGCGGCGCATCCCCATCGAGCTGCGCCACCTCCCCGAGGTGCGGGCGTTCAAGATCGGCGGCCTCGCGCTGCTCGGGGGCCTCGCGATCTTCCTGCCTCGGACGTGGGGCATCACCAGCGTCAACCTCGCCACCCTGGCGCTCATCTGGGCGATGGTCGCGGTCTCGCTCGTGGTGCTCACCGGGTGGGGCGGCAACATCTCCCTCGGCCAGTTCGCCATCGTCGGGGTCGGCGGCATCGTGGCCGGCAACCTCGTCGTCCGCTTCAACCTCGACATCTTCGTGGTGCTCGCCGTCGCCGGGGTCGCGGGCGGCCTCATCGCGCTCGTCGTCGGCCTCCCCGCGCTGCGCATCCGCGGGCTGTTCCTCGCGGTGACCACCCTGGCGTTCGCCGTCGCGCTCAACAGCTACTTCCTCAACCCCAACAACTTCCCGAGCTTCGTCCAGAGCGACGTCAACCGGCCCATCCTCTGGCAGCGCTTCGACCTCGGCGACCAGCTCGCCATGTACTACTTCGTCCTCGCCCTCCTCGTGCTCACGATCCTCGTGGCGACGGCCGTGCGCGGCACGCGCGTGGGACGGGTGCTCATCGCCACCAAGGACAACCAGCGTGCGGCCTCCGCCGCCTCGGTGCCCACCACCGCGGTGCGGCTCACCGGCTTCGTCTTCTCCGGGTTCATCGCCGGGATCGCCGGGGCTCTGTTCGTCCTCCAGATCACCGGCGCCGCGGCCGGCACCTTCCAGCCCGCCATGAGCCTCGACGTCTTCGCCATGGCGGTCATCGGCGGACTCGGCTCGATCTTCGGCGCGATGTCCGGCGTCTTCCTGTTCAAGTGGCTCGAGACCGTCATCTCCGGCCAGGCGCGCCTGCTCGTCACCGGCGCCGGCCTCCTCCTCGTCCTCATGGTGATCCCCGGCGGCATCATCCAGCCGCTCATGAACCTGCGCGACCGCGGCCTGCGGTGGGTGGCCCGCCAGCGGGGCATCCACGTCCCCAGCCTCCTCGAGGACAAGCGCACCGACGAGGCCGAAGCCGACGAGGACCGCCCCGCCGACGAGGAGGGCATCATCGCCGGCGCCCTCGACGAGCGCGCGAGCGAACCCGAAGCAGCCGACGGCGAGCAGGGGAAGGAGAAGGTGAAGAGCTGATGGCCGCTCCCGCCCGCACCCGCGCGCGCACGGCACGCCGCACGACCGAGAACGGCGACCGCACCCGCACCGAGCCGCTGCTGCGCTGCACCGGCATCGACGTCGCCTACGGGCCCGTCCAGGTGCTCTTCGACGTCGACCTCGAGGTGCAGACGGGCGAGCTCGTCGCCCTCCTCGGCACCAACGGCGCCGGCAAGTCGACCCTCCTCAAGGCCATCTCGGGCATCCACAAGCCCAAGGCCGGGAGCCTCGAGTTCGACGGCCGCGACCTCACCAAGGTGCCGCCCCACAAGGTCGCCGCCGAAGGCCTCATGCAGATGCCGGGCGGCAAGGGGATCTTCCCGACCCTCACCGTCGAGAAGAACCTGCGCCTCTCGCAGTGGCTGCGCCGCGACGACAAGGCGTACACCGACGCCAAGCTCGCCGAGGTGCTCGACCTGTTCCCGATCCTCAAGGAACGCTACGCCGAGATGGCGGGGAACATGTCCGGCGGCGAGCAGCAGATGCTGACCCTCGGCATGGCGCTCATGAACGACCCGAAGCTGCTCATGATCGACGAGCTGAGCCTCGGCCTCGCACCCACCATCGTCGGCGAGCTGGTCGACGTGGTGCACGGGATCCACGAGAGCGGCGTCACCATGATCATCGTGGAGCAGTCGGTGAACGTGGCGCTCAACCTCGCCGAGCGCGCGGTGTTCATGGAGAAGGGCGAGGTCCGCTTCGAGGGCCCCACCCGCGACCTCGTGGAGCGTCCCGACATCCTCCGCTCCGTGTTCATCGCCGGCGCCTCGGCCGGCGCGGGTGACGACGCAGACGACGCCGACGAGTCCGGGCGCGAGCAGCGCGGGACGCGGGGCAAGCGGGGCAAGACGAAGCAGCCCGCGCAGCCCGAGCGCGAGGCGCCCGGGCCCGACGCCCCCGTCGTGCTCGAGACCATCGAGCTCACCAAGCGCTTCGGCGGCATCCGCGCCGTCGACGGCGTCGACCTCCAGCTCCGGGAGGGCGAGATCCTCGGCCTCATCGGCCAGAACGGGGCGGGCAAGACCACCCTCTTCGACTGCATCTCCGGCTTCCACAAGATCGACGGCGGGCACATCCGCCTGCGGGGCACCGACATCGCCGCCTGGGAGCCCCACGAGCGGGCCACCGCGCAGATGGGCCGGTCCTTCCAGGAGGCGAAGCTGTTCCCGACGCTCACCACCGCCGAGACGATCGCGGTCGCGCTCGAGCGCCACCTCGAGAACAAGGACATCGTGGCGGCCGCGTTGTCGCTGCCGGCCTCCTACGAGTCCGAGCTGAAGGCGGCCGAGCGGGTCGACGAGCTGATCGACATGATGGGCCTCGAGGCGTTCCGCCAGAAGCTGGTGGGGGAGCTCTCGACGGGCACCCGGCGGATCGTGGAGCTCGCCTGCATGCTGGCCCAGGACCCCGACGTCATCCTCCTCGACGAGCCCTCGGGTGGGGTCGCGCAGAAGGAGACCGAGGCGCTCGGCCCGCTGCTGCGTCGCGTCCAGGAGCACACCGGATGCTCGATGCTCGTCATCGAGCACGACATGCCGCTGATGTCGAGCCTCTGCGACCGGATGCTCGCCCTCGAGCTGGGCCAGGTCATCGCCGAGGGGACCCCCGAGGAGATCCTGGCGAACCCACGGGTCATCGAGTCGTACCTCGGCACCGACGAGTCGGCGATCATGCGCTCGGGGAGCGGCACCAAGAGGAAGACCTCCAAGCAGCGGACCCCGAAACGAGCTTCCAAGAGGGGCGCTGCCGGGAAGCGGGATTCCGGCACGGGCACTTCGAAGACCAAGGGCACTTCGAAGACCAAGAGCGCTTCGAAGCGGGCGTCCACGTCGGGGACGACCAAGCGGAAGCGCGAAAGGCCGAAGCAGCGCTCGCGCCGGCGCGAGCCACTGCGAGCCAAGCGCGACCGTTGACCAATGTGTGAGTGTGGTGCAGTCAATATGACTGCACCACACTCACACATTGGCATCGGAAGGCCGAAGCGGGTTGCGAGGTGCCCGGAAGTCCGGGACAATGGGACCGGCATGGGCACCACGAACCGGACCGAGCGCATCGGACACCTGATCGTCGTCGTTCCGTAGCGCACGGCCACAACCGGCCGTGCGCTCCGCCCCTCGCCCACGGCGAGGGGTTCTTCATGCCCACCCCGAGCGGCCGAACATCCGCACCCGGGGGACCGACAGGCGGCTGCACATCCGCCCGAGGAAGGAGCAGGACCCATGAAGCTGACCGGAGCCCAAGCGCTCATCAAGAGCCTCGAGATGGAAGAGGTCGAGGTCATCTTCGGCCTCCCCGGAGGAGCGATCCTCCCCGCCTACGACCCCATCATCGAGAGCCCCATCCGCCACGTCCTCGTGCGCCACGAGCAGGGCGCCGGCCACATGGCCGAGGGCTACGCCATGACCACCGGCCGAGCCGGCGTGGCCATGGTCACCAGCGGGCCCGCCGCCACCAACATCGTCACCCCGCTGTGCAACGCCTACATGGACTCCACCCCGATGGTGGTGATCACCGGCCAGGTCGCCAGCCGCGCCATCGGTTCCGACGCCTTCCAGGAAGCCGACACCACCGGCATCACCATGCCGGTCACCAAGCACAACTGGCTGGTCCAGGACGTCGACGACATCCCCCGGGTCGTGCACGAGGCCTTCCACGTCGCCACCACCGGGCGTCCCGGCCCCGTGCTCGTCGACATCCCCAAGGACATCGCCAACCAGCAGATGGACTGGTACTGGCCCGAGTCGATCGACATGCCGGGCTACAAGCCGACCGTCCGGGGCCACCGGGGGATGATCAAGGAGGCCGCCCGGCTCATCTGCTCCGCCGAGCGCCCCGTCATCTACGCCGGCGGCGGGATCCTCAAGGCGCGCGCCTCCGAGACGCTGCGCGAGCTCGCCGAGCTCACCGGGATCCCCGTCGTCACCACCCTCATGGCGCGGGGCGCCTTCCCCGACGACCACGAGCTGGCGCTCGGCATGCCGGGCATGCACGGCAACTACACCGCCGTGACCTCCATGCAGGAAGCCGACCTGCTCGTCGCCCTCGGCTCGCGCTTCGACGACCGCGTCACCGGCAACCCCGCCACCTTCGCCCAGAAGGCGCAGGTGATCCACGTCGACATCGACCCCGCCGAGCTCGGCAAGGTCCGCCGGCCCGACGTCCCGATCGTCGGCGACGCCCGCAACATCATCGAGGAGATGATCAAGGCCGTCCGCGCCGAGCGCGAGCGCATCGAGGGCGACGAGGGCGCCTCGCTCCCCGACATCGGCCCGTGGAAGGCCCAGCTCCGCGAGTGGCGCGAGCGGTACCCGATCGCCTTCGACCAGGCGTCGTCCGACGTGCTGTTGCCGCAGCACTGCATCCAGCGCCTCTCCGAGCTGGCACCCGACGACACCATCGTCGTCGCCGGCGTCGGCCAGCACCAGATGTGGGCCAGCCAGATCTGGCGCTTCAACCATCCCGACACTTGGATCAACTCCGGTGGGCTGGGCACCATGGGCTTCGCCGTCCCCGCCGCCATCGGCGCCAAGACCGGCAAGCCCGAGCGCACCGTCTGGGCCATCGACGGCGACGGGTGCTTCCAGATGACCGCGCAGGAGCTGGTCACCGCCACCGCCGAGCGGATCCCGGTCAAGGTGGCGCTGATCAACAACGCCTACCTCGGCATGGTGCGCCAGTGGCAGGAGCTCTTCTACGAGAACCGCTACTCCGAGGTGTACCTGAGCCCCGACCTCCCCGACTACGTCGGGTGGGCCGAGTCGATGGGATGCGTGGGCCTGCGCTGCGAGAGCCCCGACGAGGTCGACCCCACCATCGAGAAGGCCAACGCCGTCGACGACCGGCCGGTCGTGGTCGACTTCCGCGTCGACTACCGCGAGAAGGTGTTCCCGATGGTGCCCGCCGGAGGCTCGAACGACGACATCATCCTCGACCCGAGGTACTTCGACCGCGGAGAGGACTACACGTCATGACCGGCCACGTGGACGAGGTCCGCCACCACATCCTCTCCGTGCTCGTCGAGAACAAGCCGGGCGTTCTCACCCGCGTCGCGGGGCTCTTCGCCCGGCGAGGCTTCAACATCTTCTCGCTGGCCGTCAGCCCCACCGACGACGAGCGGATCAGCCGCATGACCATCGTCGTCGACGTGCAGTCGACCTCGATCGAGCAGATCACCAAGCAGCTCAACAAGCAGGTCAACGTCATCAAGATCAACGAGCTGCACCCCGTCGACGCCGTCGAGCGGGAGCTGGCGCTCATCACCGTCACCACCGACCCCGAGAACCGCTCGCAGGTGACCGAGCTGGGAGCCATCTTCGAGGCCAAGATCGTCGACGTCGGATGGGAGTCGATGACCCTGATGGTCTCGGGGCACCCCGACCAGCTCGACGCCATCGAGGACCTGCTGCGGCCCTACGGGATCGAGGAGATCCAGCGCACCGGTCGCATCGCCCTACCCAAGCTCTCCCGCGAGCAGGCCCGCCTGCGCGCCGTCAGACGCCAACCCGCCTAGGACCGTTCTTTCCTTCTCTCCGACGGCTGTTCGAACGCTCGGAGGGAACGAACGACGGTCACCAGAGAGGAGACCACCGAGATGGCCGCCACGATCTACTACCAGGACGACGCCGACCTGTCCCTCATCCAGGGTAAGAAGGTGGCAGTGCTCGGCTACGGCTCGCAGGGCCACGCCCACGCCCTCGACCTCCAAGAGTCCGGGGTCGACGTGCGCGTCGGCCTGCGCGAGGGCTCCTCGTCGAAGCCGAAGGCCGAGGCGGCCGGGCTCACCGTCCGCACCGTCGCCGAGGCCTGCGAGGAGGCCGACGTGATCATGGTCCTGCTCCCCGACACCGAGCAGGCCCGCGTCTACCAGGAGTCGATCGAGCCGCACCTCGAGGACGGCGACTCGCTGGCCTTCGCCCACGGCTTCAACATCCACTTCGAGCAGATCCGCCCACCCGAGACCATCGACGTGTGGATGATCGCCCCCAAGGGCCCCGGCCACCTCGTCCGCCGCCAGTACGAGGACGGCGGGGGCGTGCCGTGCCTCCTCGCCGTCGAGCAGGATGCTACGGGGAAGGCCAAGGAGACCGCCCTCAGCTACGCCAAGGCGATCGGCGGCACCAAGGCCGGTGTGATCGAGACCACGTTCCTGGAGGAGACCGAGACCGACCTCTTCGGGGAGCAGGTCGTGCTCTGCGGCGGCCTCACCGAGCTGATCCGCGGGGCCTTCGAGACGCTGGTGGACGCCGGCTACCAGCCCGAGGTCGCCTACTTCGAGTGCCTCCACGAGGTGAAGCTCATCGTCGACCTCGTCTACGAGGGCGGCATCACCGACATGCGCTACTCGGTCTCCGACACCGCCGAGTACGGCGACCTCACCCGCGGCTCCCGGGTGGTCGACGAGCGCGTGCGCGCCAACATGCGGGAGATCCTCGACGAGATCCGCTCCGGCGACTTCGCACGGGAGTGGATCGAGGAGAACGAGAACGGCCGACCCAACTTCGACGCGATGCGCCAGCGGGGCAAGGACCACCCGATCGAGGCGGTCGGCGCCCGGCTGCGCTCGATGATGCCGTGGATCGGCGAGGGCCACCAGAAGGTCCAGGAGGCCTCCGGGGGCTGAGCCCGCCGGAGGCCC
This sequence comes from uncultured Burkholderiales bacterium, assembly GCA_964438505.1. Lineage (GTDB taxonomy): Bacteria > Actinomycetota > Acidimicrobiia > IMCC26256 > JACPCJ01 > CAYTKN01. The sequence goes on from CAYTKN010000016.1 coordinate 44,268, forward strand.
TGTTCGGCGCCACCCCGGCGTCGCCGTTCCACGGGGGCTGACGCCACCACCCGGCGTCGCCACCACCCCGTCGCGCGACCGGTCGGGCAGGCCGGCGCCCGACACTCCCGTGTGTGCATCTGGCGCTCTGCACCACCAGATGCACACACAGGGTCTGGGTGTGGGTCGTCCTCTAGAAGACGACGAGCTCCACGCGGATCGACTCGGCCTGGCCGATCGAGACGCCCGCGTCGCGCAGCGCCGGGACGCTGCCGAAGAACTCGGCGTCGCCGAAGGTGTGGATGCCGCCGACCTCGTCGAGGACGAGGTATCCGTCGCCGGTCGGCGTCGCCCCGAAGTCGACGCCCGGCGCGTCGCCCACCGACACGCCGGCCTCGCGCAGCCCCGGCAGCGAGCCGTGGAAGCTCGCGTCGCCGAAGGTGTGGATGCCGCCCTGGCGGTCGAGGATCAGGTATCCGTCGCCGCTCGGCGTCAGCTCCATGCGCAGGCCCGCGGCGTCGCCCACCGCGACCCCGTCTTCACGGAGCTGGGGCAGCGAGCCGTGGAAGCTCGCGTCGCCGAAGGTGTGGATGCCGCCCTCGGCGTCGAGGATCGTGTAGCCCTCGCCGCTCGGCGCGATGTTGACGTCGATCGCCTCCGCGTCGCCCACGGGCACCCCCTCGGCGCGCAGCCCCGGGATGGAGCCGAAGAACTCGGCGTCGCCGAAGGTGTGGATGCCGCCCACCTCGTCGAGGATCACGTAGCCCTCGCCGGTCGGCGTGGTGGCGATGTCGATCCCCATCGCCGGGCCCACCGACACGCCGGCCTCGCGCAGGCCCGGGATGGAGCCGAAGAACTCGGCGTCGCCGAAGGTGTGGATGCCGCCCGCCTCGTCGAGGAGCGTGTAGCCCTCGCCGCTGGTGGTCACCGCGATGTCGATGCCGTCCGCGTCGCCCACGGGGACGCCGTCGCGGCGCAGGCCCGGCAGCGACCCGAAGAACTCGGCCTCGCCGAAGGTGAAGATCCCGCCGACCTGGTCGAGCACCAGGTAGCCGTCGGCCCTCGGGATCACGTGGCGGACGAACACGTCGAAGACGCCGTTGGAGTCGCCCTCCACGAGGTTGGTGGCTCCCGAGTCGAACGCCACCGTGTCGCCGTCGTCGTCGATCGCGGCGTTGGCGCTCGTGCCGTTGGCCTGGGAGCTGACGCTCACCCGGATGGTCTTCCCCGACACGCGGTCGTGACGGAAGATGTCGACGAGGCCGTTGGTGTCGTCCTCTACGAGGTTCGTGGCGCCGGACTGGAAGGCGACGAAGCGGCCGTCGCCGCCGATGGCCGCTTCGGTGCTGTCGCCGCCGTCGGCCTGGGTCCCGTCGCTCGCCACGCTGACCCGCTCGGTGGTGCCCTCCGCGAGGTCGCTGACGAACACGTCGGAGAGCCCGTTGTCGTCGCCCTCCACGAGGTTGGTGGAGTCGGCGTGGAAGGCCACCAGGTGCCCGCCGTCGCTGATCGACGGTTTGGTGTCCGCACCGTCGCCCTGTTCGCCGTCGGTCGACGCGCTCGCCAGCGTGGTCGACCCGTCCGCGAGGTCGCGGACGAACACGTCGGTGTCGACGTCGGTGTCGTCGTCGACGAGGTTGGTAGCGTCGGATTGAAACGCCACCGTGTCGCCGTCGGCGTCGACGCTCGGGTCGGTGCTGGCGCCGCCCATGGCCTGGCTGCCGTCGTCCGCCACGCTGACGCGCTCGGTGGTGCCCTCCTGGCGGTCGTGCACGAACACATCGGTCATGGCGTTCGTGTCGTCGTCGACGAGGTCGGTGGCGTCGGACTCGAAGGCGACGAAGCGTCCGTCGTCGCTGATCGCGGGGTTGCTCGACGCGTCGTCCCCCTCGGTGCCGTCGGTGTGGACGGACACCCGCTCGGTGGTGCCGTCCTGGCGGTCGTGGACGAACACGTCGGTGGCGCCGTTGCCGTCTGCGCCGACGAGGTCGGTGGCGTCGGACTCGAAGGCGACGAAGCGTCCGTCGTCGCTGATCGCGGGGTCGTGGCTGCCGCCGCCGGTGGCTTCGCTGCCGTCGCTCGCCACGCTCACCCGCTCGGTCTCGCCGGTCTCGCGGTTGCGCACGAACACGTCGGACATGCCGTTGGTGTCGCCGTCGACGAGGTCGGTGGCCTCCGACTCGAAGGTCACGAAGAGGCCGTCGTCGCCGTTGACCGCGGGCACGGTGCTGTTGCCGTCGCCCTCCGTGTCGTCGGTGTGGAGCGAGACCCGGGTGGTCTCGCCCTCGGCCGACGTCGCGCCGGCCGGGACACCCCCGGGCACGCCGAGCGGCGCGAGCAGCGCCGCCGCGAAGATGATCGAGACCCACCGGTAGCCACGTCGCATGAGATCCTCCCGAGCGCGCATCATGGGTGCGGACCGACCGCACACCACCGACTGATACCCGTCCGTCGGCACGTGAAACCTCCGGAATGTGTAGCACCTCCGCAGCGGGAAGGCAGGAGCCCATGAAGATCGGATTCGTCGGAGCGGGGCTCATGGGAGCGCCGATGGTGACCAACCTCCTCGCGGCGGGACACGACGTCGTCGTCTCCTCGCGCACCCCCGAGCGCCTCGCCGAGACCGGCTGGACCGTCGTCGGGTCGCCCGCGGAGGCGGCCGAGGACGCGGAGATCGTCTGCTCGATCGTCCCCGACTCCGCCGAGGTGCGGGAGGTCGTCGAGTCGGTCCTCGAGACGGTCCCCGAGGGCGCGGTGGTCGTCGAGATGTCCACGCACTCGCCCGACGTGGCGCGGACCCTCGCCACCGAGGCGGCGGTGCGGGGCGTCGCCTACCTCGACGCCCCCGTCTCCGGGGGGCCGACCGGCGCCGCGGCCGGGACCCTCGCGGTGTGGGTCGGCGGGTCGCCGGAAGCCGTGGACCGCGCACGGCCCGTCCTCGACGTGATCGGCGAGACCTCGAAGGTCCGGCACTGCGGCGACGTCGGCGCCGGCCTCGTCGTCAAGCTCGCCAACAACGCGCTCGGCTCGGTGTGCGCGGCCGCGTCCGCCGAGATGCTCGCCATGGCGCGAGCCGAGGGGGTGGACCCCGGCGTCGTGATCGAGTCGGTGATGGAGGGCACCGGCGCCAACTGGCAGCTCGGCAACCTGTTCCCGAACAAGGTCCTCGCCGGCGACTTCGAGGCCGGCTTCAAGATCGGCCACATGGTCAAGGACGTGCGCCACGCCCGGGCCCTCGCCGACCAGCTCGGCATCGACCAGCCCGTGGGGGACACCGCGCTCGGACGCCTCGTCACCGCGATGGAGCGCTACGGCGAGGACGCCGACTACGGCTCGGTCGCCCGCCTCAGTGGCTTCGGCGAGGACTGAGGGGTTTTGGCGACGACTGAGGGTCTCGGTGACGACTGAGGGGCTCCGGCCACCGGTGAGGGGCTGTTGGGCGACCGGGGAGCGCGGCGACGCTCCACGCGTCCCCGAGGGCCGCGTCCGACACGGCCCCGGTGGTGTGCGCCGCGACGGGGCACGGTATGTTCGCTCGCCTGCCGACCAGGGAGGAGCACCGCGTTGAGCGAGATCCGCGTCTACTACAACCCCCGCTGCTCGAAGTGCCGCGAGGCCCGCGACCTGCTCGACGCGGCCTCCGCCGACTGGGAGGAGTACCGCTACCTCGACGAGGCGCCCGACCGCGCCGAGATCGAGCGGGTGATGGGCCTCCTCGGCATCGACGACCCGCGCGAGATGATGCGGACCAAGGAGCGCGTCTACCGGGACCTCGACCTCGCCTCAGCGGACCGGGACGCGCTCGTCGACGCCATGGTCGAGCACCCCGTCCTCATCGAGCGGCCCATCGTCGTCAAGGGCGATCGGGCGGTGATCGCCCGGCCACCGGAGAAGCTCCGGGAGCTCCTCGACCGATGACGGCCCGGTGGCACTAACGTTGCTCAGGCAGTTCGTGGGCGGAGGAGCAACGCGTGGTTGAACACGGAGTCGTCGCGTTCCGGGTCCCCCCGGGGGCGGGCCCCGACACCTCGATCGACGGCGCCGCTGCGACCGCCGCCCCGGGCCGTGGCGACCGTGCCGTGGGGCAACGCTCGGCATGAGGGTCCTCGCCGCCGCCGCCGCAGGACCCGCCGGCACCCTCGCCGAGCACCTCCCCTACGAGCGCAGCACCGGCTCGCTCGCCGACGCCCTCGCCTCCGACGCCGAGGGCGTGGTGTGGGTCGGCTCGGTCGACTCCGCCGTCCGCGAGCTCAGGACGAGCTCGGGGACCTCCAGGGTCGAGGCGGTCGTCGTCGCGGACGCCGCCGGCTCGTGGGTCGTTCCGCTGTGCGGCGGCGAGCAGGCCAACGCCCTCGCGGTGGAGGTCGCCGACCGGCTGGACGCCACCGCGGTGGTCACCTCGTCCGGTGGTCTCAGCGCCGCGCTCGTCGAACCCGGAGGCGGCTTCCGCTCCTCCGGCGACATCGAAGCCGTCTCCGAGCTCGCGGCCTCCGGCTCGGACGTGCCCGTCGTCGTCGACCCCGCGATCGGCGCTTGGCCGCTCCCCCCGCTGCTGGACGAGCGACGGAGCGCCGACGCGTCGTCGGGCCCGCGGATCGTGGTGACCGACCGAGGCGGGCCCCCCGAGGCGGGGGTGGCGCGCCTCCACCCGCCGTCGCTCGTCGCGGGGATCGTGCCCGCCGGCGCGCGGCCGGCCGCCGTCGACGTCGAGCTGTCGGCCCTGCTCGCCGACGAGGGCCTGGCCCGGGAGGCGATCGGCGAGATCGCCGTGGCCGAGTCCGACGCGGACGAGCTCGGCGTCCTCGCCCTCGGGTTCGCGCTCCGTCCCGTCCCCGCGGATCGGATGTCGGCCGAGGAGCACGGGTCGACCGCCGCTGCCGCGGCCGCGGTCGTGGCGGGACGCGACGGCGCGGTGCTCGCCCGCCGCGAGCTCGGCGGGCTCCAGGTCGCGCTGGCACGCCGCTCCCGCCCACGTGGCCACCTCGCCGTCGTCGGGCTCGGTCCCGGCGACGCCGACCAGCGGACCCCGGCCGCAGCCGACGCGGTGCTGGGCGCCGACGTGATCATCGGCTCCGGCCCCGACCTCGAGCAGGTGCGGGACCTGCTGCGCGACCGACACGAGGTGGTCGAGCGCTCCCGTGGCGACGAGACCGCCCGGGGCCGCCACGCCCTGCACGAGGCGGAGGCCGGCCGCAACGTGGCGCTCGTCTGCTCGGGGGACGCCGGCGTCTACGCGCTCGGCTCGCTCGTGTGCGAGCTGGCGAGGGGCGCCGACGCGGACGTGGAGGTCGTGCCCGGCATCACCGGTGCCACCAGCGCCGCCGCGCTGCTCGGCGCTCCGGTCGGCCACGACTTCGCCGTCATCTCCCTGTCCGACCACGCCACCCCGTGGGAGGCGATCGCGGCCCGGGTCCGCGCCGCCGCCGGGGCCGACCTCGTCACGGTCTTCTACCACCCCCGCGCGGGCGGCCAGACCGACCACCTCGTCCAGGCCCGCCGGATCCTGCTCGAGCACCGCAAGCCGGAGACGCCCGTGGGTGTCGTGACCGACGCCTTCCGCGCCGACGAGACCGTGGAGGTCACCACGCTCGGGGAGCTCGACCCGGCGATCGTCGGGATGGCGACGACGGTCATCGTCGGCTCCACGACCTCCACCGTCGTCGACGGTCGCATGGTCACCCCCCGGCACTACTTGCCCTGAGCTGCTCACATCTACCCTGAGCCACCCACCTGAGGCCGGTCCGAGGGGCCCCGGCGCGAGAGCATCCGGCTAGTGTGAGCGTCGCAACCGCTCGGGTAGCGAAATCCGGTGCGAATCCGGTGCTGTCCCGCAACTGTGAGCCCCTCGGAGATCCCGGGGGACGAGCCAGGTCGCCTGCCCCGGCGGTGCACGCAGTAGCTCTCGTGGAAAGGGCGCTCGTGCACAGGGACACCCCTGTCGACGAGGACCCGGACCCGACGACAGGAGGTGGAGATGAAGAAGCTGCTCGCACTCGTGTCCCTGCTCGCCCTGGTCGCGCTCGCCTGCGACTCCGGCTCCGACGACTCCGGCAGCTCCGCCGGTGCCGACGGCTCCGGTGACTCGACGTCGGCCGAGGCGGACGCCGGCGGAGCCGACTCCGGGGACGCCGCCGATCGAGGCGACTTCCCGGTCACCGTCGCCGCCGCCAACGGCGACGTGGAGATCGGCGAGCGTCCCGAGCGGATCGTCTCGCTCTCGCCCACGAGCACCGAGATGCTCTTCGCCGTCGGCGCCGGCGGGCAGGTCGTCGCCGTCGACGACCAGTCCGACTTCCCGCCGGAGGCGCCCGTCACCGACCTCAGCGGCTTCAGCCCCAACGTCGAGGCCATCGCCGACTTCGACCCCGACGTCGTCTTCGTCTCCGACGACCTCGAGGACGTCGTCGCCGGCCTCGGGGAGCTGGACGTCCCGGTGGTCCACCACCCCGCCGCGCAGGACCTGGAGGACACCTACGAGCAGATCCGCCAGGCGGGAGTGGTGACCGGCCACCGAGAGGAGGCCGAGACGCTCGTCGAGGAGATGCAGGCCGAGATCGAGGAGCTGGTCGGCCGCGTCCCCGACCTCGCCGAGGCGCCGACCTACTACCACGAGCTGGAAGACACGCTGTTCAGCGTCACATCGAACACCTTCGTCGGCCAGATGTACGCGCTCGCCGGCCTCGAGAACATCGCCGACGCCGCCGGGGACACCGCCGGTGGCTTCCCCCGGCTCTCCAACGAGCTCGTCGTCGAAGCCGACCCCGACCTGATCTTCCTCGCCGACACGAAGTGCTGTGGCGTGTCGGCCGAGTCGGTCGCCGAGCGCCCGGGCTGGTCGGGGCTCTCCGCGGTGGAGGACGGCCACGTGTTCGAGCTCGACGACGACGTCGCCTCCCGGTGGGGCCCCCGCGTCGTGGACTTCCTCGAGCGGATCGTCGAGGCCGTCGAGAGCCTCGACGAGGGGTCCGGCGCCGCGGCGCCGGGGCACGGTGCACCCGACGGGACAGCCAGCACCGACGGGACAGCCGGCACCGACGGGACAGCCGGCACCGACGGCACGACAGGGCTCCGGGCGGCCTGACCCGGTGGTCCGCCCCGCCGACCTGCGACCGCAGCGGCTCCGGCCCGGGTGGCTCGCCGCCGGGCTCGTGGCCGCCGCGGGCGCCGTCGTCCTCGGGATCACGGTGGGGCCCGCGCACATCTCGGCCGGTGGAGCGCTCCTCGAGGTCGTCGACCGCCTGCCCCTCGTCGACATCGACTCGGGCCTCTCCGAGCGCGAGGCGACGATCGTGTGGTCGCTGCGGCTGCCCCGCGTCGTGCTCGGCCTGCTCGTGGGCTCGATGCTGGCCCTGGCCGGCGGCGCCTACCAGGGAGTGTTCCGCAACGCCCTGGCCGACCCCTACCTCCTCGGTGTCGCCGCGGGCGCGGGGCTGGGCGCGACCCTGGCCATCGTCGCCGGCGTCGAGGCCGGCGCGAGCGGCTTCCTCGATCCGCTGCCCCTGGCCGCGTTCGCCGGTGCGCTCGGCGCGGTCTTCCTCACCTACGTGCTCGGCGGGTCGGGCAAGCGCTTCCGGTCGCCGGCGTCGCTCGTGCTCGCCGGCGTGGCGATCGCGAGCCTGCTCACCGCGATCCAGACCTTCGTGCAGCAACGCCACGCGGAGAGCATCCGCACGGTCTACGCCTGGATCCTCGGGAGGCTCACCACGGCGGGCTGGGACGAGGTCGTCGTCCTCCTCCCGTACGTGGCGGTCACCACCGTCGTGATCATGGCCTACCGGCGCGTCCTCGACGTGATGTCGGTGGGCGACGAGGAGGCGTCGTCGCTCGGGCTGCGCGCGGAGCGCTCGCGCTTCGCCGTGGTGGCCGCCGCGTCCCTCGGCACCGGCGCCGCGGTGGCGGTGAGCGGGTTGATCGGCTTCGTCGGCATCATCGTCCCCCACACCGTCCGGCTGCTCGGCGGCTCCAGCTACCGGGTGATCCTGCCCCTGTCGATGGTCCTCGGCGGCGCGTTCCTCGTGCTGGCCGACCTGATCGCGCGCACCGCGCTCTCGCCGGCGGAGGTGCCGATCGGGGTCGTCACGGCGTTCTTCGGCGCTCCGTTCTTCGTCGCGCTGCTGCGGCGCCGCCAGACGGTGCCGGTGTGAGCGGCCGCGGGCGAGGTGACCCGCACGAGGTCCCGGTCACGAGCGCCGCGGTGTCGGTCCGGGACCTCGTCGTCGACCTCGGTTCCACCCGCGTCCTCGACGGCGTCTCGCTGCGGGTCGAGGAGGGAGCCTGGGTGTCCGTCGTCGGCCCCAACGGCGCCGGCAAGACCACCCTGCTGCGCGCGGTCGCCGACCTCGTGGACCGCTCCGGAACGGTGTCGATCGGGGGCGTGGACCTCGACGCGATGGCCGCCCGCGAGCGCTCCCGCTCGATCGCGCTCGTGCCCCAGAACCCCGTGGTGCCGCCCGGGACGGCGGTCGTCGACTACGTGCTGCTCGGGCGCACGCCCCACATCCCGTTCTTCGGCATCGAGGGCCGCAGCGACCTCGACATCGTGGCGGGCGTCCTCGAGCAGCTCGAGCTCGAAGCGTTCGCCCACCGCCCCATCGACACCCTCTCCGGCGGCGAGCGCCAGCGCGCCGTCCTCGCCCGCGCCCTCGCCCAGCAGGCGCCGGTGTTACTGCTCGACGAGCCCACGACCGCGCTCGACGTCGGCCACCAGCAGGAGGTCCTCGAGCTGGTCGACGAGCTCCGCCGGGTCCGCGGCTTCACGGTGCTCTCCACCATGCACGACCTCACCGTCGCCGGGCAGTACGGCGAGCGGCTCGTGCTCCTCGACGGCGGTCGTGTGGTGGCCGCCGGACTTCCGACGGAGGTGCTCACCGAGGAGCTGCTCGAGCGCCACTACGGGGCGCGGGTGCGGGTGCTGCGCGACGGGGACGCCGTCGCCGTGGTGCCGTTGCGACGCTCGGACGAGGTGGCGACGGAGTCGCTCGGGTGACCGACCGCCCCGACGGGTCTCCGAGCGTGCCCCGTCGCCTCGGCCATGCCGGGTCGGCCATGCCTGGTCGACCATCCCTGGTCGGCCATGCCGGATGGCACGGGATCGGGTGGGCCATACTGGGGTTTGGGCGCGGCGCCCTGCGGGCACGAAACCCCCGCCGCGCCCCGGCGACAGGGGTGACACGGGCGACACCGTGACACCGGCGGGGGAGGTGGCGCAGGCGGTGCGCGCGCCGATCGCGTCGATCGCGCCGCCGACGAGAGCGTTCACGATGGGAGGTCCTCGATGGGTCGACGGTTCCGGCTGGTCTCGTTGCTGGTGCTCGTGGTCGTCGTGGCCGCGGCGTGCGGGTCCGACGACGACGAGGAGGCCGACCCCGAGGGTGACGGCTCCATCGGGACCGCGACGACCGAGGCGGACGAGGACGTCGACGTGGACGTGCCCGAGGGGGTGACCATCGCCGATCCCGGTGGCGAGGGCAACTGCCTCGACGCCATCAGCGGCGAGCCGGCACCCTGCGAGCCGCAGGGCATCGACATCGTGAACGTCCGCTTCGAACCCGGTTCGGTGGCGATGATCGTGACCGTCACGGAGCCCGGCCTGGCGAGCCTGCCCGACCAGTGGCGGCTCGACGCCCAGTTCGACACCGACGCCGACGCGGCCACCGGCGTCGAGGTCCCCGAGCCGGGTGGCGTGAACAGCATCGGCGGCGAGCTCGAGGTCCAGGTCCGCCCCCAGGGCGACGTGCTCGGCGTGTCGGTCGCGCACTTCGACGCCGAGGGCTCGGCGCTCGCGAGCGACACCGGGGACACCGGCGACACCGGGGGCGCAGAGGGGTCCTCTGCCGAGTGGACGACCGACACGACGCTCGAGGTGGTGCTCTCCGACGCCGCGCTCGACGTGCCCGGCGAGGGCGGCGGCACCGTGCCGACCGACTTCGACGCGCAGCCGTTCTACGTCTGCCTGGAGGCGGCCGGCGCGCAGAGCTGCCTGACCCACTTCCCCGGTTCCTGACGAACTTGGCTTCTTTGCTGTCGCATAGCGACAGCAAAGAAGCCAAGTTCACGCGAAGGTGGGGGGGTGGTGAGAGCCGCTCAGCGAGAGTCGCTCAGCGCCAGCCGCCGCGATGCACGATCTCGTCGAGGGGGCGGCGGGCCCGCCGCAACGACGCGGAGGGTCGATCGCGGGCCTCGTCGGGGTAGCCGAGGGCCACCGTGCCGACCGCGCGGAAGCGGTCCGGGATCGCGAAGCGCTCCGAGAGCTCCGGCCAGCCGTCGAAGATCCCGAAGAACACCGCGCCGAGCCCCTCGTCCACCGCGGCGAGCAGCAGCATGAGCACGGAGAAGCCGGCGTCGACGTCCCAGTAGGGCACCGGCCAGCGGTCGGGATCGCGGTCGGACCAGCCCTTGTCGGGCTCCGCGTAGCGGTCCAGGTAGGCGTCGCGGTCGGCGAGCGGGAGCACCAGCACCGGGGCGTCGAGGAGGCCGGGCCAGGGGAACTCCTCCCGTCGCTCGGGCGGCAGCGTCGCCTCCCAGTACGCGTCGACCTGGTCGCGCTCGTCGAGCACCAGGAACTCGGTGCCCTGGGTGAACCCGGCCGAGGGGACCCGGCGGGCGGTGTCGAGGAGCCGGTCGACCACGGCGGGCGGCAGCGGCTCGCGGTGGAAGGCCCGCACCATGGCACGGCGGCGGACGACCTCCCGGAACTCCACGGGAGCTAGTGACCCGAGCTGTTGAGGATGTCGTCGGCCCACGACACGTCCGGCCGCGGGCGTCGGCGACCCGCGAGCGAGTCGGGCACCTCGATCTCCATCCGGACCAGCGACCCCCCGAGCGTCTTGCCGAGGCTGTCGGCGCGCAGCGACCGGGGCCCGCCACCGCCCAGCGCCTCGTGCATCACGAAGTTCAGGGCCCACACGTTGGGCGCCTCGTACCGCTCGACGCGGCCGAGCACCAACGAGTCGAAGTGCTCCGCCACGCGCTCCGCGGTGACCTCCCGCCGGATCACCTCGAAGACCTCCGCGTCGTCGGCGAGCAGCGCCACGTTGGCGACGTCGCCCTTGTCGCCGGCGCGGTAGCCGCACAGCTCCCGGAGGGCCAGGCGGGGCATCAGCCCACCTCCTCGACGGTCACCTGCACCTGTTGGTCGACCAGCTCGCGCTCGACGAGGGTCGGCCAGATGCCGAGCAGCTCCGACGGGCGCCCGCCGCCGCGGCCCATGCCCGTGAAGCCCGCCGGGGGCGCGGAGAGGCTGAGGGGGATCAGCTCCCGGCCGACCAGCGCCGCGGTGTCCCGATCCGCGCACCGCCACGCGGCGCGCACCACCACCTCCGGCGGCTCGTCCGAGGCCGGCGGCACGGTCGGCCCCCCGAGCGCGTCGACACCCCAGAGCTCGACGTGCCACTCCTCGACCTCGTGGCCGGCCATCTGGACGCGCTTGCGGAACAGCGCGGCCGCGGCGCGGGCCTTCTCCTCCGCCTCGGGCCACGAGAACGCCACCCGCGCCTCGCCCGACCAGCCGGCGTGGTGGGCGATCAACGCCTTGTAGGTGTCGGTCCGCGGGGTTCCGCGGACACCCGAGACGCGCACGCGGTCGTCGCCGAGGTCGTCGAAGGTGGCGGAGGTGAAGTCGGCCACGACGTCGGGGGTCACGTAGCGCGTGGGATCGTGCACCTCGTAGAGGAGCTGGTGGCGCACGGTGTCGAAGCTGACCCGCCCGCCGCTCTCGGCCGGCTTGGAGATCACCGCGGTGCCGTCCGCGTCGACGTCGGCCATCGGGTAGGGGAGGTCCCACGGATGGGGGAGCGCCCACCAGTCGCCGCTGTAGTTGCCGCCCGCGGCCTGCCCGGAGCACTCGAGGAGGTGGCCCACGAGCGACCCGGCGGCGAGGCGGTCCCAGTCGTCGAGGCTCCATCCGTGCTCGTGGATCAGCGGGGCGAGGAAGAGCGACGCGTCGGCGACCCGCCCGGTGATCACCACGTCGGCCCCCTGGTCGAGCGCTTCGACGATCGGCGCCGCCCCGAGGTAGGCGGCGGCGAAGAGTGGCTCGGCGTCCAGCGTCTCCCACGCCTGCCCGGACTCCATGTGCTCGAGCGCGCAGCCCGCGGCCAGCAGGTCCCCGAGCTGTCCGGTGAGGTCGTCGCCGAGCACCGTCGCCACCTTGAACCCGCCCATACCGGCGGCGCGCGCCGCCTCCACCGCCGCCCGGGCAGCCGCCGGAGGGTTGATGCCCCCGGCGTTGGTGACGACCTTGGTGCGCCCCTCGACCACGGCCGGGAGCGCCGCGCCCAGGTAGAGAGGCAGGTCACGGGTGTAGCCGAGGGTCTCGTCGCGCTGGCGGTCCTTCTGGAGGATGGCGAGGGTCAGCTCGGCGAGCGCCTCGAGGCAGAGGTAGTCGACGTCCTCCTCGAGGAGTCCGGCCACGGCTCGGGGGGTGTCCCCGTAGAAGCCCTGGCCGCCGGCGATCCGAACGCTCACGGGCCAGACCTTATCGACCGTCGGGAGGCGGCGAGTCGTGAGGACTCGATCCCCGCCCCCCGATGCTCAGGACCTCGGGACGATCGGGACCACCGAGGATGCCGCCGGACCCTCGGGAGGCAAGGACCCTCGGGAGGCAAGGACCCTCGGGAGGCAAGCGCCTCAGGAGCCCTGGGAGTCCTCGGCGTCGCGCTCCACGACGAGCGGCGGGATCAGCTCCGCCCAGTCCTCGTCGTCCTCGCCGCCGTACACGGTGAGGGGCTCGTCGACCTCGGCCCAGTCGTCGCCCCGGTCGCTCGACCCGTCGGGGACGACCGCCCCGGTGGTCGTCGTCGCGGGGCCCTCCGGCACGCCCGTGTCGGGGGACGTCTCGGGGGTCTCGAGGACCTCCTCGACCGCGGCGGGCGCGACGGTGGTCGACGTCGTCGACGGCGTGTCGCCGCCTCCGCTCTGGGCGAGGGCGGGGGTGAGCCCGCCGACGCCGAGCGCGACGCCGGCCGCCGGGATCAGGACGCGGCGGCGCAGCAGCGCCTTGCGCAGGGCCCGTGCCTCCTCGCGGGTGCACCGGACGAGCTGCATCAGGCGGCGCTCGATCTCCTCGGGCTCGTCGCCGAGCGCGACGGCGAGCTCCTCGACGTCCTCGTCGCGCAGCGACAGGTCGTCGGCGCGCCGCAGTCCCCGGAGGGAGTAGACGGCGTCGAGGTAGCGCTCGAGGACCGACTCGACGTCGGGTTCGCCCTCCAGCGGCCGCCGGACGTCGCCGACCGACACGGCCTCGCGCGTCACCCGGATCGGGCTCGGCCGCCGCGGGGGCCGGAGGTCCTCGACCTCCACGCCGTAGAGCCGGGCGAGATCCGGTGCCGTCGAAGCGGGCACGTGGCGTCGACCCCGCTCCCACGAGGCGACGCTCGTCCACCGGACGCCGACGCTCCGAGCGACCCGGCGGCGCGACAGACCGCGCCGCTCACGCAGCTCCCGGAGATGCTCGCCGACCGAATGTGTCGATGTGCGAAGAAACGTCCGCATGGCCAACCCCTTCCCGACCTCCTGGAGTATCGGCAGGAACCTCACAGAAGTTGAGCCCCATTCGGCGGCCACCTGATGGTCGCATGACTCGTCTGACTCATCAGGATCGTCCGGATCGTCCGGTCCGCGATCAGCCGGTGTCCTCGACCTCGATGCGCACGACCTGCTGGTCGGCTTGGTCGACGGCCCAGATCGTCCCGTCCCTCGCGGCGGCGAGCGCGACGAGGCTCGGGCCCTCCAGCAGCGTGACGCTCGCGCCGTCGACCACCGCCGAGAGCCGCCTCCCCTCGGTCTCGGTCACGAACACGGCCTCGTCGCCCACCTCGATCCGCGACGGAGCGTGCTCGAAGCTCACCGTGGTGGCGATCTCCCCGGCCTCCGCGTCGACGAGGAGCAGGTCGTTGCTCGTGTAGCGAGCCACCCACAGGCCCGCGCCGCCCGCGTCGAGCACGTCGGGGAAGTTGCCGGTCCCCACCGCCGGGAGCGGCCGGTTCGTCGCCGGGTCGATGGGGCGGATCTCGCCGGTGCGGGGTTTGTTCACCCAGACCGCCTCCTCGGTGACGGCCAGCGAGGAGGGCTGGCCGCCCACCGCGACCTCGGCCGCGACCTCACCCGTGTCCGGCTCGATCCTCACTACCCGGTCACGGGCGCCGTCGGCCACCCACACGGCGCCGAACCCGAACGCCACGTCGCTCGGCGACGCGCCCTCGCCGAGGTCGACCGATAGCGCGATCCCCCAGCCGGCCCCGGCGGTGCCCTCGTCTTCGGCAGTGTCCCCGGCGGTCTCCACGGTGGTGCTCTCGTCCTCGGCAGCGCCCTCCTCGACGCCTTCCTCGATGCGGACCACCGAGCCGCGCGGCGCCTCGGAGCCCGGCGGGAAGTCGGTTCCCGTCGCCCACACCGCCGCCTCCCCGACGGCCACGGCCGTCATCTGGTGGGGGACCGCGACCCGGTGCGTGACCATGAGGCCATCCGGTTCGATCCGGACGAGCGCGTGGTGGGGCTCCGCCGGCGCATCTCCCTGGAACACCTCGCTCGTGGGGAGCCACACCGCTCCGTCGGAGGCCACCGCGACGTCGGGGCCCACGTTCGGTGTGACCTCGACGCCTCCGGTCACGCGCGCCTCCAGCCCTGGCGCCGGGTCGTCCGAGCAGGCGACACCCAGCGCGGCGAGCGCACCGAGGGCGGCGACCCAGGCGACGACCGCCGCGGGCGGCCGCACAGAGGCGATCAGACCGACACCGGCGGGCTGCGGTCCTCCCAGGGCCTCGCCGCCTCGACCTGCGCGCCGACGCGGAGCAGGAGCGCCTCGCGCGCGTAGCCGCCCACGAGCTGCACGCCGACCGGCACGCCGTCGTCGTTCCACGAGGCCGGCAGCGAGATCGCGGGCTGCCCGGTGACGTTCCAGGGCACGAGGAACGGGACGACCGCCGCCGAGCGGAACAACCCCTGCAACGGGTTGTCCGGCGGCGAGGCGAACTGCCCCAGCGTCGGAGGAGGCTCGGCGCCGGTCGGGCACAGCAGCACGTCCCAGCCGTCCACCTCCCACCAGCGCTGGATCCGGCGCGAGACGGCCCGGAGGTGCTCCCACGCCTGGTAGTACGCGGGTGCGCTGACCTGGCGCCCGGCCTCGGCCAGCGCCCACGTCCCGGCCTCCACGTCGTCCTCCGAGAGCGACTCCTTGCCGATCGCCGGGCCCCACACGTCGAGCTCGTTGGCCGCGAAGACCGTGTACACGTTCGTGAAGTGCTGGGCCATGTCCTCCTCGGTCAAGGCGGCGGGATGGCTCTCCTCGACCTCGTGGCCCAGCGACTCGAGCAGGCGCGCCGTCTCCTCCACGGCGGCCACGCAGTCCGGATGCGTCACCGCCGCGCCGCCCGGCGCCTCCGTGAGGACCCCCACCCGGAGGCCCCCGATCCCGGACCCCGCGCACCCGTCGCCCACCTCCGCCGTGAACGGGCGATCGGGAGGCGGTGCGTAGTAGGGGTCACCCGGCTCCGGCCCGGCGGTCACGTCCAACACCGCCGCCGTGTCGCGCACCGAGCGCGTCAGGAGCCCCTGGACCACCAGACCGCCCCACGACTCGCCCTCCGGCGCGAGCGAGATGCGTCCCCTCGTGGTCTTCAGGCCCACCAGGCCGCACGCCGACGCGGGCCAGCGGATCGACCCGCCGCCGTCCCCGGCGCTGCCCACCGGCACCGCACGGGAGGCCACCGCGGCCGCTGACCCACCGCTGGAGCCGCCCGGCGAGCGGCTCGTGTCCCACGGGTTGTGGGAGGGCCCGTACGCCTCCGGCTCGGTGGTGGGGACCAGGCCGAACTCGGGGAGGTTGGTCTTGCCGACGCACACGAAGCCCGCCTCGTGGAGACGCCGCGCCATGTTCGAGTCGACGTCGTGGACGTACCCGGCCTCCTTGAGGCCCCGGCACCCGTGGTGGAGCGGCTCACCCGCGATCGAGCCGTCGTGGTCCTTGTGCACGTAGGGGACCCCGGCGAAGGGGCGGTCGTCGCCGGGCTCGATCGCCCGGGCCTCCTCGCGGGCCCGCTCGAAGCGGGTGTGGATCACGGCGTTGAGCTCGCCGTCCAGCTTCTCGATCGCGGCGATCGAGGCGTCCACCAGCTCCACCGGGTCGACCTCGCCGGAGCGCACGAGCTCGGCCTGGGCACTGGCGTCGAGGTGCAGCACGTCGTCGCTCATGGACCCGAACCGTACCTCCCCTCGGCCCGGCCTTTCCGGCGAGCCTCGGCCGACTCCCTCACCAGCCGCGGAGGTCGACCGGGTAGCTGTCGAGCACCTCGTCGCCGTCGACGACGTGGAGCCACTCGTGCTTCGCCACCGTCGGGTCGACGTGGGCGGGGCGGACACGGATCCGGTCGCCCACCGACAGCGGCACCCGGGGGGCGAAGGTGGCGTGCTCGTCGGAGTAGAACCACACGTCCGCGTCGGGGATCTCGGGGTCGCCGTGGTCCATCGCCAGCGCCTTGAGGCCCGCGTCGGCGACCGCCCAGTCGGCGTTGACGTGGATCACCGTCGAGAGCACCCCGAAGGCCAGACGGAACGGCAGCTCCTCGAGCCGCGCGTACGCGGTGTCCATGAGCACGTACGAGCCGGCCTGGATCTCGCCCGCCCAGGTGTTGACGGCGTAGGTGCCGGTGCCCCCCGCCGAGACGATCTCGCCGCCCACGGCCTCGTGCGCGGCGACGAGCTTCGCCATGCAGTCCTCGGTCATCACCTCCCGGGCCTCCCTGGCCTTCACACCCACCACGTGACCCTCGTAGCCCATCACCCCGCGCACCTCGAGGCCGCGCCGGCGGGCGTGCTCGGCGAGACGCCCCGCCTCCTCCGGCGGGCAGCCGCAGCGGGGCATCCCCACGTTGACGTCGACCACCACCTCGCGCACCCCGCCCGCGACCGCCGCCTCGACGGTGGCCTCCGAGTCGACCGCGACCGTCACCCTGGCGTCGTCGATGCGCCCGAGGGGCGTGCAGTCGAGCACCTGGTTGGCCAGCAACAGGTCGTCGCCGAGGCCGGCCGCCGCCATCCCCTCGACCTCCCGGACGGTCGCGCACGTGAAGTTGGCGTGCCCGCGCGCTCGCTGGAGGCGGGCGAGGGCGGTGGTCTTGTGGGCCTTGACGTGCGGCCGGCAGCGCGGGCCGGGCAGCTCGGCAGCCATCGTGTCGAGGTTGTGCTCGAGCGCGCCGGCGTCGACGACGAGCGCGGGCGTCCTCAGGTCGTGGATCCTCACTCGTCCTCCCCGGAGCCGTGCCGGACCACCGTGGGTCCCGGCCTCGGTGTTCCCGGGCTCGGTGTCCTGGACCTCAGCGTTCCCCGTCTCCCGGCTCCGCGTCGGCGCGCGCCGACGCGTCGCGCAGCGCCTCCTTCCAGGTGCGGAACCGCTCGTGGCGCTCCCCGTCGGGCCCCACACCGTCGCCGCGCCCGTCCGGGCGGAGCCGGAAGGTGTAGCGCTCGGCGAGGTCCTCGGCGTTGAGGGCCATGTAGCGGGCGTCGCCGCGGCTCGCGGGCCCGCTCCGCCACAGCAGGTACCTCCCGATCCGACGCTTGTAGGCGCACACCTCGTACCCGAAGTCGGCGCCGAGGGTCACCACCTCGTCGGGAGCCTCGATCCAGGAGGTCGCCGGGATGGTCCGGTCGCGCACCGGAGTGTCGGGGAGATCCTCGGTGTGGACCGGTGTGGCGTCGAGGGGCCGGTCGGTGGGAACCCAATCGTCGGTCATACCCGAGATGCTGACACGCGGAGCCCGCCGTGGTCACAGGGCATGGCATCATCGCGAGCGATGGACGTCGCGGTGTCGGGATCCACGGGACTGATCGGTACGGCGCTGGTGTCCGCCCTCGAAGGCGCGGGCCACCGCGTCGTGCCCGTCGTCCGCGGGGAGCGCCCCGGCGTTCGCTGGGATCCCCACGCGGGCGAGATCGACGCCGGCGGCCTCGAAGGCGTCGACGCGGTGGTGCACCTCTCCGGCGAGCGGGTGCGGGCCGGACGCTGGACCCGCGCCCACAAGCGCGAGGTGCTCGAGAGCCGGACGCGCAGCACCCGCCTCCTGGCGCGCACGCTCGCGGAGCTGCGGTCGCCGCCTTCGGTGATGGTGAGCGCGTCGGGGGTCCACTTCTACGGGTACGACCTCGGCGACACCGAGCTCACCGAGGAGAGCCCGCCCGGCGAGGGATTCATGGCGGAGGTGTGCGCCGCCTGGGAAGCGGCGACCGCGCCCGCCGACGAGGCCGGCATCCGGGTCGTCAACGTGCGCACCGGCCCGGTGCTGAGCATGCAGGGTGGACTGCTGCCCCGGTTCGTGATGCCGCTGCGGCTCGCCGCCGCCGGACGGCTCGGCTCGGGCCGGCAGTGGATGAGCTGGATCTCGCTCGACGACCACGTCGGAGCCCTCCTCCACCTGCTCGACGGCGAGCTGCGCGGCCCGGTGAACCTGACCGCCCCCCGGCCCGTCCGCAACCACGAGCTCTCCGTCGCGGTCGCTCGGGCGCTGCACCGCCCGCGGCTGCCACCGGTTCCGGCGTTCGCGCTCCGCCTGCTCTTCGGCTCGCAAGCCGCCCGCGAGATGGCGCTGGCCAGCCAGCGGGTGCTCCCCGCGCGGCTCGCCGAAACCGGATACGAGTTCGCCCACCCCCGCGTCGAGGTCGCGCTCGAGGCACTGCTCGCCCGGTGAGCCCCCGGCTCCGCACCCGGGCCTGGGCGCTCGTGGCGCTCACCGCCGTGCTCGCAGCGGGATGCGCCGCCGACTCCCCGGCGCGACCCACCGAGGGGAGCGGTCTCGACGTCGTCGCCTCGACACCGCTCCTCGCGGAGCTCGCCGAGACGGTGACGGCCGGCGCCGGCGCGAGCCCCGGAGAGGACGACGACGCGGGCGTGCGCGCGCTGGTGCCGAGAGGAGCGGACCCCCACCGCTTCCGGCTCGCCGACCTCGAGATCGAGGAGGCGAGGGAGGCCGACGTGCTCCTCGTCACGGGACCCGGATTCGAAGCCAGCTTCGAGGAGCTCGTCGACCTCGGCGAGGAACCGGACGGACCCGAGGTGTTCGTGGCGGTCGAGCACCTCGACGACCCTGTCGAGACCGCACAGGGCGACGTCGACCCGCACCTCTGGCACGACCCCGGCCGGACCGCCGCCGTGGTCCGCAGCCTCGCGGACACCCTCGGAGCGCTGCGGCCCGAGCGCCGCGGCGAGTACACGGCGCGTGCACGCCGCGCCGCGCTGGAGCTCGACGCCGTCCGCTCCGACGTGGAGGAGCTGCTCGAACCCGTGCCCGAGCAGCGGCGCGCGCTCGTCACCCAGCACGACTTCTTCCGCTGGTTCGCCGCCGCGTTCGGGTTCCGGATCGTGGCCTCGATCGTCCCCGGTCCGTCGCCGACGGCCGAGGCGTCCGCCAACAGCCGCAGGGCGGCCGTCGAGGCGATCGGCGAGCACGGAGTGTGCGCGGTCTTCGCGCCCGAGGCCGAGGGCGGGGCGCTGGCCGAGTCGGTGGCCCGAGAGGCCGAGGGGGACGTCCGGGTCGTCGAGGTGTTCGCCGACACGATCGGCAGCGACACCAGCAGCCACGGGGACCTCGTCGTCGAGAACGCCCGGCGGGTGGCCGGCGCCCTCACCGACTGCGGCTGACGCCGGCTCCCCGGCTCCCCGGCTGACGTCCCCCGGCCCTCGCTCACGTCGGCGGGCACGTCGGGACGCGGCGTGGTGTCAGCGACCCTTCCACTCCGGCTCGCGCTTCTCCGCGAACGCCCGCGGACCCTCCACCACGTCCTCGGTCGCCAAGACCTCGGCCATCGCGTCGCGGCTCTGCTGCCACGCCTCCTCCTCGGAGGACACGTACGGCGCCGCGCGCATGAGCTGCTTCGACACCCGCACCGCCACCGGCGCGTTCTCGCAGATCTGCTCGGCGAGCGCCACCGCCTCGTCCAGGACGCGCTCGCCCGGGACCACACGGTTCACCAGATCGACGCGCAGCGCGCGCTGCGCGTCGATCGGCTCCCCGGTCAGCGCCATCTCCAGGGCCAGCGACATCGGGACGCGCTCGGGGAGGCGGAACATGGCGCCCGCGGAGGCCACCAGGCCGCGCTTGACCTCCGGGATGCCGAACCTCGCGTGCTCCGCGGCGACCACGAGGTCGCACGTCAGCATCAGCTCCAGGCCTCCCGCCAGGGCGTTGCCGTTGACGGCCGCGATCAGCGGCTTCTCGAAGCGCCGCCCGGCCGTCCCGCCGAACCCGCCGTTCCTGGTGAGCGGGAGCTCGCCGGACGCGAACGCCTTGAGGTCCATGCCCGCGCAGAACGCCTGGTCGCCCGCGGCCGTGAGCACCATCACCCACACGTCGTCGTCGGCCTCCGCCTCGTCCCACGCCGCCTCGAGGGCCTCCGCCGTCTCCCGGTCGATCGCGTTGCGCACCTCCTCCCGCTCGATGGTGACGATCTGGATGCGGTCCCGGCGCTGTGTGCTCACGCTCACGATGTGTCGCTCCCCCGGGCCCCGGTCTCGTCGTCGTGATGGTCGGGGCACCCGGCCCGGCAATGTAGAGGCGCCGGGCGCAGCGATCCAGCAGCGCCGGGCGCTGCACCGACCGGATGGCCCGCTGCGCGCCGCTCGGTGCCCCGGTGGTGCCCGGGACGCGCTCGGGAGGTGGCGGTAACCTCGGCGCGTCCCCCGAGACGGGAGGACCCGAGGACCCGCGCTCGAGAGAGCTGCGCCCGAGAGAGCTGCGGGCCCGAGGAGCCCGACGAGGCGAGGAGCCGAGGCGCCCATGGGCGGATTCCCCGAGCACGGAACCGACCACGACGCCCTCCTCGCCGAGATGCGGGAGCGCAAGCGCGAGGACACCGACTGGCGCTCCGGGCGCACCTGGAGCCTCGTCTACGAGGCCGACGACGAGGACGTCACGCGAGTGCTCGAGGACGCCTACCACCTCTACCTCCACGAGAACGCCCTCAACCCGTTCGCGTTCCCCAGCCTCCGCCGGTACGAGGACGAGGTGGTCGCCTGGACCGCCGACCTGCTCCACGCCCCCGAGGGCGCCGGCGGCTCGATGAGCAGCGGCGGCACCGAGAGCATCTTCCTCGCCGTGCAGGTCACACGCGACGAAGCCCGCGCCGAGCGGGGCCTGACCCGCACCGCGATGGTGGTCCCCGAGACCGCCCACCCGGCCTTCCGCAAGGCGGCGAAGTACCTCGACGTCGAGCTGCGCCTCGCCCCGCTGCGCGACGACCTGCGCGCCGACGTCGACGCCATGGCTTCGCTCGTCGACGCGGACACCGCGCTCGTCGTCGCCTCGGCGCCCTGCTACCCCTACGGCGTCGTCGACCCCGTCGAGGAGATCGCCGCGCTCGCCGCCGAGCGCGGCGTCGCCTGCCACGTCGACGCGTGCCTCGGTGGCTTCGTCCTCCCCTTCCTCGAGCGCCTCGGCGAGGACGTGCCGCCCTGGGACCTCCGTGTGGAGGGCGTCTCGTCGATCTCGGCCGACGTGCACAAGTACGGCTACGCCGTGAAGGGCGCGTCGACGATCGTCCACCGGAGCAGAGCCCGCCTGATGGACCACCAGCTCTTCCTCGTCGACGACTGGCCCGGAGGGATCTACGGCGGGTTCACCACCGCCGGGACGCGACCGGCCGGGCCGATCGCGGCGGCGTGGGCGGTGCTGGCGCACCTCGGTGCCGACGGGTACACGGCCCTCACCGAGGTCGTGCGCGACACCACACGGGCGCTGCGCGAGGGCGTCGACGCCCTCGACGGCCTCCACGTGCTCGGCGATCCGGACGCCACGACCTTCGCCTTCGGCTCGCAGCGCCACGACATCTCCGCCGTCGGCGACGTCATGGACGACCGCGGATGGCACCTCGACCGCCAACCCGACTCCCTCCACCTCATCGTCATGCCCCAGCACGCCCGCGTCGTGGAGCCGTTCCTCGCCGACCTCGCCGACGCCGTCGAGACCCACGGCGACAGCCGCGGGAAGGAAGCCCGCTACGGGTGAAGCCGTGGGGCGGTGTGGCTGGTCGCGTGGTGTCGGGGGTCGATCGCTGGCCACTCGGTCGCTTCGCTCCCTCGT
>CAYTKN010000017.1:0-64475 GCA_964438505.1 uncultured Burkholderiales bacterium
GCCAGCGCGGCGCGCGCGTCGCCGAGCTGGGCGAGCACGTTCGTGCGCAGGGTCCTGCCCATGAGCTCCATCGCCACGCCCTGCCGCTCGAAGAGCTCGACCGACTCCTCCAGGAAGGTCCGGGCGTCGGCGAGCCTCCCGAGGTTGGTGCTGGCCCGTGCGAGGTTCGCCACCGCCAGCGAGCGCCCGTAGGTGTCGTCGATTCCCTCGAAGACCCGGCGGGCCTCCCGCGCCGACTCCGCGGACGCGACGGCACGGCCGAGCCACAGGTCGACGGAGGAGCGCAGCACCAGGGTCATCCCGAGCCCCCACCGGTCGCCGGCCTTGCGGGCCTCCTCGATGACCTCGTCCGCGAGCTCACCGGCCTCGTCCAGACGACCCTGGGTCAGGCGGACGAAGCCGAGGAGCCCCAACGCCCACCCTCGACCGCCCCAGTCCGAGAGGTCCTCGAAGAGGGCCGCCGCCTCCGACAACCTCCGGTCGGCGGCCTCCGCGTCGCCCCGCTCGAAGGCGATCCACGCCAGGTTCTGGAGCGCCCACGCCTCGCTCCGCCGCTCGCCGAGCGCCCGGAACGCCTCCCACGCCTCGGCGATGGCCGACTCCGCGTGCTCGAGCTCGCCGCCGAAGAGTCGGGCCATCCCCCACCGGCGCAGCGCCTCGGCGCGGGCGTGACGGTCGCCGATCTCGTCGGCGAGCGACATGGCCGCCTCGAAGGTCGAGAGCGCGGCGACGACGTCACCCTCCTTCTGCTGCACCTCGCCCAGCACGGTGAGCGCCTCGACCCTGCGGGCGGCGTCATCGCTCGACGCGGTGCCGGCAGCGGCGTCCTCGAGCACCTCGGTGACGTCGCGACGGGCGCCGACCAGGTCGTGGAGTCCCGCGCGGGCCGCGGCCCGACCCAGCAGCAGCCGCCGACGGGCGGCGGTCTCGTCGGGGGACAGCAACCCGAGCGCCTCGTCGAAGAGCTGCTCGGCCACGAGGGTGGCGTCGCGGTCCCGGGCCCGCACCGCGGCCCGCTCCAACCACTCGAGCGCCCGCTCACGGACGTCGGGCGGCACGCCCTCGCTCCCGCCGATCTCGCCGCTCAGGACGGCCGCCTCCGCGTGGTGGTGGGCGATCTGCTCGATCAGCTCGTCCTCCCGCCCGGTCTCCGCGGCCCGAGCGGAGAGCCACGTCCCCACCTCCGCGTGGCGGCGCGCCCGGGAGGACTTCGTGAGCGTCTCGTAGGCGACCTCCCGCACGAGCTCGGACTTGAACTCGAACTGCTCGCCGTCGACGACGAGGAGCCCCCGTGCGGCGAGCTCGTCGACCGTGGCGCCGACGTCACCGTCGCTGCGACCCTCGCCCATGGCCACGAGCGCGGCGAGCGGCCCGATGCGCCCGACCACGGCCGCGTCCTCGATCGTCGCCCGCTCCCGGGCACCCACGGCGTCGAGGCGCGCGGCGATCAGGCCTCGCAGGGAGGAGGGCAGGTCGCGCAGGCCGGGAGCGGTCGGCTCGCCGGCCGGCGCGTCGCCTCCGAGCATCCCCGACTCGGCGAGCAGCGCGGCGAGCTCCTCCACGAAGAACGGGTTCCCGCCGCTGCGCTCCATGAGCTCGCCCCGCAGACCAGCCGGGGCGTCGTCGCCCAGCATGGCGTCGAGGAGCTGCCCGATGGCGTCCTCGTCGAGGGGATCGAGGTGGAGCCGGAGCACGTTGTGCCGGCCCGGCCGT
This sequence comes from uncultured Burkholderiales bacterium, assembly GCA_964438505.1. Taxonomy (GTDB): domain Bacteria; phylum Actinomycetota; class Acidimicrobiia; order IMCC26256; family JACPCJ01; genus CAYTKN01. Next base: position 1,714 of record CAYTKN010000017.1, read on the forward strand.
GGCGACCAGCGCTCCTCGAGCTCGGGTCGGGCGCTCCCGACCACCACGACGGGGAGGTTGTGGAGCCGCTCCACGAGGCGGTCGACGAGGTCGAGGACGACCTGGTCGGCCCAGTGCAGGTCGGCCAGGAACAGCAGGACGAGGCGATGGGAGGCGAGACCGACGACGAGCTCGGTGATCGCCGTGATCACCTCGTCGAGCGCCCTCGCCGGGTCGACGTCCACGAGGGGGTCCCCGAGGCCGGTCAGGTACAGGATCCCGTCGACCACCCGCCGGGTGCGCTCCCCCTCGCTGCGGGTGGCCAGCTCCACGCCCCGGCGGATCTTCTCGCGCGACGTCTCGTGCGGATCGGCGAGGTCGATCCCGAAGGCCTGCCGGAGGATCTCGGAGACCGGCCACCACGGGTTCGCCTCGCCGTAGGGGACGCACCGGCCGACGTAGATGGCGGCGTCGTGCTCCGAGCGGGCGACCGCCGCGAGCTCCTCCCCGAGACGGCTCTTGCCGATCCCCGCCTCGCCCGAGAGCAGCACCAGGTGGGGACGACGGTGCCGGGCCGCTGCGGTGAGCGCGTTGCGCAGCATCCCCATCTCGGCGTCGCGTCCCACCAGCGGTGTCCGCAACCGACGCGGCCGGTGACCGGGCGGTGTCAGGGTCTCGAGCGCGACCCACGCGTCGATCGGCTCGTCGCGGCCCCGGACCTCGATCGGGCCCAGCATCCGGTAGTCGACGACCCGACTGGTGGCTCGCCGGGTGGCGGGCCCCACGACCACCTGTCCGGGCTCGGCGGTCGACTGGAGGCGGCTCGCGACGTTCACGACGTCACCCATGGCGGTGTAGTCGTCGCCGGCACGGATGGCACCGACGAGCACCTCACCCGTGTTCACCCCCACCCGCATGCGCACGCTGCCGTCCAGGTCGGCGGCGAAGGCCTCCACGCTGCGCTGCATCTGGAGCGCGGCGCGCACCGCACGCTCCGCGTCGTCCTCGTGGGCGACGGGAGCGCCGAAGAGCGCCACCATGGCGTCCCCGAGCACCTTGTCGACCCTGCCTCCGTACGCCGTGACGTCGGCCGCCAGTCGCTCGAAGCAGCGGTCGACCAGGTTCTTGACCTGCTCGGGATCACGAGCCTCGCTGAGGGTGGTGAACCCCACCAGGTCGGCGAAGAGGACGGTCACGACCCGGCGTTGGTCGACGCCGAGGCCGAGCGCCGCTCCACAGGACGAGCAGAAGCGGGCCTCGGGAGGGCAGGGAGCACCGCACGACGGACATTCCACGTGCTCAGGATACCGACCGCTCCCCGCGGGACCCGTGGGCTCGTGTCGCTCCCGGAGACGACACCCTGAGCCCCCCAGTTCCTGTGTGGGCTCTGCGGGCTCTGCGGGGCCGTAACATCGACGTGATGGCCGACGACGACGTCACGTTCCTCACCCGCGAGTGGGCCGAAGCCCTCGACGAGGCCGCCCGCGCCTCGCAGGAGCTGCGAGACGCCACCTCCGGCGTCACCCTGACGATCCAGCAGGAGGTCGACGACGACGAGGGAGGGCAGGTCCGCTACGCCCTGGTGCTCGACGACGGCGCCGCGGAGGTCGTCTGGGGAGGCGTGGAGCGGCCCGACGTCACCTTCGTCCAGAGCAGGGACGCGGCCGAGCAGCTCAGCCGCGGCGAGCTCAACGCCCAGGGTGCCTTCGTCCTCGGCAAGCTCCGCGTCCGCGGCGACGTCGAGAAGCTCGTCTCCGCCCGCGACGCGTTCGCCACCTTCGAGGGCGACGTCTTCGCCCGCGTCAGGGAGCGCACCACCTACTGATGCCCACCCGCTGGATCGACGCCGGCGCCACCCAGGTGCACGCGCTCACCTGGCAGCCGGCGGACACGCCGGGCCACGGACCGGTCCTCCTCGTCCACGGCCTCGGAGGCTCCACGGTCGAGTGGTCGAGCGCCGCTCCCCTCCTCGCGCAGGGGACCGACCGCGAGGTGGTCGCGATCGACCTCCCCGGATTCGGCCGCACCCGGCTGGGGCGCGCCTCCGCCGGGCTCGACGCCCAGCGGGACGTCGTCGCCACCGTCCTCGAGGAGCTCGGCCCCGCCACGGTCGTCGGCGGCTCGATGGGAGGGCTCCTCGCCCTGGGCCTCGCGGCACGCCGGCCGGAGATGGTCCGGGGACTGGTCCTCGTGGCCCCGGCCCTGCCGAACGGAGCGGTCGGGATCGGCGACCTGCCCGCCGCGGCGCGCTTCGCGCTCGCCGCGCTGCCCGTCGCGGGGCCCCGCCTCCTCGACGCTCGCCGGCGGCGGCTCGGCCCCGAGCGCACCACCGCCGAGCGGCTCCGGGCCCTCCTCGCGCACCCCGAGCACCTCGACCCCGAGGTGCGCCTCCGGATGGTCGAGCTCGCGGACGAGCGACTCGGCTACGGCGAGGTCGGCCGCGCCTACTCGGAGGCCCTGCGGACGCTGATCGCCCGCCGCTCGTCGGTCTGGGACGACGTCCCGAGAGTCACCGCACCGACGCTCGTCGTCCACGGCGAGCGCGACGCGCTGATCCCGGTCTCGGTGGCGGAGCGCCTGCGCGACCGACGGCCCGACTGGAGCGTGGAGCGCTTCGAGGAGTGCGGTCACCTCCCCCACCTCGAGCAGCCGGAGCGCTTCGCCGACGCGCTCGCGCGCTGGATGCGGTTCCCCGCCACGACCGCCTGAGCGCCCGGCGCGATCCGGAACGGGCGCCGGTCGTCGGCGCGGTACCTACGACCCCACGAACTGGCCGACGTCGGCCTGCTTCGCTCGCACCGCCTCGGCGGCCTCCGAGAGCGCCTCGCGCTCCTCGGCGGTGATCGGCAGCTCCACGATCTCGCGCACACCGCCGCGGCCCAACCTGGCGGGGACGCCGAGGTAGACGTCCGAGATCCCGTACTGCCCCTCGACCCAGGCGCACGTGGGCATGACCTCGCCGGTGTCGTGCAGGACGGCCTTCACCATGGCGGCAGCCGCGCTCGACGGCGCGACGTAGGCGGAGCCGGTCTTGAGGAGGCCGACCACCTCGGCGCCTCCCCCGCGCGTCCGCTCGACGAGCTCGTCGATGTCGGCGGTCGAGGCCACCTCGGTCAGCGGCTTGCCGTCGACGGTCACCTGGCTGGGCACCGGCACCATCGTGTCGCCGTGGCTGCCCAGCGTGATGGCGTCGACCTTCGACGGCGACACCTCGAACCGCTCGGCCACGAAGTGCTTGAACCGGGCGGTGTCGAGCATCCCCGCCTGACCCATCACCCGCTCGCGCGGGAAGCCGCTCACCTCCGCGGCGAGCGCGGTCATCTCGTCGAGCGGGTTGGACACCACGAGGAGCACCGCGTCGGGCGACCGGGCCACGAGCTCGCGGGTCACCTCCCCCACGATCCCGGCGTTGGTCTCCAGCAGGTCCATCCGGCTCATCCCGGGCTTGCGGGGCACCCCGGCCGTGACGACGCAGAGGTCGGAGCCCTCGGTCGGCCCGTAGTCGTTGGCCCCGACCACGCGGGTCTCGAAGCCCTCGATCGGGCGGCTCTGCATCATGTCGAGGGCCAGGCCCTGGGGGCGGTCCTCGATGATGTCGACCATGACCACCTCGTCGAGGAAGTCGGCTTCGGCGAGCCGCTGGGCGGTCGTCGAACCGTAGAAGCCGGCACCGACGATCGTGACCTTCATGGAGAGCACCTCGTTCACGTGAGCGGGCGGGTCGCCGTCACGCTACCGACCCGTCCGGGCGCGGCGCCCACCGCACCGGCCTGCACTGAGATCAGGGGAGCCGCTCGACGATCGCCTCGGCGAACTCGGAGGTCTTGACCTCGGTGGCGCCCTCCATCAGCCGGGCGAAGTCGTAGGTGACGACCTTGTCCGAGATCGCCGCCTCGAGGCCGTGGACCACGGCGTCCGCGGCCTCGTACCAGCTCATGTGCTCGAGCATGAGCACACCCGAGAGGAGCACGGAACCCGGGTTCACCTTGTCCTGCCCCGCGTACTTCGGCGCGGTGCCGTGGGTCGCCTCGAAGATGCCGTGGCCGGTCTCGAAGTTGACGTTGCCGCCCGGGGCGATCCCGATGCCGCCCACCTGGGCCGCGAGGGCGTCGGAGACGTAGTCGCCGTTGAGGTTCATGGTGGCGATCACGTCGAACTCGTCGGCGCGGGTCAGGATCTGCTGGAGGAACGCGTCGGCGATGGCGTCCTTGACGAGGAGCCGGTCACCGGGGTCGCCGCCGCAGTCGTCCCACGACACCGCCCGGTCCGGGTACTCCTCCTTCACGAGGTCGTACCCCCAGGAGCGGAAGGCCCCCTCGGTGAACTTCATGATGTTGCCCTTGTGCACGAGGGTCACCGAGTCGCGCTCTTTCTCCAGCGCGTAGTCGAGAGCGCCCCGCACCAGGCGCTTGGTGCCGGTCTCCGAGATCGGCTTGATCCCGAGCCCCGAGTCGGCTCGGATCTCCCACCCGAGCTCGTCGTGGAGGAAGCCGAGCAGCTTCCTGGCCTCCGCGCTGCCGGCCTCCAGCTCCTTGCCGGCGTACACGTCCTCGGTGTTCTCCCGGAAGATCACCATGTCGACCTTCTCCGGGTGCTTCACCGGGCTCGGCACACCGCGGAACCACCGCACCGGCCGGAGGCAGATGTAGAGGTCGAGGATCTGGCGGAGGGCGACGTTGAGCGAGCGGATGCCGCCGCCGACCGGGGTGGTCAGCGGCCCCTTGATGCCGACGAGGTGGTCCCGGAAGGCCTCGACGGTCTCCTGGGGGAGCCAGTCGCCGACCTCGTCGTAGGCCTTCTGCCCCGCCAGCACCTCCTTCCAGGCGATGGAGCGGCGGCCGCCGTAGGCCTGCTCCACGGCGGCGTCGATGACCCTGCGGGCGGCGGGCCAGATGTCGACCCCGGTCCCGTCCCCCTCGATGAAGGGGATGATCGGCTCGTCGGGGACCTCGAGCTTGCCCTCCGCGGTGGCGGTGATGCGTTCGGCCATCGGGCGACCCACCTCGTCCTGTTCCGGGGATGTCTGTTCCGGGGATGTGCTGCCGCCACGGCTTCCTCGGCAGCGTGCCGGCTCGCGCTGCATCGTAACGAGTGCCGCCTCCGGCGGACCCCTCGGGTCCACCGCGGGCGCGGACACCCGCGCTCGCTCCGGCGACCCGGCCAGCTCGGGCTACCCGGGCGGCTCAGGCGGCTCCGAGGACGACCACCAGCAGCCCCAGGGCATAGATCGCCGCGAACGCGCCACCGACGAGCAGGAGCAGGGACCGGTCGGCGGGATGCCGGTGGCTGCCACGCCACAACCCGCACTCCGGGCACCGGCGCACCCCGGCGGGGACCCAGGTGTCGCAGAGCGAGCAGCGGACGTGCCCCGGCGGGCCGACAGCGCTGCCACCGAGCGGATCGCCACCCGGGTCGACGCCGCGCCCCGCGCTCACGGTCCGGTCCCCTCCGGTCAGCGAGCGGGGCGCTGCGCGGCGTGCCGCTCGGCCGCCTCGACGACGTTGCGCAGCAGCAGCGCTCGGGTCATGGGTCCCACACCGCCGGGCATCGGAGCCAGCCACGCGGCCACCTCGGCCACCTCGGGGGCCACGTCGCCCACCAAGCCGTGCTCCCCGCGGGTGATCCCGACGTCGAGCACCGCGGCTCCGGGCTTGACCCAGTCGGGGACGATCATCCCCGGCTTCCCGGCAGCCGCGACCAGGATGTCGGCCTGCTTGGTGAACTCCGGCAGGTAGTGGGTGCCCGTGTGGCACTGCGTCACCGTCGCGTTGGCCCGCGACCCCTTGGCGGAGAGCAGGAGCGCCAGGGGGCGACCCACCGTGGTGCCCCGCCCCACGATCACGACGTGGCGTCCCTCGACGGGCACGTTCCCCCACCCGAGCAGCTCCTGGATCCCGAGGGGCGTGCACGGCCGCGGCCCGGGGTAGCCCAGGGCCAGGAACCCGAGGTTGGTCGGGTGGAGGCCGTCGGCGTCCTTGCGGGGGTCGACCCGCATGAGCAGCTCGTTGGCGTCGAGGTGGTCCGGCACCGGGAGCTGGACGATGAACCCGTGGATGGACGGGTCCGCGTTCAGGTCGTCGATCACGGCCAGCACGTCGTCACGGGGGGTGTCCGCGGGGAGGTCGTGGCGCACCGAGTGGATGCCCACCTCGGCGCAGTCCTTGTGCTTGCCGCGCACGTAGGCGTGCGACCCGGGGTCGTCGCCGATCAGCACCGTGGCCAGGCCGGGGACCGTGCCCGACTCCGCGAGCCGGGACACCTCCTCGGCCAGCATGCGCTTCAGCTCGGCGGACGCCGCCTTGCCGTCCAGGATCTTGGCGCTCAGCTCGATCTCCCCCTCTCGGTGAACTCCGTGCTCTCGGTGGCTCTCAGTGGCGGAAGTGGCGCTGCCCGGTGAACACCATCGCGATGCCGTGCTCGTCGGCCGCGGCGATCACCTCGTCGTCGCGCACCGAGCCTCCGGGCTGCACGACGGCCGCGACGCCTGCGTCGGCGGCGGTGTCCACACCGTCGCGGAAGGGGAAGAAGGCGTCGCTGGCGCACACGCCTCCCTCGGCGCGGCCGTCCGCCTTGCGCGCGGCGATCTCCGCCGCGTGCACGCGGCTCTGCTGCCCGGAGCCGACCCCCACCGCCCGGCGGTCCCTCGTGAGCACGATGGTGTTGGAGGTCGCGGCGGCGCACACCACGTAGGCGAACTCCAGCTCCTCCCACAGCTCCTCGGTGGGCGTCGTCTCGGTGACCACCTTCCAGGTGTCGCGCTCCACCGCGACGGTGTCGGTCTCCTGGGCCAGGAAGCCGCCGTCGATGCGGCGCAGGTCGAGGCCGGGCGAGCCGGGAAGTGGGGCCTCGAGGACCCGCAGGTTCTTCTTCGTCGTGAGAGCGTCGAGCGCGCCGTCCTCGTAGGCGGGTGCCACCACCACCTCGGTGAACACCTCGGTGATCCGCTCGGCCATCTCGAGGCTGACCGCCCGGTTCGCGGCGACGACACCGCCGAACGCGCTCAGCGGGTCGCAGTCGAAGGCCCGCGTGTAGGCCTCGGCGACGTCGGCGGCGACGGCGACGCCGCAGGGGTTGGCGTGCTTCACGACCACCACGCACGGCTCCTCGAACCGCCGGGCGAGCTGGTAGGCGGCCTCGGCGTCGAAGAGGTTGATGAACGACAGCTCCTTGCCGCCGTGCTGGACCGCCTGCTCGTGCCACCCCGCAGCGCCGTCGCGCTCGACGTAGCGGGCCGCGCGCTGGTGGGGGTTCTCGCCGTAGCGGAGCGGCGCGGCGCGGCGCAGCGGGACGACGAGGTGCTCGGGCAGCTCGTCGTCGTCCTGGAGCCAGCGCACGATCGCCGCGTCGTACGCCGCGGTGGTCGCGAACGCCTCCAGGGCGAGCCGGCGGCGTGTCGCCTCCGACAGCTCGCCACCCCCCGAGCGCAACTCGTCGAGCACTCCCTCGTACTGGTCGGGAGCGGTCACCACACCCACCCAGGCGTGGTTCTTCGCCGCGGCTCGGACCATCGTGGGACCGCCGATGTCGATGGTCTCGATCCCGGGACTCTCGACGAACGGGTAGAGGTTCACGGCGACCAGGTCGATCGGGTCGATGTCCTGCGCCTCCAGGTCGTCGCGGTGGGCGTCCTCCCCGCGATCGGCGAGGATGCCGCCGTGGACGCGTGGGTGGAGGGTCTTCACCCGGCCACCGAGCATCTCGGGCGCTCCGGTGACCTCCTCGACCGGGGTCACCAGGATCCCGGCGTCGACCAGCGCCGCCGCCGTGCCGCCCGAGGAGACCAACTCGACACCCAGGTCGACGAGACCCGACGCGAACTCCTCCAGCCCGGTCTTGTCGTGGACGGACAGCAGCGCGCGCTGGACCTTCACTCGTCCCCCTTCGCCTCGAGCTCGGCGGTGAACCAACCGAGCACCTCCGGATAGAGGCGGTTCTCCACCGCCTTGATCCGCTCGTGGAGCGTCTCGGCCGTGTCGTCGGGCTCGACCCTGACCGGCTCCTGGGCGAGGATCGGGCCGTCGTCGACGTCGGCGGTCGCGACGTGGATCGTACAGCCGCTGACCTTCACCCCGGCCTCCAACGCCTCCTCGACCGCGTGGGCTCCGCGGAACGCCGGCAGCAGGCTCGGGTGGGTGTTGACGACGCGGCCCTCGTAGGCGTCGAACATCGGCTTGGCCAGGATGGTCATGAACCCTGCCATCGCCACGACGTCGACGTCGTGGCTCCGAAGCGTGTCGACGACGGCCTCGGTGAACTCCTCCCGACGCTCCGGGAGGTACGCGGCGCGCTCCACGACCTCGGTGGGGATCCCCGCGGCGGCCGCGCGGTCCAGGGCCTGGACACCGGACCGGTCGGAGAGGACGAGGGCGATCGGGAGCCCGGCGTCGAGGAGCGCCTGGAGGTTCGTGCCACTCCCCGAGACCAACACCCCGATCCGCACGGCGCTCACGCTAGCGCGGGCGCTCGATCGGACGGTCGCTCACGGGGACCCGGGCGGGCCGGCCGGCGGTGCCGGCGGATCCTGGCTGCCCTGCGGATCCTGGCTGCCCTGCGGACCTCGTGGACCTCGCGCACCGGGAGGCGGCCCCACCGGTGGGGCGCCGGCTCCGAGCGCGCCGAGCGAGAGCCCGCCGCCCTCGAGCTCGCCGGGCTCGCGCGCCGCGCTCGCCAGTCCGGCGGCGCCGGCCACCAGGAGAGCGCCGGCCACCATCAACGCGGTCCCGACCGCCGTGGCGGACTCCTGCTCCATCAGGTCGCCGACGACCAGGAGGACACCCAGCGCCGCGGCCGTCCCGCCGATCCACGTGGTGGCCCGACGTCCGCTCGAGGCGCCGAGGACGGCCACCGCGGTCCCGGTCGGCACGAGGAGCACCCCGGTCCCTCCGGCTTCGAGGTCGCCTCCCAGCGCGGAGAACCCGTTCGCGAGGGCGACGAGGCCGACCACCACGGCCGGCGTGGCGATCCCGTGCAGGCCCCGTCGATCGAGCGCCCCGGCCGCGAGCAGGTACCCGAGACCGAAGAGCACCGAGAGGATCCCCACCGTGGTCGGATCGGGAGCGTCGAGGGGCGCGCCACCGAAGGACCCGCCGCCACCGGGCCCGCCGCCGAAGGGGGAGGGCGCGGACCCGAAGCCGCCGCCCAGCGGCGCGCCGAGGCCCCCGAAGAGCAGGAACGGCGTCGAGAACACCGACTCCACCTGCTCGAGGACGAACAACCAGGTGCCCACCAGGGCGGCGGCGAGGAACACCGGCCGGCCGGCGGTGCGCCCGAGGAGGTAGGAGAGGAGCCAGACCGCCGTCGAGACCAGGAGCAGCGCGTCGATCGAGAACGGCGGGCTGTCGCTCACGTCGAAGGTCGCGAAGAGCAACACGAACGGGACGGCCAGCGCGGCGGCGGTCGCTCCGGCCGCGGCCAGGGGCTCGTGGCGGGCCCGCACGGCGAGCGCGTAGCCCACCGCGACCAGCAGCGCCGTGACGACCAGCCCGGGGGTCTCGTCGGGTCGCTCGTCGAACCCCACGGCCGCGAGCCCGTCGAAGCCGAGCACCAGACCGCCGATCACGGCGAGCACCGCGCCACCGGCGGCCAGCGCCACGCCCATCCGGGGCATCGCCCGCCGCCGGGCCCGCGCACCGAGGCCCCCGAGGAGGCCCGGGAGCTCGTGTTCGCCTCGTGCCGGCACGGCCGCCATGACCGCAACGTACCGACGACGGCGGCCCGGCGTGGTGATGCTCCCCTCGCCCGCGCCCTGCGTCGAGGGCGCTGCGTCGAGGGCGCTGCGTCGAGGGCGCTCCCGCGTGCTCCCGTCGCGGTGACGTCGCAGCGCGATGTCGCCGATCACGCGTTCGCGCGCGGTGTCGCCCTAGACTCACGTCCGGCCCGCACAGCGGATTCGGAGGTCGCACCATGCAGAACAAGCCGACGACGGCTGAGATCGTGATTCTCGCGTCGGGAGCCGTCGCCCTGGTCTTCTCGTTCCTCGATTGGGCAGGGATCGGGAGGTTCGGAGCCAGCCCGTGGGACGGGAACCTGTTCTTCCCGACGTTCGCCTGGGTGGGCATCTTCGGCGCGGCCATGGCCGTGGTGATCGCCCTCGAGGTGTTCGCCACCGTCAAGCTGCCACAGAAGATCCACAGCTTCACCTGGCCGCAGGTACACATCGTCCTCGGCGTCTTCACCGCGCTGCTCACGGTCTCGTTCCTGCTCGGCAAGCCGAGCGGCGCCGACTACCAGATCGGGTACTTCATCTCGCTGCTGGCCTCGGCCGGCCTCGTGGTCGGAGCGTTCATGCTCGACAAGGAGCGCCCGCAGGGCGTGCGCCCCGCGTCGCCGCAGGCGAGCCCCGGAGCCGGCGGTCCGCCCCCGCAGTCGCCCCCGCCCCAGCCCGGTGGAGGAGGCGGAACACCTCCGCCGCCGCCGCCCTCGTAGCCGCGACGGCGCACCGGCTCACGCCGGGTCGACGCACCCTCGGGAACCCCCGCCGCCACCGGCGGGGGTTTCCCGCGGGTAGGGGGTGGTGAACACGCCACCCGGCCGGTCGCCGGCGAAGTAGCGCTCGACGGCGCGGACGATCGCTTCGGCCTCGGCCTGGCGGACCTCCCCGCGAGCCAGCAGCGCCTCCTCCTCGGGGTTGGAGATGAAGGCCGCCTCCGACAAGGTGGCGGCGATGCCCGCCTCGAACGTGCGGCGGATGACCCCGTAGTAGTCACGTCCCGAATCCGAGAGGCGCCACTTCGCCCCGGCGTCGAGGTCGGCACCGAAGGTGACGTCGTAGCGGGAGTAGGCCGCCAAGACCTCCTCCTGCACGAGTCCGGTCAGGCGCTTCGACTCCTCGGAGCGGAACTGGAAGAACGACTCCGTACCGGGCGTGTCGCGCTGCTCGTCGGGCGCGGCGTTGTGGTGCACGGAGACGAACACCTCGGCGTCCGCGTCGATCGCGACCTGCACCCGGAAGGCGAGGGTCGCGCGGTAGTCCTGCGTGCGGGTCGCCACCGCGGGGATCCCCCGCTCGGCGAGGAGCCCGAGGGCGCGCTCCACGACGTCGAGGTTGACCTCCGCCTCCGTCAGCCCGCTGGGGCCGACCGCGCCGGGCTCGTCGCCGCCGTGGCCGGGATCGAGCACCACCCGGAAGGGCCCACGCGCCCGCCCGGAGCCCAGGTCGACCCACGCCCGGTTGTCGCACGGCGTCATGACGTGGGCGAAGCCGTCGCGGAGCTCGTCGTAGGGGAGGAGCACACCCTCCCGGATCCGCCCGACCCCCGACCCTCCCGGAGCGTCGAGGAGCTCGACGCCACCCGGCGCGACGTCGAAGACGCCGGTCTCGGGAGCCGGCCCGGGAGCGGTCGTCGACGTAGACCCGCCCGGATCCGGGCCCGGGGACGTCGCGGTCGGCTCGGTTCCGCCGGCGCCGCCGGCGTCCCCGGCATCTCCGGTGTCGTCGGTGCCGCAGGCCGCGAGCACCAGGACGAGGATCGTGCACAGCGCAGCGATCCGCGGGAGCGCCGTCTCCCGCCCGCGCCCCCTCCGCTCCGGAGGGCGGCCGCTCACAGCGACTCGACGATCCCCGCCATCGCGCCGCCGATCTCGCTCGGGTTCTTCGCCACCGTGCAGCCGGCGGCCTCGAGCGCCTCGATCTTCGCCGCCGCGGTGCCCTCACCACCGGAGACGATCGCGCCCGCGTGACCCATCTTCTTCCCCGGGGGTGCCGTCAACCCGGCGATGTAGGCCACGACGGGGATGCTCATCTCGTCGCGGATGAACGCCGCCGCCTCCTCCTCCGCGGAGCCTCCGATCTCGCCGATCATGATCGCGGCCTTCGTCTCGGGGTCGGCCTCGAACGCGGCGAGGCAGTCGACGAAGCTCGTGCCCGGCACCGGGTCGCCGCCGATCCCGACACAGGTGGTCTGACCGATCCCCTGCTCGGTCAGCTCGTGCAGCGCCTGGTAGGTGAGCGTCCCCGATCGGCTCACCACCCCGACCGGACCGCCCTCCAGCGCGATCTCGCCCGGCGTGATCCCGATGTTGCACTGGCCGGGGGTGATGACGCCCGGGCAGTTGGGGCCGACGAGCCGGCAGTCCGGGAAATCCCGCGCGAGGCGGTTGTAGAAGATCGCCTCGTCGTGCGCGGGGACGCCCTCGGTGATCACGACCACCGTCTCGATGCCCGCCTCGGCGGCCTCGATCACGGCGTCCCGCACCCCCGGAGCGGGGATGAAGACGCAGCTCGCCGTCGCCCCGGTGGCGTCCACGGCCTCCTGCACCGTGCCGTAGATCGGCACGCCCTCGACGTCGGTGCCCGCCTTCTTCGGGTTGGTCCCGGCGACGACCTTGGTGCCGTAGGCGCGGTTGCGCATGCCGTGGAAGCGTCCCTGGCTGCCGGTGAGGCCCTGGTAGACGACCTTGGTGCTCTCGTCGACGAAGATGGACATGCTCAGCGCCCCCCGGTTCGGTCGCCCGCGAGCTCGACGGCGCGCCGGGCGGCGTCGAGCATCGTCGGCTCGGTCTGCACGTGCTCGCTCTCGTTGTCGGCCAGGATCTTGCGGCCCTCGGTGGCGTTCGTGCCGTCGAGTCGCACCACGAGCGGCGACGCGAGCGACACCCGCCCGACCGCCTCCACGATCCCCTCGGCGACCTCGTCGCAGCGGGTGATCCCACCGAAGATGTTGATCAGGATCGACCGCACGTTCGGGTCGGAGTTGATCACCTCGATGGCGTTCGACAGCAGGTCGGCGCCGGCGCCGCCCCCGACGTCGAGGAAGTTGGCCGGCCGGCCGCCGGCCTGGTCGACGACGTCGAGGGTGCTCATGACCAGACCAGCGCCGTTGCCGATGATCCCGACGCTGCCGTCGAGACCGATGTAGTTGAGCCCCTTCTCGCGGGCCATCTGCTCGCGCTCGTCGAGCACCTGGGTCGCCGCGTACTCGCTCCACTCCTCGTGGCGGTAGGCAGCGTTGGCGTCGAGGGTCACCTTGGCGTCGAGCGCGTGCACCCGGCCGTCGGTCGTCAGGATGAGCGGGTTGACCTCGACGAGGTCGGCGTCTCCGACGGTGTAGGCCTCGTAGAGCCGTGCGAGCACCTCGACCGTCCCCTCGCGGGCCGCCTCGGCCAGCTCGGCCGCCTCGACCCACTCCCGGCACGCCGCCTCGGAGAGCCCCTCGACGGGATCGACGTGGATGCGAGCGATCGCCTCGGGGTCGGTCTCGGCCACCTCCTCGATGTCGACGCCGCCCTGCGCGGAGAGCATCCCGAGGTGCGTCTTCGCGGAGCGGTCGAGCGTGAAGCTCGCGTAGTACTCCTCCGCGATGTCGCTCGCCCGCTCGATCCAGAGCCGCCCGACCGTGTGGCCCTTGATGTCCATCCCGAGGATCGACCCGGCGTGCTCGCGCACCTCCTCCTCGGAGTCGGCGAGCTTGATCCCGCCGGCCTTGCCGCGACCGCCCACCTGCACCTGCGCCTTCACCACCACGGGGTAGCCGATGCGCTCGGCGACCGAGACGGCGTCGTCGACCGTGTCGGCGACACCTCCGGGCGACACGGGGATGCCGTACCGCGCGAAGAACTGCTTGCCCTGGTACTCGAACAGGTCCAACGGAGCTCCTTACGACTGCGCCAGCCGGGCCTCACGACCGTCGAGGGCCCCTTCGAGCCACTCCACGATCGACTGCATGGTCGTTCCCGGGGTGAACACCTTCGCCACCCCCGCCTCGTACAGCCGGGGGACGTCGTCCTCGGGGATGATGCCCCCGCCGAAGACGAGCACCTCACCGACGCCCTGCTCGCTCAACAGCTCCACGACGCGGGGGAACAGCGTCATGTGGGCACCCGAGAGCAGCGACAGGCCGATCGCGTCCGCGTCCTCCTGGACCGCGGCGTCGACCACCTGCTCGGGGGTCTGGTGCAACCCGGTGTAGATGACCTCGAACCCGGCGTCCCGGAGCGCGCGGGCGATCACCTTGGCACCGCGGTCGTGACCGTCGAGACCGGGTTTGGCGATGACGACGCGGTAGCGCCGCTCCATCCGCACCTCCAGTGCACCTCGAGCGACTGCGCGCAGCGCAGCGTGCAGGATCGGGGTCGCCGACACCATACTCACGGCCAATCCACCCGGACCAACGGCCACCGGAGGTGAGCCCGCTGAACCCGCTGTCCCGCCTGGCCCCGTTCGTCGACGACTTCGAGCCGTGGTCGGGCCCGACCCGAGGCGTGCGCGGCGGCGACCCGCTGTCGTTCCCCGGCTACGCCGAGGTCCTCGAGCGCGCACGGGAGCGCTCCGGAGCCGACGAGGCGGTCGTCACCGGCCGCGGCTCGCTCGAAGCGGGCGGGGGATCGCGCCTCGATCTCGCCGTCGTCGCGGGTGTCTTCCCCTTCGTCGGGGGCTCGATGGGCGCGGCGGTCGGCCAGCGCGTCGTGCGCGCCTACGAGCGGGCCCGCCGCGAGCGGCTCCCCGTGCTCGTCCTCACCGCCACCGGAGGGGCGAGGATGCAGGAGGGGATGGTGGCGCTGGTGCAGATGGCCCGCACCGCCGACGCGGCCCGACGCCACGCCGCCGCCGGCCTGCTCCAGGTCGCCCACCTCGGCTCGCCCACCACCGGCGGCGTCTACGCGTCGTTCGCCTCCCTCGCGGACGTGATCTGGGCAGAGCCGGGCGCCACCATCGGCTTCGCGGGACCCCGCGTCGTCGAGCAGACCACCGGACGGGCGCTCCCCGAAGGCGCCCACAGCGCGGAGTCGGCCCACGCCGCGGGACTGGTCGACGAGCTGGTCGAGTCCCACCGGGCCCGGCGCCTCCTCGCCACCCTGCTGGCGACCACCCACCTGGCCTCGCACCCCCACGCGGAGGAGTCCCGGGTGAGCGGCACGCCGGCGCCGCGGCCTCCAGCACCCCCGAGCGGCTCGGCGTGGGAGGAGGTCGAGCGATCCCGCGCGCCCGACCGAGCGTCGGGGAGGACGTGGACCGAGTCGCTGCTCCCCGAGCGGGTCGAGCTGAGGGGTGACCGCGCCGGAGGTGTCGACCCCGTCGTGGTCGCGGCGATCGGCGTGACCGAGGCCGGGACGCCGCTCGCCGCGCTCGGCCTCGACCGCCACGCCGGCGACGGCCGTCCCCGACCGGCCGGCTACCGCGCCGCCCGACGCCTGCTGCGCCTCGCCGGACGGTTGCGCCTCCCGGTGGCGACCTTCGTCGACACCCCGGGGGCCGATCCGTCGCACGAGTCGGAGACGGGGGGGATCGCCGGCGAGATCGCCAGGACGTTCGCCACGCTCGGCGCCCACCCGGCACCGACCGCGAGCCTCGTGGTCGGCGAGGGAGGCAGCGGCGGCGCCCTGGCCCTGGCGGCCACCGACCGCCTGTGGATGCTCGACGGCTCGACCTTCTCGGTGATCGCGCCCGAGGGCGCCGCCTCGATCCTCCACCGCGATCCGAGCCGGGCTCCGGAGCTCGCCGGCCGGCTCGGTCTCACCGGCGCGGAGCTCACCGACCTCGGGATCGTCGACGGCGTCGTGGACGAGGCGACGGCGCTCCCCCACCTCGAGCGCTCCCTGGCCGAAGCCGCGCCCGGCGACGGACGGCGACGGTTCGACGCGGCCACCGAGCGCTGGCTGCACCGGTGAGGATCGGCGGGATGTTCTCCGGCCTCCCTCCGGCACAGCGCCGGCTGCTGTTCCTCAGCCTCGGCGCCCTCGCGTTGGCGATCGCCTTCGTCGTCCTCGCCGTGATCTTCGCGACCGGACGGCCCGCGGTGCGCGAGGGCGAGTACGAGCCCTTCGAGGTCGGCGACGCCGCGCGCCTGGCGGAGGCGATCGCACGGGAGCAGCCCCTCTTCTTCGCCGACCCGGTGGGCGGCGACCGCGGGTTCGCGCTCACCCTCGACGACGGAGCGTTCACGGCGCTCCACGTGGTGCCGCCGGGCGCCTCGTCGGACTGCCCGATCGACTGGAACGACAGCGCGGAGACCTTCGAGGACTGCCGGGGACGGCGGTGGGCGACGGAGGAGCTGGCGAGGTTCCCCACGAGCGTGGAAGACGACCTCGTCGTCGTCGACCTCCGCACCCGTCGAGCCCCGCAGGCCTCCCGCTAGCAGAGCCCGGTCGCAGAGCCCGGTCGCGGAGCCGGCGGCGGAGTCGGCGGCGGAGTCGGGCTCGCCGGAGGCTGCGCCGGCGGGTCCGAGCGCTCGGAGCTCGGTCAGGTACCGGCGAGGCGCTCGCGCAGCTCCGGCTTGTGGACCTTCCCGGTCCCGGTGCGGGGGAGCTCCTCGACGAAGCGCACCTCGACGGGCACCTTGTAGTCCGCGAGGTGGGCTGTCGCGAACGCCAGCAGGTCCTCCGCGGCCACGCTGCGGTCGCCCCCGATCCGGACGAACGCGACCGGCACCTCACCCTTGACGCGGTCGGGGCACCCGACCACCGCGACCTCGGCCACCGCCTCGTGACGCCCGAGCACCTCCTCGACCTCGGTCGGGTAGACGGAGTAGCCGCCGTGCATCACGACGTCCTTCTTCCTCCCCGCGAAGCGCACCGCGCCCAGGCGACCCTTGCGTGCGAGGTCCCCGGTGCGGACCCACCCGTCCTCGGTGAGGATCTCGCGGGTGGCGTCCGGCTTCCCGTGGTAGCCCCGCAGCACCGCGGGGCTCTTGACGAGCAGCTCGCCGACCTCGCCCCGCCCGACCTCGCGGTCCGCGTCGTCGACGACGCGCATGCGGGTGCCGAACACCGAGAGCCCGAGGAGGTCGCCGAGGCCGAGACGGACACCCGGAGGGGAGATCTTCGCGGTGGCCGCCCCGCCCAGCTCGACCATCCCGTACCCCTGCGCGAACGCGGCCTCCCCCACGGAGCGGCCGAGCACCGGGAGGGTGGCGGTGGCGCCCATGCGCTTGAAGCGCCGGGCCAGCTCCGCCGGCATCACGTCGGCGGCGCTCACCCACAGGCGCACGCTGCGCAGGTCCCGCTGCTCCGCTCCGGCTTCGAGGAGCATCCGGTACATGGCGGGAACCCCGACGAAGACCGTCGCCCGCCGCTCCTCGATGGCGTCCAGCACGGCGGAGGGAGAGAACCGCGGGATCGAGAAGACGGGGATCCCGGCGCCGGCCGCGGCGACGAGCGACGCGAGGCCCATGATGTGGGCGATCGGCAGGGAGAACACCAGCTCGTCGCGCCGCAGTCCCGACGGCCAGAGCGCGCCCCACGAGGCGGGCTCGACGAGGGCGGTGTGGGAGAGGCGCGCGCCCTTCGGCTGCCCGGTCGTCCCCGACGTGTAGAAGATCCCGGCCACGTCGTCGCCCGGAGCCACCGCCGGCACCCGGCCGGCGTCGCTGCGATCGAGACGGTCGGCGAGCCACTCGATCTCGACCACCTCCGCGTCGGCGTCCTCGACGACGTGGTCGACCTCCTCGTCGCGCATCCTCGGGTTGACCGGCACCACCACCCCGCCCGCACGCGACACGGCGAGGCACGCCAAGAAGAACCCGTAGTCGTTGGGGCCGCGCAGCACCACGCGCCGCCCGCCCGCGCAGCGCGACGCCAGCACGCCGGAGGCCCGCGCGACCACGTCGGCGGCCTCCTCGAACGACAGGACCCGCGTGCCGGTGAGCCCGACGGGCGAGTCCTGCTCGACGAGGCGGTCCCCGCCGTGGACGGTCGCCAGACGGTCGAGCAGCTCGCCGAGGGGCACCCGACCGCGCAGCAGCCGCGCACGCGTGCTCGTCCTGCTCGGGCTCACGGCTCGCACCTCCTCGGCTCCGCCCCGACCGCGCTCCGACCGCCTCAGCGTACGGGCAGACGGGGCCACCCGGCCCAACCACCGTCCCCCGCCCCCCGAACGGAACCCCGGCATGGCCCGAACGGGTGGTTCCGACAACCACCCTCATCACCCCGAGCGCCCGTGCCGACGCGAACCAGCAGGAGACGGAAGGGGACGACGATGCGGACGATCGTGGAGAGCTTCGAGGACACGGGAACGGGAAGCGCCGCGAGGACGCGACCGGTCGTGTTGATCCCCGGCTTCGAGGGAGCGCACCGCGGGTGGACCCTGCTGCGCCGCAGGCTCGAGCGGGCAGGGTTCCACGACGTCGGCATCGTCGACCGGCTCCCCACCGACGTCGACGTCCCGCACCGGGCGGACCGCCTCGCCCGCCACGTCGAGACGCTCCGCTCGCTCACCGGCGCCGAGTCCGTCCACCTCGTCGGCCACAACATCGGCGGCATCGTGGCGCGGTACTACGTGCAGGTCCTCGGCGGCGACCACGCCACCGAGAGCGTCACCACCGTCGGCACCGCGCACGGCGGGACCCGGGTCACCCTGTCGGGCACGGGATCGGCGGCCGCGCAGCTCCGCCCCGGCTCGAGCGTGATGCGCCACCTCGAGGAGTCGACCCGCCCGATGCGGGTGACCTTCCTCAACTACTTCTCCGACCGCGACGTCTTCGTCGATCCCGTCGGCGCCGCCATGCTGCGTGAGCCCGTGCTGCGCGCCACCAATTTCCTGGTGACCGGGCACGGGAACCTCAGCGTGACGCTCCCGGCGCAGGTGGCGCGCTCCATCGCCCACGAGATCGCGACCCGGGACTCGACCCACGGCGACGCGCACGCCGTGCTCCCCGGTGTCGTGGTGCACCTCGACGACGAGCACGTACGGGCTCCGGCCACCCCTGCGAGCGCCTGAACCGACGGCGCGGGGACTCCGCGCGAGCGCTACTCCGCCACGATCACCTCGTCGACGTCGGAGCGCTCGGCCAGGTCCGCCAGGACGGGTCCGAGCTCCCGTCCCCGCTCCGAGTGCACCGCCGCGTCGATCACCAGGACACCGGAGTCGGGGTCCTCGTCGATCTGGACGCGCCGCACGTGCACGCCCTCCATCACGTGGAGCGCCGTGACCACCTCGCCTGGGTCCGCGCCCGCGAGGAGGCGCACCGTCACCTCCTGCTCGTCGTGGGAGAGACGCCGGCGCAGCACCCTGCGGACGCTGCGGAGCCCCACCAGCGACACCAGCAGGGCGCCCGTCCCGGCGACGGCCGCCGCGTAGTACCCGATCCCCGCGGCGAGCCCGATCGCCGCGGTCGTCCACAGCGACGCGGCGGTGGTGAGCCCCCGGATCGACCCGGTCTGCTTCAGGATCGCTCCGGCGCCGAGGAACCCGACACCGACCGCCACCTGCGAGGCCACGCGCGTGACGTCGATGCGGACGTTGGTCTCCGGCGTCTCGCCCGTGAAGGGGTCGAAGCCGTGGATCGAGATCACCCCGAAGAGGGTCGCTCCCAGCGCGAGGGCCACGTGGGTGCGGAAGCCGGCCGGCTGGCCCGACACCTCCCGCTCGGCGCCCACGGACCCGCCGAGGGCGACGGCCAGGGCGACACGGCCCACCAGCTCGGCGGTGGAGAGCTCCAGCATCGTGGCCTCAGGGGCGCCGGAGCGGCGCCCACGCGAGGAGCAGACGGCGCTCGTCGCCGCCCACGAACCTCACCAGCGCCTCCGCCTTGTCGCCACGACCTTCGATGTCGACGACGACCCCCTCCCCGAAGCGGTCGTGCACGACGTCGTCGCCGAGCTTGAACGAGGGCCGCACGCCCGAGGGGGCGGGCGACCCCGACCCGCCGGAGCGACCGCGGATCCCCCGGCCGGGACCGCCTTCCTCGTCGCCGAACGCCCGCACCAGCTCTTCGGGGAGCTCGTCGAGGAACCGGCTCGGCAGGTTGTACTGGGTCGCCCCGAACAGGGTGCGGCTCCATGCCCGGCACAGGTAGAGGCGGTCCTCGGCCCGCGTGATCCCCACGTAGCAGAGGCGGCGCTCCTCCTCGAGCTCGTCGGGATCGGACAGGCTCCGGTTGTGGGGGAAGATCCCCTCCTCCAGGCCGGTGACGAACACCACCGGGAACTCGAGCCCCTTCGCGGTGTGGAGGGTCATGAGGGTGAGGGCGCTCTCGTCGGGGTCGTACTCGTCGAGGTCGGTCACGAGCGAGATCTGCTCGATGAAGGCCTGGAGGCGATCGAGGCCCACCAACACCTCGTCCCCCTCCGTGGTCGTCTCGCCCCCGGCACTCGGATCGGCGGCCAGCGCGGGAGCGAGCAGCTCCACCTCGCCGCGCTCGGCGATCTCGTCGAACTCGGCGGCCACGCCCACGAGCTCCTCGAGGTTCTCGATGCGCCCCTGCGCCTCGATCGAGCGCTCGGCCTCGAGCTCGGCCCGGTACCCGGTGCGGGCCAGGACCGCCTCGACCGCCGCGGCGACGCCGCCGTCGGCGGCGGTACGGAGGTCCGCGAGGACGTCGAGGAGCTCGCCGATCCCGCCGACGGCGCGCCCGCTCACACCGGCCTCGTGCGCCCGCTCGAGGGCGTCTCCGAGGGTGACGCCGGCACCGTCCGCGTAGGCCTCGAGGCGCGCCACCGAGGTGTCGCCCACCCCGCGCTTGGGGGTGTTGACGACGCGCTTGAGGCTGACGGAGTCGCCGGGGTTCACGAGCACCCGCAGGTAGGCCATCACGTCCTTGACCTCGCGCCGGTCGTAGAAGCGCATGCCGCCGACCACCCGGTACGGGATGCCCTGGCGGACCAGGGTCTCCTCGAGGACGCGGCTCTGCGCGTTGGTGCGGTAGAAGACGGCCACGTCGCCGAACGCGTAGCCCTCCTCGTCGGTGAGCCGGAGCACCTCGGAGGCCACGAACGCCGCCTCCTCGTGCTCGTCGTCGGTGACGACGGTCGCGATGAGCTCGCCGCCGGCGCGCTGCGTCCACAGGTGCTTCGGACGGCGGCGCTGGTTGTTGGCGATCACCGCGTTGGCGGCGTCGAGGATCACCTGGGTCGAGCGGTAGTTCTGCTCGAGCACCACGACCTGCGCCTCGGGGAAGCTCTCCTCGAAGCGCAGCAGGTTCAGGTGGTCGGCGCCGCGGAAGCGGTACACGCCCTGGTCGTTGTCACCGACGACCATGACGTTGCGGTGCTCCTCGCCCAGCAGCCGCACCAGCTCCCACTGGGCGAGGTTGGTGTCCTGGAACTCGTCCACGAGGACGTGGTGGAACCGGCTGCGCCACCGGTCCAACACGTCGGGCCGCGTGCGGAGGAGCCGCACCGTCACGCCGAGGAGGTCGTCGAAGTCGAGCGCCGACGCGTGCACGAGCCGCCGTTGGTACTCGTCGTAGACCTCGGCGACCATCTGCTCGATCGACGAGGTGACCTGCCCGGCGTACCCCTCGGGATCGACGAGGTCGTTCTTCGCCGCCGAGATCGCGGCGTGGACCTGTCGGGGGGTGACGCGCTTGGTGTCGTAGCCGAGGTCGCGGAGCACGTAGCCGGTGAGGCGCTGCGCGTCGGACTGGTCGTAGATGGAGAAGTTGGACGAGTACCCGACCTCGGGAGCCTCGCGGCGCAGGATGCGGGAGCAGGCCGAGTGGAACGTCGAGACCCACATGCGGCGGCCGACGGGACCGACCAGGGTGGAGACCCGGTCCTTCATCTCGTCGGCCGCCTTGTTCGTGAAGGTGATGGCGAGCACCGAGAAGGGCGACACGCCCAGGGAGTCGACGAGCCACGCCACCCGGTGGGTGAGCACCCGGGTCTTCCCCGAGCCGGCGCCGGCGACGACGAGCGCCGGACCCTCGCCCAGGCGCACCGCGTCGCGCTGGACCGGGTTCAGGTCCGCGAGGAGACGCTCCTCGCGGCGGCGGGGATCGAGGTCGTCGGAGAACAGCGCCGGGGCGGCGGCGGGCTCGGTCATGCGATGCTCATCGTACCGGCGCGCACCGACCCGTACGGATGTTCGCTCCGGCCGATCGCCCGTCCCGCCGCCGCTCGGTCGCCCCGCGCTCAGTCGGACTGACCGTCGACCGGCTGGACGCGGAGCTCCTCGGTCCGGTCACGGCCGCAGTGGGGGCACGGGTCCGTGTGCGCCCAGAACCGGAGCAACCGGGTCCGGTCCTCGTTGAGGGCGAGGACGTGCGCGCCGTCCTCGTGGATCTCGAAGTCGGTGAACGACTCCCAGCGGTCGCGCATGACCGTGGGCTCGACCCGGCTGCCGCGGGGCAGTCGGCAGAACTGCTGCGCGTCGGTGTCGACGACCCAGATGCTGTGGCAGGAGTCGATTCGTTCCATGCACCCTCACGAGTGACCCGAAGGACCGAATCGTTCAGGCTACCAGCACGGGGGTGAGGTGACGATCGGACGGTGGCCTCACGGGGCTCCGCCTCCGCCTTCGACCTCGACGAGCAGGGTGACGGGCCCCTCGTTGACGAGCTCCACCTCCATGCGGGCACCGAACGCTCCGGTGGCGACCTGCGCGCCGCGGGCGCGCAGCGCCTCGGCGACGGCCTCGACGAGGGGCTCGGCGTGGTCGGGCGGCGCGGCGCGGATCCAGGACGGGCGGCGGCCCTTGCGGGTGTCGCCGTAGAGGGTGAACTGGCTCACCACGAGGACGGCCCCGGTGGTCTCCGCGACGCCCAGGTCCATCCTCCCGGCGTCGTCGTCCATGATCCGGAGTCGCCAGACCTTCTCGGCCAGCTTCTCGGCCGTGGAGGGGTCGTCGTCGTGGGTCACCCCGACGAGCACCAGGAGGCCGGCCCCGATCTCGCCGATGACGCGGCGCTCCGCGCGCACCCTCGCCTCCGACACCCGCTGGACCAACGCCCGCACCGACTCAGTGTCCCCTCACGACTCAGTGTCCCCTCACGACCCAGTGTCCCTTCACGACTCAGTGTCCCTTCACGACCCAGTGTCCCTTCACGACCCAGTGTCCCTTCACGACCCAGTGTCCCTTCACGACACCGGCATCCCTCACGGCACCGGCTCCGTCACGGCGCCGGGTCGGCCGGTCGCGCCTCCTCCTGGTCCCCGTCGCTGCCCTCGGGGACCTCGCCGGACCGTCGGTGGTCACTCCCACTCGATCGTGCCGGGCGGCTTGGAGGTGATGTCGTAGGCGACGCGGTTGACCCCCGGCACCTCGTTGATGAGCCGAGTCGCCATGCGCTGGAGGAGGTCGTCGGGGAGGCGGGCCCAGTCCGCGGTCATGGCGTCGTCGGAGGTGACGGCTCGGATGACGACCGGGTAGGCGTAGGTGCGCTCGTCGCCCATCACGCCGACGGCTCGCACCGCGGGCAGCACGGCGAACGCCTGCCAGATCTCGCGCTCCAAGCCGGCGGCCCTCAGCTCCTCGCGCACCACCGCGTCGGCCTCCCGTAGGATCTCGAGCCGCTCGGGAGTCACCTCGCCGATGATCCGCACGGCGAGGCCCGGACCGGGGAACGGCTGGCGCCACACGATGTCCTCGGGGAGCCCGAGCTCCTCGCCCACCGCCCGGACCTCGTCCTTGAAGAGGTTCCGCAAGGGCTCGATCAGCTCGAAGTCCATGTCCGCGGGCAACCCACCCACGTTGTGGTGCGACTTGATCGTGGCCGCCCCGGCCTCGCCGCTGCCGCCCGACTCGATCACGTCGGGGTAGAGGGTCCCCTGCACCAGGTAGCGGGCTCCCGCGAGCTCGTCGCGGGCCACCTGCTCGAACACCCGGATGAAGGTCTCGCCGATGAGCTTGCGCTTCTCCTCGGGGTCGGTCACGCCCTCGAGGCGGCCGACGAAGCGCTCCGCGCCCTCGACGTGGACGAGGTCGACCCGGAACTGGCGCCGGAAGGTCTCCTCCACCTGCTCGGCCTCGTCCTTGCGCAGCAGGCCCGTGTCGACGAAGACGCAGGTGAGCTGGTCGCCGATCGCCTTGTGCACGAGCGCGGCGGCGACGGAGGAGTCGACCCCACCGGAGAGCGCGCAGGCCACCCCGTTGGAGCCGACCTGCTCGCGGATGGCGTCGACCTGCTCCTCGATGACGGAGGCCATCGTCCAGGTGGGACGGCAGCCGCACACGTCGAAGAGGAACCGCTCGAGGATCTCCTTGCCTCGCGGGGTGTGCACGACCTCGGGATGGAACTGCACGCCGTGGATGGCCCGGTGCGCGTCCTCGAGCGCGGCGACCGGAGCACCCGGAGTGGACGCGAGGACCTCGAAGCCCCCGGGAGCGGCCACGATCGAGTCCGCGTGGCTCATCCAGACCTGCTGCCGGGTCGGCTGGTCGGCGAACAGGTCCGACCTCCCCGTCACCTCGAGCTCGGTCCGCCCGTACTCCCCACCACCGGTGCGCCGGACCTCTCCACCGAGCTGCTGCACGAGGAGTTGGCTGCCGTAGCAGATCCCCAGGATCGGGATCCCGCTGTCGTAGACGGCCGGATCGATCGTCGGCGCGCCCTCGACGTGCACCGACTTCGGTCCGCCGCTGAAGATGATCCCCGCCGGGCGGCGGGCGACGAGCTCCTCGGCCGACAGGTCGTGGGGGACGATCTCGGAGTAGACGTGCGCCTCGCGGACCCGGCGCGCGATGAGGCGCGAGTACTGGGCCCCGAAGTCGACGACGAGGACGGTGTCGTGGTGCGGTCCGGAGGCCGGGGAGGTCACGCGCCCATGCCGACGCCCTGGCTGTGCTGGAGGGCCTTCCCTTCGGTCTGGAGCGCCGGCGCCACCATGACCTCGGCCTTCTGGAACTCCTTGACGCTCTCGTAGCCGGTGGTGGCCATCGAGGTCCGCAGGGCACCGAAGAGGTTGAAGGTGCCGTCGTTCTCGTGGGCGGGCCCGAGCAGGATCTCCTCGAGCGAGCCCCGCTGGCCGGCGCTCACGCGGGTGCCGCGGGGCAGCTCGGGATGGAACGTCGACATCCCCCAGTTGTACCCCCGCCCCGGCGCGTCGTGGGCGCCGGCGAGCGTGGTGCCGAGCATCACCGAGTCGGCACCGCAGGCGATCGCCTTGGCGACGTCGCCGCCGGTGCGCATCCCGCCGTCCGCGATCACGTGGACGTAGACGCCCGTCTCGTCCAGGTGCCGGATCCGCGCCCCGGCGGCGTCCGCGATGGCGGTCGCCTGGGGCACCCCGACGCCGAGCACGCCACGGGTGGTGCACTGGTGACCCGGCCCCACGCCGACGAGCACGCCGACCGCGCCGGTGCGCATGAGGTGGAGCGCGGTCGAGTAGGAGGCGCACCCGCCGACGATGACGGGGATGTCGAGCTTCCGGATGAACCTCTTCAGGTTCAGGGGCTCGGCGTTCTTGGCGACGTGCTCGGCCGAGACCACCGTCCCCTGGATCACCAGCACGTCGAGGCCGGCCTCGAGGGCGACCGGGTGGTAGCGCTCGACCTTCTGGGGGGTGAGGGAGGCGCAGACCGTCACCCCCGCGTCCTTGACCTCCTGGACGCGGCGGCCGATCAGCTCCTCCTTGACCGGCTCCGAGTAGACCTCCTGGATGGTGCGCGTCGCCTTCTCACCCTCGGCTTCGGCGATCCGCTCGTACGCCGGCTCCGGGTCCTCGTAGCGGGTCCAGAGACCCTCGAGGTTCAGGACCGCCTGCCCACCGAACCGACCGATCCGGATCGCGGTGGTGGGCGAGACCACACCGTCCATCGCGGCGGCCATCATCGGCAGGTCGTAGCGGTAGGCGTCGAGCTCCCACCCGATGTCGACGTCCTCGGGGTTGCGCGTCCGTCGGCTGGGCACGATGGCGACGTCGTCGAGCCCGTAGGCACGACGACCGGACTTCCCGATTCCGATCTCGACTTCCACCTGCTCAGCGCTCCTCACCGTCGCACCTGATCCGGACCCTGCACCGATCAGCGTTCACCGCTCAGGATACAACCGAGCTCGACGCCTCCCCGACACCCCGTCGGCCCGAAGCGGAGCGTTCCTCACCCCTGCTCATCCTCACCCCTGCCCACCAGCGGCGGTGACCATCCGGACCAGGAAGGCGTAGAGGATCGCGGCGGTGGCCCCCCACACGGTCTCCTCCTCGAGCTCGAAGAAGTGGATCGGCCGGTCCGCGGGGCCGATCCCCCAGCGCTCCTCCCGGTGGACGCCCTCCGCGAGCAGCTCGGAGACGGGCACCTCGATGACCTCGTCGACCTCGCTCGGATCGGGCGTGTACTCGGGCGGACCGTCGAGCAACCCGACGAAGGGGACGATCCCGAACCGGGACGCGAACGTGCCGTGGGCCCCGAGCTCGCCGACGATCTCGACCGCGTCGCGACCGACGCCGATCTCCTCCTCCAGCTCGCGCAGCGCCGTGTCCCGGAGGGAGCGGTCGACGTCCTCGGCCTTCCCTCCGGGGAACGCGATCTCCCCCTTGTGGGTCGGCATGTGCTCCGGACGCTTGGTGAGCACCAACACCGCCTCGCCGCCTCGCTCGAAGAAGGGGAGCACGACGGCCGCGGTCCGGACCCCGCGGACGCGGATCAGGTGCCGGCGGGGCTCGGGGAGCCGCTCGCACGCGACGCGGACGTCGTCGAGGCCGAAGGCGCGCGCGTCGGGTGGAAGTTCCGACCAGGGGGCGGGACGTCCGGTGCGGGCGAGCGGAGGCCGGGGGATCCGCTGCTCACCGCCGCGGCGGGTCATGAGGAGGGCGCCTTCCCCGGATCGCCCGGGCCCGGTACCGACATGACCCCGAGCATAGAGCCGGCACCGGGAGCCTCCCTCGTCGCAGCCGGCGGAGCGATCCGAACCGAGCGCGGTCGGTACGCTCCGGAGTCGTCGGGGCACGAGGACGAGGAGCGGACGTGGACGAGAACTTCGCGACGTACTGGGAAGCGGTCGCCGACGCGGTGCCCGAGCACACCGCCCTGGCGCAGGGGCAGCGGCGCCACTCCTGGGCGGCCTTCGAGGACCGGGCCGCCCGGCTGGCGGCCGCGCTGGGCGAGCTGGGTCTCGGCCCCGACTCCAAGGTGGCCTGCTACCTCCACAACTGCAACGAGTACGTGGAGACCACGTTCGCGACCTGGAAGATGCGCGGCGTGCCGGTCAACGTCAACTACCGCTACCTGGAGGACGAGCTGGCGTACCTGCTCGACAACTCCGACGCCGAGGCGATCGTCTTCCACGGCTCGCTCGGCGAGCGGGTGGCGAACGTGCGCCCCGAGGCCCCGCGCCTGCGAGCCGCGATCCAGGTCGACGACGGCTCGCCGCTGGTGGAGGGCGCGCTGCGGTACGAGGAGCTGATCGCGGGCACCGAGCCGATGCCTCGCGTCGAGCGCTCCGGGGACGACCTCTACTTCCTCTACACGGGCGGCACGACCGGGACGCCGAAGGCGGTGATGTGGCGCCAGGAGGACCTCTTCGCCTCGACGGTGCCCGCGGCCTACGCGCTCCGGGGCAAGGAACCGCCGCAGGACGCGAAGGACGCCGGACGGATCGCGGCCGAGATCGTCGAGGCGCGCGACGCGGCGGTCCACGTGCCGGCGTCCCCGCTGATGCACGGGACCGGCTTCGTCACGACCTGCCAGTCGCTCACCACCGGCGGGACCGTCGTGACCCTCGAGAGCCGGCGGTTCGACCCGGCCGAGCTCTGGGAGACCGTCGAGCGCGAGCGCGTGCGGCAGATGGCGATCGTGGGCGACGCGTTCGCGAAGCCGATGCTGAGAGCCCTCGAGGAGGCCGAGGCGCGCGGCCGCCCCTACGACTGCTCCTCGCTCCAGCTCCTGGTCTCGTCCGGCGTGATGTGGACCTCGGAGGTCAAGGAGGCCCTCGTGGAGCGGACGGGAGCGATCTGCTACGACGCCCTGAGCGCCAGCGAGGGGATCGGCTTCGCGACCAGCGTCACCGGCCCGGGCAGCGAGAGCAGGACCGCGAGCTTCAAGGTCGGCGAGCACACCAAGGTCCTCACCGAGGACGGCCGGGAGGTCGAGCCGGGATCGGGGGAGACCGGGATGCTGGCCATCGGGGGGCCGATCCCGATCGGGTACTACAAGGACGAGGCCAAGACCGCGGAGACCTTCCGGGAGCTCGGCGGCACGCGCTACTCGATCCCGGGGGACTACGCCACCGTCGAGGCCGACGGCACGGTGACGTTGCTGGGCCGGGGCTCGGTGTGCATCAACACCGGCGGCGAGAAGGTGTACCCGGAGGAGGTCGAAGAGGTCGTCAAGGCACATCCCTCCGTGGTGGACTGCGTCGTGGTGGGCCTGCCCGACGAGCGGTGGGGAGAGGCGGTCACGGCCGTGGTCTCGCTGCGGGAGGGCGCCGGCGAGCTCCACCGCGACGACCTGCTCGAGGTGTCGCGGGGTCGCCTGGCCGGCTACAAGCGCCCCAAGCACGTGGTCCCCGTCGACGAGATCCGCCGTGGCCCGTCGGGGAAGCTCGACTACGGGTGGGCGCGCTCGGTCGCCGAGCAACGCGTCGCGGATCGCTCGTGACCGGCGCCGGCGCCGGTCCGGGCGGCACGCCCTCGACCGCCGGCGCCCCCTCCACCGTGCTGTGGAGAGGCCTGACGCGACGGTGCCCGGTGTGCGGGGGCGGCGGGCTGTTCCGCCGCTGGTTCTCCATGGCTCCGCGCTGCCCGCGCTGCGGATTCCGCTTCGAGCGCGAGCAGGGCCACTGGGTCGGCTCGCTGGGCGTGAACACGATCGTGTCGTTCGGGGCGCTGCTCGCCACGATCGTCGGGGGCGTGATCGCCACCGCGCCCGACATCCCGGTCGTGCCGCTCACGGTGGCGAGCTGCGCGGTGGCGGTGGCGGTCCCGCTCCTCGCCTTCCCGTTCACCCGGACGATCTGGAGCGCGATCGACCTGCTGATGAACCCTCCGGCCGCCGGCGAGCTCGCGCGCCCTGCACCGGACACAGGGGCACCGGACACAGGGGTACCGAACGCGGACGGCTCGGACGAGGGCAGGGCCGACGGTCGCGGCGCGGTGAGGCCGGACCAGCACGGCGCGGGCGGGCCGGACGCGTGAGGGGCGCCCGACGGGCGCCCCTCACGATGACCGGTCCCGGCGAGGCCGCTACTTCTTCTTCTTGCCTCCGCCCTTGCCGGAGACGATCTTGGCGAGGACGTCGCGCGACGAGAGGATCAGCAGCTCGTCACCGTCCGCCGTGATCTCCGTACCCCCGTACTTCGAGTACACGACGGTGTCGCCGACCTCGATGTCGAGGGGGATCAGCTCGCCGGAGTCGTCGGCACGGCGACCCGGGCCGACGGCGAGCACCTCGCCCTCCTGCGGCTTCTCCTTGGCGGTATCGGGGATCACGAGGCCACTGGCGGTCGTCTCCTCCGCCTCGCTCGGCCGGACCACGATCCGGTCGTCAAGCGGCTGAAGGTTCATCGGTGTACCCCTCCTGGTGGGCCTGGAAACTTCCTCTTGACGCCCACACTTTTAGCACTCACCACCGGAGAGTGCTAATGGTGCGCCCCGAGATCGCCGCACCCGGGGTCCCGGGGGGATCCCGCGGCGGCGCGGAGCACCGAGCTCACGCGACCGTCGGGAGCCGCAACCCGGGGCTGGCGCCCGACCCCAGCGGGCTCGGCCCGTCGCGGTCGAGCACCCGGAACGCCGCCGCAGCGATCATCGCCCCGTTGTCCGTGCACATCGACGGCGTCGGCAGGATCGCACGGCGCCCCGTGCGCTCGGCTTCCTCCAGCGTGCGCTCCCGCAGCCGGGAGTTCGCGGCCACCCCGCCGCCGAGCACCACCGTGGGCGCCCCCGTCTCCTCCGCGGCCCGGAACAGCTTGGTCACCAGCACGTCGACCACCGCCTCCTGGAAGGAGGCGGCCACGTCCTCGACCGCGGCGTCCGCGGCATCCCCGGCACCCCCGGCGGCTCCGCGCGCGACGTGGTGGCGCACCGCGGTCTTGAGCCCCGAGAACGAGAAGTCGCAACCTTCCCCGAGCATCGGGCGGGGGAAGGCGACGGCGGAGGGATCCCCGCGCAGCGCCAACCGGTCGATGACCGGCCCACCCGGGTAGCCGAGGTCCAGCAGGCGCGCCACCTTGTCGAAGGCCTCGCCGGCCGCGTCGTCGACCGTCTCGCCCATGAGGCGGTACCGGCCGTGGTCCTCCATGTGGACGACCATCGTGTGCCCGCCGGAGGCGAGCAGGACGCTCATCGGCGGCTCGAGTCCCGGGTTCTCGAGGAACGCCGCGTAGAGGTGCCCCTCCATGTGGTTGACGCCGACGTAGGGGACGCCGAGGGTGAGCGACAGGGCCTTCGCCGAGCTCACGCCCACGAGGAGGGCACCAGCGAGGCCCGGCCCCTCGCACGCCGCGACGGCTCCCAGATCGGAGAGCTCCACGCCCCCCTCGACCAGCGCCTCGGCGATCACCACGTTGATCACGTCGACGTGTGCCCGGGAAGCCACCTCCGGGACGACCCCACCGAAGCGGGCGTGGAGGTCGACCTGGCTCGCCACCACCGACGCCAGCACGTCGTCGCCCTCGGCGACGACCGACACGGCGGTCTCGTCGCACGACGTCTCGATCCCGAGGACGAGGCCGACCTCGCCGCCCGGGGTCACCACTCCTCCCCGAAGGGCTCGACGGTGGTCGTGCCGGTGAGACGCGCCTCGATGGCGGCCAGCCTGCGGCTGTATCCGGGAGTGTCCACGCCCTCGGCCCACATCACCATCGCGTCCTCGTTGGTCTCCTGGTAGTAGTTCCGGCGCACGCCGACGGGCATGAAGCCGAACCTCCGGTACAGCGCCTGCGCGGCCCGGTTGGCCATCCGCACCTCGAGGGTGAGGCTCGTCGCATCCCGGTGGAGCGCCTCTCGCGCCAGCGCCAGGAGGAGGCGGGTGCCGATCCCCCGACCCTGCCAGTCGGGATCGACGGCGATCGTGGTCACGTGCGCGTCGCCGGCGGCCAGCATCACGCCGGCGTAGCCGACCACGTGGCGGCCGACCCTGGCGACCACGTACGCGCGCGTCGAGGACAGCGCCAGCTCGCTCAGGAACAGCGACATGCTCCAGGCGTGCGGGTACACCTCCCCCTCGATCCTGAGCACCGCCTTGAGGTCCCGGCGGCGCATCGGAGCGATCGTGACGTGGAGGTCCTCGAGGTCGGCGTCGTCGCGCCGCGCGGCGCCGTCGATCCGGGATTCGCCGTCGATGTCGGGGTCCACTGCCATTCAGCGCGCTCCCGTGTCGCCTCTCACCGCCGAAGCGGGATCGGGGAGCTCGGCGTCGCTCACACGGAGGTAGAGGGGCTCGACCTCCTGGGGACGCGAGAACTCCTCGCGCGCGAACTTCGCACACGCCAGCTCCACCAGCACAGCCGGGCTCGGGTGGGCGTGCACCGGCGACGCCCACTCGGCGCCGTCGAGCTCGCCGAACCGCTCACGGTGGAGCAGCGCCCCCTCGCCCACCAGCAACGGGTCGTCGCCGACGGCGATGAGCTCGGCCTCGAGGTCCTCGGGCTCGCCGACCGAGTACTCGCCGGCTCGCTGGAGGCCGCCGGGGACCGGGTGGTAGATCGCCCAGAACACCTCCCCGCGGCGCGCGTCGATCACCGCGGCGACGAGGCGGTCCGTGTACCGGACCGGGTACGCCACGAGGTCGAGGCTGGCCACCGGCACCACCGGGATGCGCAGCGCCTGGGCCATGACCTTCGCGGTGGCGACCCCGACCCGCAGGCCGGTGAAGAGGCCCGGACCGATCCCCACGGCGATCCCCGCGAGGTCGCCGGGCGCGGCGCCCGCCTCGGCGAGCGCGTACTCCACCGCCGGAGCCAGGGTCTCCGCGTGGCGGCGCCCGCGGGCGGAGCAGACCTGGGACACGACCCCGCGCTCCGAGCCCACCGCCACGCCGACCTGCGCCGTCGAGGTGTCGACCCCCAGGATCAGCACGGCCCACCCGCTCCCCATCGCTCGAGCGACGCCTCCAGAACCTCGCGACGGGCCGCCCACGAGGGACCGAGCCCGCTGCACTCGACCAACCGGGTCGCGTCGTCGTCGCCGAAGGCGAGACGGACCTCGAGGCGCTCCGCGGGGAGCATCGGCGCGACGCGGTCGCCCCACTCGACGACCGTGACCCGTCCCGGGTCCAGGACCTCCTCGAAGCCGAGGTCGTGGAGCTCCTGGGCGTGGTCGAGCCGGTAGACGTCGACGTGGGCGAGCGGGATCCGACCCTCGTACTCCCGCACGATCACGAACGACGGGCTCGTCACGCGGTCCTCGATCCCCAGCCCGCGGGCGAGGCCCTGCGCCAGCGCGGTCTTGCCCGTCCCCAGCTCGCCGGCCAGGAGCACGACATCGCCGGGCCGCAGCACCTCGGCCACGGCCGCTCCGACCTCGCGGGTCTCGTCGACGCCACCCGTCCGCAGCTCCACCCTCACCCCTCCTCCCGACGGGAGCGGGCCACCGCCCGCTTGGCGAGCACGAAGTCGGCCCGCATCTGGGCGAGCGCCTCGCCGCGGCCGCGCAGGACCGCAGCCGGATGGAACGTCGGGATCAGCACCGCACCCGCGCCGAAGGGGTACTCGCGGCCCCGCACCTTCGTGATGCCCGACTTGGTGTCGAGGAGCCGCTTGGTGGCGAAGTTCCCGAGCGACATCACCACCCGGGGTCGGATGTGGGCGAGCTGCGCCTCCAGGTAGGGGCTGCACGCCGAGATCTCGTCGGGCTCGGGGTCCCGGTTCCCCGGCGGGCGGCACTTCACGACGTTGGCGATGTAGACGTCGCCGCGGCGCAACCCGATGTCCTCGACGAGCTGGGTGAGCAGCCGTCCCGCTCGCCCGACGAAGGGCTCACCCTGACGGTCCTCCTCCTTGCCCGGACCCTCGCCGACGAACATGAGATCCGCGTGGCGGTCGCCGACGCCGAAGACCACCTGGGTGCGTCCCTCCGCCAGGCGGCACCGCGTGCAGGCCGTGGCCTCGGCGACCAGCTCCTCCCATGGCTGCTCCGGCTCCGCGGTGACGAACAGGCTGGTCACGACACCGCGCTCCTGATCGCCCCGGCGACGACCCGGGTGGCCGTCGCCCTGACCCGGTCCGGATGCGCCGCGACGTCGCCGGTGGCCACCGCGAAGGTCATGTCGCCGTCGAAGCGCGTGTGCGCTGGGAAGATCGCCCGCGCCAGCCCGTCGTGGGCGCTCTCGGCCACCAGGCGGCACTGGGCCTTGTCGAGGGCGGCGTTGGTCGCCACGACCGCCAACGTGGTGTTCTCGAACGGGGCCGTCGCGTCCTCCGGGAAGGGCGGCGCCTCGGTGGTACCCGGCTCCGCGTGCGAACCCGCACCCGAGCCGGCGAGCACGCCGCCGTCCTCGCCGACCACGTCGCCGGCGGCGTTGACCACCGCCAGCGCCCAGACCACCACCTCGTCGTCGCGCTCGACCGCGCTTCCCAGACCTCCGGGGCTCCGGTGCTCGACGCCCCGCCACTTCCCCACGGTCGCGCCGCGCCCGGCACCCACGCGACCCGTCGCCGGGCGCTCGTCGGGACCGTCGCCCGCCGCGGCCTCGGCGGCCGCGCGCCCCTCGGCGGGTCCCGGCGCCGCGCTCGCGGCGTCGAGGTCGAAGATGGCGGCCGCCGCGACGATGGGGACCGGCCCACCGCTCGTCGGGAACCCCTGGCCGCGGTCGGCCAGGTAGCGCACCACACCGTCCGCCGCCGCGAGGCCGAGCGCCGCGCCGCCACACAGCACGACGGCGTCGATCCTCGTCACCAGCGTGCCGTGCTCGAGCAGCGCGGCCTCCCGGGTCGCGGGCGCACCCCCGCGGACCTCTCCGGCGCCGGTGGCGCCCGCGGGCGCGAGCACGACGGTCACGCCCGTGGCGTCACCGCTCCAGTGACCGACTCTGAGGCCCGGGACGTCGGTGACCATCACCCGGCGACTCCGACCCGGGGTTCGGGTGGCGCTCCGGAGGCGACCTCGTGGGCGAAGTCGGCCACGAGGCGGGAGACCTCCTCGGCGCGCTCGAACATCGGCATGTGGCCGGCCCCCTCGAGGAGCTCGAGGCGGGCGTCGGGGATGCGCTGCGCCATCGAGCGCGACGCGCGCGGCGGCGTCAGGCGGTCGAGCGTCCCGCAGACCACCAGCGTGGGCACCGGGATCGCGGCCAGGTCGGACCGCAGGTCGAAGCGCGCCAGCGGACGGACGGCCGACATGCGGGTCCGCGGCGACGTCTCCGAGACCATCCGCCGGGTGATCTCGACGTGGCTGGCGAACGGCCGGTGTCCCAGGCCGTACCGGGCCAGCAGGTACCCGGTGTCGGGATCGCTCATCGCCCGGACGAAGCGGGCGTCGCGTCGCTCGGCGCCGCGGCCGGGAGGCAGGCGGTCGAAGATCCCCCACGACCGCATCGAGTGCGAGACGGTGGCGACGAGCACGAGACCGGCCACCCGCTCGCGCAGCACCTCGGGGTGGCGGGCGGCGAACGCCTGGACGCCCATCCCGCCCATCGAGTGGCCGACGAGGACCGCGTCGCGGAGGTCGAGCTCCTCGAGGAGCGAGCGGAGGTCGTCGGCGAGCTGGTCGAGCCCGAACCCCTCGCGCCCGACGGTGGAGCGACCGTGGCCGCGCTGGTCGAAGACGATCGCACGGATTCCCCGCTCGGGGAGGTCCTCCAACTGGTGGATCCAGGTCCGCCGGTCGATGGTCACCCCGTGCCCCATGAGCACGGGGATCCCGCGACCCCGCTCGACGACGTGGAGCTCGGTGCCGTCGTGGCCGGTGACGGTGCGCTGGAGGTCGAAGACCGGCTCGAAGGGATGGTCGGCGTAAGGGTCGGGGCGGGCCCGCTCCCGGCGGACGGCCACCCGCGACGCCGCGTACCCGACCGCCGCGGACGCGATCGCGGCGGCAGCACCCCCCACCAGCACCCGCCGAGCCCTCATCCCACGTACCTCCGCGGCACCCGCGAGCCGATCCCGCAGGTGACCTCGTAGCCGATCGTCTCCAGGCGCTCTCCCCACTCCTGCGCGGTGATCGCCTCGTCTCCCTGGCCGCCGATCAACACGACCTCGTCTCCCACGCCGACCTCGTCGTCTCCGCAATCCGCCATGAGCTGGTCCATGGTGACGGTCCCCGCGATCGGTCTCCTGCGCCCACCGACGAGGACCTCGCCACCCACGTGGCCGAGGCGCCGGGGGACCCCGTCGCCGTACCCGATCGAGACGACCGCGATCGTCGCCGGGCGGTCGAGACGGTACCGCAGCCCGTACGAGATCCCCTCCCCGGCCGGGACCCGGCGCACCTGGGTCACCTCCGCCCGGAGGCTCATCACGGGGCGGAGATCGGCGACGCCGTCGAGCGCCGGCGACGGCGCGATCCCGTAGACGGCGATGCCGCAGCGCACGAGGTCGTGGCGCGCCTCGGGGAGGGTGAGCGTGGCGGCCGAGTTGGCCGCGTGGACCAGCGGCGGCTCGTGGCCGTGCTCGGCGAGCTCGGCCCGGCAGCTCGCGAACCGTCGCATCTGCTCCGCGGTGGCCGGGTGGTCGACCTCGTCGGCCACGGCGAAGTGGGTCATCAGCCCTTCCAGCTCCAGCTCCTCGAAGCCGGCCACCGAGTCGGCCAGGCGGAGGGCCTCCGCGCGGTCGCAGCCGACCCGGTGCATGCCCGTGTCGACCTTGAGGTGGACGGGGAGCGGCTCCGAGCGATCCGAGTCGGCCACCGACTTCGCCAGCGCCTCCACGAACGGCGTGCGGTAGACGACGGGGGTCAGGTCGTGGGCGACCACCGCGCCGGCGGCGTCGGGCGGCGGCTCGGAGAGCACCAGCACGGGAGCCGTGAGGCCGGCCTCGCGCAGCTCGATGCCCTCCTCGACGAGCGCGACCCCCAACCACGGCGCTCCGGCCTCCACCGCGGCCCGGGCCACCGGCACCGCGCCGTGACCGTAGGCGTCGGCCTTCACCACCGCCATCAGCGCGGCGTCGCCGGCGAAGCGCGCCAGCACCGCCACGTTCGACCTCACCGCCGCGAGGTCGACGCGGGCGCGCACCCGCCGGAAGTCGGGAACGGAGCTCACGCGACCCGGGTCACCCGCGCTCGGGGTACGGGTGGACGGCGGCGAGCACGTCGGCGATCGCCTCGACGAGGTCGGAGGCGACGAGCCCCTCGCGTCCGGCGACCTCCGCGGCGGCGCCGTGCAGCCACGCGCCCGCCGCGGCCGCCTCGAACGCGTCGACCCCCTGGGCGAGGAGCGAGCCGACGACACCCGAGAGCACGTCGCCGGTTCCCGCGGAGGCCAGCCACGGCCCTCCGGTGGTGTCGAGCACGGCCCGCCCTTCCGGCTCGGCGACGACCGTCGTCGAGCCCTTGAGCAGGACCACCGCCCCGGTCTCCGCGGCGAGCGCCCGCGCCGCGGAGAGGGGATCGTCGCCGGGCGGCTCCCCGGCCAGCCTCGCGAACTCGCCGGCGTGCGGCGTCAACACGGCGGGGCCGGCGCGCTCGACGAGGGGAGCCCGGTCCCCGGCGAGGCAGTTGAGCCCGTCGGCGTCGAGGAGGACGGGGACGGGCGCCTCGGCCACGACCGAGCGGACGGCCGCAGCGGTCCGCTCGTCGGTGCCGAGCCCCGGCCCGACCACCGCGGCACGAAAGCGCGGCAGCGCTTCGAGCACCTCCTTGGCCGCCGGCTCGTCGAGGAGCCCCTCGGGGGTCTCGGCGAGCGCGTGGGTGACGACCTCGCCTCCCGCCGCTCGGGCGGCCAGGCCGGCGCCGGGGAGACCGAGCACGACGATCCCCGCTCCCGACCGCAACCCGCTCCGGGCGACCAGGTTGGCCGCTCCGAGCATCCCCGCCTTGCCGGCCACGACGAACAGCCCGCCCACCGCCCACTTGTGGGTCTCGGGCTCACGGTGGGGCAGCAGGGCGCCCACGTCCTCGCCGTCGAGGACGTGACCGGGCGGACCGGGTGCCCGCTCGACGTCGACGCCGATGGGGGCGACCTCCACGACTCCGGCGTGCGTGGCCCCCGGGTGGAACAGCAGCCCGGTCTTGAGCGCCTCGAAGCAGACCGTGCGCTCGGCGTGCACCGCGCGCCCCTCGACCGCGCCGGTCGTGCCGTCGACGCCGGTCGGGACGTCACAGGCGACCACCGGCACCCCGGCGGCGCCGAGGGCCTCGGCAGCGAACGCCGGGTCGCCGCGCAGGGTCCCCCGGAAGCCGGTCCCCAGCATCGCGTCGACGGCCGCGTCGGAGCGCTCGAGGGAGCGCACGAGACCCTCCCGGTCGAGCGAGGGCTCGAGGTCGAAGACCTCGGCACGCACCCCCCAGCCGTCCAGGAGCCGCGCGGCCACCCGGCCGTCCCCGCCGTTGTTCCCCTTGCCGCACACGAGCGTCACCCGGCGACCGTAGGTCCCGCCGAGCACCTCGCGAGTCGCCCGCGCCAGGGCCCACGCCGCCCGCTCCATGAGGACCTCGAGGGGCGTTCCCGCCTCGATCGTGGCGCGGTCGGCGTCGGCCATCTGCTCGGGAGTCAGCACGAGCTCCACGGGATCCCATGCTACGGGCCCGTGGCGGGAGCCGGCTCCCGCGATCGGCGGCTCAGCGCTCGGCCACCACCACGGCCACGGCGACGGCCTCGGAGTGGGTGAGCGACACGTGCCAGCGGGCGACACCCCGCTGCGTCGCGAGCTCCGCCGCGGAGCCGTGGAGGACGACCGTCGGCGCCCCCGAGTCGAGCCTCCCGACCTCCACGTCGCGGAGGCGGAACGCCCCCAACCCCACCCCGAGCGCCTTCATCACGGCCTCCTTCACCGCGAACCGGGCGGCCAGGCGCGACGAGGGGTCCGCGTAGCGCTGCGCGTACGCACGCTCGCCGTCGGTGAACACGCGCTGCACGATGCGGGGGCGGCGGGCGAGGACGCGGCGGAAGCGGGGGAGGTCGACGGCGTCCACGCCGACGCCCGCCAGCGCGGCAGCGGTCACCGCCCCTACTCCACCGTGACGGTCTTGGCGAGGTTCCTGGGCTTGTCGACGTCGTGGCCCCGACGCCTCGCGATGGCGTAGGCGAAGAGCTGGAGGGGGACGACGTCGACGGCCGCCGAGAACAGCTCGGCGGTCTCCGGCACCCAGAAGACGTGGTCCGCCACCGCGGCGGCGTGGTCGTCGCCCTCGGTGGCCACGAGGATCACCGTCGCGCCCCGGGCGCGCACCTCCTCGATGTTCGAGAGCGTCTTGGCGTGCACGTGCGACCGGGTGGCCACCCCGACGACCACCACCCCCGGCTCGATGAGCGCGATCGGCCCGTGCTTGAGCTCGCCCCCCGCGTACGCCTCGGCTCGCGCGTAGCTGATCTCCTTGAGCTTGAGGGCCCCTTCCATCGCCACCGGGTAGCCGACACCCCGGCCGACGAAGAAGAAGTCCCGGACCTCCGCGTAGCGCTCGGCCACCGCCACGACGCGGTCGCTGTCCTCGAGGAGGGAGCGGATCCGATCCGGCACCGCGCCGAGCTCCGCCAGCAACTGCTTCGTCTCCCAGGGGTGCAGGGTCCCGCGGATCTCCGCCAGGTGGATCCCGAGCTGACCGAGGGCGACGATCTGCGCCAGGTGGGTCTTGGTGGCCGCCACCCCGACCTCGGGCCCGGCGTGGGTGTAGAGGACGGCGTCGGCGTCGCGGGCCATCGAGGAGTCGACGACGTTGCACACCGCCACGACACGGGAACCCTGACGCCTGGCGTAGCGGCAGGCGGCGATCGTGTCGGCCGTCTCCCCCGACTGGCTGATGCCCACCACGAGGGTGCGGGTGTCGAGCACCGGGTCGCGATACCGGAACTCGGAGGCGATGTCGATCTCGCAGGGCAGGCGCGTCCAGTGCTCGATGGCGTACTTGGCGACCATCCCGGCGTGGTAGCTGGTGCCGCAGGCGACGACGAACACCTTGTCGACGTCGCGCAGCTCGTCCTCCTCGAGCCGCAGCTCGTCGAGGACGAGGGTGCCGCCCACGGTGGAGCGTCCCCGGAGGGTCTCCTCGACGGCCGTGGGCTGCTCGTGGATCTCCTTGAGCATGAAGTCGGGGAACCCCGCCTTCTCCGCCTCCTCGAGGTTCCAGTCCACGTGGCGGGTCGGCGGCTCCACCTCGACGCCGTCGAGGTCGGTGACCCGCAGGCTCCCGGGCCGGACCTCGACAACCCGGTCGTCGTCGACGACCTTGAAGTCGCGGGTGTGGGCCAGCAGCGCCGGGATGTCGGATGCGACGTACGCCGCGTCCCCGGCGAGGCCCGCGATGAGCGGAGCGACCCGGCGGGCCGCGACGAGGAGGCCGGGCTCCGACCCGTGGACGGCCACGATCGCCAGCGACCCCTCGACCTGCGCCATGACCGCCCGGACCGCGCCGGCGAGGTCGGCGCCGGCGGCGACGCGCTCCTCGAGGAGGTGGGCGAGGAGCTCCGTGTCGGTCTCGGAGCGCAGCTCGTGGCTGCTCTCGAGGCGCTCGCGCAGCTCCAGGAAGTTCTCCACGATCCCGTTGTGCACGAGCGCCAGGGCGCCGGTGCAGTCGGTGTGGGGATGGGCGTTGCGCTCCGACGGCCGCCCGTGGGTCGCCCACCGGGTGTGACCGACGCCCGAGCGGGCCGCGGCGGGCGCGTCGTCCACGGCCGCCGCGAGCTCGGAGAGCTTCCCCACCCGACGGCGCACCCACACGCCGCCGGCGTCGTGGAGCGCCACCCCGGCCGAGTCGTAGCCCCGGTACTCCAGGCGGCCGAGTCCCTCGACGAGCACCGGGAGGGCCGCGTCCGGACCCGTGTATCCGACGATCCCGCACATGGTGGAGAGGTTACGGGTCCCCGGGACCCGACGCGTCGGCGAGCCGGTCGGCCAGGCGCCGGGCGCACTCCTGCGCTCGCTCCTCGGTGGGCGCCTCGACCATCACCCGCACCACGGGCTCGGTGCCCGACGGCCGCACCAGCACGCGCCCGTCCTCACCGAGCTCGGACTCGACCCGGGCGACGTCCTCCCAGAAGGAGCGGGCCCCGGCGAGCGAGTCGCGGTCCGCCACGCGCACGTTCACCAGGACCTGGGGGAGCTTGGTGACCACGGATGCCAGATCGGAGAGGCGCCGGCCGCTCCGGGTCATCACGTCGAGCAGGACCAGGCCGGTGAGCACCCCGTCGCCGGTCGTCGCGAGGTCGGCGAAGATCACGTGACCGGACTGCTCGCCGCCCAGCGAGTACCCGCCCGCGTCCATGGCGTCCAGGACGTGGCGGTCGCCGACCTTCGTCTCGACGACCCGGATGGAGGCACCCTCCATCGCCTTCCTGAACCCGAGGTTGGCCATCACGGTGGTCACGACCGTGTCGTCGCGCAGCAGACCCCGATCCCGCAGGTCGAGCGCGGCGACGGCGATGATGTGGTCCCCGTCGACCAGCGAGCCCCCCTCGTCGACGGCGATCACCCGATCGGCGTCGCCGTCGAAGGCGAGGCCGACGTCGGCGGCCCGGTCGACCACCGCCTCGCGCAGGGCGTCGGGATGCGTCGAGCCGCACGCCTCGTTGATGTTCCTGCCGTCGGGCTCGACCGCGATGGCCTCCACCTCCGCTCCGAGACGGCGGAGCACACGGGGTGCCGTCTCCCAGGCGGCGCCGTTGGCGCAGTCGACGACGACGCGGAGCCCGTCCAGCGTGCGCCCCGCGAGCACAGTGGCGAGATGGTCCAGGTAGTCGCGGTCGGCCCGCTCGGAGCGGTCCACGACGCCCGGGGTCCCCGGGTTTCCCGGGTTCCCCGCACGCTGCGGTGCAGCCGGTGCGCCGGAACCGGCCTCGAGGGTCGCCATCTCCTCCTCGATCCGCCGCTCCAGCTCGTCGGGGAGCTTCCGGCCCCCGGCCGCGAAGAGCTTGATCCCGTTGTCGGAGAACGGATTGTGGCTGGCCGAGATCATGGCAGCGGGGAGCTCCCGGGCCTGCGAGAGGTACGCGAGCCCCGGTGTGGGCAGCACCCCCACCGACTCGGCGACCGCGCCCTCGGCCACGAGACCGGCGCCGAGCGCGTCCTCGATCTCCGGGCCCGATTGCCGGGTGTCGCGCCCGATCAGGAACGGGCGCTCCGAGCCGACCACACGGGCGGTCGCCCGGCCCAGCAAGGCGACGGTCTCGGCGGTCAGGTCCTCGCCGGAGACGCCGCGCACGCCGTCGGTGCCGAACCGCAGCAGGGAACGAGGACGGGTCACGTCAGCGCAGGTCCTCGGGCCGGAGGGCCGGCTGTCCGGTGGTTCCGACGAGCCGGGTGCCCACGCCGGGCGCGGCGACGTGTGCCCGGCGCGCCATCGTCATCTCCTCGGCAGGCTCCTACCGCTTCGAGTACTGCGGCGCCTTGCGAGCCTTCTTGAGGCCGTACTTGCGACGCTCCTTCTCACGGGGGTCCCGCGTCAGGAGACCCTCCCGCTTGAGCGCGACCCGCTGCTCCTCGTCGAGACCGACGATCGCCCTCGCGATCCCGAGGCGGACCGCGCCGGCCTGCCCGCTGACACCGCCGCCGCGGACGGAGATGTCGACGTCGTACACCTCGGCGGTCTGGCTCACGCGCAGCGCGTCGGTGACCACTCCCCGGTCCAACTCGGAGGGGAAGTACCGCTCGAACGGCTCGCCGTTGACGACGATCGCCCCGCTGCCCGGCCGCAGCCGCACTCGGGCCACGGCGTTCTTGCGCCGACCGGTCGTCTGGATCAGAGGTTTGGGCACGAGATCGTCCTTTCCTGAGCCCGGCTTCAGCTCGCGGCGCGCCGGGCGCCACGCACCTCGCGGGGCACCGGGTCCTGGCCCGCGTGCGGGTGCTCGCTCCCCGCGTAGACGTGGAGCTTCTTGAGCATCTTCCGGCCGAGACGGTTCTTGGGCAGCATCCCGCGCACCGCCGTGTGCACCACGCGCTCGGGGTAGCGGTCGATCATCTCGCCGAGGCTCAGGTCGCGGATCCCACCCGGGTAGCCGGAGTGCCGCCAGTATCGCTTGTCCTCGCGCTTGGTGCCCGACACGTCGACCTTGGACGCGTTCACGATCACGACGTGGTCGCCGCAATCCACGTTCGGGGCGAAGATCGGCTTGTGCTTGCCGCGCAGGAGCTGCGCGGCCTCGCTCGCCAGGCGACCGAGGACGACGCCCTCGGCGTCGAGGACGTGCCAGGCGCGCCGGATGTCGTCGGGCTTCGGGTGGAACGTGCCCACGAGGGCTCCTCGTTGATCGGGCCGGTGTGAGGCGACCGGCGCGACGCTCGAGAGAGCGACGTGCCGGAACGGAGCCAGGTTACCGGGAAGGGCGCCCGACCGCCAACGCTGGCCGCCGCGCCGAGACCTCCGGAGACCGGACGACGCTCCGACTCACAACAGCCTCTCAGTCGAGGCGGCGGACCGTGCGGCCCGGCGCCCCGTGCTCGTGGAACACGTCCTCGAGGTGAACGGGAAGGTCCGCTTCGGCGAGCTCGGAGGGCAGCGGGACGTCCGGAGCCGGGCGACGCGTGCCCTCGTCGCCCACGAACCACGCCGTCCAGGCGCCGTCTCGGTACTCGAGATCGATCCGGAACCGCCCGTAGACGTCGAAGCGCGGCATCGTCCCTCCTGTCCTTCGTCCCCTCGACGGTCCGACAACGGGCGCCGGACCACCGGGATGCGCACGAGCCTCCTATGGTGGCGCGGTGGTCGTGCCCGATGCCGCCGGATCCGATCTCGTCACCCCGACCCAGATCGAGGAGGCGCGGCGTCGCATGGCCGCCGTGATCCGTCCCACCGGGATCGACCGCTCCGACTCCCTCACCCGGCTGGTCGGCCGCCCGGTGCTGCTCAAGCAGGAGCACCTCCAACGCACGGGCTCCTTCAAGATCCGGGGCGCCTACAACCACATCGTGCGCCTGGCTCCGGAGGTCCGCGAGCGGGGCGTCGTCGCCGCCAGCGCCGGGAACCACGCGCAGGGGGTCGCGCTGGCGGCGGACCTCCTGGGGGTGCGGGCGACGATCTTCATGCCGGAGACCGCGCCGCTGCCGAAGGTGGACGCCACCCGCGGGTACGGAGCCGAGGTGCGCCTCGTCGGCTCCGTCGTCGACGACACCCTCGACGCGGCCCGATCGTTCGCCGACGAGCGGGGAGCGAGCTTCGTCGCCCCGTTCGACGACATCGACGTCATCGCCGGGCAGGGCACCCTCGGCCTCGAGCTCGTCGAGCAGGCGACCGGCGCGGAGACCTTCGTCGTGCCCGTCGGCGGGGGCGGCCTCGTCGCCGGACTCGCCGCGGCCCTCAAGGCGAGGCGACCCGGCGTGAGGGTCGTGGGCGTCGAGGCGGCGGGGGCGGCGGCGATGACCGAGGCGCTGGTCGCCCGCCGACCGGTCCGGCTGTCCCGCCTCGACACGATGGCGGACGGCATCGCCGTGGGCACCGTCTCCGATCTCACCCTCGACCACACCCGGGCCTTCGTCGACGACGTGGCGACCGTCAGCGAGGAGCAGATCTCGACCGCCTTGTTGCTCCTCATGGAGCGGGCGAAGGCGGTCGTCGAGCCCGCCGGCGCCGTCGGCCTGGCCGCGGTGCTCGCCGACAAGGTCGGCGGCCCACCCGGTGCCCCGGTGTGCGTCGTGCTCAGCGGCGGCAACATCG
Organism: uncultured Burkholderiales bacterium; assembly: GCA_964438505.1. Classification (GTDB taxonomy): domain Bacteria; phylum Actinomycetota; class Acidimicrobiia; order IMCC26256; family JACPCJ01; genus CAYTKN01. The sequence goes on from CAYTKN010000017.1 coordinate 44,962, forward strand.
ACCCGCTCTTGCTGATGCGGGTGATCCAGCACGGCCTCGTGGCCTCCGGCCGGTACCTGGTCCTCCGCCTCGTCCTCGAGGACCGGCCGGGCCGGCTCAGCGAGCTGCTGGGGCGCCTCGCGGCCGAGGGCCTCAACGTCATCGGAGTGGACCACCACCGCGAGGGACCGCACCTGTCGTTGCACGAGGTGGAGATCCGCCTCACCCTCGAGACCCGCGACCCCGAGCACCGCGACGAGGTGGTCGAGTCGCTGCGAGAGGCCGGCTACCGGGTGGAGTCCGCGGGGTTAGGGTGAGCCCTCCGGAGACCGGACGCAGAGGACGACACGACGTGAGAGGGGCGCCGATGAGCACACCATCGAGATCGACCGGTCCACGCCGGGACCTGTTCCTCGTCGTCCTCGGCTTCGTCCTCGGCGCGGGGGTGGCGAGCGGCGCGTTCCTCGTGGCCGACGACGACACCGGAGGGGGCGACACCCCTGCGGCGAGCGGGGGCGGTGCGAGCGAGACGACGGTCTCGACGGTCGACCCCGCCGACACCGATTTCGGCGAGCTCACCGAGGAGTCGGAGGCCTCGGGGGTGCGCGTGCGGTGGAGCGCCGAGCTCCTCGAGGGCGACGACGCCGCGACCGTCGACTTCGTGACGGCCCACCGCGACGGGACCTTCGTCCTCGTGCACGACGACACCCGGATCGTCGAGGAGGGCGACCGGGTGGTCGTGTGCGACGCCTCGTGCGCCGAGTCGAGCCCGGAGGAGGCGGCCTCCCGCCTGCCCGGCACGCTGCGTCCCTTCTACCGGGTGCTGCGCATCTCGGTGGAGGCATCCGAGGCCCCCGAGTACCGGATCACGGGGGAGACCGAGCTGTCCAACGGCATCTTCCAGCGCTGCGGCGGCTACGAGCCCTCCGCGTTCGGCCTGGACCTGCCCGGCGAGGTCCAGCGCGTGACCCAGTGCCTCGACGTCGAGCGCGGCGTGCCGCTCGTCGTCGACATCGTGGGGGAGCAGCGCTCGGTCGGCACCGCCTCGCTCACCGCCATCGCCGACGCCGAGGCCGGCGACTTCGAGACGTCGTGAGCACGCGGCCGCGCCCGCGCGGCTACGCCTCGTAGCCGACCCGCCAGAGGCAGAGGCCGTGCGGGGGCGCCACCTGGCCGGCGGCCCCGCGGTCGCGGGCCGCCAGCACCGCCATGAGCTCCCCCGGTCGGATGCGACCGAGGCCGGCGTCCACCATGGTGCCCACGAGCGAGCGGACCATCTGCCAGCAGAACGCCCGGGCCCGCACCTCGTAGCGGAGGACGCCGTCACCCAGGTCGCTCCAGTGGGAAGCCAGGACGGTGCGGACCGTCGTGGACCCCTGCGGACCCTTGCGGCAGAAGGACGCGAAGTCGTGCTCCCCCACGAACGGGTCGGCCGCGAGCCGCAACGCCGGCAGGTCGAGGCGCGGTCGCACCCACCACCCGTACCGGGCCAGGAACGGATCGGGCTCGGGTCGGTTCACGATCGTGTAGCGGTACTCACGCCAGGTGGCCGAGTGCCGGGCGTCAAAGCCCGGAGGGAGCAGCTCGCTCTCGCGCACCACGATCTCGGGTGCGAGGAGGGAGTTGAGGGAGCTCTTCAGCCGCCAGGGATCGACACCCGGGTCGGCCTCCAGGCTCACCACCTGCCCCCAGGCGTGGACACCGGCGTCGGTGCGGCCGGCGCAGGTGAGCTCCACGTCGTGACGCAGGACCTTCTCCAGCGCGCCCGCCAGCGCCCCCTCGACCGTCCGGACGTCGGGCTGGCGCGCGAACCCGTGGAAGCCCGTGCCGTCGTAGGCGACGGTCAGCACCAACCTGGCGGGCCCGCCCGTGGCCGCGCCCTCGAAGAGGGTCGCGGGCGCCTCGCCGCCGCCCTCGGGCATGGCCGTCGGGCTACTCGACGAACTCGATCCTCGCCATCGGTGCCCCGTCACCGTGGCGCGGCCCGAGCTTCAGGATGCGCAGGTACCCGCCGTCGCGATCCTCGAAGCGGGGGGCGATCTCCTGGAACAGCTTGGAGACCATCTCCTTGTCCTTGAGCTTGGCGACGACCTGCCGCTGCTCGTGCACGCCACCCTGCTTGGCCTTGGTGATCAGCTTCTCCGTGTAGGGCCTGAGGCGCTTCGCCTTGGCCTCCGTCGTGGTGATCGCCTCGGAGGCGATGAGGTGCGCGGCCATGTTGGCGAGCATGAGCCGCTGGTGGCCCGGCTTCTTCCCCAGTCGGGGACCCTTGGTCGGCTTCGGCATCGCGCGCTCCTTGGTGCGGTCCTCGGTCGATGCGCGGTCAGTCGCGCACCGCGAGCGAGAGGCCCCGCTCGTCGAGCTTCTCGAGGACCTCCTCCAACGACTTCATCCCGAAGTTCGTGATGGCGAGGAGGTCGTCCTCGGTCTTCCCCACGAGCTGGCCGATGGTGTCGACCTGGGCCCGCTTGAGGCAGTTGCGGGGACGCTCCGAGAGGTCGAGCACCTCGATCCCGAGGTCCAGGTCGGGGGAGCTCGACGCCATCGCGGCGGTGTCGCCCAGCTCGAGGCCCCGCGGCTCCTCGGCCAGCTCGGAGATCAGCCCCATCAGGCCGCGCAGGGTGTCACCGGCCGACGCCAGCGCCTCGCGGGGCGAGATCGACCCGTCGGTCTCGATCTCGAGGATGAGCTTGTCGAAGTTGGTGGCCTGCTCGACGCGGGTGGGCTCGACCTTGTAGCTCACGCGGCGGATCGGCGAGAAGATGGCGTCGACGGGGATCACGCCGATGGTCTGGGAGCGCCGGCTGGTGTCGGCGGGCAGATAGCCCCGGCCCTGCTCGACGGTGAGGTCGAGGGCGAGGTGCCCCTTGGTGTTGAGCGAGGCGATGAGCAGGTCGGTGTTGAGGATCTCGACGTCCGCGCTCGTCTGGATGTCGCCCGCGGTGACCTCCGCGGGGCCCTTCTTGTCGAGGCGGAGCGTCACCGGCTCCTCGCTCTCGCACCGCAGCACCAGATCCTTGAGGTTGAGGAGGATCTCGGTGACGTCGTGCTTGACCCCCTCGATGGTGTCGAACTCGTGGAGCGCGTCGTCGAACTTCACCGTGGTGACCGCCGCGCCCGGGATCGAGGAGAGCAACGTGCGGCGCATCGAGTTGCCCAACGTGTGGCCGAAGCCCGGCTCGAGGGGCGAGATGGCGAACTGCTGCCGGTTGTCCACCTCCTCGTCCAGGACTTCGACGGTCGGGCGCTGGATGATCAACATGGTGCGTTCACCTCTGGTGGGTCTGTCTCCGCTCTGTGGGGCCGCTCGGGCCCTGTGCTCTCCCGCTCTGTGGGGCCGCTCGGGCCCCGGGTCCTGCTGTCCGGGTTGTCCGGGCCGGGCGGCCAGGACGGGCCGTCCGGACGTGGCCCGACCGGTGGTCGGGTGCCGGACGCGTCGTCCGTGCCCGGCCTGCCTACTTCGAGTACAGCTCGACGATGAGTTGCTCCCGCACCGGTACGTCGATGTGGACCCGCAAGGGGACGTCCCGGACCACGGCCCGCTTGTTCGAAGCGTCGGCCTCCAGCCAGGGCGGCGGGTCGCGGTCGATGGTGTCGAGGTTGTGCCGCAGCACGATCATGTCGCGCGACTTCGGCACGACCTCCACGACGTCGCCCGGCTTCAACCGATAGCTCGGGATCGTGACCCGATCGCCGTTGACCTGGACGTGGCCGTGCCGGACGAACTGGCGCGCCTGGCTCCGGCTCGCGCCGAAGTTGGCCCGGTAGACGACGTTGTCGAGCCGCTGCTCGAGCATCTGGAGCAGGTTCTCGCCTGTGATCCCCGACTGCGCGGCCGCCTCCTCGTAGAGGTTGTGGAACTGGCGCTCGAGGACGCCGTAGATCCGCCGGGCCTTCTGCTTCTCCCGGAGCTGGAGCAGGTACTCGGACTCCCGGACCCTCCCCCGACCGGATCCACCCGGCGGGTAGGGGCGGCGCTCCACCGGGCACTTCATGGAGTCGCACTTCGGGCCCTTCAGGAAGAGCTTCATCTTCTCCCGCCGGCACAACCGGCAGACGGGACCGGTGTATCGAGCCATGGTTCAGACCCTCCGCCGCTTCTTCGGCCGGCACCCGTTGTGGGGCACCGGCGTGACGTCCTTGATCGATCCGACCTCGATGCCGGAGTTCTGGAGGGAGCGGATGGCGGTCTCGCGCCCCGACCCGGGACCCTTGACCTCCACGTCGACCCTGCGGACTCCGTGCTCGCTGGCGCGCTTGGCTGCCGTCTCGGCCGCCATCTGCGCGGCGAACGGGGTCGACTTCCGGGAGCCCTTGAAGCCGACGTTGCCGGCCGAGGCCCACGCCAGCACGTTGCCGTCGGTGTCGGTGATGGTGACGATCGTGTTGTTGAACGACGACTTGATGTGGGCGATCGCGTTGGGGACGTTCTTACGATCACGCCGGCGGGGCCGCCGCCCCCCTGCTGCCGGTTTCGCCATGTTCTCCTCCCGGCGACCCTGAGCCGCCTGTCTGTCGCCTCGTCTGCCGTCCGGTCCGTGAGGCCCCGACACCGCTGCGGCCGGGACGCTCCCCGCACACCGCCGCGGTCCGGCTGCTGTTCGCCTGTCGTGCCCGGACCGTGCGCTCGCCGGTCGAGCCCCGGTCCCTCGGTACCCGACCCTCGGCGCCTGCCGGTGCCCGTCGGTGCCCGTCAGTGCTTGCGTGCCTGCTTCCTGCCCGCGACCGTCTTCTTCGGGCCCTTGCGGGTGCGGGCGTTGGTCTGCGTGCGCTGCCCGTTGACGGGCAGTCCCCGTCGGTGCCTGACGCCCTGGTAGGCGCCGATCTCCATCTTGCGCTTGATGTTCTGGGAGATCTCCCGCCGCAGGTCTCCCTCCACCTTCAGCTCGCTGTCGATGTGGTTCCTGAGACGGGCCACCTCGTCGTCGGTGAGGTCGTAGACGCGTGCGTCGGGATCGACGCCGGTCGCCTCGCAAGCCCGGACAGCCTGAGAGGGGCCCACGCCGAAGATGTAGGTGAGCGCCACCGCGGAGCGCTTCTCCCTCGGAAGGTCGACGCCTGCGATCCGTGCCATTCGCTCGTGTCCTCCTCAGCCCTGACGCTGCTTGTGACGGGGGTTGTCGCAGATGACCATGACGTTGCGCTGCCGGCGAACGATCCGGCACTTCTCGCACATCCTCTTGACGCTGGGGCGAACCTTCATGGTGGGACCTCGGAGCCGGAGCTGGTCGCGGCTACTTGTAGCGGTAGGTGATCCGACCCCGGCTCAGGTCGTAGGGCGTGAGCTCCACCTGGACGCGATCACCGGGAAGGATGCGGATGTAGTGCATCCGCATCTTGCCCGAGATGTGCGCGAGGACCTCGTGACCGTTGTCGAGCTCGACGCGGAACTGCGCGTTCGGCAGCGCCTCGCTCACGGTGCCCTCGACCAGGATCGCGTCCTTCTGCTTCGCCAGGGGTCTCCACTCCTTGCGCTTCGAACGGGGGTAGTCTCGGGGCGCCCTCGGGCGCGCCGAGCGCGCGCGAGGCCGCGCGCGAACCAAGAGGTCAGGCTACACGGTTCGTCGGCAGGATCCCAACGCGGGCTTCGAACGGGTCACGGAGCGCGGGTGACCAGGACCGGGTGGTCGGGATCGTTGTTCACGAACCTCACGTCAGCACGCTCGTCGGGTCGCACCTCCTCCAGGTACCGGCGCTGCGCCGGCATGTACCGCTCCCGGTAGCGACGGTCGATCTCCGGACCGAAGGTGCCCCGATCGCGCGCCACCGCTCGCGCCCGGGCCGTCTCGAGCGTGGTCTCGACCCACACCCGGAAGTCCCACTCGCGGTCCAGGCCGGGACGCTGGAGGAACACGCCGTCGACCACCAGCACCACCCGGCGCTCCGCCCGCCGGGGCACCTGCTCGACGTCGCGCTCGGCACCGACGTCGTAGATCGCGGTCCGGTAGCGACGATCGCCTCCGGGCCCGAGCGGGCCCAGCAGCACCCGCCGCATGGTCTCGAAGTCGAACGCGTCCTCGAAGTAGCCGTCCGGAGACCGGCGACCCTGCCGGTACCGCTCGTCCGGGGGACGGTGGAACCCCTCCGCCGACGCCCGCACGCACGGTCGTCCCCGCGCCCGCAGGGCCCGCCCGAGGTCGTCGCCGAGGGTCGTCTTCCCCGACCCGTCGACGCCGTCGAGGGCGACGCGCACCGGGTGGGCACGCTCGAGGGCCACGATCATCTCCGCCAGCCGACCGACCGCGGCGGCCCGATCCGGGTTCACCAGGCGGACCTCAGGGCAGGGTGAGGATCTCTGGACCCTCGTCGGTCACGGCCACCGTGTGCTCGAAGTGGGCGGAGGGGGAGCCGTCCGCCGTCCGCACCGTCCAGCCGTCGTCCATCAACCGCGTGGCCGGCGATCCGGCGTTGATCATCGGCTCCAGGGCCAGCACGTAGCCGGCCTTGAGCTTGAGGCCCTTGCCCGGCGGGCCGTAGTTGGGGATCTGGGGTTCCTCGTGCATGGCGGTGCCGATCCCGTGGCCGACGTACTCGCGCACCAACCCGAACCCGGCGCCCTCGCAGATCGACTCGACCGCCCACCCCACGTCCCCGAGGCGGTTCCCCGGCACCGCTTGCTTGACGGCCTCGTCGAGCGAGCGGCGCGTCACGTCCAGGAGGCGCACGGTCTCGTCGCCCACCTCCCCGATCGGGTAGGTCGTCGCTGCGTCCGCGTGCCACCCCTCGATGATGGCCCCGGCGTCGACCGAGAGGATGTCGCCCTCGGCCAGCACCGTGTCCTCGCTCGGGATCCCGTGCACGATCACGTCGTTCGGTGACGTGCAGATCGTGGCCGGGAACCCGTGGTAGTTGAGGAAGTTCGATCGCGCGCCCCGCTCGGCGAGCACGTCGCGGGCCACGCGATCGAGCTGCGCGGTGCTCACCCCGGGCCGCGCGGCGGCCCGCACGCGGTCGTGGATCTCGGCGACGACCCGGCCGGCAGCCCGCATGTGGGCGATCTGCTCCGCGCTCTTGCGGGTGATCACGACACGCCTACCCGGTGCGCTCGTCGAGCACCTTGACGGTGCGGTCGAAGATCTCGGACGGCTCGCCCACCCCGTCGATCTCGACGAGCAGCCCGCGCTCCGCGTAGAAGTCGATCAGGGGCGCGGTCTCGCTGTCGTAGAGATCGAGTCGCCGCTCGATCGCCTCCGGCGTGTCGTCGCTGCGCTGGACCACCTCGCCCCCGCAGTCGTCACACGTCCACTCCGACGACGGAGGGTTCTCGACGTGGTAGTTGCGTCCGCACCCCCGGCACGCCCGGCGGCCGCCGAGACGCGCCATCACCACCTCGGTCGGCACCTCGAGGTTCACGACCGCGTCGAGACCATCGAGGCCCTCGAGGACCTCCTGGAGCTTCTCCGCCTGGGGACGGGTGCGCGGGAAACCGTCGAGCACGAACCCGCGGGACGCGTCCTGCCGGGCGAGGCGGTCGCCGACCACGCGGATCACGACGTCGTCGGGTACGAGCTCGCCGGCGTCCATGTAGCGCGCCAGCTCCCGGCCCAGGTCGGAACCCGACCGCTTCGCGGCGCGGAAGATGTCACCCGTCGAGATGTGGGGCACGTGGTAGTGCCGGGCCAGCTTGACCGCCTGGGTGCCCTTCCCGGCACCCTGCTTGCCCAGCAGCACCAGTCGGAGGCCGGGGATCATTCGGAGTCTCGTTCCGTGGTCTCGGATGCCGGCTCGCGGATCGCCGAGCCGTACCACCCTGTCGCGTGCGGTGCGTCCCGCAGTGTCGCGTGCGGCGCGCCACGGGCGCACATGAGCGGCGACCCCCCGGTCAGGTCAGGAAGCCCTCGTAGTTGCGCATCATGAGCTGCGAGTCGATCTGCTTCATCGTCTCGAGCGCCACCCCGACCGTGATGAGGATCGCCACGCCGCCGAACGGGAACTGCGTGATGTTCCACGTCGCGAACACGACGAGCGGGATCACGGCGATGACGGCCAGGAACAGCGACCCCGGCAGCGTCAGCCGGTTGAGGACCTTCGCCAGGTACGTCTCGGTGGGCGGCCCCGGACGGATCCCGGGGATGAAGCCGCCTTGCTTGCGGATCACGTCGGCCTGCTGGGCCGGGTTGAACGTGATCGCCGTGTAGAAGTAGGCGAAGAAGATCACCATCAGCGTGTACAGCCCGATGTACACGGGGCTGTTCTGCTGGATCAGGTTGGCGTCGATGAAGTCCTGGGCCCACCCCCACGGGACGACGTTGGTGAGCAGCACGGGGAAGTAGAGCACCGAGCTGGCGAAGATCACCGGGATCACGCCGGACTGGTTGACCTTCAGCGGGATGTAGGTGCTCTGGCCGCCGTACATGCGACGTCCCACGACGCGCTTGGCGAACTGGACCGGGATCCGGCGCTGGCCCGACTCCACGAAGACGATCCCGACGATCATCCCGATCCCCATCAGGAGCATGAAGCCGAACTGGGCGCGCCCGCCCTGCGAGAGCACCGCGGCGCCCTGGAAGGGGAGGACGGAGACCACCGAGGCGAAGATCAGCAACGACATGCCGTTGCCGACGCCCCGCTGGCTGATCAGCTCCCCCAGCCACATGATGAACGCGGTGCCGGCGGTGAGCGTCAGCACCATCAACGCCACCCGGGGAGTGCTGAACTCGGGGATCAGGTCGGCCTGGAGACCGCCCGCGCTGCCGAAGAAGAACCCGCCCGTCCCCTGGTTGAGCGCGAACACGATGCCGGTCGACTGCATGAGCGCGAGCGAGACCGTCAGGTAGCGCGTCCACTGGGTGATCTTCTTCTGGCCGGTCTGGCCCTCCTGCTGCCACTGCTCGATCTTGGGGATCACCACGGCGAGGAGCTGCATGATGATCGACGCCGTGATGTACGGCATGATCCCGAGCGCGAAGACCGCCACGTTGGTCAGCGCGCCACCGGAGAACAGGTTGAGGAAGGACACCACCCCGCCCTGGTCGGCCTGGTCCTGGAGGCTCTGGATCGCCTCGAAGTCGACGTAGGGGACCGGGACCGCCGAACCGAGCCTGAACACGCCGATGATCAGCAGCGTGAACAGGATCTTGTTCCGCAGGTCGGGGACCCGGAACATGTTGCGGAGGCGACCCAGCATCAGGGGGACCTTCCTCGGTCACATCGGCTGCATCGACGGTGCCGTCAGGCTACCGGTTCGAAAGGGCGTTCCCGGACGCGGGAGGTCGCGGGCCCCTCCAGGGGAGCGGCAGCTCCTCGGCGGTGCCCCCCGCGGCCTCGATCGCCTCCCGAGCGCTCCGGGAGAAGCGGTGCGCCCTCACCGTCAGCGACTTGGTGAGCTCGCCACGGCCCAACAGCTTGACCAGCCCCCGCTTGGGGGTGAGCCCCCGCGCCCGCAGCGCCTCGGGGGTGACCTCCGCGCCCGCCTCGAAGTGGTTCTCGAGGACCTCCAGGTTGACCGGGTTGTACTCGACTCGGAACGGATTGCGGAAGCCCTTGAGCTTGGGGGTCCGCCGGAACAGGGGGGTCTGACCGCCCTCGAAGCCGACGGGCACCGTGTTGCGTGCCCGCTGGCCCTTCGTGCCCCGCCCCGCGGTCTTGCCCCGCCGGCCGGACGTGCCCCGGGCGACCCGACGCTTCGTCCGCTTCGAACGCTCGGGGGGCTCGAGCTCGTGGATCTTCATCGGTCTCGGACCTCCTCGACGTCGACGAGGTGGGGAACCTTCGCCAGCATGCCGCGGATCTCGGGGCGGTCGGGTTGGAGCACGCTCTGGCGGGGCCGCCGGAGCCCCAGGGCGCGCACGGTGGCCCGCTGCTTCGGCTTGGCGCCGAAGATCGAGCGCCTGAGCGTGAGCCGGAGGTCGCCCATCACGACCCCTCGGAGGGGCCGTCGCCGGTGACGGCGTCGGCCTTCAACGCCTGCTGACGCTCGCGGTACGCGTTGAGCAGCCCCGGCGGGGTGAACTCCTCGGCCGCCAAGCCGCGGAGCTTCGCGACCTCCTCGGGACGCCGCAGCTCCTGGAGCCCGCTGATGGTGGCGCGGGCCACGTTGATGGCGTTGGCCGAACCGAGCGACTTGGAGAGGACGTCGTGGATGCCGGCCACCTCGAGCACCGCACGCACCGCGCCGCCGGCGATCACCCCGGTACCGGGAGCGGCGGGGCGCAGCATGACCTGGGCGGCGTCGTGACGGCCGACGAGCCCGTGCGTGATGGTGCCCCCGGCCATGGGGACCTCGAACATGGACTTGCGGGCCTCGTCCATGCCCTTCTGGATGGCGAGGGGCACCTCCTTCGCCTTCCCGTAGCCCATGCCGACCTTGCCCTTGCCGTCCCCGACCACGACCAGCGCGGTGAACGAGAAGCGGCGTCCGCCCTTCACCACCTTGGCGACGCGGTTGATGTCGATGACGCGCTCCTCGAGCTGCTGCTCGCGGTCGCGGCGGTCACCGCCCCGCCGATCTCCTCTGCGGTTGCCTCGTGAGCTCACGTGATGTCTCCCTGGACGATGATGGCGGACGCGGTCACAGCCGCAACCCGGCTTCGCGTGCGGCGCCCGCGACCGCGGCGACGCGACCGTGGTACTGGAACCCGCCCCGGTCGAAGACCACGGCGTCGATCCCGGCCTCCCGCGCCCGGCGCCCGACGAGCGCCCCGACCGCCTCGGCGGCCTCCACGGTACCCGGACGGTCGCTCGTCAGCTCGCCCTCGAGGGTCGAGGCCGCGACGATCGTGTGACCGGCGACGTCGTCGATCACCTGCGCGTAGATGTGACGGTTGGAGCGGTACACGGCGAGGCGGGGGCGTTCGGGGGTCCCGAACACCTTCTTGCGCACCCGCCGGTGCCGGTTCGCTCGTGCCTGCGGCTTGCTCATGCCCTCGCTGCTCCTATGCTCCGGCGGCGGCGGCAGCCTTGCCGGCCTTGCGCCGGAGCTGCTCCTCGGCGTAGCGGATGCCCTTGCCCTTGTAGGGCTCGGGCCTGCGCAGCTTCCGGATGTCGGCGGCCACCTGACCCACGAGCTGCTTGTCGATCCCCAGGACGGAGACCTTGGTGGGCTCGGGGACCTCGAAGGTGATGCCCTCGGGAGCCTCGAAGCGGACCGGGTGCGAGTAGCCGAGCTGGAGCTCGAGCACGTCGCTGCCCTGGGCCTGGGCGCGGTAGCCGACGCCCACGATCTCGAGGTCCCTCCGGAAGCCGTCCGACACACCGGTCACCCGGTTGGCCAGCTCGGCTCGCGTGAGGCCGTGCAGGGCGCGGAGGTGGCGCTCCTCGCTGGCCCGCGCCACGAGGAGCCGTCCGTCCTCCTCGGTGACCGAGACGCCGTCGTGGAGCTCCCAGGCCCGCTCGCCCTTGGGTCCCTTGACCACGACGCGGCGTCCCTCGAGGGAGACCTCGACGCCGTCGGGGATGTCGATGGGGTTCAGTCCGACTCTCGACATGGCGCTACCAGACGTGACAGAGGACCTCGCCACCGACGCGGCGCTTGCGCGCCTCGCGGTCGCTGAGGAGCCCTTGGTTGGTCGACAGGATCGCGACTCCGAGCCCACCGAGCACACGGGGGATGGAGTCGGCCTTCGTGTAGACGCGCAGGCCCGGCTTGGAGACCCGCTGGATGCCGCTGATGCTCCGCTTCCGATTCGAGGTGTACTTGAGGTGCACGCGCAGCACCTTGCCCGGGTGGTCGACGGCGTCCTCCACGGCGAAGTCCTCGATGTAGCCCTCCGCCCTGAGGACCTCGGCGATCGCGGCCTTGAGCTTGGACGCCGGCATCGCGGTCTCCCGGTTGAACACCTGGTTGGCGTTCCGGATGCGGGTCAGCATGTCGGCCACGGGGTCGGTCATCGTCATGATGCGCGCACCCCCCTCACCACGACGCCTTCTTGACGCCGGGGATCTCCCCGGCGTGCGCCATCTCTCTGAGGCACAGGCGACAGAGCCCGAACCTCCGGTACACGGCCCGCGCCCGGCCGCACCGGTTGCACCGGGTGTACGCCCGCGACGAGAACTTCGGTTTGCGTTGCCACTTCTCGATCAGTGCCTTGCGTGCCACGCTCTCACTCCTGCTCGGTCCGGCGGAACGGGAAGCCGAGGGCACCGAGCAACGCCCGGCCGCCCTCGTCCTCGTCCGCCGTGGTCACGATCGTGATGTCCATCCCCCGCACGGCGTCGACGTCGTCGTAGTTGACCTCGGGGAAGATGAGTTGCTCGGTCACACCGAAGGTGTAGTTCCCGCGGCCGTCGAAGCTGCGGGGACTCAGACCCCGGAAGTCGCGGATCCGGGGGATCGCCAGGGTCACCAGCCGGTCGTAGAACTCCCACATGCGCTCCCCCCGCAGCGTCACCTTCGCCCCGATCGGCTGACCCGCGCGGAGCTTGAAGCCCGCGATCGACTTGCGCGCGCGGGTGACCAGCGGCTGTTGCCCGGTGATCACCTTGAGGTCCTCGACGGCGCCGTCGATGAGGCTGGGTTGGTCGAGGGCGTCCCCGATCCCCACGTTCACGACGATCTTGGCGAGCGTCGGAACCTGCATGACGTTGTCGAGGCCCAGCTCCTCGCGCAGCGCGTCGCGCACCTCCTCCCGGTAGCGCGCCTTCAACCGGGGTGTCGTGGTCTCCGTCGTCGGTGCGGTCATCTCACAGCTCCCGTCCGCACTTCCTGCACACTCGTGTCTTCGTGCCGTCCGCGTCGATCTCGTAGCCGATCCGGGTGGGGCCGCACTCGGGGCACAGGATGGCGACGTTGGACGCGTCGATCGGCATGTCCTTGTCGATGATCCCGCCCTGCATGGTCTGACGGCTGGGCCGCTGGTGCTTGCGCGCGGTGTTGACACCGCTCACCACCACCCGGTTGCTCTTGGGGAGCACCTGGAGGATCTCGCCCTCCCGGCCGACGTCCTTGCCGGTGAGCACCTGCACCGTGTCGCCCTTGCGCAACTTCATCTTCCTCGCCGACATCACAACACCTCTGGTGCCAGGGAGACGATCCGCATGAACCGCCGGTCGCGCAGCTCGCGTCCGACCGGTCCGAAGATCCGCGTGCCGCGGGGCTGGCCCTGGTTGTCGAGGAGGACCGCCGCGTTCTCGTCGAAGCGGATGTAGCTGCCGTCGCGACGGCGGCGCTCCTTCTTGGTGCGGACCACCACGCAGGTGACGACGTCCCCCCGCTTGACCGCGGCCCCCGGGATGGCGTCCTTGACCGTCGCGACGAAGGTGTCGCCGATGCTCGCGTAGCGCCGCTTGGTGCCTCCGAGGACGCGGATGCACAGCACCACCTTGGCCCCCGAGTTGTCGGCGACCTTGAGCCTGCTCTCCTGCTGGATCATCGGGCGCGCTCGACGATCTCGAGGACCCGCCACCGCTTCAGCTTGGAGATCGGCCGGGTCTCCTGGATGCGGACCGTGTCTCCCTCGTTCACGTCGTTGACCTCGTCGTGGACGTGGAACTTGCGGGTCCTCCGGACGATCTTCTTGTAGCGGGTGTGCCGGACGCGGTCGGTGACCTCGACGACGGCGGTCTTGTCGGACTTCGCGGAGACCACCACGCCGGTGCGGATCTTCCGCTGGTTGGGGCGCTCGGCGGGGGTCTCGGCGGTCGGTCGGGCAGTCATCCAGCCTCCTCCTCGGTGAGGCCGAGCGCTTCGGCGGCCTGGATCTCGCGCTCCCGGATCACCGTCTTGATCCGGGCGATGTCGCTGCGGAGCTGACCCAGGCGCGCCACGTTGTCGAGTTGTCCGGTGGCGTGCTGGAAGCGCAGGTTGAACAGCTCCTCCTTCGCCTCCTCCAGGCGCGTGATCAACTCGGCGTCCTCGAGGTCGCGGAGCTCCCGGGCCCGGGCCATCACTCGGTCTCCTCGCGGCTCACGAACTTGCTCTTCACGGACAGCTTGTGCCCGGCGAGGCGCAGCGCCTCGCGGGCCGTGGACTCGGGGACGCCCGCCAGCTCGAACATGATGCGGCCGGGCTTGACGACGGCGACCCAGTGCTCGGGATTGCCCTTCCCCGAGCCCATGCGGGTCTCGGCGGGCTTCTCGGTCACCGGCTTGTCGGGAAACACGGTGATCCAGACCTTCCCGGTCCGCTTGATGTGGCGCGTCATGGCCACACGGGCCGCTTCGATCTGGCGGTTGCTGATCCAGCCCGGCTCGAGCGCCTGGAGCCCGTAGTCGCCGAAGCTGATGGACGTCCCGCCCGTCGCCTGGCCCCGCATGCGGCCCCGCTGGACCTTGCGGTGACGGACCTTCCGCGGCATCAACATCTCACTCGTCCCCCCGGAAGTGCGGCGCCTCTTGCGATTCCTTGCGGTAGCGGCGCTCGACCTCTTCCTCCTCGGAGAGCAGGCGCTCGGTGCGCTCGTCGGCCTCGAGCTTGAGCTCGTGGTCCTCGTACCCCTCCTCGACGGTGATCGGCGCCTCCTCGCCCTCCGCCGCGGCAGGCTCGCCCTCCTCGCTCACGCGCTCGGGCTCGGGCTGCGGCTCGGGCTCGGGCTCGGGCTCGGGCTCGGGCTGCGGCTCGGGCTCCTGCGCCGCGGGCTCCGGCTCCTGCTCGGGCGGCGCCTCCTCGGGCGGGCCCTCCTCGGGCGGGCCCTCCTCGGCCTTGCGACGCCCGCCGCCGGCGCGGATCACCCGGCGGGGACGACCCTCGCCGGCGGTCTCGCCGACGGCCATCGCCGCCTCCTTGTGGATCTTGTCCTCGGCGGCCTGCTTGTAGGGCAGGATCTCGCCCTTGTACACCCAGACCTTCACGCCGATGCGGCCCTGCGTGGTGCGGGCCTCGGCGAACCCGTAGTCGACGTCGGCACGCAGCGTGTGGAGCGGCACGCGCCCCTCCCGGTACCACTCGCGGCGCGCCATCTCCGCGCCACCGAGACGGCCCGAGCACTGGACCTTCAAGCCCTGGGCACCCGCACGGGTGGCGGTCTGCACGCAGCGCTTCATCGCACGGCGGAACGCCACACGACCGGCGAGCTGGTCGGCCACACCTTGCGCGAGCAGGTTGGCGTCGAGCTCGGGCTGCTTGACCTCCTGGATGTTGAGCTGGATCTGCGGGTTGCCCGTGATCTTGGCCAGACCGCGGCGGAGCCGGTCGGCCTCGGAGCCCCGACGGCCGATCACGATCCCCGGACGCGCCGTGTGGACGTCGATCCGGAGCTTGTCGCGGGTGCGCTCGATCTCGACCCGCGACACGGCCGCCCGGTAGAGCTGGTTGGCCAGGTACTGGCGGATGTGGACGTCCTCGGCCAGGTAGTCCGTGTACTCCTGGCGGTCCGCGTACCAGCGGGACTTCCAATCGGTGACGATCCCGAGCCGGAACCCGTGGGGATTGACCTTCTGACCCATGCCTACTCGTCCTTCTCGTCGGTCTCGGTGTCGTCGTCGTCGGCGTTCTCGTCGCCGGCGGACTGGTCGTCGCCGTCGGCGGGTGACTCCTCGTCCTCCGGCTGACTTGCTTCGGCGTCGGACTCGTCCGACGCAGAAGCATCGCCCGAGTCGTCCTCGGAACCTTCCGCCGTCGGCTCCTGCGTTTGGTCGTCAGCATCGCCCGAGTCGTCCTCGGAGCCACCCGCCGTCGGCTCCTCCGTTTGATCCGCCGGCGGCTCCTGCGTTTGGTCCGCCGTCTCGGCTTCGGCTGCCTCGGCTGCCTCTGCGGCTTCGCGGGCTTCCACCGCGGCCACGTCCTCGTCGAGGTCCTCGGCGGCGCGCTCGGCCTCCTGCTCCTCCTGGGCTCGCCGCGACGCCGCGACGCGGGCGGCCCGCGACGTGCTCCGGCGCTCCTCTCGAGCCTGCCGGGCGGCCAGGGCCTGGTCGCTCATCCGGTCGACGACGACCGTCAGGTGCGTGGTCCGCTTGTTGATGCGGGTGGCCCGCCCCCGCGCCCGGGGACGGAACCGCCGGAGCGTCATGCCCTCGTCGGCCCAGCAGCGGGAGATGTAGAGCTCGTCGCCCGGGAGCGAGACGTTGTGCTCCGCGTTGGCGATCGCCGACTCCAGCACCTTGAGGATGTCGCGCGCCGAGGCCCGCTCGTGGAAGCGGAGGAGCTCCCGGGCCTCGTCGACGTGGAGACCCCGCACCAGGTCGAGGACCTCCCGGACCTTGAACGGCGAGGTGCGCAGGTAGCGGTGTGTGGCCTTGACCTCCGGCATGTCGCTACCTCGCGCTCGAGCGCTCGGAGCCCGAGTGCACCCGGAACGTGCGGGTCGGAGCGAACTCGCCGAGCTTGTGCCCGACCATCGTCTCGCTGATGTACACGGGCACGTGCTTGCGGCCGTCGTGGACGGCGATCGTGTGACCGACCATCTCGGGAACGACCGTCGAGCGACGCGACCACGTCTTGATGACGCGGCGGTCTCCCGAGTCGTTCATCGCCTCCACCTTCTTGCGGAGGTGGTCGTCGATGAAGGGGCCCTTCTTCAGTGAACGCGGCATGGTCGACGCTCTCCCGTCCTATCGGCGCTTGCCGCGGCGTGAGCGGCGGCGGCGCACGATGTCCTTCTGGCTGGCCTTCTTGCGGTTCCGGGTGCGGCCCTCGGGCTGACCCCAGGGCGACACGGGGGGACGGCCGCCCGAGCTCTTGCCCTCGCCCCCGCCGAGGGGGTGGTCGGCCGGGTTCATGGCGACCCCTCGGGTCTGGGGCCTGCGACCCTTCCAGCGCTCCCGCCCCGCCTTGCCGGACGACACCAGCTCCGCGTCGACGTTGCCGACCTGCCCGATGGTCGCCCGGCAGTCGATGGAGACCCGCCGTCGCTCGCTGGAGGGCATCCGCAGCGTCGCGACCCGCCCCTCCTTGGCGACCAGTTGGATCGAGGCCCCGGCGCTGCGGGCCAGCTTGCCCCCCGCACCGGGCTTGAGCTCCACGTTGTGGATCTGGGTGCCCACGGGGATGTAGCGGAGAGGGAGCGCGTTGCCGGCGCGGATCTCCGCGCCCTGACCGCTGCCGAGCACGTCGTCGACCTTCACGTTGACCGGCGCCAGGATGTAGCGCTTGTCGCCGTCCGCGTAGTGGAGGAGCGCGATCCGGCAGTTGCGGTTGGGGTCGTACTCGATCGACGCCACCTTCGCCGGCACGCCGTCCTTGTCCCGCTTGAAGTCGACCACCCGGTAGTTGCGCTTGTGACCGCTGCCGCGATGGCGCGAGGTGATCCGTCCCTGGTTGTTGCGGCCACCGGTGCTGGGCTTCGGCTTGGTCAGCCGCTTCTCGGGACGCGTCTTGGTGACGGCGGAGAAGTCGGCGACGGTCTGGAACCGCCGTCCCGGGCTCGTGGGCTTTCGGTCTCGGATCGGCATGGCTGCGTCCTCAGAGCTCGAACAGGTCGATGCGGTCGCCCTCGGCGAGGGTGACCACCGCGCGCTTCTGGTCGGGTCGCTTGTTCCAGTCCCCGGTGCGACGGTTGCGCCGGCGCTTCCCCTTGCGCTGCAAGGTGTTGACGTTGAGAACGTGGACGCCGAAGAGGGTCTCGACGGCGCTGCGGATCTCCACCTTGTTGGCACCGGCGTGGACGAGGAACGTGTAGACGTTCTCGTCCATGAGCGCGTAGGACTTCTCGGAGATCACCGGCGCCACGATCACGTCACGGGGGTCGCGGCCGCTCATCCGGCCTCCTCCTTCCCGCGGGTCGCGCCGGCTTCGCCCACGAGACGCTCGGTGAGCGCCTCCAGCGTCCCGGCGGCCAACACGACCCAGTCGGCCACCAGCACCTCGTAGGCGTTGAGCTGCGACACCTCGACGGAGCGGACCCGCTGCTCGCCCTCGAGGTTGCGGAACGACTTCCGGGTCACCGCGTCGTCGCGGTCGAGCACCACCAGGACGCGATCGCGAGGGGCGACGCCGAACGCCGCGAGCGCCTCCTTGGCGACCCTGGTCCTGGGCTCGTCGAACGACCAGCGGTCCACCACGACGACCCTGCCCTGGCCAGCGCGGTCCGAGAGCGCCGAGCGGAGCGCGAGGCCGATCATCTTCTTCGGGGTGCGCTGCGAGTAGTCGCGGGGCTTGGGCCCGTGGGCGATGCCACCACCCGTCCAGTGCGGGGAGCGGATCGAGCCCTGCCGGGCACGACCGGTGCCCTTCTGCTGCCACGGCTTCGAGCCGCCGCCGCGCACCTGGGCGCGGGTCCGGGTGCTGTGGGTGCCGGCCCGTGCCGCGGCGAGCTGGGCCGTGACGACCTGGTGCATCACCGCGGTGTTCGGTTCGATCCCGAACACGGGACCCGGGAGCGTGGTCTCGCCGGCGGACGAGCCGTCGAGCGTCCGCAGCTCCACCGTCACGTCGGCGGGTGCCGCGGCGCTCTTCGAGGACCGGCTCTTCGAGGACCGGCTCTTCGAGGGTGCCGGCATCAGCCTTCACCTCCGCTGCTCGCAGCCGCCGTCGACGGCTTCTTCACGGCTTCCCGGACGAGGACGATCCCGCCGTTGGGGCCGGGCACGGACCCCCGCACGAGGAGCAGGTCGCGCTCCGCGTCGCCCTGCACCACCTCGAGGTTCAGCGTCGTCACCTTCTCGCGCCCCATGCGGCCGGGGAGCCGCTGGCCCCTGAACACCCGCGCCGGTGTGGCACAGGCCCCGACGGCTCCGGGCTTGCGGTGCACCTTGTGCACGCCGTGGCTCGAGCCCTGGCCCTTGAAGTTGTGGCGCTTGATCGTCCCGGCGAAGCCCTTGCCCTTCGAGATCCCGGTGACATCGACGACGTCACCGGCCTCGAACACGTCCGCCTTGATCACCTGCCCGACCTCGAAGAGCGAAGGATCGAGGACCTTCAGCTCGGCGAGGTGGCGCGCCGCCTTCGAGCCGTGCGCCTTGAGGTGCCCGAGCTCGGGGCGGTTGAGCTTCTTCTCCGGCACCTCGCCGAAGCTGAGCTGCACCGCGGAGTAGCCGTCGCGCTCGGGGGTCTTGACCGCCACGACCTGACAGGGCCCCGCGTGGAGCACCGTCACGGGGACGACGTTGTGGTCGTCGTCCCACACCTGGGTCATGCCCAGCTTCTGTCCGAGGATTCCTCGTGCCATCTCGCCGCTCTCAGGTGGTCTCCGCCGGCACGACCCGGCGGACCGTCCCCGTTCCGGATGTGCGCCCGGTACTTCCGTACCGGCATCCCGGCGGAGGATTCGGTTGTCGGTCTTCGGTCTTCTCAGGTCGGGAGGACCGACCGCAGGTCGGTCCTCAAGCGTGCTGGATCTTGATCTCGATGTCGATTCCGGCGGGCAGGTCGAGACGCTGGAGCGAGTCCACGGTCTTCGGGGTCGGCTCGACGATGTCGAGCAGCCGCTTGTGGATCCGCATCTCGAAGTGCTCGCGCGAGTCCTTGTCCTTGTGGGGCGACCGGATCACGCAGAACCGGTGGGTCTCGGTGGGCAACGGTACCGGGCCGCGGACCTTCGCCTGCGTCCGCACCACCGTCTCGACGATCTTCTTCGTCGACTGGTCGATGATCTCGTGGTCGTAGGCCTTGAGCCTGATCCGGATCTTCTGGTTCGTCGCCGTCTCGACCATGCCCCTCGTCCTGCCTGCTACTTGAGGATCTTGGTGACGCGGCCCGCACCCACGGTGCGGCCGCCCTCACG